>NZ_JAKVBC010000016.1 GCF_022447245.1 Kordia sp. | reverse complement strand
CAAAGCATGCTTTGAAGATATTAAACTCTCCTATATTAATATCCTTTAACTAGTCCACTTTTATCTGAAAATTTACACTCCACGAGCTAGTAGTTCTTTTTTAGCTGTTTCTACTGCAATAGCTTGATAATTTAAAGCAATTGCTAAGATGTCGAACAATTCTTCATCAGTTAATTGTTGGTAACGTTTTGTAAATTCGGTCATATATGAATATGTGTGTTCATAATCGGTGTTTTGCTACCAGTTACTTCTCTTGGCACGTTGTTTTTCGTGTTCTGCTTGTAAAAATTTTAGAATAGTTTCTACTTGTTTATCTACATTTTTTATACGTAAAACACTAAAAATTAAAGTGCGTTTTCTTCCATCGGTGAGTTTATCAAAAATGGCTTGTCCATCTGGATCTTGTGCCAAAAACACTTCCAATACTTCTGGAATGTCAACACCAAGTGGATTGGGATCCACTTCTAGTTTGTATGAAATGTTTTCGCCTGCCTCTTTCCCAATTTGTTTAATATATCGTTTTGCAAGCATAATGTAAAAATCTCCATTTCCCAAATGATTCAAGCCACAGCGCAGTACTACATGATCATCAATCGTACAAATCAGCCTTGTAGCTCGTTTGTTTTCCCATTGATTAACAACAGCAGCAGCGACTTCCAAATGATAATAGCTTCCCCTTTTTTGTAAAGTTTGTGTGCCTTGGTATGTCATTGCCTACTTTTCTTTGCGATAAGTTAATGTACTTCCTCGATCTAAATAACTCAGTACCATACTTTCATCTGAATATTCCAACAATCCGTAAATCATATCTTCTCCAGTACCATTTTTCAGATTTAGATACTCTACTCCGTCTTTTTCAGTCAACGTATAATTAAAAATACTACTTGGACTAGTTTCTATTCCTTTGTAAAACATGATAAACTTTCCATCTTTAATTTCCACACCAGATTTTGAATCGTCTGTACTAATCCAACGCCCATTATTTAATCCAATTGCTTTCTTTGCTACTAAGTTTGAAGCTGTTTCACGTAGTATTTTTTCAAATTCATAAACTATATGTTGCTTAGATTTCCATTGATCCGTTACGTCTACATTTTGAGTATGAGACATATCTATTTCTCCTGACGACTTGACTGTTTTTTCTTTTTCCAACACTCTAATTAATTTTCCATCATGAATATAATAGCGCTTTTCTTTCTTAGTATATGGACCACGCATGGAAGCTTCACTAAATTTTTCTTCAAACACAAAAAACAGGTTGTTGTCCTTTAAATAAAAAGTATGTGATATGGAACCGTGTTCACCATAATTTCCATGTTTTACTTTTTGAGGTATTCCATTATCAAAATATGCTTCATTTCCAATAAAACCTCCTCCTACATCTTCATTTGACACCTTCTTATCTAGTGCAGAGAGCTGATTTTCAACAGCTGAAAAATTGGTCTTTATCATTTTGATTTTATCATCAAGAGATAGTGCTTTTTCGATTTTAGTACTTGCTTCCTTTTCTTTATTCAAAGAAGTATCAGTAGTTGTACTTGTCTTTTCAGAAGTAGTTGTATCTGCTTTCTTTTCTTTTTCTCCACAAGCAAAAAAAGTAGCAATCATAAAAGTATAGAGTAACAATCGTGAATTCATGCGTAGTTTTAGTTAGTTAGTTAGTGTTTTACACAAATATAACTGAAACTGTATATAATTACTAAAAGGGAACTTTGATACCATAATTTATGTGCAGAAGCGTTCCAAGCAGAAAATGTTTTGCCATCATGTAAATACTACTTTCTTGAATACGCGACAAATTAAGTGAAGTCGAAATGTTGAATGAGCTCTAATTTCGAAAAGTTAGGATTACTGAGTGATCCTGAGTAAGGGAATGTTGCAAATACTAAGTCTTGATTAGCTACCCTCATGAATCCTTTTTTTATGGAATATATTTTTTTGAGCGAGCTCACAACATATTCCATAAAAAAAGTCCTGCAAATGCAAGACTTTTTATTTGTCGGGGTGGCAGGATTCGAACCTGCGACCTCCGCGTCCCAAACGCGGCGCGATAACCGGGCTACGCTACACCCCGAATGTGTTATCTAAAATTGGATTGCAAATATAGGACTTTTATCGAAACAGAAAAGCAAAAACAATTTATTTTTTTAAAATAAATCTCATGGATAATTTACTTAATTTTGTCCCACAATAAAAAAAAGAACATTTATGCTCATCATCGGTATTGGCGGCGGAACAGGAAGTGGAAAAACCACAGTTGTAAATGAAATTATCAAACAACTTCCAGAAAATGAAGTTGGAATCATATCGCAAGATTCATATTATAATGATACTTCACATTTAAGCTACGAAGCGCGAACTAAAATTAACTTTGATCATCCACGATCTATTGATTTTGATTTAATTTGTGAACACTTAAATGTACTTAAGAAAGGAAGTCCAATTCACCAACCTGTATATTCGTTTGTAAAACACAATCGTACAGGAGATACTATACATACTTTACCTAGAAAAGTAATGATTGTAGAAGGTATTTTGATTCTAACAAATCCTGAGCTACGCGACATGTTTGATATTAAGATTTTCGTACATGCCGATTCTGACGAACGTTTAATCCGAAGAATAAAGCGTGATATTACACAACGTGGACGCGATATTGACGAAGTATTATCAAGGTATCAAACCACTTTGAAACCTATGCACGAGCAGTTTATTGAACCTACAAAAGAGTTTGCTGATATTATCATTCCGAATAATAGATACAACACAGTAGCTGTAGATATCGTTCGTACAATTATTAGTGAACGATTAGCCTAATATTTAGTACATTTACACACAGAAACTTAGAGTGCCGCGCATTTGAATATGAAATTAGAAAAGTTCAAAAATATATACATCATTATCTCAGCCATATTTATTGTATGGATGCTGTTTTTAGACGCAAACTCTTGGTTTTCAACACATAGAGAACTTAACAAACAAATTGAACTTTTAGAAGAACAGAAAGCAAACTTGCAACGCGCTATCAAAAAAGATCGAATTAGTATCAAGAATTTTTCAAATATGGAAGAACTTGAAAAATTCGCTCGCGAACGCTATTTCATGAAGAAAGAAAATGAAGAAATCTATATCATAGAATATGAAGATAGCCTAAAAACATCAACCAATGAGTAAATCATTATTTCACGAATTTGATGCTGTTTCGGCAGCACAATGGAAACAAAAAATACAAGTCGATTTAAAAGGTGCTGATTACAATGAAACCTTAGTTACAGCAACTCATGAAGGTATTGATATTACACCTTTTTACCACAGTGAAAACTTTGGAACTACACAAGCCATTCCTACGAAAACAACAGCATGGAAATTAGCGCAATATATCAAAGTCACAAATGCCAGCGAAGCAAATGCTACAATTAAAGACGTGTTGAAAAGAGGTGCAGAAAGTGTGGTGTTATCCATTTCGAATGAAAACATTGCTATCACGGAAACCTTAGCGGATATTGATGTGCAAACCATTCCTATTCATATAGAGATGGACTTTTTATCAGTTTCTTATTGTTCAGATATTCACGCTTTCGCGAAAGCTACTGCTGCAAGTATCACGATTGGAGTTGATTTGATTGGAAATTTAGCTTCCACAGGAAATTGGTTTGAGAATCTTACGAAAGACCATGAAGCCTTAGCACAAATTTTAAAGTTTGATAGTTTTAAAAGCGTGCTTACTGTGCGTTTGGATGTGTATCAAAATGCAGGTGCTACCATGGTACAACAATTGGCGTATGCCTTGGCACATGCGAATGAGTATTTGAATCACTACGGTGAAAATATTTCAAATACAATTACTTTTAAAGTCACTGTCGGCACACACTATTTCTTTGAAATTTCTAAATTGAGAGCCTTGCGCCAATTATGGAATGTTTTATCAAAAGAATACAATGTGCAAACTGCTTGTACAATTATTGCCTCACCTTCAACACGTAATAAAACGTTATATGAATATAATGTGAATATGTTACGAACAACGACCGAATGCATGAGTGCTGTGTTAGGTGGCGCTGATGTTGTGTACAATCTTCCGTATGATGCATTGTATCATCATGCTAATGAATTTGGCGATCGTATTTCAAGAAATCAACTGCGTATTTTAAAAGACGAAAGTTATTTTGATAAAACCGACAATCCAACAGAAGGTTCGTACTATATTGAAAGTATCACACAGCAATTAGCCGAAAAAGCATTGACACTTTTCAAAGATATTGAAGCTAATGGCGGATTTCTACATCAGCTAAAAGTAGGAACTATTCAACGCAAAATCAAAGAAAGTGCAGCAAAAGAACAAGCGCTATTTGATGTAGGAAAAGAAGTGTTGCTAGGAACCAATATATACCCAAATCCTGATGATCGTATGAAACACGATTTGGAAATTACTCCTTTTGCAAAAAAAGAAGCTAGAAAGGTATTATTAGAACCTATTATGGCAAAACGATTGGCTTCAAAACTAGAAAAAGAACGACTTGACAATGAATAGATCTATATACATACTCATCCTTAGTTTTTTCTTCATTCAATGTGGCGAGATTGATAAAGACAAAAAAATTCCATTTAATGACGTAGATGGGAAATACATACACATAGAAAGCGAAAACATCTACCTTTTTGTTCCTAAAAAAGTAAAATTATTTTCGCTAACTGAATACAAAGATTTTATCAATACCATTGAAGATGATAGAATAAAACAAATGGAACGCGCTCGCTACCTAAACATGAAATATGGCCCTGAAAAGTCGTATGTTATGAGAAGTGAAGATTTAAATATCGATGTTACTTTTTCGACAATTCCCTACATCAAAATTGATCAAACCATGTCGCAAGAAATATTGAGATTACTCAATCAACAACACAAAAGAATGGGAAGAGTGCTTGGTTTAGAAAGCTCATTTAGCAGAGCTGGAATCATCAAAAAAGGAAGAGACCGAATTTTTAGAGCCATCTTTTTGTACAAAGGAACCGATTTATTAACGGGTGAAGATGCACAAATTTACAGTTACTATTACGTAGCAAACCAAAAAGGAAAAACGTTTGTGTTAGGCTTCAATTCTAAAGATGCGTATGACTTTGATTCATACGTACAAAAAATCAGATTATAAAATGAGCAGAAAAAATCTTCAACATATTACACTTGACAACGTTACGAAAACGTTTGAAAAACCCAAAACTACTGCTTCATTTACAACAGCAGAAGATATTGAAGTAAAATCGTCGTACAGCAAAGAAGATCTTGACGATGTAACCCATCTAGATTTTGTAGCCGGGATTGCGCCAAACCTTCGCGGTCCATATTCTACCATGTATGTTCGTAGACCTTGGACTATTCGTCAATATGCTGGATTTTCTACAGCAGAAGAAAGTAATGCGTTTTACAGAAGAAACTTAGCAGCAGGACAAAAAGGATTGTCTGTAGCATTCGATTTAGCAACACATCGCGGATACGATAGTGATCATGAGCGCGTGGTTGGTGATGTTGGAAAAACAGGTGTTGCCATCGATTCTGTAGAAGATATGAAAATTCTTTTCGATCAGATTCCACTAGATAAAATGTCCGTTTCTATGACCATGAATGGTGCCGTTTTACCAATCATGGCGTTTTATATTGTTGCAGCAGAAGAACAAGGTGTAAATCCTGCGCAATTGGCTGGAACTATTCAAAATGACATTTTAAAAGAATTCATGGTGCGTAACACGTACATTTACCCACCTACACCATCGATGAAAATCATTTCTGATATTTTTGAATATACGTCTGCAAACATGCCGAAATTTAACAGTATCAGTATTTCTGGATATCACATGCAAGAAGCTGGAGCAACTTGCGATATTGAGCTAGCTTATACCTTAGCAGATGGTTTAGAGTATATTCGTAAAGGACTGGCTGCAGGAATGGACATTGACACTTTTGCTCCTCGCCTATCTTTTTTCTGGGCAATTGGAATGAATCATTTTATGGAAATTGCAAAGATGCGAGCGGCACGTATGTTATGGGCAAAATTGGTAAAACAATTCAATCCGAAGAATCCAAAATCATTATCCTTACGTACACATTGTCAAACTAGTGGATGGAGTCTTACAGAACAAGATCCGTTTAATAACGTGGCACGAACCTGTATTGAAGCGGCAGCTGCTGCATTTGGTGGTACACAAAGTTTGCATACTAATGCCTTGGATGAAGCCATTGCGTTGCCAACTGATTTTTCTGCACGAATAGCGCGTAACACACAAATATACTTGCAAGAAGAAACCAAAATCACCAAAACGGTTGATCCTTGGGCAGGAAGTTATTACGTGGAAAAATTGACACATGAAATTGCAAACAAAGCCATGCAATTGATTGAAGAAGTAGAAGAATTAGGTGGAATGACCAAAGCCATTGAAGCAGGAATTCCGAAAATGCGTATCGAAGAAGCTGCGGCGCGTAAACAAGCGCGTATTGATTCTGGACAAGATGTAATTGTTGGTGTAAATAAATATAGACTTAAAAAGGAAGATCCTTTACACATATTAGAAGTAGACAACCAAACGGTTCGTAATTCACAATTGGCTCGTTTGGACGAATTGAAGAAAAATAGAAATACTGCTGAAGTTACAGAAGCTTTACAAAAACTAACAGATGCAGCTAGTTCTGGCGAAGAAAATTTATTGGCTTTAGCAGTAGATGCAGCTCGTAAACGTGCAACTTTGGGAGAAATCTCAGATGCAATGGAAAGCGTTTTCGGCAGATACAAAGCACAAATTAAATCATTTTCAGGTGTGTATAGCAAAGAAATAAAAGACGATAGTTCGTTCCAAAAAGCAAAAGAAATGGCTGCCAAATTCGCAGAAATGGAAGGTCGCCAACCACGTATTATGATTGCTAAGATGGGACAAGATGGACATGACCGTGGCGCTAAAGTGGTTGCTACAGGTTATGCAGATGTTGGTTTTGATGTAGATATTGGACCATTGTTTCAAACACCTGCAGAAGCTGCTAAACAAGCCATGGAAAACGATGTCCACATTTTAGGAGTTTCTTCTTTAGCTGCTGGACATAAAACCTTAGTTCCGCAAGTAATTGCTGAATTAAAAAAATACGGTCGTGAAGATATTATGGTTATTGTTGGTGGAGTAATTCCACATCAAGATTATGAATTCTTATTTGAAGCTGGCGCTGTAGCTGTATTTGGTCCCGGAACAAAAATTAGTGACGCAGCAATCCGATTGTTAGAAATTTTAATTGACGAATAAATAATACACATAAAAAAGCAGAAAAATAAAATACAAATTCTATTCTTCTGCTTTATGATTTTATCTTTTCAAATTAGTTGATATAAAACGTTTATTTTTTAAAATACGTTAACTGCTACATCACTGTTGCTTATATCTGTTTTTGTACATTTCCCTCCATTATTACAAGGTGAGCAATATGGCAAGTCATGATTATCATGATCATATTTCACTGCACATCCTGTAGATTCATGTGCGCAATCAGAAGTTGTACATGTTATTCTCCTCGCCGCTACTAATACCGATGAAACTCCTGATGTAGCCAGTTTTGCTGGCGTCTTTACAGTGGTTACAAAAAATGATGTACTGTAAGTATCGCCTTGGAACAATAAATTATATCCATCATCAGAACTTACAACATACACACTTGTGTACGTTTCATTAACACCTCCATATTTTTTCATATTTGCACTTAAGGTTTTCAGTGCTTTCTTGGTATCAAATGTAATAACTGGCATACCATCTTTTATATATCCAATTTCTACCCAATCCGTTTCAATATGAGGCAATTTAGATTTTACTGTATTTTCGGCATCTGAATTTGAATCATCTTGGTCTGTTGCACAGCCAATTAATAAAAAAGAGAGCACAAGAGTGATCAGTGATAGATTTTTAATTACTTTTTTCATGGTTTTTTGGTTATTTCTGTTCTTTAGGTTGAACAAGGTTGGTACTCTACTCACTACGCAATTACTGAATATAATTAAAGCTCGGAATTGTTTTTAGTTTTACTTGGTGCTTGCTTTCATTTCCACCATTTTTCATAATTGTGAGGCGTCAACACACATTGAAAATGACATTTGCAATGGTTTAAAAGCAGTACAGGAAGAGAAATTATTATTTAAAATTCAATCAAATTTGGGGAACTAAAAATTTGATTACCATCAAATTACAAAAAACACACAAAAAATCAAATACTTACGTGAAAATTTCTTAAGAACACCTACAGTTAGGTAAACATAAAATGATCACATTGTTCAAACCAAATAACTTTAAAGTCTGTTAGATTAGTGTACACAAAATCTATCTTTTTCAATGCAAAACTCCTATTTATCTGTTTGTTTTTATACTTTCGTTCGACTGAATCTTATATCTTAAAACCGATCCTAATGAAAAAACTATTGTTGATTACTGTTTTTATATTAAGTTTCAGTGGACTTTCTGCCCAAAATATGAACAATTCAAAACTAGGAGAATTATTAACAAAGCATTCTGATACCACTCAAGGACAAGCTGAAAATTGGCGTTTTGCCATTAACGGTAAACTGTTTATTTGTTTGACAGACGAAAACAATAATCGAATGCGTATTATTTCTCCAATCACAGAGGTTGCAAATATTGATGAAACCATCTTGAAAAACTGCTTAACCGCAAACTTTCATACAGCTTTAGATGTAAAGTATGCCATTTCTGATGATATTCTTTGGTCAGTATTCATTCATCCGTTAAAAGAACTTTCGGAAGTACAAGTTATTGATGCTGTTTCGCAAGTATATAATCCCAATTATACGTTTGGAACTATTTATTCAAGTACCAACTTGTCATTTCCAGGTGCACTTGGACAGGAAAAAGAAAAGCCAAAAGAACAGAAACTTAAAAGACTTAAAATATAATTCATGAGCTGGATACACATTATTCCTTTTGATAAAGCTACTGGAAAACTCAAATCGATTTACAACAAAATAAAAGGTCCAAACAATCAAATTGATAATGTATTGGGCATTCACAGTTTGCGTCCGCATACATTGACTGGACATGTAAGTTTGTATAAAAACACTTTACATCACGCAAGTAATACATTCCCAAATTGGTTTCTAGAATTGCTAGGTACGTATACAAGTTTTATAAATAAATGTGATTATTGTTACGAACATCACTTTGCTGGCATGAAACGTTTTTTAAACGATGATGCTAAAGCAGATGCCATCAAACAACATATTGAAAACAATTCTTTAGCCAGTATACTATCGAAAAAAGAAATGGTTTTGGTTAATTATGCTCAAAAGTTGACCTTCACTGCGGCAGATTTAACTCGTGAAGACATTGATGAAATTCGCAGTTTCGATTATGACGATGGTGAAATCTTAGAAGTAAATCAAGTGGTTTCTTATTTCAATTATGCCAATCGTACCGTTTTAGGTTTAGGCGTTACTACAAGCGGAGAAGTTTTAGGATTGTCGCCAAGTAATAAAGACGACGAATCTTCTTGGGAACATCATTAGCCTTTGTAGCCAAAACTTTTTTCAGGAATTTTTCCAACAACACCTTCAAAGAATTTGTAGATATATGCAAAATCTGCTTTCATATCGTCTGTTGGATAAAAGAGTTTGTCAATCTTAACCTCTTTCTTTCCAAAATCAAAAGCTACCAAGGTAATGGGCACTTTGGCTTCTTTGGCGATATAATAAAAACCTGTACGAAGTTCAGTGACCAATTTACGTGTTCCTTCTGGTGCTAGTGTAAGTCTAAACTCTTCTTTTCCTTTAAACACCGATGCAATGGCTTGTACTTTGTTTTGCCCAGGCGTTCTATCAATTGGCGCGCCGCCTGTCCAACGGAAATACCATCCAAATGGAAAACGGAATAACTCTTTTTTACCAACATAATTAATCTTAGTTTTGGTAATACTACGAATCATGAGTCCAACGTAGAAATCGTGCCAACTTGTATGCGGAACAACCGCTATGATATACTTTTTTACATCTTTAGAAAATGAACCTCTGATCTTCCAACCCATGAGTTTGAAGTATATAAATTTATAGATTGCTCGCATAATATTTGGGGGAATTTAAAAAATTAATTAAGGCTTTTCAATTGGTTGTAAAGTTAGTGAAGTTTCAAGGATTGAACTACTTAATTAGCATTTAATCCAATTATTAAATAAAATACGAGTTTACTCACTCAAAAGGTATGTTTACATATTCTTTGTTCTCTATAATGTTTTTGTAAATTATTTTGGCCACAAATTAAAAACCAATGAATTACACAAAAGTTATTTTTCTCAAGGTGCTTTTTATTTTTCTATGTTGTTTTCACTGTAATGCACAACATAGCATACAATTACCTAATATTGATATAGTTGGCTTTGATGATGACGGAAGTTTTTATTTCTATCAACAAACTGGCACAGACAGTTATAAGTTTATAGAACTCTATTTTGAAGAGGATGATGAAGGTTTTTATCAAAAGGTTATTGACACTGAAGATGATGATTTGTATACATTACAAAACATCAAAGATGATCATTACGAAACCATATTTATAGATGAAATTCACCCAAGTACGTATGATATGTGGTTACAGTCTGATTGGTATTTATCCATGGAAGATTCGGAGGGAAATCAAGAAAACACATTACGCTTTAAAGAAAATGGAACTGTTACTTATGAAGAAATTGAATTTATTGATCAAATACACATGAGCATTCCTGACAAAAATGCTCCGGCTTCACAACTTACAGACGCTTATTTATTATACACTTTGATTATTGATTTCGGTAATGGCAAGCAAATGGTCGTACTTATTGATGATATTGATGCCATATTTGTAGCTATTCCTTTGTTTGATAGAGTGAAAATATTTTTTGAAGAAGCTTCAATTTTAGGTGTGCTTCCAACTCCAAAAAATACCACTCATACTGACTATCTTGACCTTTTTGAAGAACTTTCAGTAGATTTTATATACAAGATAAAGAAGGATTCTAGAGAGCAATACCATGTGTATGATTACTTTAAAAAGGACCTTTTACAAACAAGTTTTGATACCATTATACATAACGACTATTATATTGTTGGTAAAAAAGACGATGAATTTTCTATATACACAATTCTGTTGCAAAAAATAGAAATTCCAGACGTTAAAAAAGTATATCTAAATAATGAAGAGCTAGAAATACTTACCTCTCAAGGTCCTGCATATTACAATCACTTAGGAAAGATATCAGATTCAAAATTTATAAAAACAATTATCCCTAAAATTGATGTTTATAACTATGAAATAACTCACGATCTTAACCGCAGGTATCATCATGGCGTTTTTATTACTCATGAAGGTATGGCTTCAAAATCTACAGAAAGTAAAGAGTTTATTTTTTCAGATATTAAAAATAAGTATCAGCTAAGCTTTTTAAATAATGATACGACTTCCGATTATAACAAAAATGTAAGCAAATAAAGTACATATCCCAAATACTTAAAAATCAAAAATGGAGAAAAATACGGAATTCGTTCGTATACATATTCTATGGTAAACTCAACTTCTCAAGCACATACAGTATCAAATACTAAGACTTCACAAAAACAAATTGTTCACAGAGCATCAGAAACAATAAAAACCAAAGAAGAACTCCCTATAAAATTTGACGCTATTCATATTGACAACAATGGATTTATTCTTTTTTATAAAAATGATAAAGTTGGTATTTTTCCAAAACAGAAAAAACCACAGTATGAATTACTCGAAGCTAAAACAGGTAATTTTTATAAAATTATCAAAAATGGAAAAGCTGGTTGCTTAGACATTCAAACGATGGAAGAATACTTTTTTGAATAGCAATTTTTATTGAATCTTCTTTGTTTAATAGTACTTCTCGACACAACGAATCGGAGATTTGCCACTCGAAGTGAAGTATAGAAAACACTTAATTATGAATAAAAAAGCATTCTAACATCACACGCGAAGCGATCCAAAAGCGAAGCGATCAAAAAACCTAGCTGAACAAAGTCGAAACTACATTTTCTGATACATAGCTTTCAACTTTTCACGTGTAATGATTTCTTGCCAGTTTTTACCCAAAGCATTTTCCCAAAGAGGAACTAACATCAACGCAATATCGATCATTTTATCCAATTCTTTATCGCTTAAATCCTTACAAACGCCTTTTGGAATATCAATATCATGCTTTCGCACCATTTTTTTGAATTCTGAGACACCTTGTGGATAAAATTCTTCTAAGTGATTGAATACAATACAGTTCCCAATTCCGTGCTTGGTTCCTAATAAATAGGAAAGTCCGTAACTCATGGCATGCGCAACACCAACTTGCGAATAGGCAATGCTCATTCCACCATGCCAAGAAGCCATCATCAGTTTATCTTCTGAATCTTCATCGCGGACATTTTTCTCTAAAAATACATTACGACACAATTCCAATGCCTTTTCACCGTAACTTTGGCTAAATGCGTTCAAATAGGTTCCTGTAAGCGATTCTATACAGTGAATATAACAGTCCATTCCTGTATAAAACCACTGATTTTGCGGAACTCCACGTGTCAATTCAGGATCTAAAACTACTTGATCAAAAGGTGTAAAATCTGAGTTGATTCCCAATTTCTTTTCTGGACCTGTTAATACTGTTGTACGCGATACTTCGGCTCCAGTTCCTGAGATTGTTGGAATTCCTACATGATATACAGCTTCATTGCTCACCAAATCCCAACCTTGATAATCGGCTGCACTTCCTTCGTTAGTTAGCATAATTGCTACGGCTTTTGCCATATCTAGTAATGTTCCTCCTCCAATTCCGATAATTCCAGATGGATTTTCAGTAAAGCGTGACTTTAGTTCTGCCACCAACGCATCAACTTGTGAAGTCTTGGGTTCTTCTTCCGCAGAAACGAAGATAATTTGATCTAAAAAACGAAGTGGAATCCTGTCAATCAACCAAGGATTGTTTTCAAAAACATCATCTACCAAAAAGATAAACGGCGCTTTGGTATTCACTCGTTTTGGTGTTAAAATTTCCTGTATCTGGTTAAAACTTCCTCTTCCGAAGATTACCCTGGGAACCATTGGAAAGTTTTTATACTGCATAGTTAGTTATTTTAGATAGTGTAAACATAAATATTACGTTAGCTTATTTCGTGATTTAGTAAATATTCTTGAAAATTTTCGGTTAACTGTCCAACATGCTAGCCATCCATCAAAGCATGATTTACTGAAACTGAAACTGTCATTATTTTTTTATTATCCACAACTTCCATTTTACTGAAAGCAAATCTTGGAACAGATTCTTTTTTTCCATGAAATGGTTCCTTATGTCCTGTAAAATGTACCCAAGGCAATGCAGAAGCAAATACACAATCTTCTGTATTTTTGGGCGGAAACAAGTCATCAGTATTTAAAATACGTTCCTTTTCTTTGGCTATATTTTCTTTGAAAACTTCAAAATCTTCATCATAATCAATAAAAGAAAAACCAAAGGTATTATCTGGTCGAATAATCGTTGCTGAAGCGTGAATTTTATCATGAATTACTACTTCATTATCATTTTCAATACGATAGCGAAACGGTTCAACCGCATTGATTGCTTTCATACAATCGTGCAAATACACCGCAAAAAAACTATTTCCTGAAGCTTTTGCAAAATCGTGCGCTTTTGTTACGTCCATTGGCGCTGTAACCGCAAAAAACGGATCTTGAAACGTATTGAAAAACTCAAAGTGTTGTCTTCGATTCCAAGTTTCTATATTTAACTTCTCCATTACAAATAGTTTAACACTTCAGTAATGCTTTTTACGACATCATATTCGTCAGATTCTTCATTTGGAGAAACTTCTTCGTGCTGCCAAGTCGTATGAAATGGTACATGAATTGCCTTTCCTCCTATGTTGATAATTGGCAATACATCTGAACGTAACGAGTTTCCAATCATTAAAAATTCGTTCACATCAATTTCAAGATGTTCCAATAAATCACTGTAATTTTTTTCTTTTTTATCACTCATCACTTCTACATGATGAAAATATTTAGTCAAGCCAGATTTTTCAAGCTTGCGTTCTTGATCGAGTAAATCACCTTTGGTTAATACTAAAAGTCGGTACTTTTTGCTCAAGACTTCTAATACTTCTTCTATTCCATCTAACAATTCTACTGGCATGGAAATCATTTCTTTACCAATTTCAAGAATTTCTGAAAGTACTTTGTTGGAAATCTTTCCGTTTGACAACTCTATTGCACTTTCTACCATTGACAATACAAAACCTTTGATTCCGTATCCGTAAATAGAGAGATTTTTCATCTCCATTTTAAACAACTCCTGATCAATTTTGTTTTCAGTCTCGTATGCTGATAATAGTTTTGCAAATTTGTGTTCTGCTTCTCTAAAATACGTTTCGTTTACCCAAAGTGTATCATCTGCGTCAAACGCAATGACTTTTACATTGTCATACTTCATTACTTCCATATTTTTTTGGCACGTTCTAAATCTTCTGGCGTATCAATTTCTACACCTTCCACAGTTGTGGTGACCATTTTTATTTTTTTACCGAATTCTAAATAACGAATGCATTCTATTTTTTCGGTCGCTTCTAACATTTTCATGGGTAATTGCGTAAAATCAAGCAATGCTTGTTTACGGAAAGCATAAATTCCTTTGTGCTTGTAATATTTTGCTCCTGCATTTTTATCTCTAGGAAATGGAATGGGTGAACGCGAAAAATATAGTGCAAAATTGCGTTGATCTACAATCACTTTTACCGTGTTTGGATTGCTAATTTCATCCCAATCGGTAATTTCAACCATTAAAGATGCGAGATCAATTTCTTTTTCAGGATCCTCATAAAATACATTGATCACCTTTTCCAAGCTTGCTTTTTCGGTAAAAGGTTCATCGCCTTGCACGTTGATTACAATATCTGCTTCTACATCTTCCACAGCTTCAGCTATACGATCGCTTCCAGATTCATGCTGCTTTTTGCTCATGATCACGTTTCCACCGCTTTTACTAATTTCTTCCCGAATAACATCGCTATCTGTTACCACATAAACTTCTTCAAAAAGTCCTGTAGCAACTGTAGCTTCATACGTTCTGGTAATTACAGTTTTTCCGTGTAAATCTTGCATGAGCTTTCCCGGAAATCGAGAAGCTGCATATCGTGCGGGAATCATTGCGATTATTTTCAAAAGGAAGAAATTTTAAGATGTTAAACCCAAAATTATGTAATAGAAAACATCACATAATTTTGGTTAAAAATACAATTATTTTAAATGATCGTAAATTGAAGATACAGATTATTTTAAAAATACTTCAAATGTCATTGATTATCAATAATTGGCACTTGAATAGAAGTCTCAATTTTAGCAATAAGTTGTTGTCCTATTTCTTGTGGAATACGGATGAATTGAATTAATGATGTTTCGTCATACGTTACGTTTCCTTTTTTATCAATACGTTCTTTCATATTGATTACACTTAGATAAAACTCTTTTCCATGTGTCCTCTTTTTATTGTGATGTAAAGTCAAAATTCCATGAGAACTATCATTTTCATCACTAACAGGTTTCATTTCAAGTAATGATTGATAATTTTTAGTTTCTAGTTGTTTTTTCAATGTCTCTTTATCCTCAATAAATTCAAAAGGACCAATCTTGGTTGTATCTGCCCAAGCATTATCATCTTCTAAATACGGTTCACGAGCTTTTGAGTAGGCAAAAAATATCGGTGGTAAATCATCGCAGCGGCTTCTAAAATCCAAACAACAGTTAACATTGTACCGGAAATATTAGCGCTAGCGCTTCGTCCAATTGCCCAAGTTCCTACATTGTTGATTTGCCAAGTTACGTGCCACAATCCAAATGGGTCTTGCAATAGTTCTAAGTGAGATACATTATTAAAGGCAGAAGCATTTATATGATCATATATCCAAATCACCCAACTAAAGTACAAGCTAGCAATCCCGATAATTAATCCAAAAAGGAAAGCAATCATTGTGTTTCGCACTTTCCCCAATCCTATAACAAAACTTGCCACAAAGGCTAATCCAAAAGCAATTCCAACTACACAAAGAATATTTAAGTATATGATTGGAATGTATAAAATTGCATAGGTATATGCCAAAGCTAAAATTGGCACCGCAATACAAATTGCTAAAAGAAGGTATAAAAAACTAATTGAATTTGCCTTTCCTGAAGGTTTGTAGTATAAAGTATGCATAGGGTATGTGGTTTTGGTTGTTTGTTTTTAAAAGTAAGAAAATTTAGTTATTCCTATTTTCCTTTCCAAAACACAATTCACTGTTTTTCATCACGAAACAAAAAAGTCATCAGGAAAACCTATCAAATATAATTTCTCCTTGGCGCGTGTCATGGCAGTATATAGCCAACGCATGTATTCTTTTCCAACACCATTTGGTAAGTACGGTTGTTCTATAAAAACGGTTTTCCATTGTCCTCCTTGTGATTTGTGACACGTAATGGCATAACTGAATTTTACCTGCAGCGCATTGAAATATTTATTGCCTTTTACTTTTAAGAATTTCTTGTACTTGGATGTTTCATCGGCATAATCGTTCATGACTTCTTGATACAAACGATTTCCATCTTCGTAGGATAGCGCTGGAGTTTCTGCATGAATCGTATCTAATAACAAAACAGTTTCCAAAGGTTTCATGTTTGGATAATCGACCATTCTAATTTTCACTTCTGCAAAACGGAAACCATACAATTCTTTGATAGCAAAAATTTCTAGTACTTCTATGATGTCTCCATTAGCGATGAATCCTGCTTCAGAAGTTGCGGGTAACCAGAAGTAATTGTTTTTCACAACCATTAAGTAATCGCCAGAAGCCAATTCGTGTTCATTAAACAAGATGCGACTGCGTATTTGTTGATTGTAAATATTCGCTCTTTTGTTGGAGCGTACTATGATAGCCATTTCTTCTTTCCCACTATCGGAATAAGATTCGCTTATGGCTTCTTGAATTTCATATCCGTCAATCAAACGTACTATATCTGGAAAGCTATCTAGTTGAAATTTGTATTCTGCATAAAATTCGTCGTGTAATTGTTCGCGCAAATTAGTCGCATTGACTAAAATTCCTGAGTCTGCATCTTGTCGTACTACCTCGTCAAGTTCAATGAGTGTTACATTTTTATCATAATTCAATTCCAACGTACGTTCATCAAGTGCTGGACTAATGTCTAGTTTTACCGGTGGTAACTGTGCTGTATCTCCAATTAAAATTAGTTTACAATTATGGCCAGCATACACATACATCATCAAATCATCCAGTAATGAGCCATTTTCAAAGAGTTTAGAATCACTCGGAGCATCTGGAATCATAGAGGCTTCATCCACAATAAAAATAGTATCGCGATGCTTATTTGGCTGCAAAATAAAGCTTACGCCACCGCCTTTGTCTTTTTTTGGAAAATATATTTTTCGGTGAATTGTATGTGCTTCTCGTTTGGAATAATTACTAATCACTTTCGCGGCACGTCCTGTAGGCGCTAATAAAACGGATTTCTTTTTGGTATGCCACAAATGGGTAACTAAGGTTCCTATTGTGGTTGTTTTTCCAGTTCCTGCATATCCTTTTAACAAGAATAATGCATCCTTATCATTTCCAAAAATAAACTCGCAAAGTTTGTGTAAAACTACATCTTGTTTAAAAGTAACTTCGTGCGGAAATTTGCTTTTCAATAATTTATAAAATGTAGTTGCATCCATAAGCATAGCTATTATCGTCTTTTAGCAGAAGATTGAAAGCGAAAATAGAAAAGTAAATCGAATGATTTAGCATCATTTAATTTTTTATAAATATAACATGCTTTTTTTGGACAAATACTTTTACCATTAAAAAAAAATTGTAGATTTGCGTATATTGATGTTCTTTAAAACAAAACTATCCTTAATAGAGATGAAACACATAAAACAAAAATTCAATTTAGTCTTATCATTCGTAATCGCTTTCTTACTGGTTCCAACATTGGCTGTTGCTCAGGATAATGAAGTGGTAGAACCAGGTTCATTTGAAACATGGAAAACACCATTAATATTAGTTATTGCTCTTATTGTAGCTATTGGACTTTTATTTTTAATTGAGAAACTGATTCCTAGAAAGTTAAGATCTATTTTCTCTATTGTATTTTTGGCAGCCTCTGTATTTTTTGGATACCAAATTTACGCTTCAATTATGGCTCCTGTAAAGTTTAAGAAAGAAAAAATTAAGCGTTATTCAGCTGTTATTGATAACTTAAAAGATATTAGAGATGCACAATCGGCTCATAAAACAATTACTGGAAAGTATGCCAATACTTTTGCTGATTTAGAGAGTTTTGTAGATAATGCAGAATTTGCAATTGTTGAGAAAAGAGACTCAAGCTACGTATATTTCGACAAAACATACAAAATTGACAAGCAAAGAGATACTGTTATTGTAGACACATTAGGATTCAGACCTGTTAGAGATTCACTTTTCAAGGATAACCGCCACAAGAAAATGAAGTTTGTTCCCTATGCTTCAAATGATAAAGAAACATTTGTAATGAAAGTTGATTCTGTTGAAATCAATAACTATATCGCACCTGTTTTTAAAGTTTCTGTTGCGAAAGACATCGTATTACACGATTTAGACAAAGACTTACTAAAACAAGAAAAGAGAGTTGTTTCTGTTGACGAGATTGATGGATCTGAAATTTCTGTTGGATCATTAGACAAAGTAAGTGATAGCGGTAACTGGCCAACTAGCTATGAAATTGCAGATGACAAAAAGAAAAAATAATATTGATCAAACAAAATTTAAAAAGTTGTCCATTCAGATTTCACTGAATGGACTTTCTTTTTGTATACTACATACCGTTGATAATGAAATCATTGCGTTGCATCATTTTCCTTTTGAAGATGTAACCAATCCACTACAGTTAGAAAAAGAAATCATCTGCATTTTTGAACAAGAAGCTACCCTACTTGATCAATCTTTTGAAGCGGTTACTGTTAGTCATATAAATATACTTTCGACCTTTGTTCCCAAACCTTTATTTTCAGATAAAAATCTAGCAGATTACCTAAAATATAACAATAAAATTTTACCAAACGATTACATGACCTTTGATGTTATTACAAATAATGACATGGTCAATGTATATATTCCGTATGTAAATATTAATAACTTGTTTTTTGAGAAATATGGCGCGTTTCATTACAAACATTTTGCTACTATTTTGTTAGAAAATATTTTTCAAATAGCAAATTCTAGTGAAGAAGCAACTGTATATGTTCATGTACAAAAAGAACATTTTGAAATTATAGTTATTCAACAAAAGAAACTATTATTTTATAATTCTTTTGAATACACTTCTTCCGTAGATTTTATTTATTACCTGTTATTTACGATTGAGCAATTACAATTAAACACCAACACATTGAAATTATACTTTTTAGGAGCTATTGAAAAGAGCGATGTGTTATATACCGTTACTTATACATACGTACGTCATGTTGAGTTTTTAGACAAACAATACACATTTAGCTTTCACGAAAGTGTTTCAACACCAAAAACTCATCAAGACTTCACCTTATTAACCAATTTTTAGATGCGAATTATTTCAGGAAAACACAAAGGAAGACGTTTGCAAGCACCTAAAAAACTGCCTGTTCGTCCTACTACTGACTTAGCAAAAGAATCTCTTTTTAATATTCTAAACAATCATTATTATTTCCATGAAATTAGCGTATTGGACTTGTTTGCTGGCACTGGAAATATTAGTTATGAATTTGCTTCTCGTGGCACTGAACGTATTACTGCTGTGGATGGCAACTATAGTTGCGTTAGCTTTATTAAAAAAACAGCAGCACAATTAGATATAGACATTACTGCGATTAAAAGCGACGTATATAAGTTTCTAGACAAAGCACATCTAAAATCTGATATTGTCTTTGCAGATCCTCCGTACGCCTTTACAACGGAACAATTTGAAAAAATTGCAACAACGGTTTTCGAAAGAGATTTACTTTTGGAAGATGGTTTTTTAATTATTGAACACGCAAAAGAAACCAAACTGGAACATGTAGCTAACTTTAGCTTTTCAAAAAGCTATGGCGGTTCTGTATTTAGTTTCTTTGAGCTCCCTGAAACTTCTAATGAAGAAGAATAGTTTTAATTAAATTTAAAAACATAAAAAACCGTTTAGATTTTTTTTCTAAACGGTTTCTATATTTTGATTCAGAACTATTCTGAATGTTTAACTCCTAATTAAAACGTACGCAACTCAGCCATTTTAATCGCTGCTATCGCTGCTTCTACACCTTTATTACCGTGTTTTCCTCCAGAACGATCAATCGCTTGCTGCAATGTATTATCTGACAATACACAAAAGATCACTGGAATATCAGATTGTACGTTTAAATCCTTAATTCCTTGCGCAGTTGCACTACATACAAAATCGAAATGTTTCGTTTCTCCTTGTATAACACTTCCTATAGCAATAATTGCATCCACATTTAGCGTCTTTTGCATATGCTTAGCTCCAAACACCAATTCATAACTTCCAGGCACATTCCAACGGATGATATTTTTTTCCGTAACGCCGTTTTCTTTCAATGCAGAAATAGCACCTTCACACAATCCTTCTGTGATGTTCTCATTCCATTCAGAAACAACAATCCCAAATCGAAAATCTTTCACATTTGGGATTGTAGCTTTATCGTATGTTGATAAATTTTTATTTACTGTAGCCATAATTAGTTATTCAAGGCTTCTGCTTTTCCAATATAAACATCTAACAATTTTCCATCAGCAGTAGTTTTGAAAGAAGCATATTCATCTTCAATTCTATTAAAGTACTCTAATGCTTTTGTTGGATTTGGTGTTTCTAAACTTAACGCTGCAATTCCTGCTTTCAATAAATATTTAGGAGTTGTTGCATCGTTTGCACTATGCTTAAATGCTTTCTCATAATATTCTAAAGCCTCATTCATTTGATCTAGTTGAACAAAAGCGTCTCCAATAGCTCCTTTTGCATCTGCTCCAATGATAACATCGTCAGAAGAAAACTCTTGTAAATGCGCTATCGCTTTATCATATTGCTTTAACTCCAAATATGCAATTCCTGCACTGTAGTTTGCTAAATTAGCAGCATTTGTTCCTCCATACTCAGAGATAATTTTCAAGTATCCATACTTTCCTTCTCCTCCGTTTAATGCTAAATTATATAGAGAATCTCTGGTAGCTATACCATTTATCATATTGTCAGTCAAGTTAATATTTACAGCTTGATTGAAGTATGAATTTGCTTGGAATACTTCGTTTGCAGCTTCTGTTTCTTTCGGAGCAGCAAACAACTTAGCGTACATTAAATACCCTAAAAGTACTACAGCAATTGCACCAATACCCATAAAGATAAACTTCTGATTTCCAGCTACCCATTCTTCAGTTTTGGATGCAGTTTCATCTAAAGTATTAAAAACTTCTGCTGTTGTACTTTCAATTTCTTCAGCAGGAACTTCTTTTTCTTTCTCTACTTTGGTCTTTACTTTGTATCCTCTTTTCTTGTAAGTTGCCATAAATTGTATATTAATGTGCGCAAAAATAAAATTTTTAAGTAGAATTAAAAGCTTATTTATTTGATATTTTTCAATAATTTGCATTTTTATTGTAATGATGCTTCTATTTTCATGTTTCTAAAGAAATTATCACTGATCAATTACAAGAATTTTGAAACGAATTCTTTTGATTTTAACCAAAAAATAAACTGTCTTGTCGGGAATAATGGTGTTGGTAAAACCAATGTCCTTGATGCCATTTATCATTTATCTTTTGGAAAAAGTTATTTTAATCCTGTTGCTAGTCAAAATATAAGGCATGGAGAAGATTTTTTTGTGATTGATGGTTTGTATGAAAAAGTTGATAGAGATGAAAATATTATTTGTTCGCTAAAAAAAGGACAAAAAAAGATGGTAAAGCGAAATGGGAAACCGTATGACAAACTCTCAGAACATATAGGCTTTTTACCATTAGTTATTATCTCTCCTGCAGATCGCGATTTAATTATTGAAGGAAGTGATACACGACGAAAGTTTATGGATAGTGTAATTTCACAATCCAATAAGCAATATTTACAAAACCTCATCAATTATAATAAAGTACTTTCGCAACGAAATTCACTTTTAAAGTATTTTGCCCTTAACAGCACGTTTGACGGTGACACACTGAGTATTTACAATGATCAAATGCACAATCTTGGTTCTCAGATATACGCAGAACGCAGAAAGTTTTTAGAAGCATTTTTACCAATTTTCATGACACGCTACAATGCAATTTCTAGCGAAAAAGAAATTGTTAATATCAGTTACAAAAGTCAATTACATGAAAAAGATTTTCGATCTTTGCTGGACGAAAGTTTAGCGAAAGACAGAATTTTACAATATACAAGTGTCGGCATTCATAAAGATGATTTGTTGTTTACTATTGAAACCTATCCAATCAAAAAATTTGGAAGTCAAGGACAACAAAAATCATTTTTAATTGCGCTTAAATTATCACAATTCGATTTTATTAAAAATCTAGCCAATGTTACACCTATTCTATTGTTAGATGATATCTTTGATAAGTTAGATGAGCAACGTGTAGCTCAAATTATTTCTTTGGTAAATCATGATGACTTTGGACAAATTTTTATCAGTGATACACATGTAGAACGTACCGAAAGCATCGTAAAAGAAATTCATCAATCATACGAGATTTTTAAATTATAATTCATTTTGAAAAAAAGACACACCGAACATAGAGCTATTAGCGAAGTATTAAAAGATTTTGTTTCCGAACATCGATTAGAAGATGGCTTGGACAAAATTGATGCACGTGATGCTTGGCTAAAATTGATGGGAAATGGTGTGAACAACTATACTACTAACGTCATTTTAAAGAATGACACCTTATATGTTTCTTTATCTTCAGCAGTCTTGCGAGAGGAACTGAGTTATGGAAAAGAAAAAATCATCCGAATGCTCAATGAAAGCTTAGGTAAAGAATTGATTAAGACACTTATTTTACGATAGTTTTTTAGACTTACTAATGTTCTTAGATCGCGATAGTTGACTAATTTTCAATTAATTCAGCTAATATGTATTAAACACAAATCCTAATAGATTCATCACAAACTTTATTGGTACCTAGCGCTATAGTAGTATCTCCTTCTGGTTGCTCTAGGCATATCATATAAGGTATAAAAACTATAGGTACTAAAGTTTCAGCTCCAGTTGCAGTTCCTCCGTTAACTTCTTTAGACTGTAAGTTAGATATTCACTTTTTATTAAGATTTAAAGATTTTAACTTTCTTTTCTTAATGATAATAGCTTTTAAATTGATACAGAAAACACAATGCTTAAAAAGAAGAAAAATTACAAAAAATGGATTTGTAAATAAAAAGCTCCAATCATATGATTGAAGCTTCTCGTTATAATATTGTGTGTTTTCCTTAGAAAATCTCTCTTCCTGCAAAGTGGAAAGCACCTTCAATAGCTGCATTCTCATCACTGTCAGAACCGTGAACTGCATTTTCTCCGATAGAAGTTGCATATAAATTTCTGATAGTTCCTTCTGCTGCTTCTGCAGGATTTGTAGCTCCGATTAAAGTTCTAAAATCGCTTACTGCATTTTCTTTTTCTAAAATTGCAGCAACAATTGGTCCTCTAGTCATGAATTCTACTAATTCTCCAAAGAAAGGTCTCTCTTTGTGAATTGCATAAAATTCTTCAGCGTCACGCTTGCTTAACTGTGTTAACTTCATTGCAACGATGCTAAAACCTGAAGCAGTAATTTTTTCTAAAATAGCTCCGATGTGTCCATTTTCTACAGCATCAGGCTTAATCATGGTAAAAGTTCTTTTTCCAGCCATTATAGTATGTATAAGTGTTATAAATTCTTGTTTTGTAAAATCATATTTGATTTTCGGTGCAAAAGTACACAAATACAATTTATTTGCAAGGCTAATTTAGTATATTAGCCAGCTATGAAATGGGAAGTTGTAAAATCTATATCGTTTTTATAGCATTTACCATGGAATTACAGAATTGAATTATATGAACGAAGTAGAAATACAAGGTGTAAAAACACTGCTAGAAACTCCAAAAAACATTGTCATTATTCCGCATAAAAACCCAGATGGAGATGCTATTGGTTCTACGCTTGCGCTCTGGCATTACTTGAAAAAAGGGCAACATAACGCAGTTATTATTGCTCCAAATGATTATCCGAATTTTTTAAAGTGGATGCCCGGAGAAGATGAAATTGTAAAGTTTGACTCAAACAGACAGCATGCACAAATGTTATTAGATGCAGCCAATGTTATCTTTACGTTAGATTTTAATGATTTGGGCAGAATAGGTGAAATGGAACCCGTTGTAGCTGCAACAGAAGCAACGTTTGTAATGATAGATCATCATCAACAACCTTCAGATTATGCTACATATATGTATTCTGACACAAGTATGAGTTCAACTTGTGAAATGGTCTATAATTTTATTTCCTTTTTAGGTGATGAAAATAGCATTACTGATGAAATGGCAACTTGTATGTACACCGGGATTATGACAGATACTGGCTCTTTCCGCTTTAAAGCAACTACAAGTACTACACATAGAATTATTGCTAATTTAATGGATAAAGGAGCAGACAATGCTTCTATTCATAATGCCATTTATGATACCAATAGCTTAAGTCGCTTACAGTTATTAGGTTGCGCATTAAAAAATTTAGTCGTTTTAGAAAAATATAATACTGTATATATTACGATAAGTAAAGAAGAATTAATTCGTTACGACTTTAAAAAAGGAGATACTGAAGGTTTTGTAAATTATGGTTTATCACTAAAAGGTATTAAATTTGCAGCAATTTTTATAGAAAATCTCCAAGAGCCGTATGTAAAAATGTCACTGCGATCAAAAGGCGATTTTTCAGTAAACGAATTTGCTCGTGCTCATTTTAATGGAGGCGGACATACGAACGCAGCAGGTGGAAGAAGTGAGAACTCTATGGAAGTTACCGTACAAAAATTTACGGAAATATTAACCGAATACAAATCTGCATTAAGCTAAATATATGTTCAAAAAAATAGTTTTCTTAGGCATCATACTCATCACTATAATTTCTTGTGCACAACAAGAAGCGCGCAAACCTGTGAATATACGTTCTGGGACATTTTTAAAAGAATCTGCAGAACGAAACAAAGTATTGATTGCCAAAGAAGAAGCTATTATTCAAAAATATATAGAACTTGATACCATCAACGATTATATGGCATCTAACAACGGTTTCTGGTATTTTTACAACAACAAGAAAGCGCAAGAAAATTATCTTCCGCAAAAAGGAGATACACTAACATACGAACTTAATATTTCTAAAATGACCACTGGTGATGTCATTTATAAAAAAGAAGAACTTGGCATACAAGAATATGTAGTTGATAAACAACAAATTATTCCAGGCTTACGTTCTGGACTACAATTAATGAAAAAAGGAGAAACAGTCACCTTTCTTTTCCCTTCACACATTGCATATGGATATCACGGAGATAATAAACGAATTGGAACCAACATTCCGGTCAAATCTACTATAACTTTACTCGATATAAAAAAAGACAACAAAAACCTAGAAACAGAAAATTAAAATGAAATTATTTACAACAACAATCACAGTCTTTATTGTGGTTATGACTTTAGGATTTACTTCATGCACAAAAGCTCAAAAAACTGAGTTAGATGATGGTATTTATGCTGAAATTAAGACTAACAAAGGAGTAATGGTCGCTAAACTGTTTTATAAAAAAGTTCCTGTTACTGTTGCCAATTTTATTGCTTTAGCAGAAGGAACTCACCCTAAACTTTCAGATGATCAAAAAGGAAAACCGTATTATAATGGTATCTCTTTCCATAGAGTTATGGACAAGTTTATGATTCAAGGTGGTGACCCAACGGGAACTGGAAGTGGAAATCCAGGATACCGTTTTGCTAGTGAATTTGACACAGAGTTAAAACATGACAAACCCGGTGTTTTATCAATGGCTAATTCTGGAGGAGTTAACACTAATGGAAGTCAATTTTTTATCACTGAAGTCCCATATCCAAGTCTAGATCCTGTAGATTTTAATGGAGGACCTAAACCTTGTCAAGCACCAAGAGTAAGTTGCCATTCAGTTTTTGGACAATTGGTAAAAGGAATTGAAGTTCAAGATAGCATTTCGAATGTCGCTGTTGATCCGAGAAGTAAAAAGCCACTTGAGGATGTGATTATGACTGAAGTAAATATCATACGTAAAGGTGCTGATGCAAAAGCATTTGATGCTGTAAAAATATTTACAGAAGACGAACCAAAGCTTATAGACAAGTATCAACAATTTGTAAAAGATACTAAAGAAGCATACGAAACAAAACAAAAAGCACAAGCACAAGGAGCTATTACAAAATTCAAAGAAGATTATAAAGATTTGGGAGAATTATACGAATCTCCAACAGGAATGGTAATGGTAACTACACAACCAAGTGCTTCAGGTGTAAAACCAAAATCTTCTGATACGGTAACGATAAACTGTGCTGGATATTTAGAGAATGGAAAATTATTTTATACAAATATTAAAAGTGTAGCACAAGAAGGTAGTACGTATAGCGAAGCCGCAGAAGCGCAAGGAGGCTACAGTCCCTTCCCAACTATTTATAATTCAAGTGCACGACTAGTTCCTGCTTTCAAAGAAGCAGTGCTACGCATGAAAGTTGGAGAAAAAGCAAAAGTATTGGTTCCTTCATATTTAGGTTATGGATCAAGACCTAATGGACCAATCCCTGCAAATTCAAATTTAATTTTTGATGTAGAACTTGTAGAAATCCAAAAAAAGTAATTAAATAAAAATATGTATTAAGGAAGCTCTTCTCTTTCTGAGAAGAGCTTTTTTTGGATCCATTAAATAAAAACCGTACTTAATTTCAGGAAAAACACGGTATAAGTTACGTATTTCGACTCTACTCTTACCTAGTGTTTATCTAGATATTTGCGCGAAACCAAAAACCATATATCATGAAAAAACAAAAGTTTTCTTTGCAACTACGCAAACAAAAAGTTGCAAAACTATCGAAAAAGCATTTACAAGGAGGAGCCATCAATACATTCACTTTTCCTATTAACAGTATTCACAATATCTGGTTGACGCTACAGGTAAACTGTAAATCCGCATTAACTCCATGTGATCCTATGCCAACAATGCCTTCTGGTTGCGGCTGCCCAACAACACATACGCAAACAACAAATCAGCCTACATTTTTTACTTGCTAAACAGATATATATGTTATTATAAGCCTCTTTTCATTGAAAAGGGGCTTTTTCTTGGGGAAAAACACCATATCTTTTTTATCTCTTTTCCTGTTTTGAGAATGTCGATATTGAGAGATATTTGCACTGAAACAAAAAATTATATTTCAGATGAAAAAACAAATCAAAACATTAAAGTTGAAGAAACAGATCATTTCTTCTTTAGAAAGTAGATTGCTACAAGGTGGCGCACCAACTACTATGACTGTAAATACATTTGCTGCTGGTTGCCAAAGTCAATTGATATGTGACCCAATTCCATCAGATCCACGTCCTAATTCAGGAATTTCACGTTGTGAACCTTGTGGAAGCTGGAATAGACCAGGCTGCAATTAAGAAATAAACTTCTAGTTTTAAAAAAAGCTTCTCTTTATGAGAAGTTTTTTTGTTTAAAATTATATCGCAAACACACCTTTTGATGGGATAACCGTAATACTTCAATGTAGATTTCTTGTAATTTTAAAGTAATATCAATCCTTAATTTATTATCAAGAAAAAAAAGAAAATCCTGTTACAACTAAGAAAGCAAAAAAATTCATCTTTATTTCAACAAAACCTGATTGGAGGAACAAATGATAGTATAGATCATCCATATTATGTGAGCAAGAAAACCGAGTGTGAGGATGGAGGCTTTGATACATTTAAAGAAGATGGTTGCCATGTACTACCTATTGACACTGCAAAATGGTAAACTATACTCCTTGTGACGCTCTTTCTCAAAACATCTTAAAAATGGAAATGTATAGAGCGTAGTTAAGAGATTATATTTTGAATCTTAACCACGCTCTACTTTATAAAATACGTCTACTGACTATTTATTTTTTTGGAATATTCTTTAAAATCTCTAATACATATTTCCAATATTTTTGCGCCGAAGAAACACTTGCACGCTCGTCTGGTGAATGTGCTCCACGAATATTCGGTCCAAAACTAATCATTTCCATTTCTGGATAATTAGTTCCTAAAATTCCACATTCCAATCCTGCATGGCAAGCAGCTACATGTGGTTCTTCTCCATTGTTTAACTCTTTATATAAATTCACCATTACTGGTAAAATAGAGGCGTTCATGTTTGGCGCCCATCCTGGATACGAACCAGAAAACTCAACTTCACAACCAGATAACTCAAAAGTTGCTCTTAGTTTTGTAGCCAAATCCATTTTTCCACTTTCAATTGATGAACGTGTCAAACAACCAACTTTAACCTCACCATCTTTTACAATAACACGTGCAATATTATTTGAAGTTTCTACCAAGTCTTCAATATCTGGACTCATACGGAATACTCCATTATGCGCAGCATATAAAGAACGTGTCAATCCTTCTTGCACACCTAATTCCATAACTCCAGATGGTGTTTCAGTAATTGTACATTCAATTTCTAAATCAACTTCTATGCTAGCAAATTCCTTTTGAATCGTGTTGATTTGCGTTTGCATTTCAAACTCAAATGCTTCTTGATGTACTTTGTCTACAACGATTGTTGAAATACTTTCTCTTGGGATCGCATTTCGTAAACTTCCGCCATCAATTTCGGCGATACGCAATCCGAAGTTTTCAAAACCGTCAAATACCAAACGATTCATTAAAACATTTGCATTTCCGAAACCTTTGTGAATATCCATTCCACTATGTCCTCCTTGCAAGCCGCTTATTTTAATAGTATAGGCAGCTACATTCTCTGGTGTCTCTTCAACCACATACGAGCGCGTTGCAGTCACATCAATTCCTCCTGCACAACCAATTCCGATTTCATCATCTTCTTCGGTATCTAGATTTAGAAGAATTTCTCCTTCTAACAATCCTCCTTTTAATCCCATGGCACCTGTCATTCCTGTTTCTTCATCAATAGTAAATAAAGCTTCCAGTGCAGGATGTGCAATATCATTACTTTCTAAAATAGCCATAATCGTAGCTACTCCAAGTCCGTTATCGGCTCCTAACGTAGTTCCTTTCGCTTTTACCCAGTCACCATCCAAAAACATTTCAATTCCTTGCGTATCAAAGTCAAAAACTGTATCCGAGTTTTTTTGATGTACCATATCTAAATGCGATTGCATCACAATGGCTTTAGGATCTTCCATACCTGCAGTTGCTGGTTTTTTAACAATCACATTTCCAACTTCGTCTACAAAAGTTTCTAAACCTAAATCTTCACCAAACTTCTTCATAAAAGCAATCACACGTTCTTCTTTTTTTGAAGGTCTTGGGACTGCATTTAAGTCTGCAAATTTATTCCAAAGTGCATTTGGCTCTAAAGTTCTTATTTCTTGACTCATTCTATTTTTTTTATGAATTGAATTATTGCTTACAAATTTAAATGTTTAGGAACAAAATCGATTGTTTTTCATGGAATACCTTTCAAAATTGTCAATATTAAAACAAAAATATCATCGCAACGTAGCAATAGTGATTTAGTTTTTTTACATTAGCTACATATCATGTTCCCGAATGGAGTTCAAATGTATTGCTTATGACCAAGAGAACAAAAATTTTAATTGCTTTATCTTTTCCCCTACAGTTCTTTCTAATTAAGATACTTGGCAGTTATCCTGAATTTGTTGAAACGTATTACAGTAATGGATTGTACCCATATATTTCAAAACTTTTTAGAATTATTTTTGGCTGGATTCCTTTTTCAATAGGTGACATTTTTTACACAATCGCTGTTGTATTAATCATACGTTATATTTATAAAAATTTCCGTTTAGTTCGAAAAGAATACAAACGTATTTTGATTGATACATACATCACCATCACATTTGTATATTTTGCATTTCACCTTTTATGGGGAATGAATTACTACCGATTGCCTTTACATAAATCACTTGAATTGGATAGAAAGTACACTACAGAAGAACTGGTAAGTTTTACTGAAAGAGTTGTTGCTAAAGCGAATGCAATTCAATTTCAAATTACACACAATGACACTGTAAAAGTAGAGGTTCCTTATACTATTGATGAGATTTTTCAAAAAACGTTGAATGGTTATGAAAACTTTAGTGCTAAAGAACCTATGTTTACCTTTACCAATCAGAGTCTAAAGACTTCTATTTACAGTGGCTTTTTAACCATGATGGGATTTAGTGGCTATATAAATCCGTTTACCAATGAAGCTCAAGTTAACAGTAAAATTCCAGTGTATAAATTCGCAGTAACAGCTAGTCATGAAAAGTCACATCAAATTGGTTTTGCCGCAGAAAATGAAGCTAATTTTATAGGTTGTATGACAGCTTTACACAATGAGGATATTTACTTCAAATATGGTGCATATAATTTTATGACATGGCATTGTTTAAAGGAAGTTTACAACAGAGATAAAGATGAATACGAACGCTTAAAAGCAACGTTAAATTCTGGTATTCAAAAGAATTATGATGAAGTTCGAGAATTTTGGATATCACACAAAAATCCATTAAAACCACTATTCAAATTCACATTTGATCAGTTTTTAAAAGCTAATAACCAATCGAAAGGAATTTTAAGTTACAGCTACGTGGTTTCTTTGTTGGTAAACTATGATAAAAAAAATGCCATTATCCCCCAATAATGGCATTTTCAACACACACTAGTAAATGGATTTTGGCACATCTAGATATGTACCCATCGAATCCATACCCTATTTTATTTTTTTATTCAATAATAATGCTGTTTCTATTTTTCTCCAATCAACAAGTTTAAAGTTTTGATTTAAAGAATCTTTTCCTTTAGTATTTGCTCCATCTTGTGCAATAAAAAAACCTTTTGGATAGTCTGAAAAAGTAGCACTTGTTACATCAATTCCATCTGTATCACAGGTTCCATCAATTTCTGCTCCATCTGAAATACCAAAACTTCCGATATATGCATTGGTAATTCTATCAAAAACTGCATAACTATTATTCCCTTGAGATGATAAAATGATATAACCTTTTCCTTTACCGCTATCATACAAAGTAACTCCTTCAAAATCAGCTTTCATATTTGTATCTGTAGTTGTTACAATAGCTTTACGTTCTTCAGATCCATCAGGTTCAGCATCATACTTCCATAGCGCTTTCTCTTCTTCTCCAATGTATAATTTCCCATAAAAATCATCTGCAACAACACCTTCTGTCTGATTTCCTACGGCAAATGTTCTTACAATTTTCCCAGCGACTTTTCCAGCTTCTTCAAATAATTCCCACTGCTCTACATTGCCATCTTTACCATTTGCAAAAACATATATTTTATTGGTTTTAGCACTTTTATACATTCCCAATCCATAAATTTCAGCTAATTGACTTTTCAATGGCATTGCAGCTACATCTTCTAATGATCCATCATCAGGATTTACTTTGTGTACTGTAATTGTGTTTGAAGTTCTGTTAGAAGCTGTCACGATTGCTACCGTATCTTTTTCCAACACAAAACCTTCTCTAATATCTACATTATTTACTCGCCCTACAGGATATTGAAATACTTCATTCCCTGACAAGTCGTACACAATCAATCCTTCTTGCTTGTTGGTTCCTATTATTTTTGATTTCGTCTTATTTGTTGGATGAATCCAAATGCAAGCATCATCAGCAGCATCGTCGGATGAAGAAACCTGTGCAGTTTCCATTGTTGCATACACAGGCTTTATGCGATTTACTTCTTTTGTTGTTGTTTTTGAAACTTCCTTTTCTTGTTTCTTCTCTTTCACTACTTCACATGCAGTAAAAGCAAGAACTCCTAAAAATATTTTGATAAACTTTTTCATTGATTTCATTTAGAAATTATATTTCAATCCCAAATTCCAGTTAATATTATAGAATTCAGCTTGCATAGTGCGCTCTTTCACTCCTTGATAGTAACGCAGTTCTTGATTAGTGATGTTCTTCATTTCTCCGAAAATTCTTAAGTTTTTCGTAATGGCGTACGAAGCATTCAGATCCAAAAATAACTGCGAATCGTAATATCTATCTTCAAAAGGTTTATCTCCATACTCATCAATATAATCATCTGCAAAGTGCAATGAGGTTCGTACTGAAAGTTTTTTAGTTTCATACGCTAATGAACCGTTAAATGTGTTTGGTACAGCTCCTGCCAATTCCAATCCATCTTCACGCCCTGTAATTCCATCCGTTTCAGAGTTTGTATATGTATAGTTTCCGTAGAATGTTAAGTTTTTCAAGAAACTTGGTAAGAAATCTAATTTACGTTGGAAAGCAATTTCAAATCCAAATACTTTTGCTGATCCCCCGTTGAAAGGTTGTGTTACATCATACATTTCTGTAGCACCATTCACTGTTAATGCCTGCTCGTATGTCAACGCATAAATAAAATTATCAATGTTCTTATAGAAAGCACCTCCAGAAATGATTCCTACATTATCAAAATAATGCTCTGCCATAAAATCAAAGTTTAATGACTCTGCTGCTTCCAATTCAGGATTTCCAAATTCAGCTTCTAAATCGTCACTATTTATATTTTGATATGGTACAATGTCAAAATAATTTGGTCTTGCAATCGTGTTTGTATATGCAAAACGTAAAATAGTATTATTAGTTGCTGCATAACGGAATTGTACGTTTGGCAATACATTTGTGTATTTCTTAGAAGCATTGATGGCAACCGCATCTGCTAATGAAGAAGCAGATTCTACATCGATTTGAAAACCTGTGTAATCAATATTTGTATGCTCCATTCGCAAACCAGCAATGAATGAGAATTTATCTCCTAATTGTTGTCTTAGCATGGCATATGCTCCGCTAATTTTTTCGTTTGCATTGTAGTTTTCTGGCACAAATTCATCCAATACCAACTCACCATTTATCAATGCTAAGTCTCCTAAAAATGAATTGGTTGCAAACGTTCCTGATCTGTATTGATCTCCTGGCAAATATCCATCTATAGTCTGGTCTGCTGTTTGTGCATTGCTCAACAATTCGAATGCAGAAAAATCATCCGTATCAAACTCAGAGAATGTATTATCTCTTAACTTATCTCTGTCATGGTATTTGTACCCTGTTTTGATTGAGTTCTGATATTTTCCAGAAGTATTTATTGGAATTGTAATATCAAAACGAGACGTAAATTGCTCTTCCTCAGTATATCTTCTTTCTTCTGAAATTTCATCTAATTCAAATAAAGAAGCATCGTTGTCCATTCTGTTCATTGAGTTGAAGAATGGTGTTCTTGTATTTACAAATTGTTGTGTAATCGTTGATGCATCTTGCTTAGATTCGTACGTTACATAGCGTTCATTGGGACGGACTTCACTTGCTTTTGAAAAACCAATATTCCAGTCGAACTGAACTTTTTTGAATAATATATGCGAACCATTCAATCCAACTCTGTACATTTTTTGACGCTCTAATCGTCTACTCTCATTGGTATCATTATTAATACCTCCTTTTGTCTGACGTGTTATTTTGTACTCATCATCACTAGCATCATCAGTGTCATTATCATCAAACTTATAACGTAATCTATATCTATTTTCCAAATCATCTCTGTGATTGTAAATTGACTTAAATTCGATGGTATTGTTTGGATCTAATTTCCAATCTAAATTCAACGATACACTTCTACGAATACGTTTTACATCATATCTTCTGATATCGTGTTCTTTGATAAATGTTGGTGAATCCCATTCAAATTCAACATTATCAGATCCATAATCGTTTGAATTGTATGAAGCACTCACAACCGCTCCCAATTTATCATTGAAAAAACGTTGCGCTGCTACTGCTGAAAAATTGTACAATCCACTCTCTCTAACTGGATTTCTACCATACGCTCCTGTTAACGAAACTCTCAATTTAGATGGTGCTGCACGTGTTATCAAGTTTACAGAACCTCCAATTGCGTCTGCTTCCATATCAGGCGTAACCGCTTTGTTTAACTGAATTGTTTGAATCATATCAGAAGGAATTAAATCTAATTGAATTCTACGATTATCGCCTTCCGCAGATGGAATTCTATCACCATTCAATGTTACAGAATTTAATTGCGGTGCTAAACCACGAATAATGATATCTCTTGCTTCTCCTTGGTCATTTTGCATTGCAATACCTGGAATACGTTTTAAAGCATCACCAGTATTCGCATCTGGAAATTTACCAACCTGATCGGCAGAAACTACATTGGTAATATTGTCATTTGTTTTTTGCTGATTTAAAGCTTTTGCTTGCCCTCTTGCCAAGCTACCATATATTAGGACTTGGTTTAAACTATTGGTTTTCACTTTCATTGAAACTTTTACTTCTGCAGTGGTATTCACTGAAATTTCAACAGAAACATTTTGTGTTTCAAATCCAATATAACTTACAGTTATGTCATAAGTTCCTGTTGGAAGATTCACCATAGTAAAATTTCCATCAAAATTAGAAGTGGCACCATGTTGCAAGCTTTCTATAACAACCGTTGCACCAGGTAGTGGTAATTTATTATCGTCTAAAACACGACCAGTTAGGATTCCTTTATCTTGAGCAAATACTACTGTAGTAAAGCAGATAAAGAATAGGGAAAATACTAATTTCTTCATTATAATTTTGTGTTGATTAGTTGTTGTGACAAAACTATTTGCAACATGAAGCTATTAGATTATCTAAAGATTAATCTCTTATTAAGATTACAAATCCAAATTGTAAACTCGATAATCTTTTAATGAAGTTTGATTAGCATTTTCTTAACCCAATACACGAAAACAAAAAGAAAAGCGTTAATTTTAGTACGATGAACCGATTTTTTCTCTTAATATTACTATGTCTTGGAGTTGCATGCAAAGATGCTTCTAACAAAACTGCTGCTACTTTTGAAGCCTCAAAAAAGGAATCGATCTTAGCTGAAGTGGAATCTGAAATCATTGTTGAAAACTCAATCGATTCTATTGCATTAGGCATTAACTTTAGTCCTAATGGAAATTACAATACCATCAAACAAACCATCAAAACAGATCGCGCTTATTTCAAAAGACTTTTGCAACAAAATAAGGAGAAAGCCATTGATACAGCTTCCAAGTATTTATATCATAAGCTTCTGAATGAAATTGTACCACATTGGTACGGAACACCTTGGGATTTTAATGGTCATACTGATATTCCTAACGATAGTGAAATTGCTTGTGGTTATTTTGTATCAACTACACTCAGACATTTAAGTTTTCGACTCAATCGTTTTAAAATGGCACAACAAGCTGGTTTGAATGAAGCCATCACACTTCAACCAAAAAACGAATTAAAAATCTATCGGAATATTTCGCAAGATCAACTCAAAATTAAACTCAATAAAGTATATGCTGACGGATTGTATTTTGTAGGATTGAGTAATCATGTTGGATATGTATTGATAAAAAACAAAGAACTCTACTTTTTACATTCAAGTTATTATGACAATAAAGTGATTATAGAAGAAGCGGCTACTTCTCCTTGTTTTCAAAGCGACATTTATGTCTTTGCTGAAATTACGAGCAATCGAGAACTTATTCAAAAATGGATACAAAACAAAACGATTCCTGTTCATCAATAATAACCTCAGCAAGCTCCTTTCATATAAATACGAGAAACCCGTACAAAAGCTAAATCAAAATGTTAAAAAAATCTTAATACAACTAGCAGAGCATATTCTAGCCGTATCTTTAAGTTTTTATAATCGACCAAATTTAAAGTAAAGCAATGAGAAAATCGTACTTGCTGCTGTTATTACTTTTCTGTAGCCTTTCCGCCTTTGCGCAGGAATACTTTCCCAAAAACGATGGCGTTAAAACAGAAAGTCATACCATAACAGCATTCACTAATGCAAAAATTTATGTCACGCCCACACAAGTGATTAAAAATGGAACACTTATCATACAAGATGGTAAATTCGTTCAGACTGGAACAAAAATTTCTATACCAAAAAATGCTACTATTGTGGATCTTACAGGAAAAAGTATATATCCTTCCTTTATTGATCCTTATTCTGATTTTGGATTGCAAAAACCTAAAAGAAGTTTTGGAGGAAGAAGAAGTCCGCAGTATGATGCGGAACGAAAAGGATATTATTGGAACGATCATATTCGACCAGACATCAATCCTATTAACAAATTTACCTTTGACAATAAAAAAGCAATGAGCTTGTTAAAAGCTGGTTTTGGAACTGTAAATACACATTTACAAGATGGTATTGTTCGAGGTAACGGAATGTTGGTTGCGTTGAATTCAAAAGCAGACAATAGCATTCGAATTTTAGATGACCGTTCTGCTCAATATTTGTCATATCGAAAAAGCAATGCTTCCAGACAATCGTATCCAACTTCTTTGATGGGAAGCATGGCATTATTACGTCAAATGTATCACGATGCTGATTGGTATGCAAAAGGAAACGCCGAACGTACCGATTTAGCTTTGGAAGCTTTAAATGCAAATAAAAATCTAGTGCAAATTTTCCATTCAGGAAACAAACATAACAGTATCAAAACAGATGCAATTGGTGACGAATTCGGCATTCAATATGTATTGGTTGGCGACGGAACTGAATATGAAAACATTACTGCAATGAAAGCTACCAATGCTTCATTCATTATTCCAATCAACTTTCCAAAAGCGTATGACGTTTCAGATCCGTATGCCGCAAGTGTTGTAGAGTTAGAAGCAATGAAACACTGGAATCAAGCACCTTCTAACCCAAAAGCATTGGCTGACAAAGGAATTACCTTTAGCTTTACAATGCATGACACCAAATCAGGAAATGCTTTTAAAGCAAACTTGCAGAAAGCCATCAAATATGGTTTGAACAAAACAAAAGCATTGGAAGCCTTGACAACAATTCCAGCACGTATTTTAAAACAAGAAGACAAAATAGGAACGCTTCAAAACGGACGTCAAGCCAATTTTTTAATTACCTCTGGAGATATTTTTGATAAGAAAACGGTGATTTATGAAAACTGGGTTCAAGGAAATCAAAATGTTTTTAAAGACAAAGCACATAAAGATTTACGTGGAAAATACACCTTCAATGTTGCAGGAAACATGTATGATGTAAACATCGCTGGCTCACCAGAAAAGCTAAAAGCAACGGTGATGAAAGATTCAATGAAACTAGGCTCAAAGATTTCTTTTAAAAACGACTGGTTGCAATTACAGTTTACCACACCAGATACAACGAAAACAGAATTTATTCGTTTAACAGCACCAGTCAGAAACACAACCTTTTTCTCTGGAAAAGCGCTCCTCGCAAATGGTTCTGAATCGTCTTTTAATGCTACTCAAAAAGAAGCAAAAAAGGCTGAAGACAAAAAAGGCGGAAAGAAAGATGGAAAAATCGAAGTACCAAAAATGCTTCCTATCTCCTATCCTAATGGAGCGTATGGAGCTGCAATTTTACCACAACAAGAAACCGTTTTATTCAAAAATGCCACAGTTTGGACGAATGAAAGTGACGGAATTCTTCAAAATACAGATGTTTTAGTAAAAGATGGTAAAATTGCTCGTATTGGAAAAAACATCAACGATCGCGGAGCTAGAGTTTTAGATGCTACTGGAAAACATTTAACTGCTGGAGTTATTGATGAACATTCGCACATAGCTGCTTTTGCCATTAACGAAGCGGGACACAATTCTACCGCAGAAGTTAATATGGAAGATGTTGTAAATCCTGAAGACGTCGATATTTACAGAAACTTAGCTGGTGGTGTTACTACGATTCAATTATTACACGGTTCAGCGAATCCAATTGGTGGTCGTTCTGCTATTTTGAGTTTAAAATGGGGACGCTCTGCAGATGAAATGCTATTTAAAGGAGCTGATGGATTCATCAAATTCGCTTTAGGTGAAAATGTAAAACAAAGTAATTGGGGAGATACGGAAACCACACGTTTCCCACAAACACGTATGGGTGTTGAACAAGTATTCACTGATTATTTTCAACGAGCTAAAGAATACGAAGCAAAGAAGAAAAACGGAAAATATCGTTATGATATTGAAATGGAAACCATCTTAGAAATTTTGAATAAAAAACGCTTTGTATCTTGTCATTCTTATGTACAAAGTGAAATTAATATGTTGATGAAAGTTGCGGATAAATTCGGTTTCAACATCAACACATTCACGCATATTCTAGAAGGTTACAAAGTAGCAGATAAAATGAAAGAACACGGAGTGGGTGGTTCAACTTTCTCTGATTGGTGGGCATATAAATATGAAGTAAATGATGCCATCCCTTATAATGGTGCCATCATGCATAATCAAGGTGTGGTTGTTGCATTTAATTCAGATGATGGTGAAATGTCTCGTAGATTGAATCAAGAAGCTGCAAAAGCAGTAAAATATGGCGGCGTTTCAGAAGAAGATGCTTGGAAATTTGTGACACTAAACCCTGCAAAATTGTTACATATTGATGATAAAGTAGGAAGTATCAAAACAGGAAAACAAGCAGATTTAGTATTATGGACAGATCACCCAATGTCAATTTACGCAAAAGCGCAAACAACCATGATTGAAGGAACTGTATACTTTGATTTGGATCGTGATAAACAATTACGAAGAAACATTCAAAGCGAGCGTAACGAGTTGATGAATATGATGCTTTTAGAGAAAAACAAAGGTATGAAAACACAACCTGTTCGAAAGAAAGAAAAAGTACATCATCACTGTGATACTGTTGAATTTTAAATCATAACTGACATGAAAAAATATATTTATAAATACATCGTATGTGTAGCTGTTTTGTTTGGCACGTTCAGTTATGCACAACAAACTCCAGCTTCCAAACAATCGCAAGCCATTTCGATTGTAGGCGTAACAGCACATATTGGAAATGGACAAGTCATTCAAAATGCAATTATTGTTTTTAAAGATGGAAAAATAGTTCGTGTTGGCACTGCTGGTTCTGCTACCGAAGGACGCGTAATTGATGCCAAAGGAAAACATGTATATCCCGGGTTTATTTCCCCAAACTCTACACTTGGTTTGGTAGAAGTTGATGCAGTGAGAGCAACACGAGATCAAAACGAAACTGGTAGCTTTAATCCACACATTCGTAGTTTGATTGCTTATAATTCAGAATCGAAAGTGGTAGAAAGTTGTAGACCTAACGGAATTTTAGTCGCACAAATTACCCCACGTGGCGGACGTGTTTCTGGAACTTCCTCTATAGTACAGCTTGATGCTTGGAATTGGGAAGATGCTGCCGTAAAAATAGATGATGGAATTCATATCAATTGGCCAAATAACTTTACCAACGGTCGTTGGTGGTTAGGCGAACCAAGAGGTTTGCGTCCAAATAATAATTATGCAAAACAAGTTACAGAAATTCAAACAGTCTTTGATGACGCAAAAAGTTATTTAAACGGTTCAAGGAGTCCAAAAAACTTACCATACGAAGCTATGGAAGGACTGACAAAAGGAACACAAAAGCTATTTGTACATGTAGATACTGAAAAAGGAATTTTAGATGCAATTGACTTTGGAAAGAAGAATAATATCAATATTGTTATTGTTGGTGGATATCATGCCTACAAAGTTGCTAATACACTTCGTCAAAACAAAATTCCTGTTTTATTACACAGAACGCATTCTGTCCCTGAATTGGACGATGAAGATTATGATTTATCGTACAAGAAAGCAAAAATCCTTACTGATGCAGGTGTTTTAGTTGCTTTGGAAAACAGTGGACAAATGGAACGTATGAATACACGTAATTTACCATTTTTAGCAGGAACGGTAGCTGCACATGGTTTAGATAAGGAAAAAGCACTGCAATTAATTACTTCCAATACCGCAAAAATTCTAGGAATTGATGCGCGTTTAGGAACTATAGAAGCAGGAAAAGATGCTACTTTATTTATCAGTGAAGGAGATGCGGTAGACATGCGGGGAAATATCTTAACACATGCATTTATTGAAGGACGCGAATTGAGTTTGGAAACACACCAAACAAAATTATGGAAGCGTTATACCAAAAAATACGAAGGAAAGTAGTAACTTGGAATAGAATTTGATGTTTATTTTTATAAACTAAACACGATGAAAAGAATACATAAACTCACGCTTGCAATAACTTTATTGGTTACATTACAAATCTCAGCGCAAGAAACTTCTCAAAGCAAAGAAGTTATTTCTGAGGAAAATGCTGCCATTGAAAACTTTCAATTGCCAACATTCTCAGAATTGTCTAATGACATAGCTACTGAATATTCTGGTGTTCGAGAACGTTTACCAAAATTATCAAACATTGGAGAGCATGTTGAAAAAGAAATTCGTAGAGGATTGTTAGATGATCATAGTATTTCTGCTACTTTTCGTAATTTGACTCCAGAACATTCTATTTTACCAAATATCACTCCAAAGCGTTTTCAATTACGCAATAGTCTGAATAATATCATGTTTAATGGATTTGATGTAAATCAACTACATTGTAGTGGCGCTTACAAAAATGGACAATAAAAGTTATTTACTACTACGAGTTAAACCTCGAAAAATTCATACTCGACAATCGAGTTCACAAAAAAATCCTCTTCAGTACGAAGAGGATTTTTTAGTTGAGCAATTTTAATTTTTCTTTTTCAATATATCTTAAATTATCCTTTAGGAACAGTTACTCCATCTTCAGGACGCTCGTACATATTATTTTCCATAGTTTTATCTGTCAAACTTACATTTGAAAACGTTACAGAACTTCTAGGCTCCACTACTTTTCCTTCTTTATTCGTTTTAAACCATGTAATCACTTTTGGAAGCACAACTCCATTTACTTTTTGCCAATCTCCGTAACGAATATAGCTCACTCTATCACTTGGTTTTCCTGTAGAATACGTTACCGTGTATCCTAACCATTCCATTTGATAAGTTTCTGGATTGTAATAAATAAAATAATTGTCCTCTGGAGAATCTCCTACATTTTTACCATACGAAATTTTAAACCCAGGATATAAAATTCCTTCATACTCCAAACTATCTGCCTTTTCATAGGTAATTCCATCATCACCTAATACAAAAGGCATCGCATAGAAGTAGAAATATAAATTGTGGTAAAAACGCGCGTTGCTTCTAAAAGCTGTAGAATCTTTTTGTGACAACCAAACATCTTTTCCATCATATCCAATAGTAAAACCTTTCCCTTCTAATCGTGTTTTACGTGATGGCAAATCTGTAATATGCTTTTCTGTATGATCTGGCTTTACCATTTCATATATCAAGGTTTGTGCGGCATTCCATTTATCAATTCCACCATGCGCATCAAATACTTTTGCTAAATTTTTAGGGTAAGTTTTCTTAACAACTTTTGTTTCCTCATTCGTTATTTCAGGAGTTTTTTCTTTTTTTTCAGTTGTGTTACAAGCAGCCATTAAGGTCAAACCTAACAATGCTAACGTAATTTTTTTCATTCGGTCAGTTTGTTTTATTTCCTCTTGAGTCGAAGTCAGAATCGATTCATTACAAAATTCACTCAATAACTTTAAAAATAAAAAACGACATGTTTGTTTGTAGCTTCTAATATTGAATCTCTTTCCTATATTTGCAGCATGTACAAACAGATTTCTAGCACACAAAACTCTACCATAAAATACATTTTACAACTTCAAGAAAAATCGCGAAGTCGTAGAAAAGAAGGTAAATTTGTGCTCGAAGGTTTCCGAGAATTGACACTCGCTCTCGAAGGGAACTATACTATTGACACCTTGTTCTTTTATCCAGAAATTTGTTCTCACGAAAGTGTACAAACATTAGTAAAAAATACAGCAAAAGCACCTGAATGTATTGAAATTTCTAAAGAAGTTTATCAAAAAATAGCGTATCGCACAAGTACGGAAGGTGTGTTGGCTATTATGAAAACGAAAGAACATTCACTCAAACATATTTCTTTTCACAATACAAAACCACTTATTTTAGTGGCAGAAGCACCTGAAAAACCAGGAAATATTGGCGCTTTACTTCGTACTGCAGACGCTGCTAATATTGATGCTGTATTTATTGCCAATCCAAAGACCGATTTATACAATCCAAACATAGTACGTTCGAGTGTTGGTTGTGTGTTTACCACACAAATTGCTACGGGAAGTACATCGGAAATCATTTCCTATTTACAAGAAAATCAAATTGATATCTATTGTGCTGCATTAACTGCTTCTGAAAATTATCATATACAAGACTTTCAAAATGCAGCTGCCATTGTTGTGGGAACAGAAGCTACAGGCTTGAGTGACGAATGGTTAAATAATTCTACACAAAACATTATCATTCCTATGCAAGGGAAAATTGATTCTATGAATGTTTCGGTTGCTGCTGCTATTATTCTTTTTGAAGCCAAACGTCAACGTAATTTTAACTAAAATCAAACAAATCTGTTGAAGCCTCAGCAACTCATATTCGAAAAAATTGAGCAGTTTCTCAAAGAAGGATTTGAAGAATTGTTAGTTTTCTATGACAATGGAAAGCATATATCGGTTGAAGAAACTGGACTCTGGATAGCTGTTGATGAGAGCGAATTAACTATAGGTTTTGAAGAAAACTATAGACAGTTCAATCCCGAATGGGAAGATATTTCAAACGCAGTTACTATGTTCATAAACATATTGACAAAGCAAAAACGAATCACTCAATATCGTAAAGGTTCGTTCATTTTTAAAACCAAACTTGAGGTTGAAGATGAAAATGAAAATTTTAAATACACAAGTACAAGCATGACTTGGCTCTTCCCTTATTGGAGAAAAACGACTCAAAAAATTTCTTTTATCGAACCTATTATTCAATACAAAAAGGTAGCCAAAGAGCTAGAAATACTCCAAGAAAGCATTAAAAAGATTCAATAAAAATTAATTAGTATCTCCGTAAATTCAGCAAACATTTTTGCTTCTTACATTTCTTTATACTATTTTTAATTATATGACAGAAATTGAGATAGAAAAGGAGAACGCAGCCATTGCCCGACAGTATAAAGAACTGTTGCGCATTAGTTATCTAGAGCTGACTTCGGAAGATAAAAAAATCATCCGTAAAGCATTTGATGTAGCTGTTGATGCGCACAAAGATCAACGAAGAAAAAGTGGTGAAGCTTATATTTTTCATCCAATTGCAGTAGCTAAAATTGTAGCTTCTGAAATTGGTATGGACGCAACTTCTATTGCTTCTGCGCTATTGCATGATGTTGTAGAAGATACTGAATATACGTTAGAAGACATTGAACAAGAATTTGGTGTTGCTGTTGCAAGAATTGTAGATGGATTGACAAAGATTTCACATCTTAAAAAAGATAAAGATGTTTCGTTACAAGCGGAAAATTTCCGTAAAATGCTCCTGACAATCAATGATGACGTCCGTGTAATTATTATCAAAATTGCAGACCGATTGCACAATATGCAGACGATGGATTCCATGCCTGCACACAAACAAGTCAAAATTGCTTCGGAAACCTTGTATATTTATGCGCCATTAGCACATCGTATTGGTTTGTATAATATTAAAACTGAATTAGAAGATTTAGGTTTAAAATACACAGAACCTGAGGTTTTTAACGACATTCAAAATAAAATTGAAGAAAGCAAGGAAGAGCAACAAGAATACATTGATAATTTTTCCTCTGTCATCAAAAACTCATTAGACAAAGAAGATTTTGAATACGAAATAAAAGGGCGTTTTAAATCTATATTTTCTATTCGTAGAAAAATGGTGAAACAAGGCGTGACCTTTGATGAAGTATACGATAAATTTGCAATCCGAATTATCTATGATACCGAAAACCTTGAAAACGAAAAGTTCCTTGCTTGGAAAATTTATTCCATTGTAACTGATCATTTTCGTCCAAATCCTGTGCGTTTGCGTGATTGGATTTCTTCACCGAAATCTACAGGTTATGAAGCTTTGCACATCACAGTAATGGGACCTAAAGGACGTTGGGTTGAGGTTCAGATTCGTTCGCATCGCATGCATGAAATTGCAGAAAAAGGTTATGCTGCACATTTTAAATACAAACAAGGTGATCAAAAAGAACAAGGACTCGAACCTTGGTTGAATAAATTACAAGAAGCACTCGAAAATCAGGAAGCAAATGCTGTTGATTTTGTAGAAGAATTCAAGTTGAATTTATATGCCAAAGAAATCTTTGTCTTTACGCCTACGGGAGATTTAAAATCATTACCAAAAGGTGCCACTCCGTTGGATTTTGCGTTTAGTATTCACACTCAAGTTGGGTATCATACGCGTGGTGCTAAAGTGAATGGAAAACTAGTTCCACTTAGTCACGAATTAAAAAGTGGTGATCAAGTTGAAATTATTACCTCAGACAAATCGAAACCAAATGCAAACTGGTTGGATTATGCAACGACTTCCAGAGCGCGATCTAAAATAAAATCTTCTTTACGAGAAGAAAAGAAAGAAATTGCCGAAGACGGAAAAGAAATTCTTCGTCGAAAATTAAAGCAATTAAAAATTATACTTAACGAGAAATCGATCAATGAATTGGTAGGTCATTTTAAGCTAAAAACAAGTTTAGACTTATTTTACCGTGTTGGAATTGGAACGATTGACAATCAGAAATTAAAAGAATTTGCGGCACAACGCAGCAATAGTATTTTTAAATTTTTCAAAAACAAAATTCGTCGTGGACCATCTATTCCTGCCGAAGAAATCAATCAACCAGAAGTTTCCAATCGTTATGATGTATTGGTTTTTGGCAAAGAGGAAGAAAAACTGAATTACAAATTATCCAATTGTTGCAATCCGATTCCGGGCGATCCTGTTTTTGGTTTTGTTACGGTGAATGAAGGCATCAAAGTACATAAAAAGGACTGTCCGAATGCCGTGAGTTTGCAAGCAAATTATGCCTACAGAATCATGAATGCAAAGTGGATTGATTCTTCTCAGGAAGAATTCACTGCTATGCTTGAATTTACAGGAATTGACAATATGGGATTGGTGAATGAGGTAACGAAAATTATTTCCAACAACATGCACGTAAATATCAGAAACATAAGTTTTGACACTAATGATGGTATTTTTACAGGACGTATTATGGTGATTGTAAAAAACAATACTATTCTAAAGCGGTTGATTACTAATTTGAAGAAAATCAACGGAATTGAAAAAGTAACACGTGCTTAGTTTTTTAAAAAATAAGAAAGCTGTCAAACACAAGTATACCTGTGCAGACAGCTTTTCCCCCTCAATTTAACTAGTAATAATTAATTGAGATTTTCGTTCACTAACATTGTTCTGTATTGCAATTTGCATCCACTCGAGTAGTCGTTGGGCAATGCAAACTACAATAACAGGTTGCTATAATAGTACAACCTCTATAGTTTGTTTTAATCGTTTCTATTGTTTTAATAATTGTTGTTACTGGAATCGGAATATCTGTTCCTCCTTGAAGTAAAGTTGCATCTAAATGTGAAATTACCTTTTTGTGTAACTGTAGCTTTTGCTTAAAATCTTTTTTCTTCATAATGTGATTGTTTTTTGGGTTTGATACTTACATGTGATGGGTATTATCTAAATTGACTACAATTTAATATTGTTAAATATGGAAGTACTTCGCGAGCAATTCACAAATGCTTCTTCCAATAGAAGAATTCGGAAAGTTAACATATCTTTCTTTTATTGCATACACAAAACTACCATTGGTTTGCATCAATAAAAGAAAAAACTAACCTACAGTTTTATATGTTTTTAAGGAGAATACACGTTTCTGATAATCAGAAACATACTTTACTAAAAGTACATTTTTTAAAAAGAAAAAGCAAACAAAATTAGTTGAGAAGCTTAAAAATTGAATAATCTTAACATCCCTGTTAATATCCCAAAACAAATATGTGCTTAGATTTCAAAAAATAAGTGTAAATTTGCTTTTTAATCTTCAGCTAAGATGCAACAAAACATGGAGGAAAATAATCAGGAAATTGTAAAGAACGTTTTTACAAAGTTTTTAGAAGACAACGGACATCGAAAAACTCCTGAACGTTTCGCGATTCTACAAGAAATCTACGACAGCGAAGAACACTTCGATATTGAATCGTTATACATTAAAATGAAAAATAAAAACTATCGTGTTAGTAGAGCAACACTCTATAACACTATAGAACTTTTACTGGACAGTAACTTGGTACGAAAACATCAGTTTGGTCAAAACCAAGCACATTATGAAAAGTCGTATTTTGACAAACAACACGATCATGTTATACTAACCGACACAGGTGAAGTGATGGAATTTTGTGATCCAAGAATTCAAATTATTCAAAAAACTATTGAAGAAATTTTTGATATCGATATTCACAACCACTCATTATATTTCTACGCAACAAAGAAGAATAAAAACTAAGCAACACAACAACACACTAACTTAATTTAATATAATGGCAGTAGATTTACTACTCGGACTTCAATGGGGAGACGAAGGCAAAGGAAAAATTGTTGACGTACTTACCGCAAACTACGATATTATTGCACGTTTTCAAGGTGGTCCAAATGCAGGACACACTTTAGAGTTTGATGGCATCAAACATGTATTGCGTACGATTCCCTCTGGAATTTTTCACGAAACCGCAACCAATGTAATTGGTAATGGGGTTGTGATTGATCCTGTCGTATTTAAAAAAGAATTAGATGGCTTGGCAAAATTTGACATCGACATTCAACAAAAATTAATCATTTCCAGAAAAGCACACTTAATTTTACCAACACATCGTTTGCTAGATGCTGCTTCGGAAGCATCAAAAGGAAAAGCGAAAATTGGTTCTACATTAAAAGGAATTGGTCCAACATATATGGACAAAACTGGCAGAAACGGAATTCGTGTTGGTGACTTAGAACTAGACAACTGGAAAGGAAAGTATCGTGCTTTAACCAACAAGCATGAAGCAATGATCAATTTCTACAACGTAGATGTTCAATACGATTTACAGGAACTGGAAGAAGAATTCTTTGAAGCTGTAAAAGTTTTAAAAACATTGCAATTTATTGACAGCGAAGAATATTTACACCAAGCACAAAAAAGTGGAAAAACAATCTTAGCCGAAGGTGCGCAAGGTTCTTTGTTAGATATTGACTTTGGAACGTATCCGTTTGTAACCTCATCCAACACTACAGCTGCTGGAGCTTGTACAGGTTTAGGTGTAGCACCAAACAAAGTAAAAGACGTTTTCGGAATCTTTAAAGCGTACACTACACGTGTAGGTTCTGGTCCTTTCCCAACAGAATTATTTGACGAAGTTGGTTCGGAAATGGCCCGTATTGGACATGAATTTGGAGCAGTTACTGGACGACCAAGACGTTGCGGATGGTTAGACTTAGTAGCTTTAAAATATGCAACACAAGTCAATGGTGTAACTCAATTAATGATGATGAAAGGCGATGTGCTTTCTGGTTTTAAAACCTTAAAAGTATGTACTGCTTATACATACAAAGGAGAAACTATTTCACATCTTCCTTACAATATTGAACCAGAAAACATTGAACCAATTTTTACAGAATTCAAAGGTTGGAAAGAAGATCTGACCCAAATGACAGATCCTTCTCAATTTCCTAAAGAATTAAATGATTACATTGATTTCTTAGAAAAGGAATTAGAAATTCCAATCAAAATTGTATCAGTAGGTCCAGATAGAACTCAAACAATACATAGATAAACAGAAAAGACTTCCACTTCGGAAGCTTTTTTATTTTATAAAGAATCATAGCATTGTTAACATTTTTTATGCTTTTAGGAATGGTTTTTGTTTAGTTTTTCGGTAACTTTGATATAATTCTACGCCTATGTCACTTGGAAGAAAATTTTTTAAGCTAAGAAAGAACAAACGTTTCAACTATACGCCTCGTTATTACGATGGCAAAGAAACTGTGAATGTGTATCATATCGAAAATAGATATGTAAAACACCGAGAAGGTTTGAATGCAAATGACTTCGGAGGACATTGGAGAGAAGCACGACAAGCCAGTAGAAATCGAGGAAATCGTGAAGTTTCTCAACGTTTGATTATAATCATCGCTATACTCATATTGATTTTCTTGTATTTTATTGACTTTGACCTATCAATATTTACTAGAGGAAAATAATACATGGCAGACATAATAAGGCTTTTACCAGATCATGTTGCAAACCAAATTGCGGCAGGAGAAGTTGTGCAGCGACCTGCATCTGTGGTAAAAGAGTTACTTGAAAATGCAATTGACGCAAAAGCAAGCGAAATTAAACTCATTGTCAAAGAAGCAGGAAAAACACTGATTCACGTAATTGATAATGGATTTGGAATGAGTGAAACTGACGCGCGACTTTCTTTTGAGCGTCATGCAACATCTAAAATTCAAGCAGCAGAAGATTTATTTAATTTATGTACCAAAGGCTTCCGTGGAGAAGCACTCGCTTCTATTGCCGCGATTGCACACGTAGAATTGCAAACCAAAAAAGAAGACGCTGAATTAGGTACACGCATCAAAATTGAAGGAAGCAAACTGATTATTCAAGAAGTCATTGCCACACCAACAGGAACTTCAATTGCGGTTAAAAATCTATTTTATAATATTCCTGCACGACGCAACTTTTTAAAATCTGATGCGGTAGAATTACGCCATATCATTGATGAATTTCAACGTGTAGCATTAGCGCATCCAGATATTAAACTTGTCTTATATCATAATGGAAATGAACTTTTTAATCTCCCAAAAAGCAATAATAGACAACGTATTGTAAATATTTTAGGAGGAAAAACCAATGAGAAGCTTGTTCCTATTCAAGAAGACACAGACATTGTAAAAATTAGCGGATTTGTAGGCAAGCCTGAATTTGCGAAGAAAAGTAGAAACGAACAATTTTTCTTTGTCAATAACCGATTTATCAAAAGTCCGTACTTGCATCATGCAATTACTGCAGCATTTGAAGGTTTATTAAAAGAAAAGATGCAACCGAGTTATTTTATTTATCTCGAAGTAAATCCTGAAACGATTGATATCAATATTCATCCAACAAAAACAGAAATTAAGTTTGATGATGAACATTCGTTATACGCTATGTTGCGCGCTACCGTAAAGCATAGTTTGGGACAGTTTAATATTGCACCTGTACTCGACTTTGAACGTGATTCAAATTTAGATACGCCGTATAATTATAAAAACAAACAAGCAGCAATTCCAAATATTCAGGTAGATCGTAGTTTTAATCCGTTTGCAGACGAAAAGAAAACTTTTGGAAATACTACTACAGCACCACGATATACTAATTACAAAAAAGAATCTACGGAAGGTTGGGAAAGTTTGTATGTTGGATTGGAATCACAGTCTAATTCGAGTCAATTTTCAACCGAGAATATCGAATTTGAGTCAGAAGCTGTCACCAGTTCTTTGTTCACCAATGAAGAGCCACGAGAAACATTGACCTATCAATTACACAGAAAATATATTGTAAGTTCTATCAAATCAGGAATTGTTATTATTGATCAACACAGAGCACACCAACGTGTATTGTATGAGCAATTGCTACGAAATATTACTGTAAGTGAAGCCGTAAGTCAGCAATTACTATTTCCTGTAAAGTTTACATTTTCAACCAGTGAAATTGCACTTTTGAAGGGAGTTAAAGAAAGTTTAGAAAATATTGGTTTTATGTTTAGCGACATTACAGACGATACCATTGAACTTTCTGGAATTCCATCGAACATTTCCGAAAGTGAATTACAAATTATCATTGAACAAATGCTAAACGATTTCCAAGGAGAGATTCCTGATACAGGCTTTAGTCAAACCGATGTATTGGTAAAATCCTTAGCAAAGAGCATGGCAATTCGTACTGGAAAAAAACTAGAAGTCGAAGAGCAACAGGCTTTGGTAAATAATTTATTCGCTTGCAAAGAACCAAGCGTTTCTCCTTTTCAAAAAACCATATTCATCACCTTAAGCGTAGATGATTTAGATAAAAAATTTATATAAATTATGATACGCATAACCGAAACCGTAAAGCATTTAATTATTATCAATGTCCTGTTGTGGATTGCGACTTTTGTGTTGCAAGAAAGAGGTATTGATTTGAATGTTCTTTTATCCTTGCATTTCCCAGAGAATAACTCATTTGAATTCTGGCAACCAATTACAAGCATGTTTATGCATTCTTTGGCAAGTCCAGCACACCTTTTATTTAACATGTTAGGTTTATGGATGTTTGGATCTGCATTGGAGATGCGATGGGGAAAAATGAAGTTTTTGAGCTTTTATATGATTACTGGTGTGGGCGCAGGATTAGTCCATACACTTGTAAACTATGTTGAATTTTATTCACTAGCACAACAAGTAACTGAACTCAATTTATCCACGACTCAGATTAAAGAAATCATAAATGTTGATATGGTCAGCGGACAACAGTATTTAGGTAAATTACTATCCAATGAACTACCGTCTATTTTAACAAAAGAACAGTTACTTTTTGTTAGTGACGCAAGTTTTACCGCCATGTTTCACATGAACATATTGAATCAAACCGTAGCTCTTGGAGCTTCTGGAGCATTATATGGTATCTTGGTAGCATTTGGAATGATGTACCCAAATACGGAACTCATGCTACTATTTCTTCCAATACCAATCAAAGCAAAATATTTCATTCCAGGATTATTGTTGCTAGATTTTATAGGTGGAATTACAGGTGGACTTAGCTTATTTGGCGCAGGACAAATTGCACATTTTGCACACTTAGGAGGTGCTTTGTTTGGTTTCTTACTTATGTGGTATTTTAACAAAACTCAGTTTAACAAAAATCGTTGGAATTGATGGATACAAAAACACGCTTATTGATGATGTATCGTGGATTTAACGCCGCGGAGAGATTGATTGCAATTAATATTACCATTTTTACAATTATGGTAATATTCAATGCTATTTTTCGTTCGTTTAATGGATATCCACCAAGTTTTTTTTATGAATATTTTGCACTTCCGAAAGACTTGGGAGATCTTTTGATAAAACCATGGACTTTAGTTACCTATGCTTTTATTCATGGGGATTTCTGGCATTTAATTTTTAATTGTCTAGTCTTATATTTTACAGGAAAAATCTTTTATAATTTCTTTACAGAAAAGCAATTTATTACCGTATACGCGTATGGAATTTTCGCGGGCGCTATTGTGTTTTTAGTTGCCTATAATTTATTACCTGCTTTTGCCAACCAAGCAGCCTTCTTAATGGGAGCATCAGCAGCTGTATTGGCTGTATTAGCAGCAAGTGCTACTTACGCACCAAACTTAATTGTAAATCTTTTTGGGGTATTTCCACTTAAATATTGGATATTAGCTGTACTTCTTATTATTTCTGATATTGCTGCCATTGGACGAGGCATCAATGAAGGTGGCCATTTTGCACATCTTGGTGGCGCATTGATTGGTTTTCTATTCGTAAAACAACTGCAAAAAGGCAACGATATCGGAATTCGTTTTGAGCGTTTTTGGAATCGTTTGGTTGCTTATTTTACACCAAAAAAGAAATCTCCTTTAAAAACTGTATACAGAAAACAACAAAATAAACGTTCTACTACAAATACAACTTCGCAATCTGCTTCTGAAAAGCAACGAAAAGTAGATGCAATTTTGGATAAAATTAGTAAGTCTGGTTACGAAAGTTTGACTAAAGCAGAAAAGGACTTTTTGTTCAAGGCCGGAAAGGAAAATTAATCTATGAGTGATAAGAAGAAGAAAAGATTACGGATATTAAGTAGAATCATTTTCTTCTTGAATAGTGTTTTTGCAGCATTATTACTACTCTCTTATACATTACCTTATGTAGCTCCCAAAAGCTTCCCTACACTTTCTGTACTGAGTTTATTAGTACCCGTTTTTATCATTATCAACTTTATATTTATGCTGTTTTGGATTTTAAGTGTCCGAAAGCAATTTCTACTGTCGTTTATTGTGTTGATTTTGGGGTATACGCATACTACTTCTATGTATAAATTTTCGAGTTCACCTACAAAACCTTCTGGAAATTCACTTTCTGTAATGAGTTATAATGTGCGTTTGTTTAATATCTATAATTGGATTAAAGAATCGAACATAGACCAAAAGATTATTGATTTGGTCCATACAACGTCACCAAAAATTATTGCTTTTCAAGAGTTTCACAAAAATCAGAAAGAAGCATTTTCATCATACCCGTATCAACATGTTGCTTTAAGAGGAACAAAGAAGAAAGTTGGACAAGCTATTTTTTCTAAAGTTCCTATTATTAATAAAGGTTCTATTGACTTCCCAAAAACATCCAACAATGCAATTTACATAGATATAGTTCAAAATAATGACACCATTCGTATCTACAATTTGCATTTACAATCTTTACGGATTGATCACAAGAATGAAGAATTTTCACAGAAAAATTCCGAACGTTTGTTAAAACGTATGGCGACTGCTTTTAAAATGCAACAATCACAAGTAGACTTGTTTGAAGCCAATCGTAAAAACTGTAATTACAAGACTATCATTTTGGGCGATTTTAATAATTCACAATTTTCTTATGTATACAAAAAGATTAAAGGTGATATGAAAGATGCTTTTTCTGAAGCTGGTTCTGGTTTTGGTAAAACATGGGAATTTCCGTATTTCCCATTGCGCATTGATTTTATTTTGACAGATCCTTCATTTACTATCAGTTCTTTTAAAACCTTTACAGAACACTACTCCGATCATTTTCCTATTTACAGTGTCATTTCTTTAGACTAATCTAAGTCCAAATACGAATTCCTTTTTCTTACTCTAAATTTATAAAATCAGAAATCTTATACGCTATATGGGCGTAACACTTTATCGGATTTCACTTTACTCATACAAATATTTCATTCATTTGAGTTATTAACAATTTTAAAACCAAAATGTTATGAAAAAAAGAAACGTTACCATATTAGCGCTTAACAAAAGAGCCATTTCAAGTTTAAGGAGTACGAATGCTACTGGTGGTTTTAGTAAAAAATGCTATCACACAATTAAATTAGAATGCAATACAGAACGTTGCAATTCTAACGCATATCACGATTGCACAGTCACGTATACACTTTGCATTACGGAACCTAGATTTTGCGGATAATTTTATCAAGAAACGAACTTCGGTTCGTTTTTCGTTGCTTCATTTTTTTGAATCAACTATTATTTTGCAGAAGATATGCTTCACTTTGTTTGAAGTATTTTTGAAGCGATTTGGTTAAGTATTGACGATAGTTTGTTGGTTCATTTCGCATGTGTGATAGTTTAGCCATCGCATACGCAATAATTTGCTCAGGCAAATAACCCTGAGAACTCATTTCCCATCCAAAACCTCCTGCCATGGTACCTGAAGTGAAATTGAATCGTGTGTTTCCAAGAAAGATTCCAAAACCATAGGCAATCGCTGTTAAATCGGTAAGATATTCGTCATTTTCATTAATTCTATTTTCTCCTAATAGTATTTGATGCGCTAATTCGTGTGAGATTGTTGCAATTAATGAAACTGTATTTTTTAATTGTCTCCGTTCTATAGAAATGATTGTTTCGTCGCTATCTTTTTCATAAGTTCCAGCAGCACTTTGCCAATTTCCATAGATATCTGCAGGTGTTGATAATGGAGTTCCATCATCCATATCAACAGGACCATCCGAAAAGTATGCTAGTTTGATTTCTACATCATAAATATTCATCAACTCCATGGTACGTTCTAAGACGAATTCAGCATCTTTTTCACTATGATCAAACTTTTTGTCGTAGAAATCTTTTGTAGGCGTTACTGTTCTAATATTCGCAAAATGTTCGCTTCCAAAATCGTTTTGCAACCAGAGTAATGCTTCATCAACCCAAATCTTATCTTCTTCTGTAATGGGTAATTTTTTCTTTTTCTTCCAGAACATTCTTTTCTATTTATTTACCTCAGAAGATACTGATTTTTTAATTTCTTCCATAAACTCTGAATACGTATATGAATCCTCTGCGTTTATCACTTTTTCAATACGTTCAGGAGAAATATCATTATAAAGTAAAACTTGATAATCTTCAAAGACAAATTCCATAAATTCTGGATCATCAAAAAACTCTTGAAATGCTTTTTGTGGATCTTTTTTAATCACTTCATAACCAGTTTCTATAACTTCTATAGTATCGTAGCCATAAGTACCATCTTCTTGTAATACTAGAGTATGTTCTTTGACAGCCTCTCCTATTCTAAAAACAATACTCTTTTTGTATGCATCTTTTAAGGCTTCTATGCTTTCGAATAGGCCAGATGGGTTGCTTCTTTCCATCTCGTCTAAACGAAACCTTCTTCTAAAAATAGTTTCAAAATTATCATCTATTTCTTGGTAAGTTGATATCACCCAATGATCATGTATCAAAGGAAAATCAGACGCAGCTAATTCAAAAACAACACCTATATATTCTTTCCCAGTTTCGAGCAATGAAAAATCCAACCACCAACGATTTAGGTTATCAAAAGGAGTCAATATACTACATGCAATACGCGTATCTTGAATTTGTATTCCGTTCTTTAAAATGGAGTCTTTATTCTCTAAAGGTGTCCAATGAATGACTTTCATATTTTTTTGTGAGTTACATCATCCAACAATCTGCTATATCTGCTAGTATATGTATTAATAGGCCTAATCCGAGAATTCGTGTTTTGGTAAAAAAAAGCATTCCTGCATAGACCGCTATCGCATAGTAACTGTGTAATGGATGAAAGTTAATACTACAACGGTTTGGATCAAAAATAGGCCTTGCTAGTAAATGATCCAAATCGATTAGCATTGCTGCTAAAAAGATAAGATAGACCATTTTCCATTTTTTTCGATAGAAATATAAAGCTATGAGAAGCGGAAAGACAAAATGCAATCCATAATGCACACAAAATCGTAACATTACAGCACGGTTTGTTGTTCCAAATATGTCAATGCATTTGGTCCTTCGCTAAATAGCAAATCTAAGATGCTCAAATTAGCAATAAAACCATGTTTCGATTCAAAAACTTGTGTATACGTCTCAAAACCATGATCAGGTTCTTTTTTCACGTCTACGAGTTTTCTACAATCTTGTATACCTTCAACTATTGACTGATATTCTTTGGTTTTAGAAATAGGAATATCTAACTGTAAACAGTCATTAATTACTTGAATAGTATCAAAATTCAAATCGATTAAACTTGTGTATTTCTTTTCAAACAAAGGTTGCAATTCATCTTCGTAGTATTCAAAATATGGAGACGTTCTGTAGGCGCTTTCTAGCGATTTCCAATGCAAACGTTGCCAAGCGGTTTCGTTTGCTATTTGAATCTCTTTGTATTTTTGGTGTTTATCTATTTTAGAATGTCGCACAGGAACATTCAGCATCAATTTTCCATTCGCTCCATAAATATAGGTGCGATTGCGATAGGTCTGTTTTTGAAAATTATCTTCCATTTCATAAACCAATCCTTCTGCTTTTGCAAATAAAACGTAATGTGCAATGCTTGGAAAATATGTTGGATGGACTAGAATGCTCACTTTTTTGAAGTTTATGAGTTTATAAGTTGAATAGTTTACAACTTTATTATCAAATTATTGCATTGATACATTATTTCTTCGCTTCTTTTTTACGCTTTCTATAATAGTTAAATCCAAACCAACCTGCTAATAAAATCAAGAAGTACCTGAAGTATGATACTGGTTCTCCATCTCCACTAACTGTGGTAAACAAACGATTCCAACGAATTTTATTAAAAATACCTTTGGCATTACTATCCCAGCTGAACCATATAAAAGTAGGTTTTCCTAATACATGATCAAACGGAACAAATCCCCAACTCCTAGAGTCTTGTGAGTTTCCTCTGTTATCTCCCATCATCCAGTAATAATCTTGCTTAAATGTATACGAAGTCACAACCTTACCATCAATTTTGATTTGATTATCTTCTACCGTGATATTATTCCCTTCGTACTCTCCAATCGCTCTTTTGTATAATGGAATATTATCCATATTCAACTCAACTGTTTTTCCTGCATACGGAATATCAATTGGCCCATAATAACTCGTATTCCAAGGGAATTTTTTAGAGTGAGGAAAAATATTTCTTCCTAACTCTCCTTTTTGAGGATGGTATTTTTCTAAAGAAATCACATTTGGATGATTCTTCAATTTTGCTGCAGCTTCATCAGTAACTGCATTAAAAATACACTCAGTTCCTTGTTGATTCAAATATCCATACCCATCAGTAATATCATAAGCATCATGCAAATATTGATCATTAAATCCCCTACCTTTTAATTTAGCTCTATAATTAAACTGTAATTTTGCACGTCCTGGCAATACATTTTTCTTTCCATCAATATACACATAACCTTCTCGCACTTCTAATTTATCACCTGGCAATCCTACACAACGCTTGACATAGTTAGAACGTTTATCCAAAGGCTTGTATAAAGTTTTACTGTTAGGATCATCAATAACTGATAATGTATCTACTGGCCAATTAAAAACAACAATATCATTGCGATCAATTGTTTCAAAACCTGGAAATCTGAAATATGGCAATTGTGGTTCTTTTAAGTACGACTTCATCCCTGTGAACGGAATAGCATCATGCACCATAGGCAATGCTACAGAAGTCATTGGTGTTCTTGGGCCGTAGTGTATTTTACTAACAAATAAGAAATCACCAACTAATAATGTTTTTTCTAAAGACGATGTTGGAATCACAAATGGCTGCATTACATACGTGTGTACCAAGGTAGCTGCAACTACTGCAAATAAGATGGAAGCCACCCATTCTCCTAAAGCAGAACGTGGCTTTAAGCTTCTTTCATGTACATATTCAACATCCAACATGTAGTTTACATAGTAAATATATAGCCCTAGAGTTAGTACAACCAATATTGTTTCTGTACGTTCGATTCGCCCAAAAGCACGAATGGTTTCTACCCAAAGTACTGGAAATACAATCAACTGTACAATTGGAATGAAGAGTAAAATTACCCAATACCATTCTTTAGGTCTATTAATGATTCGCATTAAAACAAAAGCATTGTAAACTGGCACTGCAGCTTCCCAAGCTTTTCTACCTGCTTTTATATATAATTTCCAAGTTCCTAAAAAGTGTATCAGTTGAACGATTAGGAAAAATATTAAGAATCCTTGCGTAAACGTCATTTGTTGTTTATTTATCGATTCAGCTTTACGCTAAACCTTGTTGGTTATGTACAAATATATATTCCTCAGTGGAATATATATTATATTTATTAAATGTTTAACACGTCTTTCATGCTAAAAACACCTGTTTTTCCTTGAATCCATTCGGCAGCTACAACGGCTCCTAAGGCAAAACCTTGTCGGTTGTGTGCTTCATGTTTTATAGAAATCGTATCAATAGCTGATGCGTATGTAATTTCATGTGTTCCTGGCACTTCTGTAATACGTTTGGCTACAATTGGAATTTCATTTTCATTTTCAGTTGTATCTAATTTCCAATCGTTGTAATTGGTATGTTGGATGATTCCTTCTGCCAATGTAATTGCGGTTCCGCTTGGCGCATCGAGTTTTTTGGTGTGATGAATTTCTTCTAGACTTACATTGTAATCTTCTAGTTGAGACATCATTTTTGCTAAATAGGTATTCATCTCAAAGAAAATATTTACACCTAAACTAAAATTAGAAGCATAAATAAAAGCGCCTTTTTCTGTTTCACACAATTGCACAACCTCATCATATTTTTCCAACCAACCTGTAGTTCCAGAAATTACGGGAACTTGATGTTTGATACAATGGGAAATGTTTTCAAAAGCTGCGGACGGAATACTGAAATCAATAGCGACATCAACATTTGTGATGTCGTAAGAAGCAATATTTTCTGAAACTTTATGAATGATGACATGATTTCTGTTAAGTGCAATTTTTTCAATCTCCTTTCCCATTCGACCATATCCTAGTAAGGCAATATTCATACAATTTGAGTTTTAGAATGTGTATCGATTAGAATTTAAAATTGAGTGTCAAGCCTAAGTTTCGATTGAAATCCACATCATTTTGATCGATATGTGGACGTACAGATAAATCGTCACTTACGTTAAATTGAAGCAAATGCGCATCCACATTGGCATCTACAATATTTAACACATACGCCACAACAGTCAGTAGTAATGATAAATCGCGATTTCGTTGGTAAAATTCTTGAGCATCAATCAATGCATTGTTATCTGTAACAATATTTTGAAATTCGTCATCATTAAAACCAGCCAAACGTCTTTTGTATGCACGTCGGTAGCGATTGTATTTTTTATTATTGTCTACATAGAAATAAATTCCTGTTCCTAATGCTGCATATACAATAGGAATTTTCCAATATTTTTTATTGTAAGCTTGTCCTAAACCTGGCAAGATTGCTGAATAAAAAGCGGCTTTGGATGGTGATAATGGATTGATTGCTTTTTTTTCTTCTACAACAACTGCATTCTCTACTTTTAAAGCAGATTCATCTTTTTTAGTTTCTGTGTCTTCTTCAGCTTTTTCCGACTTTTCTTCTTTCTTAGTCTCTTCTTTTTGTTGAGCCCACGAAAGTTGACACGCAAAACATATAAAACACAGTGCTACTATGATTTTATTTCCCACCTTTGAGTAATTTTTTAATTCGTGTAAAGTCGGCTTCTGAATTGAATGGAATGGTGATTTTTCCTTTTCCATTTTTCCCTACTTTCACATCAACATTTTGTCCAAAATACTCTGAAAAGTCGCGAATTCCTTTTTTGACAAATTTTGGAATTTCTTCTTTTTCAGTTTCTGGAGCATCAATCGTTTTATCTTTCTTGTAATTTTTCACCAAGGCTTCTGTATCGCGCACAGAAAGTGACTTGGAAACGATTGTTTCATAAATTTCTAATTGATCGTTGGTATTTTCTATATTGACCAAAGCACGTCCGTGTCCCATACTTAGGAAACCATCGCGCATTCCTGTTTGAATGATTGGATCTAATTTTAGTAAACGTAAATAGTTTGCTATGGTAGAACGTTTTTTTCCGACACGTTGACTCATTTGCTCTTGCGTCAAGCTAATTTCGTCAATCAGTCGTTGGTATGAAAGTGCAATTTCTATTGGGTCTAAATCGGCACGTTGAATATTTTCAACCAAGGCCATTTCTAGTGATTCCTGATCGTTGGCAATACGCACATACGCAGGAATGGCTTCCAATCCGATTAGCTTCGACGCTCTAAAACGACGTTCTCCTGAAACTAATTGGTATTTTTCAAAACCTAGTTTACGAACTGTAATAGGCTGAATTACACCTAATTCTTGGATAGAAGATGCCAATTCACGAAGCGCTTCTTCATTGAAATAAGTTCGTGGTTGAAACGGATTGACTTCAATCGTTTCCAATGCTAATTCTACAATATTACCAACAACTTTATCTGCATTTTTGTCTGAAACTGAAGTAATATCATTTTCAGGATCTTTTAATAATGCTGATAATCCTCTTCCTAATGCTTGTTTTTTTGTTGCCTTCGCCATAAATCTTATTTACCACTGTTTTTCTTAATCACTTCGTGCGCTAAGTTTAAATAATTGGTAGCTCCTTTACTACTCGCATCATAATTAATAATGCTTTCTCCATAACTTGGCGCTTCACTCAATCGTACGTTTCGCTGTATAATGGTTGTAAATACCATATCATTGAAATGCTTTTGTACTTCTTCTACAACTTGGTTAGATAGTCGCAAGCGAGAATCATACATTGTAAGCAATAATCCTTCAATATCTAATGCAGGATTGTGTATTTTTTGAACACTTTTAATCGTGTTTAATAGCTTTCCTAAACCTTCTAACGCAAAGTACTCACATTGTATTGGTATCATTACTGCATCTGCTGCTGTTAAAGCATTTAGTGTTAGTAATCCTAAAGACGGTGCACAATCAATCAAAATATAATCGTACTGATCTTTGATAGATTCAATTGCTTTACGCAACATATATTCACGTCTGTCTTTGTCTACTAATTCAATTTCAATAGCTACCAAATCAATATGTGCTGGAATAATGCTCAGATTTGGCGAGCTTGTTTCCATCACTACATCTGCTGCATCTACAGTATGTTCAAGCAACTGATATGTACCTTTTTCAACGCTTTCCACATCAATACCCAACCCAGAAGTTGCGTTTGCCTGCGGATCAGCATCTATCAATAATACTTTCTTTTCTAGCACACCTAAAGATGCCGCTAAATTTACGGAAGTCGTTGTTTTTCCTACGCCTCCTTTTTGATTTGCTATAGCAATTATTTTGCCCATGGTTAGTTTGAGGATTTTAAGCGATAAAAATACAATTATTATTGAGTTAATGAAATGAAAATTATTAACAAACGTGATAATGTTTCGTTAAATCTCAATTAAAATTGAGCATAAAAAAACCGCTCAGAAAAATCTAAGCGGTTTTACCATGTTCTATGACATTATTTTTCAGGATTATGGATCCCTAAAATATAGCCTTTAGTTAAATATTTTTTTGCAATATTTTGAATATCATCTGCAGTAACTTCATTTACAGATTCTTCAAATTTTAGAATTCTATTCGGATCTCTTTTGATATAATCAGTATTATCTAAGTAACGCAACCAGAATCTATTTTTCTTTACTTGCTCTTTGTTTTCAAGTAAAGCAGTTTCTTTTACTTTGCTTACATCTTTATCCGTTGGACCATTGTCAATTATTGATTGTAATTCTGCCAACGCAGCATCTTTCAATTTATCTACATTTTCTGGCCCACATGGGAAAGAGATTCGCATGTTAAACCATCCATAAGGGTGCGAACGCATACTACCAGAAGCACTTGCTCCATACACTCCACCTTCTTCTTCACGCAATTTCTCAATGAGTTTGATACTTAATATTTCTCCTAAAAACTGCATTGCTTTTGCATCTTTACTATTGTATTCTGCTTCTCCGTTAAAGATAATCTGCACGGAACTTTTAGGATCTTTTCCTTTTTCAATAATTTTTGTATGCTTTCCTGTTAAAGGTCTGAAAGATGAGTATTTTGGTTTTTCGTTAGAATTCTTCCCTGGCAAACATGCCAAATACTTTTCAGCAAAGGCTTGAAGTTTTTGTTCGTCTACATTTCCAACAAAATAAAAATTAAAATCTCCTGCATCGGCAAAGCGTTCTAGGTACTTTTCATACGCTAAATTGTAATCGCTCGCATCCATCGTTTCAGGTGTTGGAAATCCTTGATACCTTGGATTTTTTTCATTCATGAATTTCCCCATTTCAAATTGAAAGTAGAACTGTGGACTTTTCATGATGTTAGTTAAGAATCCTTTCTGTTTTTTTAGATAGGATTGATATGCCTTTTCATCCTTATTTAATTTTGTAAAATATAAATGTGTCATTTGGAAAAGTGTCTCCAAATCTTTTGGAGTTGTGGAACCTCTGAAACCTTCTCTGTATGCACCAATATACGGATTGACTCTGGCCATTTTTCCTGACATCATTTTTCGAAGGTCCACTTTTGAAAATCCATTTACTCCTGCTTCTGACAAGCCACCACTAGCAAAACCTATTGCTTTGTATTCTTCATCGCTAAATAACGAGGTTCCTCCTAAGCTATAAGCAGAAAATAAAATTTCATCATTTTTAAAGTCTGTTTTCTTACATACAACTCTAGCACCATTACTCAAAGTCATTGTTGTTACCCCGATTGCTGGATTGGTACTTTTATTAATTACTTTTCCTGGATCTGGCAAATCAGAAATTAAACTATTTCCGACAGCTTTGTCTTCATAAGGCTTTATATCTTTCGTCTTTACAGACTTTAAAATTTCCAAGACTTGCGCTTCTGTAATTTTTGGTGCATCTTCTTTTTCAGGTCCAGTTAATACAATTACGGTGTTTGTATCTCTTAAGTACTGATTGATGACTTTGTTAATTTCTTCTAACTTAATTGTTGGCAATTGCTCTTTGAAGAAATTAAATGTCCATTCCATTCCCGGAATTGGGGTTTGTGACAAAAAGTTACTCACATACTGACCAGCAATACGCGCAGATTCTCTTTTATCTCTGTCTTTGTAAGCTTTTTCAAGATTAGCCATTAAACTCTTCTTAGCTCTCTCAAATTCTCCTTTTCCAAATCCGAATTTAAGAATACGTTCATTTTCTTCTAATAAGGCTGACAATGCAGTTAACTGTCCATCGGCAGCTGTCATTGCTGTAGATTGATATGCTTCTTTGGTTCTTGCCCAAGTTCCACCATGATAGCTTGAACCAAAAACAAAAGGAGGATTTTCAGATTCTGTCAATTCGCTCAAACGGTTATTGATCATTTGTGAAAATAAATTCTGAACGATTTGCTTTCTATAATCATCCGTAGTTTTTACTTTTCCAGGAACGCCTAAATCTTTAAATAATACTTGAACTTGTGTAAAAGAAGCTTCTTTATCCGTTTCAATCGCAATTAAAGTTTCATCATGATTCTTTACATCAAATGTTACTCTAGGTTTTGGATTTACAGCTGCAGGAATTTTTCCGAAGTGCGATTTTATTTTTTCTTCCAATACTTTAACATCAACATCTCCAACCGCAATTACCGCCATTAAATCTGGGCGATACCAATCTTTATAAAAGCGGCGTAAGCTTTCATACTTAAAGTTTTCTATGATTTCTTTTTTACCAATAGGCAAACGTTTCGCATATTTTGAACCGTACATAATTTTAGGCAAATACTTCTGTAACATACGTTCATTAGCACCTTTCCCTAAACGATATTCTTCTAAAACCACACCTCTTTCATTATCAATTTCCTCATCCGTTAACAAAGCATTGTGTGCCCAATCTTCAATGATTTGAAATCCTTTTTCTAGTTTTTGAGGATCGTCACTTGGAATAGGTAATATATATACCGTTTCATCAAAACTTGTATATGCATTTAAATGTGCTCCAAACTTCACTCCAATACTTTGTAAGTAATCTACAAGCTCATTCTTTTTAAAGTTTTTCGTTCCATTGAAGTTCATGTGCTCCATAAAATGCGCCAATCCCAATTGATCTTCGTCTTCTAAGATAGAACCTGCATTTACAACTAAACGCAATTCTACTTTGTTTTCTGGCTTTCCATTGTTTTGAATATAGTAGGTAAGTCCATTAGATAACTTCCCAATTTTCACATTTGGATTTGTAGGAATATTGGTCAACATTTCCTGCATATGTGAAGTACTAGGAACGCTTTGTTGCGATTGTGCTATAGCCTCTTGCAAACCACTTGTCCCTAATAACAACGCACATCCTAGAAAATAAATATATTTTTTCATGATTAGTGTTTTGATTATTTAATTATGTTAAATATATAGGATAATCTTACACTTTAGTGTGTAACGTACTGAATTTTAACATTAAATTGTGAGGTTTTCGGCTTGAATCTTTGTGAACAACTGGCTTTGCAGGAATCTGAAGTATTGGAAGTTAAAAATTCACAATTTTTGAATTTTGCTCGTAAAAAAGTTTATTTTTGAGCGAATTTTTAACAGTTGTATCTTGTTTACATCTACTAAAAGATGTTTGTATAATTACAACTTTGGATTGCTTTTATGAAGAAATTATTCGTCTTACTTTTTTTAGCACAAATCGCGTTTTCTCAAAATAAGAAAGCTACTGGTGAAAAAACGATCATCAAAATCGTATATGGAGGAAATTTGAATGTGAACGAAGAAAAATTCCCTGGTGCAAAAATATTTTCTAAAACCGAAACAGGTCAAGTACGATTTGAGCATGAAGGAATGGATATGTGGTGTGATAGAGCGGTTTTATTTCAAGATCGAAATTGGGTAAAAGCCTATGGAAATGTCTTTATTCAACAAGGTGACTCTTTAGAGATGTCAAGTGAATATATTGAATATGATGGGAATGAAAAGTTAGCCGTTTCTAAAAGAAGTGTTCGTTTGCAAAATCCTGACATGACCTTAACTACAGATACGTTGTATTTTGACAGAAATAAACAAGAAGCGTATTTTAATACAAAAGGAATTGTAAAAGATAGTGCTTCTACACTAACAAGTATCGAAGGACGTTATTTTATGCAAAAGAATAAATATCAGTTCCTAAAAGATGTACAAATTGACAATCCAGAATATACTGTAAATTCTTCACAACTTGATTATTACACCGATTCCAAACATGCATATATGTATGGACCATCTACCATCAAAGGGAAAGAATATACGATATTTTGTAAACGTGGATTTTACAATACACTTGCCGAAAGAGGCTATTTTGTCAAAGAATCACGCATTGATTACGACAACAGAATCATTAATGGAGACAGTTTGTATTTTGAAAAAAACACCAATTTTGCTTCTGCAACCAACAATATTAAAATTACCGACACCATCAATAATATGATTCTAAAAGGTCATTATGGTGAAGTATATAAAGCGAAAGATTCTGCTTTTATTACCAAACGTGCTGTAGCTATTAGTTTGGTGGAACAAGACTCAATGTATATTCACGGAGATCGCTTAGTTGTGACTGGACCTGAGCAAAACAGAGTCATTCGCGCCTATGATAATGTGAAGTTTTTCAAAACAGACATGAGCGGAAAATGTGATTCATTGTTTGCTGATAATAAATCGGGAGTTACAAAACTCTTACGTCGTCCAGTAATGTGGAATGGTGATAGTCAAATGACTGGAGATACTATTTTCTTAATTTCAAATGTAAAAACGGAAAAACTAGACTCTTTAAAAGTGATTAATAATGCTTTCATTGTTCAAAAAGACACACTCGGTGAAAACAATTACAATCAGGTAAAAGGTCAAAATTTATACGGTAAGTTTAAAGACAACAAATTGTATGAAGTAGATGTGATCAAAAACACAGAAGTCGTTTATTTTATGTATAACGACAGTAATGAATTTATAGGAATTAACAAAACCATCTGTAGTGCCATCAATCTTACTTTAAACAATAATCAAATAGAAGATATTACTTTCTTTACGCGACCTGATGGTGTCATTTATCCCGATGCTGATTTACCAAAGAATGCACGAAAACTACGTGGTTTTATTTGGCGTGGAAATGAACGCATGTATTCCAAAGATGATATTTTTGACGAAGACGATAACAATCTTGTATTGCCAGTCATTCGCGGCTTAGACAATCCGATAGATCCACAAGAAGAACAAGACCCTGACGAGGAAATTTTTAAATCTACCATAAAAGCATTGCCAAACGATAAGAAAAAGAAATTAGCTGAAAAGAAGAAAAAAATGGCAGCACAACCAACAGCTTCAAAAAAGAAGAAAAAGAATCTTGTGAAAGAAGAAGAATAATTTGTAGCTAGTATTATTTCTGATCCCATCATAGTTCAATTCTTTATCACTTATGTAAAAAATATTTTTTGCCGTTGACTAACAATTATAAACATTGTTAAATGACAAAAAAGATCATAAAAGACAAAAAGTATTCTCTTTAATATAGATTTGTTTATTTTTGCCGCAGGAATCACAGTCTCTCTGTTACAAGGCAAACTAACATCTCAAATCGTTGGAACAAATAATTCATTTGTCTTTACAGGTTCTGAAGTAGCTTATCTTTTTCATATTTTCACAATTGTTTTTTTGAGTTTACTTAGCTACCTCTATATTTATACGCTCAAAACTGTGAAGATAAGTTTACGGTATTCAATCATACATCTTTTATCAGCATGTGGATTATTCTTTTATGGATCTATATATTCTTTTGATTATAAAAACCATCATAATTTTACAAGCAATACATACAATGGTGTTTATTTTCAACATATACGAAACTTTTAGAGTACATAGAAAATCAAGTAAGATTGCTAAATAAAAAAACTCTAAAGACAAAAATCCAACAATAAAACATATTCATTTACCGCAATTAACTTCGTATCTTTGCCGACAGGATTTTGAAGGAGATTTTAACTGATGAAAGAAGATTTTTTCACATACCAAGCACAAACAACACCACATCCGTTGGCGATGGAAATATCGCATGCGGATGGAAGCTATATTTACGACACCAATCAAAAGAAATATTTAGACTTTGTAGCTGGTGTTTCTGCATGTAGTTTGGGTCATAAACATCCAAGAGTTGTCAATGCAATCAAAGATCAGTTAGATCAATATTTGCATGTAATGGTGTATGGAGAATATGTGCAAAAATCACCCGTAGAGCTCACGAAATTATTAGCAGCTCATTTACCTGATCCACTTGAAAAAACATATTTAACCAATTCTGGAACCGAAGCTATTGAAGGCGCTATGAAGCTAGCCAAACGTTTCACAGGACGTTCAGAACTGATTGCAGCAAAACATGCGTATCATGGAAATACCCAAGGTGCTATGAGTGTGATGGGATTTGAAGAACGTAAAAGTGCATTTAGACCGTTATTGCCAGATGTACACTTTATCGAATTCAACAACGAAGCTGATTTAGAAAAAATCAATACAAAAACTGCCGGAGTTATTTTAGAAACCATTCAAGGTGGCGCAGGATTTATTGAACCCAAAAACAATTATCTAAAAAAAGTAAAACAACGTTGCGAAGCAGTTGGTGCGGTATTGATTTTGGATGAAATTCAACCTGGATTTGGTAGAACTGGAACCTTATTTGGTTTTGAAAACTATGATGTAGTTCCAGACATTGTAGTGATGGGAAAAGGAATGGGCGGCGGAATGCCTGTTGGAGCTTTTACTGCTTCTGCAAAACTCATGGACTCATTGAACGATCAGCCGAAGTTAGGACACATTACAACCTTTGGTGGACATCCTGTAATTGCAGCTGCGTGTTTAGCTACCTTACAGGAAATTACAGAAAGTAATTTAATGGCTGAAACGCTACAAAAAGAAGCGATATTTAGAGAAGTATTACAACATGACTACATAGAAGAAATTCGCGGAAAAGGCTTAATGTTATCTCTCATAATGAAAAGTAGCGACATTGCCAATCAGGTCATTTTAGAATCTTTGGAAAAAGGATTAATTCTATTTTGGTTACTTTTTGAACCCAAAGCTGTTCGAATTACGCCTCCATTAACCATTTCTGAAACAGAAATTAGAGAAGGTTGTGAAATAATTATGAAAGTTTTACGAAAAATTAAAGACTAAATAACAAAATTAAACGTTAGAATATCCTACACAGCCTACAAACTCCTAATACAATCAACTAAAAATCAAACCATTGAACAATCGTAGTTGTTGATTACTTTGTTGAAAACAATTGGCTTACCGCTAACAAATCAACACTTACATCGACTACATTTAATGTAATAGAAATCTAAAAGCACGTATTGCCTATGCTATTTAGCTCTAATGAAGACCAAAATTTTGCACTTTCGAGGTTTGAATCGATGTTAAAAACAAACAACGTATTCTTTTTTGACTCTGCAGAATTTGAAGATATAACACACCATTATCTGGATGCCGGAAAAGTTGCTTTGGCAAAAAAAGCAATCAAGATTGGTCTAGAACAACATCCAAGCTCTGTAAATTTAAAATTGATGGGAATTGAACTGATGGTGTTTGAAAATAAATTGGATGAAGCTGAAAAATTGTTGGATGAACTCTACACTTTAGAACCATCTAATGCAGAAATTTATATACAGAAAGCAAATATTTATTCCAAAAGAGACGAACATTATAAAGCTATTGAGCTTTTAAAAATGGCGCTAGAATTCAGTAATGATCTAGGAGATGTAAACTCTTTGATTGGAATGGAATATCTTTTTATTGACGATTTTAAAGAAGCAAAACGTCATTTTATGAAATGTATAGAGTTGGATATTGATGATTATTCTTCTTTATACAACATCATTTATTGTTTTGAATTTTTAGAAGATATTGATGGCGCTATTAGTTATTTAAACGAATACATAGATAAAAATCCGTATTCAGAAGTTGCTTGGCATCAATTAGGAAAGCAATACTATTCTAAAAATTTATTTCAAGAAGCATTAGCCTCTTTCGATTTTGCTATTATTGCTGATGATCGCTTTATTGGTGCCTATTTAGAAAAAGGAAAAGTACTGGAAAAATTAGGTCAATACAACGAAGCAATACACAATTATGAAGTAACGCTCAAATTGGACGATCCTACTTCGTTTGCCTATTTGCGCATGGGAAAATGTCATGAAAAATTGGGCAACAAGGATTTAGCTGTAAAATTTTATTACAAAACGGTTCATGAAGATCCTTTATTAGATAAAGGTTGGACAGCTATTACTGACTTTTATATTAGACAAGACAATTATCAAAAGGCATTATACTACATCAACAAAGCCATCAATATTGATACAGAAAATGTAGCGTATTGGAAGCGTAGCGCTGAGATTCATCGTGCCTTACAATTGTATGAAGAAGCTGATATTGCCTATCAAAAAACTGTAGAATTAGGAAACTACGAACTTTCTACATGGATTGCTTGGGCAGATATTTTAAAACTTTTAGGTGAATATAGCAATAGTACGCATGTATTATTACAAGCCTTAGAATTTTATCCAGATAACTCTAAAATAGAATACAGATTAGCTGGAATATATTTCATTCTTGGCGAACAAAGTAAAGGAACATTTCATTTAAAAAATGCATTGCGAAATAATTTTAAAGAACACTTATTATTTAAAAAATTATTTCCTAGTGTTGTAATGCGTATGTCTGTAAAAAATATTATTTCAGAATTTAAAAATCCGTACACATAATTCCATACTTTTGCGTGTAGCGTTTATAATGAAAATGTTATGAACTCATCAATAAGAAAACGTATAATTTAGCTACACATGAATAGAAATCTATTCGATTATTTGATCATTACCTTAAAAGGATTAGCCATGGGCGCAGCAGACGTAGTGCCAGGTGTTTCTGGAGGAACTATTGCTTTTATCTCAGGAATTTACGAAGAACTCATTACTTCTATCAATAACATCAATTTCGGATTGCTCAAAACGCTTCGAAAAGATGGTGTAAATGCGGCTTGGAAACAGTTGAACGGGAATTTTCTTGTAGCCTTGATACTAGGAATAGGAATCAGTATCTTATCCTTAGCAAAACTCATCAAATCTTTATTGAACACTGAACCAATTTTACTATGGTCATTTTTCTTTGGATTGGTCATTGCGAGTATATTATTCATTGGAAAAGAAATAAAACAATGGGATTGGAAAGCAATATTAGGTTTTACATTGGCTGCGGTACTCGCCTACTACATTACAACTTTACCAGGAAGTACAGAAAATATTAGTTCAACTTGGTTTATGTTTATTGCAGGAGCTTTGGCAATTTGCGCTATGATACTTCCAGGAATCTCAGGAGCATTTATATTGGTGCTTTTGGGTGCTTATGAACCTGTATTGGCTGCCATTGATGGTAGAGATGTAAAACTTATTGCCATTTTTGCCGTAGGTGCAATTGTAGGTTTACTATTATTTTCAAAACTTTTAAAATGGTTATTCAATAACTATAAAAATTTGACTTTTGCCATTTTAACTGGTTTCATCTTGGGTTCTTTAAACAAAATTTGGCCTTGGAAACAAGTACTTACAACACGTCCAAATTCACATGGAGAACAAGTTCCCTTTTTAGAAAAAAGCATCTTACCAAACACTTTTGAAAACTTAGGTTTAGGAGAACCAAAACTTTTATTCGCAATCGGATTGATGGTCATTGGATTTTTAACCATCTTCATCATGGAAAAACTCGCCACTGGAAAAGATAAAAAGCACGCATAAAAACTAGGAAGGCACTGCATGGAAAACACACGAACGCTCAAAGACAAAATCTTACTTATTGTTAAAGGATTGGCAATGGGCGCAGCTAACAGAGTTCCGGGAGTTTCTGGAGGCGTTATAGCATTCGTAGCAGGTTTTTATGAAGAATTTATTTTTTCGCTACAGCGAATTAATGGCAAAGCATTTAAATTTATTTTCAGCGGACACTTTAAAAGTTTTTCTCAATACATTAATGGGCGCTTTTTAGGATTGCTAATTCTAGGAATGATGATCAGTTATTTTAGTGTTTCTAAAATTCTAGATTATTTCATTCAACATTACAAACTCTATGTTTGGGCTGCCTTTTTTGGGATGATTCTTGGTTCAATTTACTATGTCGGAAAAGGTTTTAAACATTGGAATCGCAGAACAATTATCAGTTTACTAGTTGGAGCTGGAATAGGAATTTCAATCAGTTTGATGAATCCTGCCATGGAAAACGATCACTTAGGTTTTGTTTTTATTTGCGGAATCATTAGTGTTTCTGGAATGACGCTGTCTGGGCTTTCGGGTTCGTTTATCTTAATCTTGCTTGAAAACTATGTACTATTGCTGGTCGATTCGGTTAACGCGTTGTATGATACCATTTCCGAAATAGTTCAAGGAAATTTTGAATTTACAAGCAATCCAGAACGTATTCACGATTTAAAAGTGTTAGGCGTTTTTACAGCTGGTTCTGCAGTTGGTTTGGTTACATTATCGCATTTATTGAACTATGTTTTAAAACATTTTAAACATATTACAACAGCAGTAATTATAGGTTTCATTTCTGGTTCGCTTGGTGTTATTTGGCCTTGGAAAGAAGAAGGCTGTAAAATGGATGAGGCTGGCAACAAGCTACTTGACTCCAATGGAAGGGAAATTATTGAGAACTACAAACGTTTTGCGCCAGATTTTGTTTCTAGCGAAACGTGGACTGCTGTATTTTTTATCTTTTTTGGAATTACAATTGTATTAGCACTTGATTGGTATGGAAAATGAACTAAATAATTATAAATCACTTTTTGGATTGCTTGGAAAACACATTGCCTATTCGTTTTCGAGAGGTTATTTTTCCAATAAATTTAAAGCACTACATTTAAACGATCACTTTTACACGAATTTTGACATTCCTACGATTGAAGATTTTCCAAAGATTCTGACCGAAAATCCCAATGTCAGAGGAATGAATGTCACAATTCCATACAAAGAAACTGTTATTCCATATTTAGATAAATTACACAAAAAAGCCAAAAAAATTGGAGCCGTAAATACGATAAAAGTGCTAGAAGATGGTTCTTTAGAAGGATACAATACGGATTGCTACGGTTTTAAAAAATCGCTCAAACCACATTTACAAAAACATCATAAAAAAGCATTGATCCTCGGAACTGGCGGCGCTTCCAAAGCGATTGCTTTTGTTTTCGAAGAATTGAATATTGATTATAAATACGTTTCGCGAAAGCCAAAAAATAACAAATCGATTTCTTATCAAGACTTGAGTGAAAAAATCATGAAATCGCATCCAATCATTGTAAATTGTACACCACTAGGAACATTTCCAAAAATTGAAGATTGTCCAGACATTCCGTATAAATATGTTTCTAAAGATTTTTTACTCTTTGATTTAATCTACAATCCGTCTGAAACTACCTTTTTAAAACTTGGACGTTTGCAAGGAGCCCAAATTGTAAATGGCTACAAAATGTTAGAATATCAGGCAGAAAAAGCTTGGAAAATCTGGAATTCTTAAGAAATATCACAAAATTTTACTGCAATTATAGCAGTTTCTCATCTGTAAAACTTTGTCGTTTTGTTTCTTGTTAGTATATTCGGTACTTTAAAGCTTGAAAAAGAACCCAAACATTTATAAGATGTTAGAAGAAAAAGATGATAACCTGCATGATGCAGAAGGAAATTTAGAAGATCAGTCAACTCCTGATCCTACGGAAGAAACTACTCAAGACGCTGAAATTGAGGCTAAAGTTGAAACTGCAACTGAAAACGAAGTAGAAGCTGAAAGCGGCACTAGTAATGATGCAACACCTGAGACTGAGGTAAAAAACGAAGAACTTGAAACTCAAGTTGAGGCTGAAAGCGAAACAGAAACTACAGCAGAAATAGAAGTTAAAGTTACGGAAGAAACAGAGCAAACTATTGAAGAACATCAGGAAGCTGTCAACGAAGTGCATGATAATGTGGCGGAAGATGCTGAAGATGAAAGCGCAAACGAACGCCATGAAATTCCAGTATTGGATTATCATTCCATGTCTAAAGAAGCTTTAGTCGAAGAGTTGGAAAAACTTGTGAAAAACGAGAAAGTTCAAGCTATAAAAGAACATGTAGATGGAATTAAAGCTGAGTTCAACCAAAAATTCAATGAAGTTTTAGAGCAACGCAAAGAAGAGTTTTTAGCAGAAGGCGGAAACATCATCGATTTCCATTTTTCATTACCAATCAAAGGACGTTTCAATGTTGCTTACAACGAATACCGTAGCAAACGAAACGAATACTATAAAAATCTAGAGAAAGATTTAAACGCCAATTTAGAACGTCGTTTAGCCATTATTGAGGAATTGAAAGGACTGTTAAATGTTGAAGAAAACATCAATACGACTTACAAGCATTTCAAACAAATTCAAGAAGACTGGCGCAATGCAGGTTCTATTCCAAAAACACAATACAATAATGTTTGGCGTACATATCACCATCATATTGAGCGTTTTTATGACTTTTTACACTTAAACAGAGATCTTCGTGATTTAGATTTTAAGCGTAATTACGAAGAAAAACAAAAGATTGTAGCACGTGCTGAAGAATTGGCACAAGAAGAAAATGTAATTCATGCATTCCGTGAATTGCAAAACTTGCACAGACTTTGGAAAGAAGATGTTGGACCAGTTGCAAAAGATTTACGTGAAGAAATCTGGAATCGATTCAGTGCTGCCACGAAGGTAATTCATGACAGACGCCAAGAATATTTCAAAAATATAGATCAGATTTACGAGCAAAATTTAGTCGTAAAAGAAGAAATCATTGCTAAAATCAAAGAAGTCTCTGCTGGAAATTATAAAGTTCACAATCAGTGGCAAAATAAAATTAAAGAGGTTGAAAAACTACGCGAAGCTTTCTTCAATGCTGGAAAAGTTCCTCTAAAAGTAAATGAAGAAACTTGGGCTAAGTTCAAACAAGCTGTTCGTGAGTTTAATGCTAATAAAAACGCATTTTACAAGTCTTTAAAGAAAGAACAACAAGAGAATCTAGCCAAAAAAATGGCCTTGATCGAATTGGCAGAGTCTTTAAAAGATAGCGATGACTGGGCAGCTGTGACGCCACAAATGAAGAAAGTACAAGCCGATTGGAAAAAGATTGGACATGTACCAAAGAAAATTTCTGATAAGATTTGGAAGCAGTTTAAAAATGCTTGCAATCACTATTTCGATCGCTTACACGCTCAGAAAAATGCTGCCAATGCGGGAGAAGTTGAAGCTTTAGCAAAAAAAGAAGCCTTCTTAACAGAACTAGAGGCTTTAGAATTATCAGGTGATACAAAAGTAGATATTGATGTTATAAAGTCTAAAATTGCAGCTTGGAAAGCAATAGGCAGAGTCCCGTATAACAAAAAGAATATTGACAACAAATTCAACAAATTGATTGATGGATTGTTTAATCAATTAAACATTGACAAACAAGAATCTGAATTGATCAAATACAGCAATCGTTTAGAGAATTTAGACCACGGAAAAATAAATTCGGAACGTATTTTTATTCGTAGAAAAATTGATGAGATTTCAGCAGAAATGCGTCAGTTGGAAAATAACTTACAATTCTTCTCAAATTCATCATCTAGTAGTCCGATGTTGAAAAAAGTACATCAAGATATAGAAAAACACAAAAGAGCTTTAGATACTTGGAAAGCGAAGTTAAAACAGTTGCGATCGCTATAGATATACTGTACTGCATTTAGACTCCGCTCAATGCTCGAGTTTTAAAACATAGAAAGCCGTTTCAATTTGAAACGGCTTTTTTCTTTTTATATACTCATTTGTTATATTATTTATCCTAAGACCCAACACCTGAAACCAAATACCTAATTAGAGTTTCTTAGCTTCTTCCCAAAAAACATCCATTTCAGCCAATGTCATATCTGCCAGTTTTTTGTTGAGACCAGCAGCTTTTTCTTCTAAGTATTGAAAACGCTTAATGAATTTCTTATTCGTACGTTCCAAAGCATTTTCAGGATCAATTTTTAAAAAGCGTGCATAATTGATCATAGAAAACATAACATCCCCAAACTCAGATTCCATTGCTTTTTGATCGCCTTTCGCAACTTCTTCTTGGAATTCAGAAAGTTCTTCCTGCAACTTTTCCCAAACCTGATTTGGTTCTTCCCAATCAAAGCCAACACCTGCGACTTTATCCTGAATACGATTAGCCTTTACCAAAGCCGGTAAACTCTTGGGAACTCCTTCTAGAACAGATTTTTTTCCTTCTTTTAGCTTTAAATTTTCCCAATTACGCTTTACATCTTCTTCATCATTTACCTCAACATCGCTGTAAATATGCGGATGACGACTGATGAGTTTTTCACAAATTCCATTCGCAACATCAGCAATGTCAAAATCGTTTGTTTCACTACCTATTTTTGAATAAAATACAATATGTAAAAGCAAATCGCCCAATTCCTTTTTCACTTCATCTAAATCATTCTCAAGGATGGCGTCACCTAATTCATAGGTTTCTTCAATCGTTAAATGACGTAAACTTTGCAAGGTTTGTTTGCGATCCCACGGACATTGCTCACGCAATTCATCCATAATGGTTAACAAACGATCGAAGGCTTCTAATTGTACTTTTCTGGAATTCATAAGTTGTAATCTATAAGAATGACAAAGCTAGGTATTTAATATGAGTTCTTTATATAATTAATCAAAAGCTTATTCTTCTTCCTCTGCTGCAAATGTTTCTTCCAATTCATCAATCTTCTGTATAACTTCCTCTATTTTTTTATCGACACTATTGGTAAATTTAAAAATAGAATACAAACCAAATACATTTAATGGAATATAAAAGGCTAACAACCATTTTATCCAAGTATATTCCCAAAAAGAAATAAACAAAATAACCGCTATTAAAGTTCTTATCGCCCAGCCTACTAATTTCCTTAGTCTAAATTCTGAGGACAGCTTGGTAATAGATTCTGGCTCTTCATGAGTTTCATATTCAATCGTATATTTTACACCATCTTCCATTCCTATTATTTAGAATACTACGTGACAAATGTACGATGGAATTTCTATTGTATAAACTACGGGTATTTTAGAACTATTCTACACTATATTTGATTGGAGAAGGCAGACAATAATCGTATTTTTAGTATACCAAAATTATACTTCATGAAAACTGCCATCATACAATTATATTCTAGAGAAATTGACCGACTTGCGTCTGAAATAGAGCAATACAAAGAAGAAACTTCGTTGTGGAAACTCACAGACAATATTTCTAACTGCGCAGGAAACCTGTGTTTGCATTTAGTTGGAAATCTGAACCATTTTATTGGCAGATATATAGGAAATATAGATTATGTACGCCAACGTAATGCGGAATTTAATACTAAAGATGTTCCGAAAGCTACTTTAGTTTCAGAAGTCAACAAAGTAAAAGAAGTTGTCCTGACAGCCTTGAAAAATTTCCCAGATGCCCAATTAAAAAAAAATTATCCTATTAAAAAAAATGGAGAAGTTCTGACTAATGAATTTATGTTAATGCATTTATTATGGCATTTGAGTTATCATGTAGGACAGATCAATTATCATCGTAGATTGTTAGATATTTAGATTTAACACGAGAGAACTAATTAGAAGAATTCACATTTTGACTCCGCTCAATGTTCATACTCAGCTTGTAGAAGTGTTACATTGAGCCAAGTCGAAATGTGGCACACTTTATGCATATACAAACACAAATAACGTACGGATTTGCAATAATGCTCAAAACTATTCCGTATTTTTGAAGTCACAAACTTAATATAACAATGAAAAAAACACTGATCGCACTATGTATGCTTTTTGTAGCTACGTTTACAGTGCAAGCGCAAGAAGATCAAGCTGAAAAGCAAGCATTAGCAATGGAATTGATGAAAATTGATTTAAAAATGGACATCGATACTGATCTATTACAAAAAATGTCTACGAACATGTATTTTTCAGAAAACCCGCAAGTAATGGTGATGGGTATGGTTGTTCCTTCAACTTATGAAAATGCGAAAAACGAACTTGAAAAGAATTTACCGCCAGATTTTAAAGTTTCCGATAAAGGTGAAAAAATGATGAATGGTGTAAAAGTTATCTTTTTAGAAGGAACTAGTGAAACACCACAAGGAACTATTGACTGTGTTGTATATTGCATGAAACGTGATCCAGAAACATGTACAATGTTTATGGGAATGTCTGGAACTGGAACTGCACAAAAATATCTTGACGCTATTGAAAAAGCTGCAAACTCAGTTATAAAAAAGTAATAAACTACTTTTTACATAAACTACAAAAAAAATCCAGCGATTGCTGGATTTTTTTATGACTAGACTTTGGTAATATATGTGTTATTCTTCTTCAGAGGAAACTGCTGCAGTAAAATCTGTCATTCCTTTTGAATGTAATAAATTATACCACTGAATTACTTTTTTAATATCGCTTGGATACACACGATCTTGATCGTAATCTGGCAAAACTTCTGAGAAGTAGTTTGTTAATACAGCTTTTGATTCTTTATGATTGATCGAAGTGGCAGCTCCGTTTTCTTTTTCTTTTACTTTTTCTAAAACGTCACCTAAAGGAATTTCTTCCGTGTATGTATAAATGGCAATTTCAGATAATAAACTTACATTATGACGCAGACTTACTGAGATTTTTTTTCCATCAGATAAAGATTCTGCTACAAAACCATTACGTGTTTGTGTTTTTAATTCATAAAGTCCTGGCTTTCCAGAAATAGCTAATATTTTTTCTAAACTCATATTGTATTTTTTCTACTAAGGATGGCAAATATACAGATTGTAGGTTTTCCATCACTTTTTTTAACGTTATTTTTATTGAAATTCAATTTTGACAATGCAATCAGATTCTGGTCAAAATATAGATTGAATCAGTTAGCGCATTTTCTTTGCATCTGGAAAACGCATTTTGTAATCTACTTTGATACGACCACGTGAAATATTTGTCAATCTTCCTTTTAATAAACGTCTTTTAAGAGCAGATAGTTTATCAGTAAACAAAATCCCTTCGATATGATCGTATTCGTGCTGAATTACTCTTGCTGCCAAACCATCAAACTCTTCTACATGTTTCTCAAAATTTTCATCATAATATTCGATCTTGATACTTTCTGGGCGAAATACATCTTCTCGTACATCAGGAATACTCAAACAACCTTCATTAAACACCCAAGGTTCTCCATTACGCTCTAAAATTTTCGCATTGATGAATACCTTTTTCATGCCTTCAAGTTGCTTTCTTTGTGCTTCATCAAGTTCTTCATCTTCTGCAAAACCTGTAGCATCTACCATAAATAAACGAATTGGAAGTCCAATTTGTGGCGCTGCCAGTCCTACACCATACGCATTGTACATGGTTTCAAACATATTTTCAAGTAACGTATCTAAGTTTGGATACTCAGGCGTAATATCTTTCGCTACTTTTCGTAAAACTGGATCGCCAAAAGCGACAATTGGTAATATCATATTTTGTACTATTTGTATAGATAAGATTGCAATATAATTGTTGCACTTATTTCATCTATTAAACTTTTATTTTGACGTTGTTTCTTTTTCAATCCGCTATCAATCATGGTTTGAAATGCCATTTTTGAGGTAAAACGCTCGTCAACTCGTTTTATCGGGATTGTTGGAATGGCTTTGGTTAGCAAGCGAATAAACTCTTTAATTAGCACTTCACTTTCAGAAGCTTCATTGTTCATTTGTTTGGGTTCTCCTACCAAAAACAATTCCACATTTTCTTTACTAACGTATTCTTTCAAAAAATTGATCAAATCATGCGTGCGAACTGTCGTTAAACCAGAAGCTATTAATTGCATCTCATCAGTAACGGCAATTCCCGTTCGTTTCTTCCCGTAATCAATCGCTAGAATACGCGCCATATAAATTTTTGGCAAAAATAAGCTTTATATTTCAATGTGTATATAAATTGTTGTGAATTATTGTTGTAATGATGGGAATGTTAGATTTCTATAGTATCTTAGACACATATTTTATTAAAAATCACCATGCTTGGCATTCCTAAATACAAACCTCAATTTTTCTCTGATGCAATTTCTTTTTTAAATATAAACAAACATTATTGTGAAAGCGCATTACACAAAACGTTTAGCACGTATTATGTACAATGGAATACCGAATTTAATGAGTGGAATAACGACGGACCAATTATAATAGTTATTGACTCCATTCAATTTGAATTTACTGCTTTTCAACTTTCAGAATATGGCATGACTATCAACACAATTGATCTTTCTAAAAAATTAGATTGGTATGGTGCTGATGATGAAATACCTTTAATCTGGAAAGAAGCTCCTTTCGAGCAATTTAATGTCTTAAAAGGAAAATTAATGATATTTTTTTGATTGAATATAATTTTTTTCTTCACAATTCTCCTGAGACTACTGAACCTTTAAACGAGAATGATTATGACTTAGTTGGGATTGAATTTGAATTTTATGATTCAGACCAATGTTTGAGTTTGACATATGGATTGGATTGTAACGCTATGAACCTTTATAAAACAGAAGAAAATACGATTTACAGACGCATACAAATTACACACTAACTTCTTTGGAAAAAACACAACGCATACATTCACTCGATTCCTTACGCGCCATCATGATGATGTTAGGTTTGGTCTTGCATTCAGCACTTACATACAATGTCACAAATCATGGAAATGTTTGGATTATAAAAGATACAGCTGCCACTAATATCACCACTGACTTTTTAGTACTGATGATTCATTCGTTTCGGATGCCCATCTTTTTCTTGATTGCTGGATTTTTTGGTGCGATGTTATTTTATGAACGAAGCCCAAAACGCATGATTAAAAACAGAATTGCTCGAATTGTATTTCCATTTATACTATTTTTAATCATCCTCGCTCCTATTGTTCAGTTTTCTTTTGATTATGCTAGTTTGACTTTGCAAGGAAATGAACATGCATTGACTACGACTTTAGCTCCTTTTTCTGAGTTCAACTTTTACATTCCTAAAAGTACTTCACATTTGTGGTTTTTGTATTATTTGATATATGCCACAGGATTTGCAGTTATACTAGCTTTTATCTTAAGAAAAATTCCAAAATTATCACAACAAATTAAATTCATAGGAAATTGGATTTTTCAAAGACCATTGGCTCGAATTCTCATATTTTCAGGAATGACCTTTGTTGTTTTGACACTTTTAAAAACACCAATGGTAGCTTCATCTACTTCACTACCGCCAGATATTGCTACGTTTTTATACTACACTTCTTTTTATCTTGTAGGATGGATTTTATACACTTCAAAACAACATTTACAAACACTGATTAAATATGATTGGCTTACTGTAATAACAGCAATTTTTCTCGTGATGACACAAGGTGTTTTAATTGAGTTTATGGATCTCGGTTTAAAACCAAATAGCAATTCTCCCATATTGATCACATTAAGTTCCTTGACTGTCTGGCTCTTTATATTTGGAATCACAGGATTATTTATTCGTCACGGAAGTCACCATTCAAAACGGATGCGATATATTTCAGACGCTTCTTATTGGGTATATTTAATTCATTTACCTTTAACCGCACTCTTTCCAATTCTTTTAAGGGAATTACCAATTGGCGGAATTCTAAAGTTTTTATTGGTTACTGCGATGACAGCAATTGTATGCTTTATCACTTATCATTACGGTGTTCGTAATACTTTTATAGGTAAATTTTTAAATGGACGAAAGTACCCAAGAAACTGATTAAAAAAGCTTTAACAAATCATAATTTTGCCATTTCAAAAACTTGATTTACTTTTGTAAGTGATTGCTCACTATTTATTTTAAATGACTGATAAACAAGAAAAAATATTACATGCTGCCTTAGAATTATTTTCTAATGAAGGATACAATGCTACCTCTACCAGTAAAATTGGAAAGAAAGCTGGCGTTTCCGAAGGCTTAATATTCAGACATTTTACAAATAAACAAGGATTGCTCGATGCCATCATTAAAGATGCAGAAGTAAGAATTGCAGAAGTAATCATGCCTATCATCATGGAAACAGATGCTAAAACTGTACTTAAAAAAGCTATTGAACTTCCCTTTGGTGTCAAGGAAAGTGAATTTGATTTTTGGCGTTTGCAGTTTAAACTAAAGTGGGAAGTGGCATATAACAATCCACAAAAAATGCAACCCTTAATAGATAAACTAGCAACTGCTTTTGAAGCCTTGGAATATGAAAACCCTAATTTGGAAGCAATTTTATTAAATCAAATCGTAGAAAGTATTTCCTCAGAAATTTTAAAAGGAAATTTAAAACAACAAGAAGCATACAAGTCATTTTTATTACTCAAATACAAACTATAACCTAAATTATAAATCATATCTAAAAAAATTTATTCATAAAAAAAGTAAGTACTCACTAATTAAACTAAGAAATAATGAAAAAAACAGCATTAATCACAGGCGCAAGTAGCGGAATAGGAAAAGAATTTGCAAAGATTCATGCAGAAAAAGGCGGTGATTTGGTCATTATCGCACGAAGTGAAGACAAATTGAAAACATTAAAAACAGAATTAGAAACAGCTCATAAGATACACGTTACTATCATCGCGAAAGATTTAACAGATCCAAACGCACCAAAAGAAATTTATGATGCGGTAACAGCTTCTAACATCAAAGTAGATTACCTTATCAACAACGCAGGTTTTGGTGGTTTAGGTCGATTTGATCAGCGTGATTTACAAACCGATTTAAACATGATTCAATTAAACATCAGTGCGCTTACAGCTTTATCACATCATTTTTTACAAGACTTTGTGGCTCGTAATGATGGTAAGATTTTGAATGTATCTTCAACAGCAAGCTTTCTTCCTGGACCATTACAAGCAGTGTATTATGCTACAAAAGCCTATGTAACCTTTTTTAGTAATGCGATTGCAGAAGAATTACATGACACCAATATTACAGTTACCAATTTAATGCCAGGCGCTACAGCAACCGATTTTGCGGCTGTTTCTGGAATGGACAAAACAGAACTTTTTGACAAAACTGCAAGCGCAAGAAGTGTGGCTGAAGATGGTTATAATGCCATGTTAAAAGGCGATTTGGATGTCATTTCAGGACTCACAACTTCACAAAAGATTATGATGAAAATGTTGCCATTTATGTCTAAAAAGTCAATTTTAAAACGTGTGCGAAAAATGCAAACTGTTTCTTAAAAACTTACAATTTGTTTTAAACTGATAGAATCTGTTAGATCTGTAAATTTTCATGAAATATTTATAGGAAGATTTTATCTTTGTGATCGTAAAAAATTAAAAACATGATCGCATTAAAAGAAACTATAGAAAATGCTTGGGATAACCGAGATTTATTAAAAAACGAAGATACACAAGCAGCCATTCGTAAGGTAATTGATTTATTGGACGTTGGAGAGTTACGTGTGGCAGAACCAACTGCTGATGGTTGGCAAGTGAACGAATGGGTTAAAAAAGCGGTGGTGTTATATTTCCCAATTCAGAAAATGGAAACCTTAGAAGCTGGGATTTTTGAATTTCATGACAAAATTCCTTTAAAACGCGGTTATAAAGAAAAAGGAATTCGCGTGGTTCCACATGCAATTGCACGTCATGGAGCGTATGTTTCTAAAGGTGTAATTATGATGCCAAGTTATGTAAATATTGGTGCGTATGTAGATGAAGGAACTATGGTTGATACTTGGGCAACAGTTGGAAGCTGTGCTCAAATTGGTAAAAATGTACACTTGTCTGGCGGTGTTGGAATTGGTGGTGTGTTAGAACCATTGCAAGCAGCTCCTGTGATTATTGAAAATAATGCATTCATTGGTTCAAGATGTATTGTAGTGGAAGGTGTTCGCGTAGAAGAAGAAGCTGTATTAGGTGCCAATGTTGTATTGACTGCTTCCACGAAAATTATTGATATTACAGGTGATGAACCAATTGAAATGAAAGGTCGCGTTCCTGCACGATCTGTTGTAATTCCGGGAAGTTACACTAAAAAATTTCCTGCTGGAGATTATCAAGTTCCTTGTGCGCTAATTATTGGAAAACGTAAAGAAAGTACCAATAAAAAGACTTCTTTAAACGATGCTTTGCGTGAGCATGATGTAGCGGTTTAGACTTGTTAGACTTGTTAGACTTGTTAGACTTGTTAGACTTGTTAGACTTGTTAGAAGATAAAACATAATTGGCGGATTGAAATTTCAGTTCGCCTTTTATTTGACATTTTTTGTGAAGCGTTATTACGAAAAAGCATGACGAAGTAATCTGTTTTTTAAGTAACAGATTGCCATAAGTTTTTTTCAAAACTTTCGCAATGACGTTTCAAAAAATCACTTCTTTTTCTTCAAATACTTCTTCTTCAAATATTTTTTACGATTGATTTTACGCTTGAAAGCTTGACTATATTTGAGTAACACATCTTGTACTTCATGCAATTCTTTATTGGCAAGTTCTGCATAACGTTTGCTTATGATATGAATCATTAGTTTGGATAACCATAAACGTTTTAAATTTTCCATACGTTTCTCTAAATCCATCGCTTCAAACTTCATTCTGTTTAAATCGATTAAATAGAATTCGTATTCTTTTCCATCCTGAACAATCAAAGTATTTCCTGGAGAGTGATCTAAAAAATTGACATTATTTTCATGCAGTTGAAAGCAAAATTCTGCAAATTGTTCTAAAATGTATCTGCGATTTTCAAACAACGGATCGTGAATCAACGCTCGAAAATCAAAATCATAGTCAATATGTGCACTGACATAATAACTTTCTTTTAAACCCAAAGCAGTGTGATTTTCAAAGTATGCAATTGGAAACGGCGTTTTAATTCCAAATGATAGTAACCTTTCAGCATATTCAAACGAACGTTTTGCTTTAGAAGGTCGTATAAATTTATACACAAAACTATTGAACGTTTTGGGCACACGAAACGATTTAATATTGATCTTTTCTCCATTCAAATCAAAAGACTTGATTACGTTTCGCTCACCTTTGGTCACATATTCCCCTTGTGATTCAAATCCGTTGATAAAAGCCAAAATTGCTTCTTTCTGATCTTTGTAATTTGGATGAATATGTACCGTTTGCATAGTTCGAGGATATTTTTCAAAGATATGTTAATTGAAATTTTAATAAAAGCTGAAAAAATAATATTTTGCGCAGAACGCCTAGATTCATAATTGCACGCAATGAAAAAAATATTAATTATACAGAACAAACGTATTGGAGATGTCCTGATAAGTTCTGTAATTGCCAATAATATTAAGAAGATATTCCCCGAAAGTCGCGTTGATTTTATGGCGTATGATTTTACGAATGGTGTTATTGAAAACAATCCGAATATAGATGTAATCATTCCCATCAATGAAAAGGAACTAAAAAAGATTCCAAATTTGATCAAAATGATTCGTAAAGTTCGTAAAGAGAAATACGATATCATTTTTGATCCGTATTCTAAACTGCAAAGTCGTTTGATTTGTTATTTTTCAAAAGCTGAATATCGTATTGGGAATAAACGCAAGCATAAAAAATTACCGCTTCGCTTCTACTCGCATCCGATTAATTTATTAGATGAAAAAACGCAGATTTGCGGAAAAGCAATTGAAGACAGAATCAATTTAATAACAAGTGTTTTTCCATTGGAGAATCCAGATTTTGAACCTAAAATCACCTTAAAAGAAAGCGAAAAAAACTATCCCAAACTAGATCAATACAAAGATCCTGTATTAATGTTGGGAATTTTGGGAAGCACACCGCAAAAATCGATGCCGTATGAATATATTGCCGAAATTGTAGATTACATTACATCAAATCATAAGGTTCATATTTTATTCAACTATGCACCGAAACAAAAAGCAGAAGCGGATAAAATTTACGCACTTTGCCAAAACAAGGAAAGTATCATTTTAGATATCTATGAAGATAGTATTCGCGGTTTTGTACGACTGATGTATGCATGTGATTTAATGGTTGCCAATGAAGGTGGTATTGTACATATTGCAAAGGCTTTGAATAAACCAACATTTACAATATTTTCACCCTATGTAAACAAAGATCATTGGGCTAGTTTTGAAGATGGAAAGCAACATGAATCGATTCACTTATTAGAAGAGAAGCCTGATTTATTTGATACGTTTACGTTTGAAGAACGTAAGAAAATTGAAGAAAATCCGCATGATTTATACAAGCAATTAACACCAGAAATGATTATTACGAAGCTAGAAAAATTCTTAGCTTTACATTTAAAAAAATAACATGAATCTACTTGATAAATTTCATAATTGGCGACGAAAACTTCGTTGGAACAAACAATATCGCAAAGGTCGTTGGGACAATTTGCGCAATCCGATTGAAGCAGAACGCTACCAAACAATTATCAACTTTATCAAATCTTATGGGAAAGCACAACCTAGCATTCTTGATTTAGGTGCAGGTGAAGGTGTTTTGAACGAATATATAACTCCTGAAGTTTTCAGTTATTTCTTAGGAATGGACTTTTCTGCCGTTTCTATTCAAAAGGCAAAAACAAAAAACTTTCCAAAGGCTGAATTTGTTACAGCCGATATTCATAATTATACACCAAAGCAAAAATTTGATGTCATCATTTTTAATGAAGCCTTTTATTATGTGCATGAATCTGAAAAGCAAAATGTGTTAGACAGAATGTTGGCGCACTTAACAGATGATGGAGTTTTAATTGTCTCTATTTACCGTGAAGGAATTGGTTGTTGGGAATATTTTGATAAACTAAAACAACTCGATTTTACAACCGTAAAAACCGACGAAGAGAAAACCTATTGGAAGATTGGAGCTTATAAATTACAAATGTTGAATGCTAGATTTTAAATATAAAAGTATTCTTTTGAAAAGTCATTACGAGAAAGCATGACGAAGTAACCTTTTATATCTTTTTCATTTTTCTTTTAAAGACACAGATTGCCGTAAATTTCCATTTCGACAAGCTCAATATGAATAACTTTCGCAAAGTAGTGTCAGAAATCTAAAAGAGAAACGAGTCTAAAGCTCTAAAGGCGTAAGCCGTTTCTAACAAGTCAAAAAACGTACACCGAGCAAAGCCGAAGTGTACTACTTTTTCTCAATACCAAAATCCGTCCACTTGCGTTTTTCGTCTTTGGTCGTTTTACGAATGGCTAAGTTTTTATTGATCGATTCTTGATTTTTATATCCACGTGGATGATCTAAATGTACGCAAACTGCACTGTAACGAATTTGTTTACTCTTTAAGCCATAATTGAATAAACGTTCTCCCAACTCACGATCTTGTCCACCGTATTGCATGCGCTCATCAAAACCATTAATAGCTACAATATCTTTTTTCCAACCAGAAGCATTGTGTCCGTTCCAGCTTGCATTTGTTGGTGTTACCGCATTCAAAAAACGCGATTTTAATCCTGCTGAAGTCAATTTATTGTTCTTAAACGAAGCTTTTAAACCGTGTTTCTTCAACCAAGACACATCAAAACAATTGCCTTCGTAAATATCTTCTTTTGTAATGAGTTCCGAAATATTCATTGGTAGCATAAAGTATCCTCCCGAAAGGAAAAAACCTTCTTCACGCAGCTTTACATGATGTTCTACAAAATCGGCTCGCGGGATACAATCGCCATCAGACATAATGATATAAGGTGTACTACATTTTACAGTGGCTTTGTTAAGGATTTGCGATTTCTGAAATCCGTTATCTTCATGCCACACATGTACAATTGGATAAAAAACTTCTTTGCGAATTTCTTCAATCAAATCAAAGGTTTCTTGCTTGGAACCATCGTCTGCAATTACAATTTCAAACAAGCGATAGGTTTGATTGTTATATCCGTGTAAAACTTTTGCCAACCACTCAGGAGAGTTGTACGTACTTATAATTATGGAAGTGTCTATTGTTGTCATATAGATTGCAAAGATAAAGTTTTCAATGAAAAAATTATATGTACTTTTGTGCTTTAAATTTATCATGCTAACACTATCTGTCATAATTCCTACGTATAACGAAGCTTTGTATTTGAAAGACGCCTTGTATTCGGTACAGTTTGCTGATGAAATTATTGTGATAGATTCACTCAGTACCGATGAAACCGTTGCGATTGCAGAAGCTCATGGTTGCAAAGTTCTCTCTAGAAAGTTTGATAATTTTTCCAATCAAAAAAATCATGCCTTGCAATTTGCTACTTGCGATTGGGTACTATTTTTAGATGGTGACGAACGCATTACATATCAGCTTCAAAAAGAGATCATTGCCGCAATGAATTCTGGAAAACATACGGCGTATAAATTGAACTTTCCGCACTTTTATATGAATCGTTTTTTGTATTATCACAACAATGATGTTACGAGATTGGTAGAGCGTGAAAAGTGTCATTTTGAAGGAAATGTACATGAAAAACTCATTGTGGATGGAACTGTTGGAAAGTTAAAAAACAAAGTCTTACACTACACATATAAAGGCTTACTGCATTACATCAGCAAAAAAGATAGTTATGCATGGTTTCAAGCTGAGCGCATGTTAGAAAAAGGTAAAAAAGTTACTTATTTTCATTTAGCTTTTAAACCGATGTATCGCTTTTTCCATGAGTATATTGTAAAACGTGGATTTATGGATGGCGTTCCTGGTTTGGCTGTTGCCGGAATTAATGCTTATGGCGTATTTTCGCGTTATGTAAAATTGATGCTTCTCAAAAAAGGAATTCGTTAAACTGTCGTTTGTCAGATTTTAATGCCGTTCATCTATAAAATCCCTTTCATTTATCTAAAAAAACTAAACCAATTAGCAATAAATTGTACTTTTAAATAGTGTATTTTATTAAATGCATTACCCCTTTTTTATTACTACCAAAAGAGTTCTTCCCTAAGAACTCTTTTGCCTGTAAAGACAATAGCTAAGCGTTTATTTTTTCTTGAGTTCCGAAGCTATATCTACCCACTTAACATTCCAATGAGTACCTTCTTGATTTCCAGTTGTGTAGAATAAACATTTATGATCTGGAGTTACAAAAGGATTTCCTTTTCCAGACGTATTTTTTGTACTATTTAGTTTCTTAGGATTACATCAATTTCCTGTACCATCATTAAAACTAATATATAAATCCAGTTGATTTCCTACGGTAGCAAATAGCATATACTCTTCATCATAAGAAACATACGGTGTACATTTATCTCCATTTAAATTTGTTGCCATTAAAACTTTCTGTGCTTTTCCAAATGTACCGTTATTGTTTTTAGAGTGATATATATCCATTTTACTATAATCTAAATTGCTAGCATGAAAATATAAATTTCCAGCGTTCGTCAATATAGGATGTGAAACTACTTTGTCTCTTAAGTTAGGAATATCTACGTATACAGGTTTGCTCCACTTTCCGTTGCTCTTTTCTGATTTCCAAATATGCCACGTTTTAGCAACACCTTCTACATTTGTTGGTCTGGTAGAACTAAAATAGAGCGTATTTCCATTAGGAGAAAAACTCATTCCATGGTCATTGTATTCACTATTGAAAAAAGCTTTTTCAGGGATAGACCAATCTCCTTTTCTTTTTTCTATTACATATACATCAAATTGTGAGTAATCTTTGTTTGATAATGTATAGTAGTAGTTTTTGAAATCTGGACTGAATATTCCTTTGTGAATTAACTTGTTTTTAGGTGTAAGTTCTTCTTTAAAAAGTAATGGTTTTTCTGCAGGAACTGTTTCTGTCAAAAACTTTGTTTGGTCATTTTTACAACTGAATAAACAAGCAAGAATCAGTATGAGATATACTTTTTTCATTCGTTCTGTATTAGAAGAAAAGTGACTTTCCACGACGCAACTTAGACACAAATTTTCGTAAAGAATCTTCTCCTTTAATATCTAGGCGTTGTACTTCGTAATTATTTTTGAAAGGATATTTATTGATACGATTTCCAATACGCAATCCAAACGCAACTTTATGCTCATACAAGGTTTCAAAAAATGTTTGTTGTTCTGGATTTTTTCGCGGAAACTTTCCGTATGGATATGCCAACACATTACTTACATTCAATTGATTTTCAACAATAAATGCTTCACACTTTTCAAAATCTTCATTGATTTCTGCTACAGATAGTTGATCGTATTTTTTGTGCGCAAACGAATGCAAACCAAGTTCAATTGTTGCTTGGTCCATGCTTTTGAGTTGCGCTACAGACATAATTTCTTCTTTTCCTGTATTCCATTCATCAATACCACCAACATATTGAAATGGAATGTAGAAACACGCCTTCAAGTTATATTTTTGAAGCAATGGATACGCCAATTCGAGTTGATTTATATAGACATCATCAAACGTAATAATGACTGCTTTTTTTGGAAAATCGGCAGGTGATTTTAATCGTTGCAAGTCGCCAAAATGTAAACTTGTATACCCGTTTTTTTGCAGGTATTGAAATTGTGCTTCTAATTTTTCAATAGAAATGGTGAGTCCTTTACTTTGAGAAGCATCTGCAGTTACGGCATGATACATTAAAATAGGTAAGTTTGGCATCTGTCTAATATAAATTCACAACAAAACTACTAAACTTATTCAACTTGCAACAACTAAAAGTATAACAGGTTACGGTTTTGGTAAAAACGTAAATAATTTTTCTATTTTCAAGTATTGATTCATATTTCCACTTACATAACCTCTATTGCAATCTTTAAAACTTCATTTTCATCTAATTCCAGTTTGAAGGCATATCCTTTTTTACCTTTTAATTTATCAAAGTTGACATCTGTTAGGTTTATCCAAATTAAAAACGGACCATACGTGGAACGGAAATAGTATTGTAAACTTGTTGAATCTACAAAAAATGTATTGTGTTTTGCTTAAATCGTCAGTACCAGAACCTTCATTTTTGGTAGCTGGTTGGGCTGCAGTATTGATAACAGATGCCAATCTTGCTAAAGCTAGTGAACTATCTGTAATACCTACAGGCAATTGTCTTGTAAAATAGATTGCTCTTACAAATCGACTTAAAGCTAAATTTGATCCTGGCAATAATGCTGGAGCTCCATTTTGCTCATATTTTTTATTAAGTTCATCCTAATACACCAACGATCCTATTTGTACATTGAATTGCGGATCGTTTGTCATAACACGTCTCTGATCTAAATTATAATAATGTATTTTGTGTGGATACTCTTTAAATACTCTCACATTGGTAAAAGCATGCAATTCTTCTTTCATATATTCAAAAATAGCAGAGTTTCCTTTTTTATCTCCTACTGATAAGTGGTAAGTAACTAGTTTTGTGCTACCAGGAATTTTAGTAGTTTGAATGTAAATATCTCGCATTGCATTAACAGCATCTTTTACATTATTACAAACATCTAGTATGTATTGCGCCCAAATACTCATGCTTATTGGTATGCATTTTCGTGATGTGGTCCTTCAGCATACTCAGAGGAAGGCAAGAATAATAAATTTACGGTCAGTCCTTTAGAATTCAATCCATCGGTATTTGAAATATCAAAATTAGATACAATAACACTGCTATATTTTGATGTCCATTTAAACTCTTCTCAGCCCGATATTTTTACCATAGCTTTTCTTTTCATCTTGGAGGGTAATGCCCATAATTGGGGCGTTGGATTGTCTGCCCAATCCATATTTCGTCCTACATAACTTTGTTTTTCAATCGGCGTATACATAACTCGTGCACACATAATAATTTGGTTTAATTTGAGGCTAACAATTTATTTCCCCTTCTTTTTGTAAGTAATTAATTTCAATCATATTAGTAAATTGATTGTAAACTCATATTTTTAATGTTATATGTTTAATGAAAAATGTTCTAAACACACCTTTTCATGATATAAAGAAAAAACACGTAAAACTTTACAGCTATATATTCTTCCTAAAATCATTACTTTTGTCGCGATTACATTACTTTCAAAGAAAAAAGTAGCTTCATCAATATATGAACACAAAAATTAGTGCCTTAGCAATTACGTATAACGAGGAAGCTCATATTGAGAAATATATTGAGCAACTTTCCTTTGCTGACGAAATTATTATTGTAGATTCGTTTAGCACGGATTCTACTGTAGAACTTGCTAAGAAACATGATGTAACCTTGCTTCAGCGAAAATTTGATGATTTTTCGTCACAGAAAAACTATGCTATTGATCAAGCTTCCCACGATTGGATTGTATTTTTTGATTTGGATGAAGAAGTTCCAAAAGCTTTAGCGGATGAAATTATTTCGACTGTAAATTTAAACAATCCAATGAAAGCGTATCATGTAAAGCGCGATTTTCATTTCATGGGAAAACGCATGAAATTCAGCGGTTTTCAAACAGATATTTCAGTGCGCTTATTCAATAAAAATTACTGCCGTTATAACGGAAAACCTGTTCATGAAACCATTGAAACTAGTGAAAAGATTTGGAAACTTAAAAATGCCGTTGCACATCAAACGTATAAGAGTTTTGACAATTACAATGAAAAACTGAGTCATTACAGTCGTTTGCAAGCAGAAGCTTTGTATAAAAAAAATGTACGTCCGAATGCATATCATTTCTTCTTTCGCCCTTTCTATCGTTTTGTGCATCAATACTTTTTACGCTTGGGAATTTTAGATGGAAAAGAAGGTTTTATTTTATGTTATGTACATGCTTTTTCAGTATTTAAGCGCTATTTGCAATTGTGGACCATGTACAGAAAAATTGAATAATTTACGAGATGAAACCGAAATGTTACAATGTCTATTCATTAAGAAAAATGGTTCATGTGAAGTTGCATATGACCACCAAAAAGTAATAAATTCGAACACATGAAAAACGTTTTTTTAGAATCGCATAATATCAAGAACTTGCATTTTGGCTTTGGACAATTTAATTATCATTTGATAAAAGGATTGTATGAAGCGCAAATTAACGATTTTAAAATGACGCTTCACGCGAAAAACCTCAACGTACTTAAAGATGAGTTTGGAAATTACTTTGATTATAAAAAGTATCAATCCTTTCGCCGGTATCCTTTGATGCGCATTCGTAAAAAATACGATTTGTGGCATTCGCTAAACCAAAATATCAAAATTGAACCGTATCATAATATTCCATATTTACTAACAGTTCATGATGTTAATTTCATTGAGGAAGAATCGAGTGACATGCATCATGAACGAAATGTACGTTTTCGTGAAAAACTAGAGCGAAGCAGCGCTATCACATACATTTCAAACTTTGCTAAAGCTTCAACTCATAAATATTTTGAGGTTCCTGATGTTCCTGAATATGTAATTTATAATGGGAATCCAATTCGTGAAGTGACGCTTCCTGAAAACTATCAGCCAAAAGTTACCTCTGATAAACCGTATATATTTAGTATTGGCGAATTTACACCTCGAAAAAACTTCCATACTTTAGTGGAAATGTTAGCCTCATTGCCTGATTTTAATTTAATCCTTTCGGGAAATAACAATACAGAATACGCAAATGGAAAGCTTGCAGAAACCATTCAAAAACACAAACTACAAGATCGTGTATTGATTACTGGAAAAATTGGTGACACTGACAAGCAATATTATTTACAAAACTGTAGTGCATTTGTATTTCCGTCCTTGCGAGAAGGTTTTGGAATTCCTCCTATTGAAGCAATGCGTTTTGGAAAACCTGTATTTTTATCCAACAAAACTTCCTTACCTGAAATTGGTGGTGATCATGCATTCTTTTGGGATCATTACGACGCTGAGTATATGGCAGCAGTTTTTAACAAAGGAATGCATACGTTTGAATCCAACAAAGAATCTTACAAAAACGCATACATTCAACGCGCACAAAGCTTTGACTGGAATGCAACTGCCAAACAATACGAAAAAGTGTATCGTTGCTTGTTGTAAGCTTTTTGAATATCAGGAATTAGAGATTAGGTAATAGGCATTAGAAGTTTTTATTTAGCATTCAGCATTTAGTAAAAAACACCACGCAACCTTTTTCATACATAAACATCTAAGATGTAAACATTAAACCAAAACCGCTATGAAAAAATTATTGATTACCTCAATTCTATTAGGAATGCTATCCGCTTGCAATGTAGATGATGTTAACTCTGATTTAATACCTGTACAAGCTACGGAGAACAATACCGATTGTGTACCTGACAATCCGCCATCCATTTTAGGACGAACCTATTTTAGAAGTGGATTTGTAATTGACGCGCCTGTTGATGTAAATGGAGATGGTGTATACTCAACAAATTTGATGGAGGAACAACTATGTTCTGATCTATCTTTTAGTTTTAGTGATAATTTTAGAGTTTCAAATCCAACACTTGATTTTGTATCATTATATGTAGATAATGACGGTAATGGAAATTTATCACAACGAATGCAATGTTGGCATGCAGATGGAACGGCAAATACATACATGCAAGTTGGCGACACTATTAAGTTTTTCTATAATGAAAATGAATTGCAATTTATTGGAACACTTTCTGAAGATGAAACAACAATTACTTTTGAGTTTCCAAATGAACTTCTATTTGGATTTAACTTTAATACTGGAGGAAATGAAATATTGCTTCAAGATGGAAGCGTCTTAGAATATGAAGGCGGCGCCGTTGTTACATATACGCTACAATAACGAAAAAAGGATATTGTTACATTTAATTAATAATTTTCTTAACTGCTTGACACAGATGCACATGCCTTAATTTTATTAGTTTTTTAAGAGAAAATACCATTATTACATTGTGATAATGGTATTTTATTTTGGTTTAAATCATGGATAACAAAATATGTATTGAAAAACTATTACATAGTTAATTAAAAACATATTTATCATGAAAAGACAACAGATTAAATCGTTAAGATTAAACAAAAAATCAGTAGCTAATATGAGCGGAGGTATCTTGGGAGGAATAGGAGCAACTTGCGAAGGTCCTTGCCGAGGAGGACTGGTTGCTGTAATAGAGCTACTTCATTATGTGTATCTGAAACTGGAGATCATAAATGTAATTGCATGCCTAGAGATCATTAAGATTTCCCCTGCAAATTGACTTTGAAATGAATCATTTTACAGGGTGTTTTTTTAGTTAAATAAAAATTGATCTCAACATCTAAAAACCTTCACTATCACTTTACAAACACGCATTATTTATAGCTGATTTTTTATAAAACATCAATTGTAACAATTTATTTTTTGCTTACGAAAGAGTTTCTTTGTTTCAAACAAACTGTATTCTAAACATAAAATAACAATGGAAAACTTAATCGAAATCAAAAATGATTACAACTCTTTGGACAAACTACATCAGTTTTTAGAAAAAACATCAGGTCATGCATGTTCAAAAGAGTATGATATTTGGGAACAAAGAACAGACAGTAATGGACAAATGGAACAATGCATCGTCCTTAAAAAAAGTGGTATGCATGCTATAAAAGCATTTTTTGTAAATCAAAACACTATAAAAATCAATCACATCATCCCTAACAAAGTCATGAATGCATATTTTGGAAAAAGTGTAAAAGCAAGAAGAAATATCATAGAGATTATTACGAGCAAAATAAAAGAAGCCGTATTACAAAGCTCACAAGAAAAAGCATTCAAAGAATTGGAAAAGGAAATTTACAAAGCTGCAATCTAAAATAGGTCTCCTACAAAAAACATCATTATTACATGGGTAATCATGGTGTTTTTTACAATTCAAAAATAGGTTTCACCCAATTTTCTATTTTGTATTTGGAAAGAATTCCTTCGTCAATTTCTTTGTAGGGAGACATCACAAATTCTTCTGGAATCTCAATATTATTTTCATCCACAACTAAGATATTTTGTGGATGAAAAAAATCATAATTCACAATATCTTTATTCGTTGTAATTAACTTCTTATGATGTCCCAAAGCTTCAAAGATTCGGAATGATAAACCTACCTGCTCGGTGCGTTGTATTTCTACTATAATCTTGGCTTTTTGTATCAATTCAGATACTTGTTGAATAGACTTCTGCGTGGTAATAATCTCCACATGTTCTGCAGGCATCTCGCTTCCGTTATAGACTTGAATATTGTACGTCCAGTTTTTTTCTTTGAGATATTTTGCCAAATTTTCTATCAACGGAAAACGATAATCATTCGTAGAAATATTAAAAAACTGATAGTCAACATCAGTCTGCTTGCTTTCTTCAAAAATATAATTCGTTAAAAAAGATAAGTTGTATGTTGAGACGTCTAAACAATCGTAACTATACACTTTATCAAACATAGAAATGATTTCTACTTTTCGAGGAAAACGACGTGTACTATCGTAATAATACGCGATAAACTTCTTTGTAAAACTTTTGATAAATTGTAAAACTTCATCATTCAACATATCTGGACGAATGATAAAAATTTCATCATGTGCACCAAGTTCATGTAAGGATGCTTTAATACGATCGGTAACAAAAGTCTTTTTTAGATTCTTTCCTAAAAATAGTTTTGAAAAGAAATTCTGCGCCTTATGAAACGTATTTTTATAATGAAATGCTGGTTGATCTAAGTATAAAATTTTAGCTTCAACCGATTCATATTGCTGTAATGCCTTTTGAATATGTGCTGTATATCCAAAAGCAAAAGGCGCAATAATGAGTATTTTTTTAGGAGACTTCAATACAATTTATACGATAATTCCCAATCCGTTACAATGTGGATAGTTATAAACACGTTTTCCTGTAGCTTTCGCAATATCAATTACAGCTCTACGTACTTCTGGAAAGCTTTCTGTATCGTGGAAAATAGTACATTCACTATGCTGTGCTGCCCACAATCCGCATTCGTAGGTTTCTTTGTAATTGTGTACAATATCTACATGTGAAAAATTGTATTGTTTATCATCTTGTTTGATCCAATCGCGGTAATCAGACTTGATCAATTCAATATTTGTATATCCTGCTAAAGAAGCTTTCGTTTTTTCGTAATGATCACCTTTGTGATCTGTATGTTCATCACCAATAAAAATATCCACTCCTTTTACTTCTTTAAAAAAGTTAGAGAATACAACCGAAGAATAGCCAAATTCAACACCAAATTCAATACAAGAATCACGACCAATATCGAAACGCTCTAAAATATCCTCAATAATCAATTCTAAACCTGCCCAAGCCGTGACCATCTCTTTAATCTTTTCCGGTCTAGTCTTTTTGATAGGTTCGTATGTTTCCATCGGTAATCTTTTATGTAAAAGGTATTTTTTAAATTTTGAACGAAGTCCCATAATTGTGGTTTGTGTTTGAGGCTAAAGTATAAAATTCAATATAAAATTGTGTAATTTTGCGCAACAACTGATCGCATGAAAAACATTTCTATAGTTATCATCAATTATAACACGGCAAAATACACATTAGATTGTATCAATTCAGTCGTTACTTTTACAGACAAATCGTTGTCTTATGAAATTGTAGTTATTGATAATAATTCTAATCCTGAAGACTTTGCTCATTTACAGGAAAACTTCCCTAAACACGATCATATTTCATTACATAGAAGTGTGATTAATACTGGTTTTGGCGGTGGAAATATGTTTGGAGCTCAATTTACCAATGGAAAGTATATTTTATTCTTGAACAATGATGCCATGTTGTTAAATGATTGTTTAGGGATTTTGCATACTTACATGGAGAATCATCCGAAAGTTGGTGTAACTACAGCTCAGAATTATGATGAACACAACAAACATGTGATTTCATTTGATCATGATAAAGGCATTCGTAAGTTGTTGTTAGGACGCAGTTTTTTAGAAAAGAATTGGTCTAGTAAATTTCCAAAACGTAAAAAAGAATACACAGAACCTGTGAGTGTAAATTTTGTCAATGGAGCTTTTATGTTCTTTAGACGAGAAGCCTTTGAAAAAGTTGGTGGATTTGACAGCAATATTTTTCTCTACTTTGAAGAAATGGACATTTGTTTCCGCTTACGACAAAAAGGCTATTCAAGTGTGTTAATTCCAGAAGCAAAAATTTTGCACTATCAAGGCGTAAGTACAGGTGTTTCCGAAGCTATTAGCAAAGAAGGCATGATTTCGCATTTATATGTGATTAAAAAGAATTATTCGTACGCTAAATATATATTTATCAGAAGTTACTTTTGTATAAGTTTTCTCATCAAACCTAAAAAATGGTTCATGCTTTCACTCGTTTGGAAAGGTGCACATTTATCCAAATCCTTAAAACAGAAACAACAAATTCGTTTTGACTCATGACAGAAGAAATTCAAAACACTTTAGATCAATTGCAAATGGGGAATACCATTCTGTATCCTACAGATACGGTTTGGGGATTGGGTTGTGATGCTACAAATCCAAAAGCTGTTGCAAAAATTTATGCTTTAAAAAAACGCGAAGAAAGCAAAGCACTAATTTGTTTGGTAAGTGATATTCGAATGTTAGAACGCTTTGTAGAAAACATTCCTGAAGTTGCTTACGAATTACTCGAAGCTTCTGACAAACCCACTACGATTATTTATGACAATCCTATAGGAATTGCAAAAAACTTAGTCGCTGCCGACAATACCATAGCGATTCGTATTCCTGATGATGAATTTTGCCAAAAACTCATTCGTAAATTCAAACGTCCTATTGTCTCTACTTCTGCGAATATTAGTGGACAACCAACACCGAAAAGTTTTAAAGAAATTAGTAGCGCAATAAAAACGAACGTAGATTACGTAGTGAATCTTAAAGATACTGCTTAAACAGTAAATCCTTCAACCATCATTCAATTGCGTTCTAATTGAGATATAAAAATTATTCGAGTGTAATTTTGCTATTCATTGCTGGTTTTTGAATGTATTTTAACAGCTTCCCATTTCCCTGAATCTTCTGGCAATCTTATTGATTTTTCTCTTAAGTATTCATCTTGGTGAAATCTTATAATAGTATCATCCGAAACCTTCCATTTTCCTTTCATCCGCTTTCCTCTTTTTACTAACTTTCCATGATATTTTACATAAAAATCAAAGTCATAAAACTCTGTATCTACTGTCCCTTTTGAGTAATCAATTCTTTCTGCTGCCAATTTTGAATACTTTTTCACAAACTCTAAAGAATTTTTCTTTAAATCGATAGAACCATAAAAATCAGAAGTCAATTTATTATGCTTATCAAGGATAAAACCTTCAATTTTTATAATATTATTTTCGTGTGAACTTTGCACTTTAACAATATCCATTGAAAAAGGAAATTTAGTATTCCAATTTATATGGTCATTTTTAAAATATCCTAACCACAAACCTTTAATATCATTAGGCTGTATAGATTTCTTTTTCTTTAAAAATTCAAACATGTAATAAACAACTTACTTTCACTCAAAGTAATTTACTTATTTTCAATCAAAGTTGCAATTATTAGTTTTCTTTTGGATGATGAATATTTAATTGTTCTTTGAAAAAATCTCAATTCTCAATACTGAATGCTCATATCTAACTAAAATTCCCGAAAACATTCGTAAATTTGCACAGCAAAAAAATAACTCCAAACCATCAGCAATCGTTCAATTGTGATCAAATGGAGAAATTAAGATAATTTGAGCGTAGTTTTGTTGCTCGTTGCTGGTTATTAGTTGTTAGCAATCTTTACACTAATAAACTTCTAAACTTTTCAACTTCTAGACTTCAAAAAACGCTCCAAGTAGTAGAATTAATGAATTACAAAGAAGCCTTACAACTCGATATATTTTCAACCATCTCAAAAGCAGCATCCGAATTACAATTGGAAACCTATGTAATTGGCGGCTTTGTACGCGATTTCTTGTTGAAACGTGGAGATGCAAAAGATATTGATGTAGTGGCAGTAGGAAGTGGAATTGATTTGGCAAAAAAAGTCGCTTCACTCCTACCAAACAAACCTAAAGTCCAAGTGTTTAAAAATTATGGTACTGCCATGATTAAAACCAAGGAAATTGAAGTAGAGTTTGTAGGCGCTCGTAAAGAAAGTTATGAACGTGGCAGTAGAAATCCTGCGGTAGAAAACGGAACACTTCAAGACGACCAAGATCGTCGCGATTTTTCTATCAATGCCATGGCGTTGAGTTTGAATGAAAGTACTTTTGGGGATTTACTCGATCCATTCAATGGTTTACAAGATTTGGAAAATAGACGAATCGTAACACCACTTGATCCAGATATTACCTATTCAGACGATCCGCTACGTATGATGCGTGCTATACGATTTGCAACGCAATTGGATTTTAAAATCGATCCTGTTTCGTTAGAAGCTATTACACGTAATTGTGATCGTATTAAAATTATTTCAAAAGAACGTATTGTAGTAGAGTTGAATAAAATTCTCATGAGTACAAAACCTTCTATAGGGTTTATACTTTTAGAAAAAACACAGCTATTACCTTATATATTACCAGAATTAGTAGCACTAAAAGGTATTGACGAAATTGAAGGGCAACGCCACAAAGACAATTTTTACCATACCTTAGAAGTTGTAGACAACATTTCTGAACATACTGACAATGTTTGGTTGCGTTGGGCAGCATTGTTACATGATATAGGAAAAGCTCCAACCAAACGTTTTAGCAAAAAAGTAGGTTGGACATTTCACGGACACGAATTTGTCGGTGGAAAAATGGTGTTCAAACTCTTCAAGCGTTTGCGCATGCCGTTGAATGAAAAAGTAAAATTTGTTCAAAAAATGGTTGTTATGAGTTCGCGCCCAATTGTACTATCACAAGATGGTGTGACGGATTCTGCTGTACGCCGTTTGGTGTTTGATGCAGGTGATCATGTTGAAGATTTAATGACACTTTGTGAAGCAGATATCACCACGAAAAATCCGCGAAAATTTGAACGTTATCACAATAATTTCAAAATCGTTCGTGAAAAAATTATTGAAGTCGAAGAACGCGATCATATACGTAATTTTCAACCGCCAGTTTCTGGTGAAGAAATTATGAAAACTTTCAATTTAAAACCTTCCCGAGAAATCGGAATCATAAAACACGCCATTAAAGAAGCAATTCTGGAAGGCGATATTCCAAATGAATACGAAGCAGCACATGCATATATGATCCGCAAAGGAAAAGAATTAGGACTCGTAGAAAATACCGAAAGATAAATGAAGAAACATTTTCACAACATTGCCAAAATTACTTTAGTTTTAGTATACTTAGTTATTATTGCTGGCGCATTTGTGCGTATGACAGGAAGCGGAATGGGTTGTCCAGATTGGCCAAAATGTTTTGGATACTTTATTCCTCCAACAGAAGAATCACAATTACAATGGCAACCAAATCAAACCTATGAAGACGGAATGGTGATTATTGTAGATGAAGCTTTGCAAGTGGCCAAAGAAGATTTTACAACTTCCACAACGTTTAAACAAGAAAATTGGGAACCATACACTGAGCATGATTATGCAACCTTTAATGCGTTTCATACGTGGGTTGAGTATATCAATCGTTTGTTTGGAGCTTTAGCTGGCTTAGCCACGTTACTACTTTTCGTAGGTTCATGTTGGTACTGGAACGAAAAAAAAATCATTACATTTTTATCATTCTTTACCGTAGCTGGTATGGGATTCCAAGCTTGGCTTGGAAAAACGGTAGTTGATTCAAATTTAGCACCATTTAAAATTACCATTCACATGATCATGGCGCTAATCATTGTAGCTGCACTATTATACATTGTACATATTACATCTAGCAAAACAAAAGCACATAAAAGCGATCGCTTATTTAAAAAACTATTATACGCTTCCATAGTATTAACAATGATCCAAACGATCTTAGGAACACAAGTTCGACAGTTTGTAGACGAACAAATCAAAGCTATTGGTGAAACTGGACAATCGTTATGGTTAGCCAATCCTGAACTCGATTTTTATATTCACCGTACATTTTCTATTGTTGTATTGTTAGTAAATGTTTGGTTGTTTTACCGTTTCAGAAAGCTAAAATTAGGGTATGGAAAAGTATATTGGGTAATGGTTTTATTAGCCTTAGAAATCCTTTCGGGAATTGCCATGTATTATTTTGACTTCCCATTTGGAACACAAACCATACACATTGTCTTAGCCACGATATTATTCGGAATTCAATTTTATTTGATCTTAGAAGCTAACAAAGCACGAAATAGTCAAGCCATAAAAACTGCTTAACCTTCTTTATTAATAAGAAATAATTTGCCTTTTTTCCCCTCAAAACTGAAGGAGAGAATCAGTTCTTTAACGGTTAATTTTTCTATTTTTTGTATGGTTAATCCTGTTTCATCAGTTAAATGAAGTTCGTTAGTATCTTCTTCGTATTTCCACTTTCCTGAATATTTTACACCAATTGACATGATTTCGTGTTCACCATCTTCGTGAAAAATCATCCAACTTTCTTCATCTGATACTGAAGCAAAATCACGTTTATCTCCATCTACTTCCATGTATGACATATGCCATTTTGTAGCACACAAAAGTGTTAAATCAGTTTTTTGTTGCAGACTGGTCGTTGAAAATGAACAACATAGAAAGAATGTGAAAATGGTTACTAAATGTTTCATAAAGGATTAAGTGTAAAAGCTAGTTTTTCTTAATAGTATAGTCACCCTAAATATAAAATTATAATGTAGGATAAAAAAGCTTTCAAACTGTTTATTTTTCTTCCTAACAATTAGAAAAAGAATAATTTTTAACAAAGCGTATCTTTAACAAAGAAAACTTTGTAAATTTGCAATCCCAATTTTTTAACGCGCATGATTTTTAGATTTAGAATAATATTAGACGCAACTGAAGATATCTTTAGAGATATTGAGATTCAGGAAGATGCAACGCTTGAAGACTTCAGTAATGCTATACACAAGCATTCGGTTTTGACGGAATGGAAATGGCGTCTTTTTATGTAAGTGATGATGAATGGAATCAAGGTGAGGAAATTTCACAATTTGATATGAGCGAAGGACAAGCTTCGGTTCGTTTGATGAATGAAACAAGTTTAGACAGTGCTTTTTCAGAAGATCAAACACGTATGATTTATGTGTATGACTTTCTAAATATGTGGACGTTTTTGGTAGAATTGGCAGAAATTGCAGAACCTATTCAGGGAATATCGTACCCAAATTTATTATTCTCTCACGGAATTTTGCCAGATAGTGCGCCTGACAAGCAGTTTGAAGCCGAGGAAGATCCGTATGGATTGGAAGGTGATGACGATTTAGACATCAACGATTACGATAGTTTAAACTTTGATGAAAACTGGAACTAGCTCCAACAAGCTCAGTATAAGTTTTCAGCAAGTTCTCTAAATAGTTATCCTTTATAAGTTGTCATTGCTTGCGCTACAAAAGAATACAACGGATTATAATGTTTTTGAATAAATAATTGGTTTTTCTCTTTCCAAAGTTTAGCGCTCATTTTATCTACAATAGGAATTAACATTTTTTCGTGGTGGCATGCCACTGGACTTGCTTTTGAAACACTTTTTGTAGAAGAATAATTAATACACGAACACCAAGTAGAACAACGATCTTTTAATTTGCACCCAGAGCATTCAGGTTTATCTTTTATGATATCTGATTGTAGTTGTAATAATTTAGAAGCAACAACACCTCCCTTAACTTTTCCTAATTGTACACTTTTATCTGCCTGATGTGCTGGTTTTACAAATTGCATACATGGATAAATATCTCCATTTGGAGCAATTGAAATTTGATTGTTTCCTATGCTACATTTATTCCCACATGCAACAGGTTTCTTTGTATGTGTTTGGATTCTTTCATCAAAACTACTCAAATAAAAATGCTCTACATTATTGCATCTTTCTTCATACCATTTTGATAACTTTTCGTATTCTGTGGCCAAAACTTCAAAATCCTGATACGTCCATTGTGCCGAATAATCCAATGTACAATTAATAAAATGTAGTCCTTGGTCATAAATCCAAGTGATATTATCGTATAATTCTTTTGAAGATTCAGGTGTAACTACACAAAAGGCATTTGTAAAAGGATTATATTTTAAGACACTTTTAATGGTGCGTTGCATGATTTTAGAATAATCGGAATTCCCAATCGTAGGTCGCTGTTTTTGCATGGTTTCAGGAGTTCCATCTAAACTCAATGACACCATAATATTTCTTTCCGTAAGTTCTTTCATCAAACTATCGGTAAGTAACAAACCATTTGTTGACAATTGACCTACTATTTTCACCTCATCTCCTAATCTTTTTTTAAATGTATCATGTATGTAAAAAAGTTGTTGTTTTTCCATCAAAGGTTCACCTCCTAAAAACGCAATAACTAGTTTGTTTGCTTTTTTTCGTTGTACTTCTCCTACTACAAAATCAATAGAAGCTTCAATAGTTGATTGCGACATAGATGCTTTAACTTTATCGCCAGCATAACAGTAGCTACAACGCATATTACAGTCGTGAGTAATATGAAAATTCACTGTATATTTAATCACTTTGCTCATTAAAATCTCCCTTCTGATTTTGCCCAATCTATAAATTCTTGAACGAGATTTTCTAAATCTTTTATGGCTTCTTTTTTTGTATCAGTTTCTTTTAAAACCAACTTCCCATTTTCATCTTTTTCATAAACACCAAACGAATTATATGCAAATCGACTATCATATTTTGAAAATGTAGCAATGCTTGTATCTTTCTCATCTACAATTTGCTCCATCTCTTTCAAATCAACTTTTTCATTATCATATTGTTCTAAAATTTCTTTTCCGTAGTCTACATCTAAATAATTTTTATTTTCTCTTAGATATGTTTCTATTTTTTGTTCTAGAGCATCATTTCGCCACAAGTATCTTTTTATTTTCAACAATTTATAATAACCTCTTTGCTTGATTAAGTTTTCAAAAAAGTCCTTTTCCTTTTGATAACCCTCATAACTATCTCCTACTTCTTTCATTAATTTGTTATGGGCATCCAAATCTTGTGGCAATAAAGCAGACTTATTTAAGCTGCTTCTCCATGAATTAAAACAATCAGAAGCAGTACTTTGATGATCGAGCCAAACATAGCCTATATTGTGTTTTTCATTGTATCCTGTTGCATTAAAACTCAATCCATTTTTAGAAATTGGAACCTCTTTTGAAAGTTCAATTTTATTGGCCAAAAATATAGAATCTATAATATCTACAGCGGTTTCACGATCAAGCCTATCAGGTAAACCTGTACCATACATCGCGTATGTGTGTGGGAAACCGAGTTCTTTAAACTTTATTGGATTTTCCTTTAATTCTGCAGTAGCATTAGAATTTGTTGAAAACGCAAAAAGCCCAAAAGCACCTAAAAGTGCAGTTGCATAGTATCCCGTTTTGGTAACCTTTCGAGACATTAATAAAGGGCTCTCATCAAGATAAGAAGGATAACGTGGTGTCTTATACTTTCGTATTGGTGTAACTTTTAGTCGATTTTTCATGATAATGCTTTTGTTTTTTGCATCAATAAAGATACCAAAAACAGGTTTTATCATAGAAAACTAAAACAAGTGTTTAATTTTTTTTGTCAGTATCATCTAAAATTATTTGTCTTTCATTGTGAATAAAAACAAGCTACGGCAAGTCATTTTATAACTTTTTTTCTAGTACTTTTGCCGAGCAACAAAAGCTTCTGTACAAATCAGATTTTGCTTTTGATGCTTTTATTCTCAGAAAACAAAATACAATACCCTAATAAATGATCAATTTATACAGTGCACAAGTAAATACGATTTCTATTCACAAGGTAGGAAACAAAAGTAGAAACGAAAATGTGTTTCTTTCTTCAGAGCCGTATCAATTAACGGACGAAATTACTCCACTATTAAAAGAATACTTCTTTAAACCATTCAGAGAAAAAGAAGAAAATTATTTTCAATTTACCAATGAAGTTGATTTAGAGTTCAATCAATTATTTACTATTGTAACTGATATTTTTAACGATCCTTCTACAGTTCATGAAAATTCAAAGAAAGTTACTTCTTTACTTTTTGAACAATCACAACATCCACATATTAAAAGTGGTGAAGTATATGTAGGACATTTTGAAAATGTAGTGATCGACAATGAAAAAGTAGATGCAGTTGGTATTTTCAAATCAGAGATTAAACACGATTTCTTGCAATTTGAAGAAAATGGAAGCAATATAGAAGTATTATTACAACAAGGGATTTCATTAAACAAATTAGATAAAGGTTGCATCATTTTTAACGTAAACAAAGAAGAAGGTTATAAAATCCTTTCTATTGACAGCAACAAATACGATACAAAATACTGGTTAGATCATTTCTTAGGTGTAGATGTATACGAGGATGAAAACTTTTACACAAAAAAATACCTAAAGTTCTGTCAAAACTTTGCTAAAGACGTAGTTTTCCCTGCGGAAGACAAAAAGGAAGAAGTAATGTTTATGAACCGTGCGGTAAATCACTTTGCCAAAAACGATACCTTTGAAGAAACTGAATTTTTAAATGATGTGATTGAAAACCCGGATTTAATTCCAGAGTTTAAACATTATAAAGTAGAAAAAGGTCCAAAATATAGCATTGAAGATGTTTCAGAATTTCCAATTGCCAACAAAGCGGTTTCTTCTGCGCGTAAAAGTATCAAAAATACAATCAGCTTAGATACCAATATTCAAATTAAAAAGGATTTTATCAATCCAGAATCTGCAGAGAAGTATGTAGAAAAAGGTTGGGATGAAGAAAAGCAAATGTATTATTACTTAGTCTATTTTAATAAAGAACAAAAAGGATAAAAATTAAAAGCCTTTACTGTTACAGTAAAGGCTTTTTTATACTTACGCCATATCATCTTCTTCATCCATAAGAATAATAAGTGGTTGAGGAGGATCGATTCTTGTTATTGGTGGTAGTGTTGTTAATGGATTTGGATAACAACCCGTTGTAGCATAATATCCTCCACAGGGAGAGTAACAAGACAAATCTTCACTATGATTTCCTCCTTTTCTAGAATTAATCTCGTTAACTGATGCAATAGACCTTTTATTTAAATTCAAATTCTTAATACTTCGTTTCTTCATAATTTAAAACTTTAATTGTTAATGTATCTTTTTGGCCTTTGCCATTTTCAGGTACTAAATTATTGAATAAACGAGCTTTACATGAAGAATATTTGCTGGATTTGTACGTTTGCACTCGGAGAAACTTACTATTTTATCAATTCATAAAATGATCGTTCAAAAGTTAATTTTATCGTTTCACATTCTCATAATTTCTACGCACAAAATGCAATGCTTCACTTAATATATTACCCATAGAAGTTAGATTTTTAAAATTTACATCTCTGGTAACTTCAAAAACGCGTTGTGTAAGCATTGCTACATTTTCTTTGGTCGATAAGGTATCTTGCTGCATACATGCCAATAATTCCTGAATACGATTTTCGGAACTCAACATTCGCTTTGCAATGATGGAACGTTCTTCTGCTTTGTATTGTTCTATGGAATCTGCTTGCAATTTTTCTCCAACCAATTTGACCATTTTATAGTTTTCTTTAAAAAACTGCGGCATATAAATTTTAAATTTCCCTTCATAACATTGTTGATCAAAATCAATCGCTCTGATTTTAAAAACAACATTGTCAAAATCATGTGTCGGTACAATGACATAATTATAGGAACGCATGTCTCCTAACAATCGAATCATACAACGTTCGTTGAACTTTACAAACTCTTTCGCAATTTGTGCCTTTTCGGAGGTAGTGCAATCATTGAGCATATTTTCAATAAAAACATCCCCTGGAATTCCTGCTATATGCTCTTCTATCAATGTATTTTTATACACTAAAAAATTCAGGTTATTGGGAGATAAAATATGCTCCAACTCCAAACCATAAATTCTAGAAGCATCAGCGGTTTTTACATAAAAATAGATGTAATTATCATTTATAATATTTCGAATTTTAACTCGGAATGGTTTTGAATTTCCAAACGTGCAATAATCGATCGCATCTACATTTAGGTATTGAATAATATCTTCATTTCCATCGGAATGTAGAATAGAATACACCTTTTTCAGGCTTAAATCTATTTCTTCACGTTCAAATTCATTGTAATAGGTACGTACCCAAAGTGTATCATTTCCTTTTGCATCATGCAAAACAATAGAGCCTTGAAACCGCAGTAAATCGTCATAAAATATGGGGATTTTTATGGTTCTTCCATGTTCAGACAAATATTCACTAAGTAATGTATTTACTGGAAATGCAGGTTTTTTTTTGGATATTATTGGTTCTTCCATTGATGGATTGTATTTTGATTTTGTATTCAGATTTAAAAATACAGTATCTTATCAAAAAAACTTGCGTTACGGTTTAAAAACTCAAAACAAAAACCTTTACTTCAACAGTAAAGGCTTTCATCTTATATTTTTATTGAGTATAATAGATACTTCCTAGCCGGGAAATCCATCCAAACAAGCTTGGCGCGAAGAATCAACTACACAATAACCATTTCCTACATAAAAACCATCGCATCTATTACAATCAGCTTCGCTTACACCGCCATTGCCTCCTGTAATTTTTGATTGTGCAGTTTTGTTTAATTCCGAAACTCCTTGAATTTTTAAAATACTTTTTAACATAATTCTCTAATTTTAATTTGCCTACTCTATTTACGATTCGGTTTTTCAGCTTTCACCATTACTAGTACGTATTAGTGAATCTAAAGTAATACGGAATTTTAATCATTAAGCTAATTTCAAGCTAGAATTGGTTTGTTTGTACCCATTCATACGTGATTTAACAGCTTTTTAGAAAAATCTAATTTTAAATTAAGATTTCAATAAGATATTGTTTTTAAAAAGCTTTCTGTATATTTTGTAACAATTTTAAAAATCAGTCGTCAAGTATATATCAATCAAAAAACTATATCACTTTGAAAAATGCAAATACCATCCTCACATTACAAAATCTGAGTAAGAATTACAAGAACGTCAAAGCGGTACAAGACTTATCATTTACCATCGAAAAAGGCAATGTTTACGGTATTTTAGGACCAAACGGAAGTGGAAAATCTACTACGTTAGGAATGGTTTTAAATGTTGTAAATAAAACCTCTGGAAACTTTAATTGGTTTAATGGCAAAGTTGCTGTACATGATGCTTTAAAGCGTGTCGGAGCAATTATTGAGCGTCCAAATTTTTACCCATATATGACGGCTTATGACAATTTAAAGCTGGTTTGTAAAATTAAAAACGTATCTAAAGATAAGATTAATGAAAAACTAAAAATCGTTGGTCTTATCGATCGTAAAGACAGTAAGTTTAAAACGTTTTCTTTAGGAATGAAACAACGTTTGGCTATTGCTTCTGCTCTATTGAATGATCCAGAAATTTTAATTTTAGACGAACCTACAAACGGATTGGATCCCCAAGGAATACATCAAATTAGAGAGATTATTAAAGACATCGCAACGCAAGGAACCACGATACTATTGGCTTCCCACCTATTGGATGAAGTTGAAAAAGTATGTTCGCATGTGGTAATTTTACGCAAAGGCGTAAAAATCTATTCGGGTCGCGTAGATGAAATGGTGGCGAGTCAAGGATTTTTTGAGGTAAAAGCTGATAAAGAAGCTGAACTCATTGCTTTTTTAGAAAAGCATGAGGCTTTTGGTACAGTAACTAAAGAAGGAGAAATTATCAAAGCTTTCCTTACAAAACCCTTAAATGCAGCCGATTTCAACAAAGCTATGTTCGATCAAGGTATTGTGTTATCGCACCTAGTAAATCGTAAAGAAAGTTTAGAAGAACAATTCTTGATGCTTACTGAAAACCAATCTAACTAATTTTATCCAGCTACGACTATGTTACGTTTATTACAAATAGAATTCCAAAAATTATGGTTAAACAGAACCAGTAGAATATTAATTTATATCTCGTTTGTTTTTCCTCTATCTATATTAATCCTTTCCTCAATAAAAATTAACTTCTTCGGATTATTCACTATTGACTTATCTGAAACACAAATATTTGAATTTCCTTATATTTGGCATATTACAACGTTTTTTATTGCCTTTTTCAAGTTTTTCTTTGCCATTGTCGTCGTCTCCATGATTGGAAACGAATACAGCAATCGGACATTGAAGCAAAACCTTATTGATGGTATGAGCAAAAAAGATGTCATTCTCTCAAAGTTTTACTTCATTCTAGCATATAGTCTTGTTGTAACGGCACTTGTGTTTGTAATTACCTTATTTTTAGGAATAATGCATTCTCCTTCTGCTGACTTATATTTTGATACCATTTTTAACGGTTCCGAATTTATCTTAGGCTACTTTGCAAAACTCCTCACATTTTTTAGTTTATGTTTATTTGTAGGAGTATTGATCAAGCGTTCTGCATTTTCATTAGGTTTCCTATTCATCTTGTACATCGCTGAAATGATCTTTTATGCGTTGACAAAATTCGAATGGGCAAATGAAGAAACTGCCAATACGATCTTTCAATTCATGCCATATACATCTTTATGGAATTTGATAGATCAACCTGTAATACGAATGGCAAACGTAAACAATCCAACAGAGATTATGGCAACAGATTATGCTGTACATTGGTATGAAATTGTCATAGCGCTTTCGTGGACTGCCATTTATATCTTTTTATCCTACAGATTACTCAAGAAAAGAGATTTATAACAAAATAGTATATAAATCAAGTAGATTTTACAGAAAGAGCGAAGCAATTCGCTCTTTTTTTAGTTGGTAATTATTATATTTGACGGCTATTGAGTATGGAAAAATTGCTATGAAGTATCTCACTATAAAAAAAACCATCGTTTCCCCATATAATACGTAAAAGCTGGTAACTTTTATAAATTGTTATTTCAATCATACTCGCATTTAAAAAAGAACAATTCTCAAAAATATAAAATAATAACTCCACAAAAGAGTTATTAAACTGGATTATTGAGCATTAAATGTTTTAGAAAATATCAATTACAGATGAAAAAAATTTTACTATTCATTCTTATTACCCTTCCAACAATCTTATTTGCACAAGGTGAAGCCGCTAACTGGTATTTTGGTCAAAATGCTGGCTTGCAATTTGATCCTGACACAGGAAATGTAACTGCTGTTACAGACGGAAGTCTAGACACCTTAGAAGGTTGTGCTACAATATCCACTCCAGATGGAAACTTATTATTTTATACTGACGGAAGGACAGTTTGGGATAGAAATCACACAGTAATGCCCAATGGAGATTATTTTGGAGTTACTGGAAATTCTACTGGTCTTTTTGGAGATCCATCTAGCACTTCTTCTGCTCTCATAGTTCCAAACCCGCAAGACCCAAATATTTACTATATTTTCACGGTTGATGAACCACATCACGAAAACTTGGATAATATTGACAACTTTCCTCTAGAGCAAGATGACAATCAAAACAACGGTTTAAATTATTCTGTTGTAGATATTTCGGTAATTGGTTCTAATGGATCAATTGGTGATGTTATTGAAAGAAATACTCCCTTAATTTCCTATGACATTAACAACCCTCTTGAAGCTGCTTATAAATGTTCTGAAAAAATCACTGCTATAAAAAGTGCTGATTGTGAATCGTTTTGGGTGTTAACTCATTTTTCTGACAGTTTCTATGCATACAAAATCGAAGGCACAGGAGTTGTTACAACTCCTGTTATCAGTACTACACCAACTGAAATTCCTATTTCAGGATATCGTAGAAATGCACTTGGGTATTTAAAAGCATCTCCTCAAGGTGACAAACTAGCCGCTGCACATTTAGGATTGACAAATGTTGAAGGAGGAAATGGTCCTGGAAAAGTGATGTTATATAACTTTGACAATGATACAGGAATTGTTAGTAATGAGTTAGAATTGTATGACGGTGATGCTCCTTACGGTGTAGAATTTTCTCCAGAAGGAACAAAACTATATGCAACTATTGGATTGGGAAATAGTGGAGCAGGAAATAGCTTACTTTTACAATATGACTTATTAGCAGCAGATATCCCAGGTTCTCAATTTACTGTAGATAATTCCTCTACATTTTCTGCTGGGGCCATCCAAGTAGGAATCGATGGAAGAATTTATCGAGCTTTACTTGACTTTAATGATATCAACAATACAGGACGCTTTTTAGGTGTAATTGAAAATCCTGAAGCTGTTGGTGCCGCAGTTGTTTATAATGAAAATGGTATATTGCTAGATATAACCAATACAAACACAAATCTGTCTAGAATTGGATTACCTCCTTTTATCCAATCACTATTTGCAACGCCAGTTGATATTATACGAAATGGAGTCTCTTCCACAGAACTATCCTTATGTACAACGCAAAGTTATACATTGATGGCCGATGATATTCCAGGAGCTACTTACACTTGGACTCTCAATGGAAATCCTTTGGCGGAAACTACTTTTCAATTAGATTTAACGAATGTAACTTTAGCTGATGCAGGATTGTATGAAGTTCAAATTGAACAAAATAATGGTGAATGTCCTTTGATGGGAGAAGCCAATGTTATGATATTTACATCACCTACAGCAAATCCAATTGAAGATCAGCTAATCTGTGATGATGACAATGATGGTTCGTGGACTTTAGACTTAGACTCGTTTACTTCAACTGTACTAAACGGACAAGATGGGATGCAATTTACAGTAACCTATCATGGAAATCAAGCGGATGCAGACATGAACATGAATCCTCTAACTACTCCATATACAAATCAAGTTGCTTATGGATTGGAAACTATTTTCATTCGTATTGAAAATAATGATAACACTGTTTGTTTTGATACAACTTCATTTGATTTTGACGTGTTTGATCAACCAACAGCTAATACGGTAATGAATTATGAATTATGTGATGATACCGCTGATGGAGACGATACCAATGGTTTTACTACTTTCGATCTTTCTACAATAGATACAGAAGTTCTTGGTGGACAAGACAATATGCAATTCAATATTACCTATTATGCCAATCAAGCAGATGCAAACGATTCTATGAATGTATTACCAACTATGTATGTAAATACTACTGCTGGAGGAAATTCAATTGTAGCCCGTATAGAAAATATTGAAAATCCAAACTGTTTTGATACCGTAACTTTTAATGTAATTGCACATCCACTTCCTGTAATCATGCAACCTGTTGCTTTAAGTCAATGTGATGATGATACGGATGGTTTGTCTGATTTCAACCTTACAGAAGCAAATACTTTACTTTCAGCAGATGCAGCCAACGAAACATTTACTTACTACACAAGTTTAACAAATGCCGAAAATGCTACGAGTCCAATTGCAAATGACACTGCGTATAATAGTGGTAATGGCGGACAAGTTTTTGCAAGAATTGAAACTGTAAATGGTTGTTTCCGTACTGCGGAAGTAAACTTAATTGTTGCAGCAACACAAATTCCAGATACTTTTCAAGTGAATTATGAAATTTGTGATGATGATGTAGTCGATGGAGACAACACCAATGGAATAGCTGCATTTGACTTTAGCGATGCTGATGCACAAATCAATGCTTTATTTACGGCCTCAGGTCAAACACTTACAATCACTTATTACGAAAACTTTGCAGATGCTTTAGCTGAAGAAAATGCCATTGTAGATATTAGTAATCACAGAAATGATGCTTCTCCAAATGTTCAAAATATTGTTGTTCGTGTGGATAGCGACGCTAACAATGCTTGTTTAGGTTTAGGAGAACATATTACGCTCACCGTAAATCCTTTACCAGACCTAAATCCTGTGACTAACTATGTGGTTTGTAGTGACATTGCGAGCCAATTTACTTTCGATTTAACAACCAAAGATCCAGAAGTAATCAACGGACAAGCCAATATTGATGTCACCTATCATGAATCACAAGCAGATGCTGATACAAATACAGCTGCTATTGTGAGTCCATATACTACATTTCCAAGAACCATATATGTACGTGCAGTCAATACAATTACTGGCTGTGTGAATACTGCAATGAACTTTGATTTAATCATCAATGAAAATCCTGTAGCCATTATGCCTGCAGATTTAATTGTCTGTGATGAAACACCTTTTGATGGCCTTACTTCTGTAGATTTAAACGCTCAGTCAGCTGCTATCTCAGGAACTCAAACGGATGTCTCTGTACAATACTTCCTTAGTCAAGCGGATGCGGATAATAATACAAATCCATTAGCTGTTCCTTTTTCAAATACAAGTAATCCACAAACCATATATGTACGTGTAGAGCATGGAATTACTGGTTGTTTCAGTACAACAAATTTTAATATCGTTGTGAGTGAAGCTCCTATTTCAAACGCTCCTACTTCATTAGAATACTGTGATACGGACAATGACGGAATCGGAATCTTTGATTTAACCAATGCAGAGAGTGAGATTACAGGAGGTGTATTGCCAGGACAGGTAACAGTTACTTATCACGAAACACCAGAAGATGCTGATAATGATGTGAACGAAATTCCAAATGCAACAGCTTATGGAAACATTAACCCACACAACCAAACGATCTATGTACGTGTAGAAAATGTACTTACAGGATGTTTCA
>NZ_JAKVBC010000015.1 GCF_022447245.1 Kordia sp. | reverse complement strand
CAATTCTGTTGAAATATCTCTAAGATATTGTTTTGTCTGTTGGTTGGTAGTATGATTTGTAAACTGCCTAACAAAATCTATTGCTTTCTCTATGTAGTTGGACTGATTTTCTTTTTTAAGCTCCTCAACTTTATTTTCAAAGATTTTGCCAATAGCAGTATGACGAAATGAATACCAAGTGTAATGAGTACTTAGGCTGAATTTATTTTTGTATGGCTTGAATTTCTTTGTGTAGAAATTTACTTTGCCTTTTTCGTTGGAATTCCAATCGCCAACTAGTGTAAGCTGGTTGAAAATATAATCTTCGGGGTTTGCTGTATCAAAATCAATTTTGGAATATACTTCGTCATAAAGTTTCTGATTAATGAACTTTATAAAGTTTCCAGTTTTAGTATCAGTATTGAACTTTCTTCGCTCTAAATCAATATCCTTTACCTTAAGTCTAATGATCGTTTTTGGACGCATGAGTCCATAATAAATATGAAGATAATAGTAGTATAGCATAGGTTTCGTTTTTAGTTCTGCAACAATCTTACCTCGCAACTCATCACTAAAAGCCGTATTCTTTTTGGGTTTGGTTTTGAGCTTCTTGATATTCTCAGCATAATTGACTGGAATATACTCCCATCGTTTAAGCTCGGTTAAAATTGTAGATAGATTCGCTTTTGCATTATTATAGGTTGTATTTGATTTACCTATTGAACCTAAATAGTCGGTAATCATTTTTGTATTGAGAGCAGATATGTCGTTTTCTTTTCGGGTGCCAATGTATTTAAGAAACCTATTTTTAGCTGATCTAAGGTCTTTGTAAAATTCCTCACCTACTTTTCCCTTTCTTTTCTTCTAAACCTTCATTAAGAGCCTCCTCGATACTTTTTGTTTGCTGTTGATCTTCCTCTTCAACAATTCCAAATATAGAAGGGTACAATTCTTTTGCTTTGTCATTACCGTAAATAAGAGATGTAATGAATCGAGGGTCACGCTTCAAATCTTCCTTAACAGTATCAAGAAGAGCTTCAATGAGATCAACTTTCAATTCGTGATCTTTGATTCTGTTTATTTGGATTCTTTGACCATTAAAAAGTATTTCCGATGCTGTGAATTGTCCTGGAGTTTTTTCCCTTCTTGGTTATATCTAAAGTGTACTTTCCACCTTTTTTCAACTGTCTTTTTATTGGTGTAGTTCTCAGGTGTGATTTTTACTTTTTGAATGAAAAATCTAATGTTCTCGGAATACTTCTTAAGGATATAATCTTGCATATTCTGTTGTCATTACTGTTGTCACTTTCAAATACACAAAATAAAAAATGCGATTCAAAATTACTCTGAATCGCACTATTACTGCGGTTTCGCTATGGGTGAAAGACCGGGTTCGAACCGGCGACCTCTGGAACCACAACATAAAACGCTCGCCTACACCTATACTGACTATCAATTATTTACAAAACAAGGAGTATTGAAAAACTATCAATTTCTATCAAAATCCATACTCTTAAACAATACTCCATAGTTTAATTTTAAACGATGAAACACAAATCTTATTCAGCTTTTTCTAAAACGTCTTCTGTTTCTGCTTCTATAAATTCTAATTGATTATCTAATTGAAGTAATAATTTTTTGTGATGCATGTATTGTTCTTTTACCCTTAACTGTTATAAGCTAAAATTTAATTTATTACTTTAACTTGGGTAAACTGTCGATGTCCATCTACAGATCCATGAAAACCAAACCCACTTTGTTTTGCACCAACCCAAGGGCTCGCACCTGCAGGTTTATTAACGCCTACCATACCAGCTTCTAATTGTTGTGCAATTTCATTTACATTGGCATTACCATACACAGAAGCTCCTAAACCATATCTACTATTATTAGCTCTTTCTACTACTTCTTCAACTGAGTTAAAACTAGAAATACTGATAACAGGGCCAAATGTTTCTTCAGATTCCATTATTGCTGATTCAGGTACATTTGTTAGTACCGTTGGTTTTACAAAATGCTCTGGATGTTCTGTACCACCTAATAGTACTTTTGCACCTTTATCTATAGCATCTTGAATGTGCGAAATGATATTAGTACGTTGTTTGTCATTTATTATAGGAAATACATTAGTGTTTGGATCATCCCAGGTACCAATTTGGTATTGAGAAGCAATATTTGTAACTTGATTTTCAAATTCTTCTTTAATACTCTCGTGTACATATATACGTTCTGCAGCTGTACACATTTGCCCTGAGTTTTCCAAACTTGCACCAACTGCATACTGTGCTGCGTGACTTCATTAGCGTCTGGAAGTACTATCATTGGGTCATTACCACCTAATTCCATTACTAAGCGTTTTACTCCTGATGCAGCACGCTTCATAATATCTTTACCTGCTGCTTGTGAGCCTGTAAAGGCAATCATTTGTACGTCTGATTCAACCAAAGCTTGACCAACCTCTTTTCGTCCGTGGATGATTTGTAAAACGTTTTCTGGTAATACTTCATTTAATAATTCTATATAACGCTGCGCCACTAAAGGTGTTTCTTCAGATGGTTTTAGCAAAACAGTGTTACCAGCAATTAATGCAGGAATCATTAAGTTGTTGAACATCGCTAATGGATAGTTCCAAGGTGAGATGACGCCTACTACGCCTAATGGCATATAATGCAAGGTACTACTACCAGTTTTTTGTGGTTGAATGGCTTGTTTCACCTCTGATGCTATATAAGATGTACAATTGATAACACCATTAACTTCACCTGAAGAACGACGGTAATCTTTACCCATTTCTCTACTCAATAATTCTGCTAATTCTTGAGCGTGTGGTGAAGCTTTACGTGTTGCTTTTTCAAGATAATCTATACGTTTGTCTACAGATAATTTTTTCCATTGTTTTTGAGCATTATGTGCATTGTTTACAATCTCTTCAATTTGATTTATTGGTGTTATTGTTACTTCTCCTTCTAATGCACCATTGGCTGGATTGAATGATTTTATAGTTTCCATATTATCCAAATAATATATCTGTTCTTATTATATATTTTGTACCTCTTGTGATTTCTTCACTAGAGTGTAAGCAATGTAATGGATGTGCCCCATGTGGAAAGCATAATACCGCACCTCTTGGTGTTCTTACATTCACCACATTGATATCATCTTCTGTTCTAGCTGGTTTACTAGGGTCTGCTTTACTTACCATAAATTGTGTTGCTCCACCATCGAAATCATCACTTAATAAAATTAGAAATGTGTATTGACTGTAAAGACCAGGATAGGCATTTGTGATTAATTTTTCATCAATAACTCTACTCCCAGGCCATGCACCATCTGTATGAGGTTTGAAAAAGTCTCCTTTTTTGTATTTATAAAAACGAAAACGTGCATTAATACCTTTGGCAGTCTGTCCTTGCCATTCTTCGGTAACTAAATGTTGAGAACGTTCCCAGATGGTTTTATCAACAGCTTCACTAACTACCCAATTGAAGTTTTCGTTATGACGTACTTCGTGAGGTAATGATACAGGTGAATCTTCATCATAACCTAAATTCTCAGAAATGTCAATTAGTTTTTGAGTTTCTTCCTCTGTTAATACGTTAAGTAATTGAAACGCACCAGGAACTTCAGGTACTTCTACACGTTCTACTTTAGAGTAGTCAAAATCTGTATCGAATACATCTTCTGTTTCTATATTATCTGTCCATGTTGGTAGTGTTGGTGCATGAAACCCAGGTTCATAAGCTACTACACTGAATATATCTTTTCCCATAATATTTTATGTTTTAATTTGTTTGTACTTGATTACTATGCAAAGTTATGACTTGAAAACAAATCTTTTAAACAGATTTATTAGATTTAATAAATCGATAAAAACGATTTAAAAGTTGGATTGAAGAAAATATTATTTATAAGTAAAACAAAGCAGCGCAAAATTGATTTACACTGCTTTTCCATTTTAATCAAACTAAGTCTAAAACTCAGAGTTTTTTTAGTTCATTAACGATATCACTTGGCTCAGCTCTATTACGGTAATCTGCATCTAAAAATGCCCATTTTATAATACCATTAGTACCAATTATATATGTGGATGCCATAGGTAACTCATCACTATCATCACCATTATATGCGTGTAAATTAAATCCATTTTGATAGGCTTGAGCTACATTTTCTTCTAGTTTAAACACAACACCATATGATTTACCAACTTTATTGTGTACATCACTTAGCACCTCGAACTCTAATTCATTCTTTTCGGCAGTAGAAAGAGATTCGTCTGGTACTTCAGGTGTTAAGGTTAATAATGTTGCTCCTTGAGCTTTAATTTCTGGTAATGCTTGTTGTAAAGCACGTAGTGTTAAATTACAATAAGGACACCAACCACCTCTATACCAAGTAAGCACTACTGGGCCTTGTTTTAAAACCTCATTTAAGCTTATGGCTTTGCCTAACGCATTATTAAGGGTAAAATCTGCTGCTATTTGACCTACTTGTAAAGCACTAGCTGTAATACCAGTTTTTTCCACTACATCAATCCCATTTTCATGTAGAGCTAAGGTTTCACTCGACCAATTATCTGCATATTGGCGTTTTTTTGCATCTAACTGTACTTTTAAGTTTTCCATTTTGGGTTCTTCTTTTTGTATTGTGTTTTCTTCTTTATTGTCGTCTGTTCTTTTTTCTGATTTGCAAGAAAAGAGTAGAACAAGACAACTAAGTATTAGAATTTGTTTCATTTTATTAAATGCTTGTTACTTCTCCTCTCGCTGGATAATCACTATTTTTTAAGAAATCCATTAATGGTACGAAGCTTTGTAAAAATGGTCTACCCCAAGGATTAGAGCTTACATTTGCATAGTATACTTCGTTATTTGGTTTTACTAAGAATAGTCCAGGTTCACTAAACAAAGGTGTTTCTGATGCTGAAATAGCTTCGCTTAAATACAGTCCCCATTTTGCTGCTGTATCTGCATCCATTTCATAGCCAAGCTTCACTTTATCTATTGCCCAATCCATTTTACTTTTACGTGCTCTTACTTCTGGGTCCATACTAACAGCGATAACGTCTACACCTTTAGTGTTTAAGTCATCAACCAAATTATTTAGTTTTTCTAGATATTTTTTACATAGCGGACAATGCAGACCTCTATAAAAAACAACCATTGTAAAAAAGTTAGGGTCTTGGTCTTTAAGACTCCAATTGTCACCATTTAAAAGTTTGATATTTAACTCTGGTGCTTGAGATTGTGGTATTGCTCTTTGTGTATTCATATTTTAAAACTTATTGTTTATTCTTTTCTAATAAAATTATATACGCCTTTACCTTCTGCAACTATAGTATTTTCTTGTTGTGCTTTCATTTTTGTAACCATTATTCGATTTCCCAAACGCACTAGCTCGCCTTCAAAGATTATATCTTTTCCTTCTGCATAACGTAAATAATCTATTCTTAAGTCAATAGTAGATAGTTTATCTTCCGGTGATTGAAAATTAATAACACCTATTGCTCCACCTAAAGAATCCATAACTGCTGCTATAATACCTCCATGCCATCTATTTCTTCTGATGTCTCCAACAAATTCCTTTCTAAACGGCATTTTAACGCATATCATATTTTTTTCAAGTGATAGCACCTTCAACCCCCAATATTTATGGATAGGTATGTCTTCCTCGGCTAATTTGATTAATCGTTGTTTATCTGAATTATTCATATTATATATTCATTTAATGATTTATTTGTAGTACATGTTTTTACATTTGAATTCCGTTTTGCTCAACAATAGGTTCAGGAATTGTTGTTGGGTCATCGTCTATCATTTGTCTTATGTCAATTTCAATAGCTCTTGACATTGTTGTGATAGGAACATCATTAGCAATACCTTCAAAAGGGTTTTCTGAAACCTCACCAATACGTTCCATAGTATGAAATATCCAAGCGACAATAACACTAAATGGAATAGTAAGCCACACAAATGCATTACCTATAAGTTTTGAAACTTCAGAAGGATTCTCTTTTGAAGTAATAATGTCTTGACCTATTTCATCAAATACATTGATGATACCAAAAGGTACTAGGAAAATAAATATCCATACAAAGAATAAGTTGAGTGTTGCAAACTGTCTTGGATATGGGAAATTCTTTATACGCTCTAATTTACCTTGAAGTGTAAATAGCTCTACAATCATATTTTCCATTTCTAAAAATGAAAACTCCCATACATAACCTTTGTCTTTTAAATCTCTAATGTGCTTTGATTGTAAATTCAAACAAGCTGTTTGTCTATTAGATTTACTTAGGACATATTTCTTTTCTTCAACACTAAGGTATCCTTCTAATTCGTCATTAAGCGTATATTCTCTTTCGTTAATGAATATATCTCTCATATACTCTCTATCTGAAGCATTAACATTTGACATTTCCCAAGGTTTTTGAACTCTTAGTGCATGTCTTAAAGAAGTTAACCAAGCAATATGACGAAGAATAAGCGTTTTTCTAATTTTAAAAAATTCTTGTTCCGATAGTGCTTTTTTAGCATGTTCATTTGTAATATAGTCATTTGCCATTATCGTAAAAGAGCGTGAAGCATTTACAATACCACCCCATACTTTACGAGCTTCCCAAAGACGACCGTAAGAAGCATTATTTTTAAAACTGACTATAAATGCTAAAGCACTACCTACTAAGGCTATTGGTAACCAAGGCAAATGCAAGAATTTCCAATTAAATACTTCGTATAAAATTGTTGGGATTGCTGCAATTATTATGAACTTGTAGATATTTCTACGTGTCCATAATAGCATAATTTTTACTGAATAATTTCGTTTTGCGTACACTTAATTTTTGCTTAAGGAATTAATTAATACATCTGGGTTTGGGCGTTTGGTATAATCAATGGCATACTCTGCATATGAAATGATACCATCTGTACTAATAATAAATCTTGATGTGATAGGTAATGTCCAGGAATCATCACCATTATACTTAGGTAGATTAATTCCCCAATCGTCATTGCATAGACTTTTTAATGGGTCAATTAATGTCCAACGTAAACCAAATTGATGAGCCACATTATTACCAGCATCACTTAACAAATCAAAGTTTAAATTTTGACGTTCTATAATTTGATTATTGAACTCTGGAAGTTGAGGTGATATGCTAATCATGGTAGCATTGAACTCATCAAATTGGTTTTTATACTTTTTGAGATTCGCTAAATCTACATTACAGTAAGGACACCACACACCACGATAGTAAGTAATGATTAAAGGGTCTTTATCTAACAACTCTGTTGAAGATACTAATTCACCATCTTGATTAGGTAAAGAGAACTCAGGTGCTTTATCTCCAACTTTTAGAATTTTTTCACCAATTCCTGATACATTCAAATCTGCTGTGGCTTGATGCATTATTTTTACTACTTCTTTTGGTAATCTGCCTTCTAGTTTTGCTTTGAGTTTTGCTAGACTTTCCTGTAATGACATAGATTTACATCTTCTGAATTAACTCTTCTTTGATATGTTTATTGAAACGAATTAAATCGTTTGGTATATCTGCATTTTTCATTACATCGTATGCGAAAAATGTAGCCAAAGGCTTTAAGCCAAACCATTCCATATTTAAATGCATTGGTAACAATAAATCATCTTCACTAATACCTTTAAAGAATTTCTCATTTGGGTCATTAAATGCTTCTTTTGGTGCATTAGCAGTAAAAGAGAACATATATTTTGCATCTAATAATCCGCCTAAACCATAGTTTTCTTTAGGTGCTTCAGCATTTCTACCATCTCCAGCAGAAAGTTTACCCATCATACCAGCTGTAAGTACTTCATCTAAATATTTTTTGAAACTCCAAGAGATTCCCATCCAGTTTAAAGGTGATTGCACAAACACTACATCTGCCCATAGGAATTTCTCAATTTCTTCATCTACATTATACTCTTTTTCAGTAGCTGTATACTTTACTTCATAACCTTCACTTTTGAAGAGTTCTGTCGCTTTATCAACAAAAGTTTTGTTTAGTTTTCCTTCAGCAAAAGGGTAGTACTGATGACCATTGATAACGAATATTTTTTTCATAATAGTAACTGTTTTTTTTTAATTAGTTTTGCAAATAAACTAATATTAGTTTAGATTTGAAACCTTTATCGCAATCCCAGTAAAAATAGTGGTAACAACAAAGTAACCTATGGCAAGAAGAGTAATAGAAAACCCGAATAAGTGTTCTTTAGTTCACGCAATGAATATCATTGGTGGTAAATGGAAACCTATAATATTATATATCTTATCTAATGGAAGTTTACGCTTTGGTAAACTCCTAATTTTTCTGCCAATGATATCTAAAAAGGTATTGACAGACCAACTGAAAGAACTTGCTGAGGATGGTCTTATTATTAGAGAACGTTTTGCTGAGGCACCACCAAGAGTAGAATATTCTTTATCACCAAAAGGCGAAGCTCTATTACCAGTACTTAAATCTTTAAGTGATTGGACGTTTCATACTTTTGATGAGGTTGAATTTGAACCCTGTAGAATTGATATTGCTTTGGGTTAATTTGAATAAAAAAGAAAAACTATGAACCCAATGATTATTGAAAGTTCATAGTTGTTTCTAATTTATCAAGGGTGAAACTGATTTAAATTTCATTTAAAGCTTTCACTAAAACGTCAGGGTTTGGACGCTTTGTATAGTCTATTGAAAATTCTGCATACTTAATGATACCGTCTGTACCAATGATAAAACGCGCAGGAACTGGTAATGTCCAAGACTCATCACCATTATAATTAGGTAAGCTGATTCCAAAACTGTCTCTATACAAACTTTTTAATGGGTCAACCATTTCCCAACGTAAACCAAACTCATTGGCAACGTTGTTTTCTGAATCACTTAATAAATCAAAGTTTAAGCGTTGTTGCGTTGTAATTTGTTTGTTGTATTGAGGAATTTGAGGTGATACGCTTATCATTGTAGCATTGAATTCTTGTAATTCTGCAGTGTAACGTTTTAAATTGCCTAAATCTGTATTACAGTAAGGACACCACGCACCACGATAATAGGTTACTACTAATGGTCCATTTTTTAGTAATTCAGTTGATGATACTAAATTTCCATCTTGGTTTGGTAATTTGAATTCAGGTGCTTTATCACCAACCTTTAAAATACCTTCTCCAATACCTGATGCTTCCAAATCTGCAGTAGCTTGGTGCATTATGTTTACAATTTGAGGTGGCATTCCACCTTCAATTCTTTCTTTTAACTTATCTAAACTATCTTGTAATGTCATTTCATTATTTTCTTGCTTATAAAAGCGTTAAACTTAAAACTTAGAGTTTAAAAGACATTTAGAGCTGGTTATTTTCCAGCTCTAAAGTCTTAAAGAAATTGCTATTAAAACAATCCGTGAGTTCCTTCAGTAGTACTGATATAAATATTCTTAGTTCTAGTATAAGCTGAAATCATAGATTTGTATGCTTCACGACCTAAACCAGACTTTTTATATCCACCAAATGGTGCGTGTGATGGGATTTCGTGATATGTGTTTACCCACATTCTACCTGTTTCAACTGCTCTAGATACTCTTATAGCTCTATTGATATCTTGAGTCCAAACTGCACCTGCTAATCCATAATCATTATCATTAGCCATTGCTACTACTTCTTCTTCAGTTTTGAATGGAATAACTACTAATACAGGGCCAAAGATTTCTTCTTGAGAAATACGCATTTCGTTTTTAGCGTCAACAATGATAGTTGGCTCTACAAAGAACCCTTTATCTAAACCATTTTCAGTAATTCTGTTACCACCAGTTAAGATTGTTGCTCCTTCTTCTTTTGCTAAGTCGATATAACTTAATACACGGTCTAATTGCGCTTGACTCATTTGAGTACCCATTTGAGTTGTTACATCCATTGGGTCACCAACTTTAACAGCCTCAAAACGTTCTTTCAACTCTGCTACAAACTTGTCATAGATGTCTTCGTGAACAAATAATCTTGAACCAGACTCACAAACTTGACCTTGACTTAATAGAATACCAGCTATAGCTCCTTCAACAGCTTTATTCCAATTAGCATCTTCAAATACAATATTTGCTGATTTACCACCTAACTCTAAAGTAGCAGGTACTAATTTTTTAGCAGCAGCTTCAGCAACAGCATATCCAACACGAGTTGACCCAGTAAATGCTAATTTATCTGTTCCTTCGTGGTCTAAAATAGCTTGACCTGCTTCTGGACCATATCCAGTTACAATATTTACAACACCTTCTGGTAATACTTCATTTAAGATTTTACCAAGTTCTAAAGTTGTAATTGAAGTTAATTCTGATGGTTTTAATACAACAGCATTACCTGTTGCTATTGCTGGTGCTAATTTCCAAGCTGCCATAAAAATAGGGTAGTTCCAAGGTACAACTTGACCTACAACACCAATTGGCTCAGATAAAGCAATACTCATTGTATTATCATCAATCATTGCTACTTCATCAGTATGTGAACGTATAACACCTGCCCAATAACGGAAATGGTCAATTGCTAATGGCACATCAAATAATGCGCTTTCTCTTACTGGTTTACCTGTATCTAATGCTTCTAACTCAACAAAACGTTGTTTTTGAGCTTCCATTAAATCAGCTATTTTTAATAAAGCATTATGACGCTCTGTAGCTGAAGTTTTACCCCAAGTTTTAGACGCTACTTTTGCAGCCTTTACAGCTCTGTCTATGTCACTTGCATCTGCTAAAGGATACTCTGTTAATTTTTCACCATTTGCAGGATTAATGTTTTCAAAAGTTCTACCTGTGTTGCTTTCTACCCATTCTCCACCAATCAACATTTTATATGACGAATCTGGCGTAGCAATAGTTTTTTTTGCTTCTAATGTTTCTGTACTCATTTTGATTTAATTTATGTAATTATTTATATTTATTTGTTACAGCTTGAGCCCCAAACTGAAAAAGGTTCTACAATTGTTACATCTAAGTGCTTTTCTAACTCTTTGATGTGTTGTTCTGGTTGCGGTTCTTTTATGACATTATTGGCCGCAAAACTTTTAAGAGGTTCCATACCACAGAATTGATGTGTTTAATGGATATTAAATAAGAATTCTTCTAAATCTTTTCCTTCGAAGAAACCATCAGGGTCACCATAAGCTTCTTCAGGTGCATTTGTGGTGATAGAAAGCATGTACCTTTTACCATTCATTAGACCATTACTAAAGCCATATTTTTGAGGTTTGTCTGAATTGTTAGATTCGCTTCCCATACCAAAGAATACACCATAAGCATAAACTTCATCCATATATTTTTTAAATAATGCTGGTGCACTAAACCAGTAAATAGGAAATTGAAAAATGACTAAATCTGCATTTTTGAAATTTTCTTGTTCTTGAGCGATATCATAACCATCATTGATAATTGTCTTGGTTAATTTGAAGTGTTTACCTAATACTCTTTCGTGTACATCAAATAATGTTTGATTGTATTTTCCCTGAGCAAACTCGTAGTATTCGTGTCCGTTAACTAAATGTATATGTTTCATCTCTGCTATTGTTTTTTATTTACAATGCAAAGTAACGGCGAACATATAAATCTAGGAAACAGATTTTTTAGATGTTAATAATCGATAAATTAGATTTTATATAATTTAAAAATGAAACATATTTAAAATGAAGTAGTTATAATATTTCTAATAGACCGTAAAAGCATTTTAATGCGTTCGATTTCGTTTTGAATCATTTGCACATCTTGTAATTCTTGTTTGAACTCTGGTTCAATAATAATTTGACCAGCGTTATATTCTTTATTACGCTTTGTTTCTAGTCTTTCCCAATATTGTTGAAGTTTTAAATATGGTTGTGTGTTTTCTTGATGGTCTATTGAAGCTAAAATAGACTTAAAATTGTTGTCTAAATCTACTGAGATATCTACTAGAAGCATCTCAATTTTTGGAATACTACGTTCTTTCAAATAATTCCCCAAATTAGTAACTGTAGCAACAAGTGTATGATTTAACGTAACTAAATCATAAGGTACATTTGATTTTTTTTGTTTGTGATGTGGGTCTTGTTTATATCGTTGAAAATTAGCATTTAATATGCTACTATTAAGAAATGCTGATTTACGTTTCAACCTATATTGAGTGTCGTTTTGATTTGACACTAATATATTTTGCAAAAACAGTTGATTTGCTGTGAGTGCTTTAAAAATATTTTTCTTTAATGAGTAAACTTCCCAAAACGGAAAAATTGAATAAGCTACTAATATAGAAACCAATGAACCTATGAGTGTATCAATAAATCTAAACTGAATTACCGAGTATACATTTGGGTCTATCAAACCAAATGCAAAGACAACACAAATGGTTATTGCCAATGATGCCAACATATAGTTTCTTTCTAGTAATGAAAAAGAAAACACCATACCCAAGGCTGCCAATAAGACGAAATACGGTATTGAAGTAGAAAACTGAACTAATAATAGTGCTAAAAGTGCACCAATACTTGTTCCTAAAACTCTCATTTTAGCTCTTTTTAATGTTATACCATAGCTAAAACGTAGCACTATCAATATGGTTAGCATTATCAAGTACACTTTCTCAACATTTAATACATAACCAACTAGATATCCCATAACCAATGCCATAGACATACGAGCAGCTTGTCTGAATACTGGTGATTTTATAGTTAAATTAGCTCTTAACTGTTTTAAACTATAAACTTCATTTTTTAAAAACTGAGTCTGCTGAAAATGTGACAAGGCAAGCTCATTATGACTATTTGGTGTACCTATCATAGTTTCGATAGCTACCAAGCGGTTTATTTGTAATTTGTAGTAATCGAGTAAATTAGTCATTAGCAAGACACCTTCGCGTGCTCTAGGTAATCCTATTTCATTCAAATAATTTTGAATAGTATCTTCAGTTTTAAAGTACTCTATCGGTTTAGAATCTATAGTGTTTATTTTAAAGCTTCTTAATTCTTGAGCAATTCCTACTAGTCTTTGTGCTATTTGTTCTGCAAGCTCTAAAAATGATTCAAATGTTTGAGAGGTAACATCTGGAAGTGATTTAATTTTAGCAAGATTAGATGGATTAGCGACTGCTAATTCCATAATATCAATGAGTTCTTTAAGTAAAAACATTTGCCTATTACGAGAACTATTATGATGATTTATTTTACTATCCGATAGTATTAATGTTCCTATTTTTTCTTGTTTCTCAATAATAGCTACTTGTAAGTCGAGTAATTTTTGATTTACCTCTTCTTTAAAATTTGATTGTTTTGCAAGTAAAATTCGATGTTCTAAATAATCAGAAGTAAGTTTTGCTAATTCACCAAGTTGCTCATTTATTTGTCTTTTTCTTGTTAATAAATGATAAACAGAGGATACAATAGTATAGAGAAGTCCACCTGATAAAACTGCAATAGCATAGTATATTAAATCTACTCCTTGGTATTGCCTCACAAGACTTAAAACTACTCCCAACGAAGCTGAAAACGCAAAAACCTCACCACGTTTACCAAACACTGCTAATAGATATAAGGTGAAAGATATTACTGCTATAGATACTAAAACTAAGGGCAATGAAAACTGTAAAACATTAATAACAATAACTATAATTGCATTTAAAAATGAGTTAAAAATCATCGCCTTTAAACGATAAGTAAAACTACCTTGTATATCGTTGAAATTTAAAAGTAAAATACCAATACATGTACCTGCTATCCATTGGTTTAAGCCTATTATAGAAAGTAGATAACCAGAGCTTACCATAAGTAAAGTCATAGCTAATGAGCGCAAAAAATCGTGACTTCTAAAGTAACGAAACGATGCTTGTAACTGAGAGGATGTGATTGATTTGTACATTATACTAAAACAAAAATACTCGGTAAATTGAAGTTAACCGAGTATTTGTAATTTGACATTAGATAAAAAGGTTATTCACCTACTTCTTTTTCCCATAATAATGCTTGATAATCGTTGACATCTTTAAGCACATCATCAGGGTATACGTTTCTAAATTTGTGTTTATCTGCAGGAATTTTTTCAATCATATAATCAATCATTCCTTGTGGGGCAAACTCTATATCTCCTGTGGCAAAAAGTTCTTGCACTTTCTTTATTGCATCTGAATTAGAAAAATTAGCTTTAGGGTCAAACCATTGGTCAACAGTATCGTACATTCTATGATTAAATCCTGTACTAAATGGTCCAGGATTAATTGTAGCAACAGTTACTCCTGTGCCTTCTAATTCAATTTGCATTGTTTGCACTAAGCCTTCTAAGGCGTGTTTAGATGCTACGTAAGGTCCTAAAAATTCGAATGTAAAAAATCCAGCTATTGATGACGTAAATATAATTTTACCTTTTTCCTTTTCTACAAAGAGCTTAGCAAAACGTTGTGCTATTTCGATGGTTTTAAAGACGTTTACCTCGAACACATTTTTAATTCGTTTTACTGGAATTTCTGCTACTGGTCCAGTTTCTCCAGTCGCTGCATTTAGATTTATGATATCTACTTGGTCTCCATACTTTCTAACGATAGTGTCTATATCATCATCATTTAAATAATCTAGTTTCTCAATAATTATATCTACATTTTCTTCTTTAGCTTTATTTAAAAGATATGTTCTTTGTGGCCAGTTTTCAACTGTAGCAATTACTTTATGACCTAATTTTGCTAATCCGAAAGCGGCACCTTCACCAAGTCCTGAACCAGCTCCTGTAATTAATATTGTTTTACTCATTGTTTTCTATTTTTATATAATTTTGAATCCTTTATGTATTATAGCTCTGTTGTTTACCATAATTCTATCTGCATTTGTTAATGCTTTCTGTAAATGAGGTGTTTCCCAGTGTTTTGCCTCTTCATCAGTGTTTTCCCATTTCTCTATAGAAAGAAGTGTGTTTGGTTTAGACTGGTCTTCTATAAAAAGGTACTCTACAGCTCCTTTTTCCTTTCTTGTTTCTTCTGCTAATTCTTCAAAGATTTGTTTTAATTCTTCAAATTTTCCTTCTTGTGCAATTAGTTCTGCAACTACAAAAAATTGTTTTTTCATGTCGTTTATAATTTTGTTAGTACAAAGTAACGACGACTTTATTTATCTAAAAAACAGAATTTTTAGATGAAATAAATCGATTATTACGATTTATTAATATCTTTGCAGGAAATATTTGGATTATGAATCTTCAGTTTATTAGATATTTCGTGACTCTAGCAGAGTATAAAAATTTTACAAAGGCTGCTGAAAAGAACTTTGTCGTACAGTCGACATTCTCAGCAGGAATTAAAAAGTTAGAGCAAGAATTAGATTGTAAGCTTTTTTATAGGGACAAGCGAAATGTTAACCTGACTAAACAAGGTGAGATTTTGCTGCCAAAGGCAAAAGAATTACTAGCATTATGGAACAATGTTGAGGTTTCATTTAAAGAGAATAGTAACAAAACTTTGAAGATAGGATTGCTTAATACAATTCATCATACTGATGCTGTTGTACCAGTTTTGAAAAAATTTAAAGAACTCTATGAAGCTTATAATTTTGAGCTTATAGAGGATAATCAAAACGAATTGCTTGAGCGTCTAAAAAAACAAGAATTGGACATCATCTTTATTCAAGATGAACTAATAGATGATAGCTTGTTTTCAAAACAATTTGTTTACGAAGAAAAGCTTGATGTTATGCTGTGTAAGACACATGAGCTTAATAATAAAAGTCAACTAAAACTTGAAGAACTCAATAATCTACCTTTTATAGAACACGGAAATTGTGTGCTTAATAAACAAGTTTTAGAGGCGTTTGAGCAACAGAATTTAAATCTAAATGTAGTATTTAAAGCTAATCATAGTGATATGCTTACTTCACTGGTAGGCTCAAATTTAGGTATCTCTCTTATGGCTAAACCAAAGACACATTCTGATACTGTTGTATATGTGCCTCTGGTTGATAAAGAATTTAAACGCAATATTATTTCCGTTTGGAAAACAGATAATACTTCTAAAGAATTAAAATGTTTTTTGAGTGTTTAGTTTGCTTTTCTGTTTTTAGTATTAGCGCTAGACAATTTATTTTTTAAAACATTCATATCTTCATTAACCTTGCGTTCTATTACTCTAGCATAAATTTGAGTTGTAGCAATTTTAGTATGACCTAAAAGTTTTGAAACTGTTTCTATTGGAACACCATTACTTAATGTAATTGTAGTAACAAATGTATGTCTAGCCATATGAAAGGTTAGATTCTTTTTAATACCACATAAATTGGCTATTTCTTTTAAGTAACTATTTATTTTTTGATTTGAAAGCACAGGAAATAAACTATTAGATGAAATTACTCTTGGATGATTTTCATATTTATAGATAAGTTCTTTTGCTTTTTCTAATAGTGGAATTTTGACAGATGTTTTTGTTTTCTGTCTTTTTGTGATTATCCAATCGTTACCATCAATTCCCTTTACAATATTCTCTCTAGTTAGTTTATTCATATCTATAAACGAAATACCTGTATAACAACTGAATACAAATAGTCCTTAACAACATTTATTCTTTCTATATCGCTGTGAAATTCTTCTAAGTTTTTTAATTCTTGCTCTGATAAAAATTCTCTTTCCTTTTTCTCGAAAGATGATTTAAAACGTACAAAAGTGTCTTTATTTATCCATTCTAAATGATACGCAATTGTTACCATTTTACGAAACCTTTGAAGGTGTTTCATAGCTGTATTGTTGTTTATCTTTCTTTGGTGGTCGTTTGGTTGGTAGGCTTTTAAAAAGTGTTCGAAATCTACTATAAATGCGTAGTTTAAAGCATCTAGAAACACATCATTTGTTTTGTGCTTCTCGGACATAAACATTTTAAATATCTTTGAGTTGTACGATAGTGTTTCATAGTATCTTTATGAAGTTCTTTTTCCATTATCTCATTGTGATACTCAAACAGCTCTAACATACTTTTATGTTGACCATCTTCACCTAAAAATCTTGATTTGATTGCTTGGGCAGTGATAAGCTTCTTTTCCATTACAAGCTCTTCGTAAGCTTCGTACACTTTATTACGAACTTGCTGCAGATACTTGTTGAATAATTTGGCTTGTTGATTATTGCCTTACACTTTTCCTGAAGTAGAATCCCAATCGGAAATGTTTACTTTTCGTTTAAGGCTTATGTTAACTCGTTTTCTGTTAACGGTAACTCGTGCATAAACCATACCTTGATTGTCTTTTGTTCTTGGTGCTTCTATCCAAAACAAAAGAGCGAAAGAAGATTGTGTTCTCATAGTTGTTGTCTTTAAATTAAACAATAATTAAAACGAAAATCAAATCAAAACTATTGAAATACAGTTACTTAGCCCCTTATTCGGTTAGCATTTTTTTTGCTTTTGAAATGCTGACCGATTTGCGAACCTAAAATATGCGAAATAATAGCAAATTTTATTAGGGTGTAAAAACTACAAAACCTTGCAAATCATATAGTTTGCAAGGTTTTTTCACTATTTGTTATAGTGCTGTTGTGACCGCGAGCTTTCAAAGTTCGAACTTTTTGATTGAAGATTTAAGGAATATTACTTTGTTTATGAAAGAATACGCTATGGTAGTAAATACCTAAGTTGCTAACCCTACAATATTTTAAGAAAGTTTAAATACCGTTCCATACGTTACTTGAATACTAAAAGAATCTTTTAGTTGTATATTTCGCAAATAACTAAGTAAGGCTCTGATAACGCCCGCATGTGTAACAATAACGACAGATTTGTGTGGTTTTGCAACTAATTCCTGATAAAAAGATAAGACACGTTGTTGAAGTTCCACATACGATTCTCCATTTGGTGGAGCGACATTGACAAAATCTTCCATCCAGTCGTTGCTTTCTGCTCTTGGAATATCGTCCCATGCTTGTAATTCCCAATCACCAAAATCTAACTCTTTTAAGCGATCATCCGTATGTATTACAGGATTAATTTCTTTTGCTAAGTGTACACATCGTTGTAACGGACTGCTATATACAGTTTCTATCTTCTGTGGAAGTTGCTTTTGAATAGCGTCAAACTCTTCTTGAAATGTTGCTACCAATGGAATATCTGCTTGTCCGTAGCAAATTCCTTTTTCAATCGCTGGAGTCGTATGTCGTATTAAATAAATTTCCATAATACCAATAAACTCATATAAAAAACAACTTCACAAAATTGTTGCGTAGCACCTGCACAGTCGCCTGTTTGTTCTCCAATCCATTTTTTAAATTTTGAGGCTAAAAACCACATTCCCAACAAAGGAGGTATTAAACATAAAAACACAAAATAGCTTTCAAAAAAGAATAGAGGAGCTATTCCACAAATAATATTTACGACTAATGCTTTATTGGACATTCTAGAAGCTCGATCTTTGGATTTGCTTGTTTCACTACTAGAAACATAGGGCAATTGATATACCAACAGAGCTGCCATGAATCGACTCACAGCATGACCAGAAATCAGTACAATGGGAATAAACTCTGATTGTACTTCATATAAGCTCGCAAACTTTAATCCCAGAAGTAAACACAACCCAATAGCGCCAAACGCGCCAATTTGAGAGTCTTTCATAATCAGTAGGATTTTCTCTTTGTTCCAACCGCCACCAAAACCATCACAAACATCTGCAAAACCATCTTCATGAAAGGCCCCAGTGAGATAAATACTGCCGACCATGCTTAGCAAAATAGCAACAGATGTTGGTAAAATATAGTTTGCTCCAAAAAATACAAGTGCTGCAAAACCTCCTACTATAATTCCAACAAAAGAAAAATAAGCAATGCTTTTTTGACGGTATTCTTTAGAGAAAACGACCCATTTCGGACTAGGAATTCTCGTAAAGAATGCCAACGCATTAAAAAAAACATGAAGTTGTTTTACGATCATTTATGATTTTTCGGAAACATTGGCAATTTCAAAACTTGCCATATTATTTAAAAAGTTACTAGCCGCTTGGACTAAGGGAAATGCCAAAGCTGCACCAGTTCCTTCTCCCAAACGCAATCCTAGTCTTAGCAAAGGTTGTACCTGTAAATAATCTAGTATTTTCTGGTGTCCTTGCTCGTTTGAACTGTGAGAGAATATACAATAATCCAACACGTTTCGATCAATCTTAGTAGCAATTAATAATGCTGCATTCACGATAAAACCATCAATAAGAATGACCATCCTTAAGGAAGCTGCTTTTAACATGGCTCCACACATCATGGCAATTTCAAATCCGCCAAAACATTGTAAGGCTTCTAAAGGAGTTTGAGGCGTATGTTTTTTAAAAACTTCGTTCAATACTTGTTTCTTTTTTTCAATTCCTGCGGTATTGAGTCCTGTTCCTGCTCCCACACAATAATCAATCGAAATTCCTGTGATATAACTCATTAACAACGAAGCCGCGGAAGTATTTCCAATGCCCATTTCACCAAAACCAACACTATTACATCCTTGTTTGTGTAAGTTCTCTATGATATCGCTTCCGTGTTGCATGGCCAATTCACATTCTACTGAAGTCATCGCTGCCGAATATTTGTAGTTTTTTGTACCAAAAGCGACTTTCTTATGCAACAAATTTGGATGTGCTTCAAACCTATGATTCACGCCTGCGTCTACAATAGATAAATTGATATTGTTTGTGACACTAAACACGTTGATTGCTGCACCACCTTGCAAAAAATTATACACCATTTGTGCGGTAACTTCTTGTGGATACGGATTTACTTCACCTTCGGCAGCAATACCATGATCTGCCGCAAAAACTACAATAGAAGGTTTTTGAATCGATGGTGATACGGTGTTTTGTATTTTCCCCAATTGAAAAGCAATGGTTTCTAAATGTCCCAATGCTCCAATAGGTTTTGTTTTGGTATCTATTTTATGTCTTAGTTGTTGTTCTAATTCTCTATTTGCAGTAGATTCAATCATTCTGTTTTTTTTATTTAAGTTGTAATGGTAAACCCGAAATCATCACCGTAGCTTTATCAGCATGCTGCGCAATATATTGATTCATCCATCCTTGAAGTTCTGTAAATTTCCTTCCAATCGGAGTGGCGGCATGACCGCCCATTCCAATCTCATTAGAAATAAAAATTATCGTAGCCTTCATGTTTCGTATGTTATCAAATTCAGCTTTTGCCAAGTTTAGAGAAGCTTCTACATTACTATCCGTATCCATAAAAAAATTAGTCAACCATAAGGTCACACAATCAATCAATACAACTTCATCTTCTTGTATGACATTTGATAATACTTTTTCTTCTTCTCTATTGATCCAATTGTCATTTCTGGAAGCTTTGTGACGTTCAATACGTTCTCTAAAATTATCATCCCAAATTCGTGAAGTGGCTACATACACAGGTGTATCGCTCAATGATAACGCTAATTTTTCTCCGTAAGAAGATTTTCCTGAACGTTCTCCTCCCGAAATATAATAGATCATGAATATTGTGTTTTAAAGAGCGTAAAAATACTCATTTTTTATTCAAAATAGTAAACTACGCTAAGACAAAACCGTGAATTGTAAAATGAAAGCAATTAAAAATATTTTAGAAGAGACATTTGAGCATTCAAATCTCAATTATCCAGTAAAATAATCAAGTAACAGTTTCACAAATGTTGCTTTTCCATTATTTTTGCTACTCACAAGAAAAAGAATGGCAAAAAAATTACGTCCCATGATGTTTGTGGGCACAGGTTCTGATGTAGGTAAAAGCATTATCGTCACAGGCTTGTGTCGTATTTTAAAACAAAAAGGATATGCGCCTGCTCCATTTAAAGCGCAGAATATGTCTTTAAATAGTTTTGTGACCAAAGACGGATTGGAGCTGGGACGTGCACAAGCAGTACAGGCAGAAGCGGCAAAGATTGATTGTAATACCGAAATGAACCCTGTATTATTAAAACCTTCAGGAGCCAACAAATCGCAAGTAATTTTACACGGAAAACCTATTGGAGATCAAACAGCAAGAGCCTACTTTTTAGGCAACAACAAACAATATCTGTTTGAAGAAGTACAAAAGGCATTCAAAAAATTGAATAATTCGTATGCACCCATTGTTTTAGAAGGTGCAGGAAGTATTAGCGAACTCAATTTAAAACATCGTGACATTGTAAATATGCGTATGGCTCAACACGCAAATGCTGCTGTATATTTGGTAGCTGATATTGACCGCGGTGGTGTTTTTGCAAGTGTGTATGGAAGTATTGCGCTATTGGAAGAAGACGAACGAAAATTAATTAAAGGTATCATTGTCAATAAATTTAGAGGCGATATTTCGCTGTTTGAAGAAGGCAGAAAAATGTTGGAAGAATTGACCAATGTACCCGTTTTGGGCGTAGTTCCTTTTGCGAAAGATATTTATATTGAAGAAGAAGATTCACTAGGATTAGAAGATAAACACAAACAGTTTTCCAAAGAAAAAATCAATATTGCAGTCATCTTACTGCCTTATATTTCAAACTTTACGGATTTTAACCGATTGGAAAAAGACGAACGTGTCCATGTATTTTATACACGATCTGCTGAAGATTTGAAAAAAGCAGATATCATTATGATTCCAGGCAGTAAAAATACCATTGCTGACATGCAGTTTTTACGAGAAGCTTCGCTCGCACAAGAAATCTTAAATGCGCACGTACAAAAGAAAAGAATTATTGGAATTTGCGGTGGCTTTCAAATGTTAGGAACATCTATTTCCGATCCGCATCATGTAGAAAATGACATTCAAACCATTCCCGGATTGGGCATTATTCCTGCACATACAACCATGGCTGCCGAAAAAACCACCAAACAATGTCAATTTACCTTCAAAGCATCTGATATCGTATGTTCTGGTTATGAAATACACATGGGTGTGACTACTTTTGAAGCAAAACAGCAACCGCTCAATACGATCAATGGACACGCAGAAGGTTATCTTTCCGATCATTGTTGGGGAACCTATATTCATGGAATTTTTGACAATAGTAGTATTATTGACGAGTTGTTGAGCGATTTCGACATTCAAGAAACAGATACAACTTTTGATTATAAAGCGTACAAAGAAGAAAACTATGATAAGCTGGCAGCACATCTTACGAAACATATAGCTATAGATCAAATCATTAAAAACATGGAACTTTAAAAGCAATACTTCTATGATTGATTACGGACATGGCGATGATTTGTACAAATATGGCGATCGCGTATTTAAAGCTAATTTTAGCTCGAATGTATGGTATCAAGGTGCGCCAAAAAAATTAGTAAAGTACATTCAGCAACAATTACCACATATTGAAAATTATCCTGCACCAAGTGCAGAATATTTGGTAAAAACGATTGAGAAACACCATGGCATTTCGTCAAATTCAACGATTGTGACCAATGGTGCAACGGAAGCTTTTTATTTGGTCGCCAATGCGTTTCATTCAGCTTCTGTGACAATTTGCATGCCTTCATTTTCTGAATACGAGCAAGCGTCAAAAGCCAACAATCTACAGATTGAATTTATCCACAGAAATGAAGTCTTACAACACGAGTTTACAACAACATTAGCATTTATTTGTAATCCTAATAATCCTGATGGATTTGAAAATACGGTTGAAGAAATTGTACAACTCAGCACAAAATTTCCAAACACCATCTTTATAATTGATGAAGCCTATACGGAGTTTACAAAAAATGCGATTTCTTGTGGTTCTTTGTTAAAAAGTAGGACGAATATTATCCTAATAAAATCATTAACGAAGCTGTTTTGCATTCCTGGATTGCGTTTAGGTTATCTATTGGCAAATCCAACGCTCATTGCGAAACTTATAAAACATAAAATGCCATGGAATGTCAATACCATTGCATTGCAAGCAGGTGAATTTCTATTTCAAAACTATTCGGAATTGGCTCCTGACTTTAAAACTTGTTTTCAACATACCAAAGCACTTCAAAAAGCGATACATGCATTAGAAGGTTTTGAAGTAATTCCAACGGACACCACCTACTTTTTAGTCAAACTGTCAGAACCAAAAGCTACTGCATTAAAATCATATCTTGTTAATGAGCATCAATTATTAATTCGGGATGCTTCTAATTTTCGAACCTTAGATGCACATTACATTCGTATTGCGAGTCAAACTCCAGAAAAAAATCAATTATTAATCAACGCATTGCAACAATGGAACCCTTAATTTATATACTTCCGTTGGTCATTGCATATGTATTGGATTTAGCTTTGGGTGATCCAAGATGGTTACCGCATCCCATTCGATTGTATGGAAATATGATTGCTTTTGGCGAAAAAATCCTCAATAAAAATACAGCTCGATTTGCAAAAGGAGCTTTTCTTACCATGGTACTTTGTAGTGGTGTTTTTCTATTTTTTTATGGTGTGAATTATGTACTGAAATCCTATACAATTCCGTTTGTTGTATTCAATAGTATTTTCTTATTTTATGCTTTGGCGAATAAAAGTTTGATTGAAGAAGGAAAAGCAGTTTTTACCGAACTTAAAAAAGGGATTGTACAAGGTCGAAAACGCTTGTCATGGATTGTGGGAAGAGAAACGGAAAAATTGAATGCACAGCAAGTGAAAACGGCTGTTTTTGAAACACTTTCAGAAAATTTAAGTGATGGAGTAATTGCTCCATTATTTTATTATGCCTTTTTAGGTGTTCCTGGTGCGATGCTCTATAAAATGGTAAATACACTCGATTCAATGATTGGTTATAAAAATGAACGTTATGAACAGTTCGGGAAGTTTGCTGCCAAATTAGACGATGTACTGAATTTTATTCCTGCACGATTGACAGCAATATTAATGCTGATAATCACGGGAAAAATTCATCTCATAGGAAAAGTGTTTCATGAAGGAACCAAACATTCAAGTCCTAATGCAGGATATCCTGAAGCAGCATTGGCTTTTATTTTAGATTGTAGATTTGGCGGACCAAATTATTATCATGGTAAACTTGTAGACAAACCCTATATTGGAGACAACGACAGAATCATAGAAAATTCAGAATTTAAAAAGGTAGCTACCATCAATCATACTACAACGCTTCTATGTGTCATTTGCATTTTAGTGCTGCAATATATTAGTGTTTTATGAAGCGATATATTATTACAGGTGCCCCAGGAACGGGAAAAACAACCTTACTCAATGCGCTACAGCAACAAGGGTATTGTACTTTTAAAGAAGTATCAAGACGTGTCATTGTATCACAACAAAACATAAATGGCACAAAAACTCCTTGGCAAGACATTATCGGATTTACAGAATTAGTATCTCAACAAATCGTTCAAGAATTAGCACTTCCTTTAACATCAGATGCCTTTGTAGATCGTGGATTGGCAGATACAATTGCCTATCTAAATCTCAAAAATCATCCTATCCCCAAAAAACTACAGCAATTTGATTACAAGAACTACTATCATACTATGGTATTCTTATTGCCCATTTGGGAAGAAATCTATATTATTGATTCACAACGTTTACAATCTTTCGAAGAAGCTTCAAAGCTACAAGATTTAATCATTGAAGTATATCAAAAATTGGGTTTTTCAATCATAATGCTACCAAAAGCGAGTATTACTGAGCGCTTGAAGTTTATTACAAATTTTATTGAATGAACTCATGTAAACTATTAAGATGTAAGCGAAAATTAGAAATTTTTATGGGTTGTTGAAAGCTTTTATGAGTTCCATAGCAGCGCTACGAGGCAAAAAAATAAAAAGAGCACTGAAAAGAGCAATTTCTTAGCAAATTAAAAAAGCGTAAATGAGTTCGATAAAAAGCCATATCTTTACAAACAGATTTACGGTTTTTTATGAAGATAAAAATGAAAAGGGAATTTGGTGCAAATCCAAAACTGTTCCCGCAACTGTAAGGCTTATTCCAAACAAACTATCAACAAAGTCACTGCTTTAAAAAGTGGGAAGACGATATTTTGAAGCCAAGTCAGGAGACCTGCCCTAAATCATAGCATGATTAATAACTCTCGGGTAAAGAGTTAGAAAATTTATACTATACCTTGTACATTTTCTATAGGTTACCTGCTTAATTTATTTGTATTCTCGAATGGGAAAAAATATTTCAAAAGTAACAACAACATTTCAATTTTGTGATGGTGGTTCGTGCCGAAAAGCAAAAAGTGAAATGGCAGTTCGCGAAGCACGCGCACATTTACGAAATGAAGGATTATGGAATGATACGCACAGTATTCGCACACGTTGCAACGGTCGTTGTGAAGATGCGCCAACTTGGATTGTGCAACCAGGCAATTATTGGTACAAAAACCTAACGCCAGAAAAAGCAGTTGAAATTGTCGATGCGCACACAAAACACAATCAACCTGTAGACGAATATTTATTGTATCAAGAAGGTTGGGATGCGTTGGCAACAGAAAATGAAAAAACAGTAGCTCCTGTAGTTTTTAAAGAAAAAAATGATGCTGAGTTTGGTGAAGTTCTAGTTGCTCGTTCCTCTGCTTCAGATCAATACATCTATCCATTATTTAAAAAATTGTTTGAAGCGCCAACTAATTTACGAGTTTCATTTCCTGATGGAACTATAAGTACAATCGCTAATCCACACACCGTTACCTATACAGATACGTTTGACATGATTGTCGAAGGAACTGATATCATTCTAGCTATTGGTCCTATTCCAAGAGCTATTGAAGCAGAGGTTGATCAAGTCATAAAAGATCGAAAAGTGAGTGTTGCTGAAGTTATTTGGGATCGAAATCATTTAGAAGATGCAGCGTGTATTCGACTTAAAAATAAAAAAGGCAAGCATTTACTATCTTTACATATATCCAAAAAAGATACAGCACATTGGGAATATGTGTTACGTATTTATTTACAAATGGACATCAATAATCCAAAAATAGTAGCAGCGATTGAAAACTAAGAAAATCAGTATTTTAGGTTGTGGATGGCTCGGTTTGCCATTGGCAAAACATTTCATTGCACAGAATTATACCGTAAAAGGTTCCACGACTTCCGTAGAAAAAGTAGCTACACTGGAAGCAGCAGGAATTCAATCCTATGTTTTCAAATTGGGAACAACTCATGATGATGAAGTATATGCTAATTTTTTAGCTGAAAGTGAAATTGTTATCATCAATTTTCCTCCAAAACGGATTCCAAATATTATTGACATTTATCAAGAACAGGTGAATAGTATTTTGCCTTTTATTGGGGAAACGCAAAAGGTGATTTTTGTGAGTTCAACATCTGTATATCAAAACACCAATGATTGGGTTACGGAAGATCTTGACAATCAACCAGAAAAAGAATCTGGCAAAGCCGTATTGGCTGTCGAAAATATTTTAAAATCACATATAGGTAATCGTTTGACTATTTTACGTTTATCTGGATTGATTGGCTACGACAGAGTTCCAGGGCGATTTTTAGCCAATAAAAAAGAAGTCGCCAATGGAAAAGCGCCTATCAACGTAATTCACCAAGATGATTGCATTGGACTGATAGATGCTATTATCTCAAAAGAAGCTTGGGGAGAAATTTTCAATGGTTGTGCAGATGAGCATCCACTACGCGAAACATTTTATATCTTAGCGGCGAAAAAAGCGAAGCTAACTCCACCGCAGTTCAAAGCTGCTACAACAGTAGCTTTTAAAAAAATATCCAATAATAAAAGTAAGGTCATGCTAGACTATACATATAAGTATGCTGATCCTTTAATTTTAGTTCAATAAATGCACAAAGTAACGATCATAGGCGCGGGTCCTGGAGATCCTGAATTACTAACTGTTAAAGCACATTCGCTTGTAACAGAAGCTGACGTTATCTTGCATGATAATTTGGTAGCTACAGCTATTCTAGAATTGAATACAAAAGGAGAAAAAATATATGTAGGAAGAAAGTTTGGTGATAAAACAGATCAGGTGAGTCGACAAGATCGAATTAATCAATTGCTTCACAAATATTACGATGAAGGAAAAAATGTAGTTCGATTAAAATCTGGTGATCCTTATATTTATGGAAGAGCTGCTGAAGAAGCTCGCTATTTAACAAAGCATACGATACCTTTTGAAGTTGTCCCTGGAATTACAGCAGCGCTGGCAGCTGCCAACAGTTTAAACATTCCAATTACAGAACGAAATCATTCCAATGCGATGCTTATTTGTACGGCACATACAGCAGATTATTCGTTTGAACAACTGAATGGAATTGCACATATGTTAAAGGCAGGAAATACAATTTCTATTTATATGGGATTGAAAAGTTTACATCGTATTATTCCAAAATTATTAGAGGTTTGTAAGGACGAAACCATTCCTGTAAATGCAATTTCTAATGTTTCCCGCACCAATCAGCATATTGTTACAGGAACATTAGGTACCATTGAAGCAGATGTAGCTGAAGCAAATATTGAAATGCCAGTGGTATTTATTATTGGAGCGACACCTATTGAAAAATAGTGATATCAAATTTGTGATATGAATTGACTTTAGTGATTCAATTCACCTAAGTTCTGTTGAAAAAAGAAAAAGAAAAAAGATGAAAGAAGGGATTTTATTATGTGGACACGGCTCTCGAAGACCTGCTGCGGTAAGCTCATTTAAACGATTGGTAGCTATCTTAAAAGAACGGTATCAAGATCGCTATGATGTAGATTATGGTTTTTTAGAGTTTAATCATCCTACCTATGAAGCTGCTGTAGAACGTATGTATTTGGATGGCGTTCGTAAAATCTATGCCTTACCAGTTATTTTATTTGCAGGATCGCATGCAAAAAATGATATTCCTTTTGAATTAAATACATTACAAACCTATCACGATGATTTAACCATTTCAATGGCAAAACATATTGGCGTGAGTTCTTTTTTATTGGATTTGGCGGCAAAACGCATTCAAGAAACTGAAAAAAAATATCCAAAAGTTGATCGTAAAGATACTTGCTTAATTGTAGTAGGACGCGGAACTACCGATCCTGACGCCAATAGTGATGTTGCCAAATTGATGAACATGCTTTGGGAAGGATTAGGCTTTGGTTTTGCAACTGTTGGTTATAGCGGGACAGCGTATCCAAACATTAAAGAGAGTTTGGCAATGGTTGATAAATTAGGTTTTAAACGTACCATTGTCATTCCGTTTTTCTTTTTTACGGGTGTATTGTTAGAACGTATTTATGCTGCTGTTACTGCCATGGAAGAACAATCTGATAGTGAATATATTTATACCGATCCTTTTGGTACGGATGAATTGATTTTGAAAGCTTTTGATGAACGTTTGGAAGAAGCTAAAAATGGTGTTGCTAATATGAACTGTCAGATGTGCAAATACCGAAAACAAGTGATTGGTTTTGAAGAATATGTAGGTCAAGAGCAAGTTGGTCATCACCTCAATGTAAAAGGTATTTTGTTTGAAGAAGATGAAAAACCTGGTGAAAAACAGAGCGGTTTAGGGAATAAAATTAAAAAGATTTTGGGGATATAGTTTTTTTTAGAACCAGGAATCTGGATCGTTTTGCTGTTGGAATCTAGATTTTTCTTTTGTGTGAAGGTTTTAATGTACTGATTTGAAAGTTTGATACTAACTCACTGAAACGTCATTCTGAGCTTGACTCAGAATCCCACAAAACTTATGCTTTTCTTTTCTAAAATGCTAAATTTGAAACAACAAGCGTCTGTTCGAGTATTTTCATGAAGCGAAGCGAAATGAAAATGTATTTCGATACGCTTAATAGAACTATCGAAAACTGCTTGATACTACGAACGTTTCAAAGTACTTCTTCATACAATTTTTCTACGAAAAATCACTCGAAGTGACGGTTTTTTTAATGTAACAATGTGTTAATTTGAAAGTATACCAATGTTAATTTTGCTTCTATTACAAATATTACCATGATTTACACTTTTACACTTCCAAACTAAAAACCTAACTTTTGGAAAATCAATTGTTGTTGTTACAGAAATCAAAGTGACGCTTTTGTATTTTAAAATTGAATAACTAACTTTTAAATTCAAAATTCAGCATTCAAAATTTCATAAAAACATCACTCCACAACACCTTCACCTTCCAAATACAAATCTTCTAATTGCTTTTTTATTTCAGCAGAAGGTGCTGCCCACATACCTCGTTGAATGGCTTCCAACAAGCGTTCGCTCATATCTTTTAATGCCCAAGGATTGTTTTCTTTGATAAAAGCCTTATTTTTTTTATCTAACAAATAACTTTCTGTAATACCTTCATACATAAAATCATCAATGAGATTGGTGGTAGCATCATAAGCAAATAAATAATCTAACGTCGCTGCCATTTCAAACGCTCCTTTGTAACCATGACGTTGTACACCTGCAATCCATTTCGGATTGATCACTCTAGATCGATAGACTTTTAGCAATTCTTCCTTTAGGGTTTTGACTTTCGGTGTTTCTGGTCGCGAATGATCTCCAAAATACATATCTGCGCTGCTACCTTTTACCGTGGCTACTGCATTTGCCAATCCGCCTTGAAATTGATAGTAGTCATCACTATCTAAAATATCGTGTTCCCGATTGTCCTGATTATGCATCACAATTTGCATGGCTTGCAATCGATGCGTAAAAGATTCATGCGCTGAGACTCCTTTTTTAGAATTTCCATACGCATATCCGCTCCAATTGATATATATTTTTGCTAAATCTTCTTGGGTTTTCCAGTTTTTTTCATCAATTACAGCTTGTAATCCTGCTCCATATGCACCTGGTTTTGAACCAAAAACTCGGTACAAAGCACGTTGTTCGGCTTCTACTTTGGGTAATCCCTCGGCAGTCCAATGCTGACTTTCTGCTAGGAAACGTTTGCGAATCGGGTTGTCTTCCAGTGCTTCTTCTAACTGTGCAACTTTTGTCACTGCCGCATTGAATAAGTTAATTACATCAGGAAAAGCATCTCTAAAAAATCCAGAAATACGCAAAGTAACATCTACACGTGGGCGTTGTAATTCAATTAATGAAATCACTTCAAAATCAGTCACACGTCGGTTGGCATTTTTCCAAATAGGTCGAACGCCCATTAAGGCAAATGCTTGTGCAATATCATCACCTCCTGTTCGCATCGTAGAGGTTCCCCAAACTGAAATTCCAATAGTTTCTGGATATTCTCCGTGTTCTTGGATGTAACGATCAATAATTAATTGGGCGCTTTTTTCACCGAGTCGAAATGCAGTTTCTGTCGGAATCGTTCGCACATCCACCGAATAAAAATTACGTCCTGTAGGTAGCAAATCTACACGTCCTCTTGTTGGTGCTCCTGACGGTCCTGACGGTACATACAAACCATTCAATCCTTCCAGTAGATTCGATATTTCTTCTGTAGTATTTTGGACAGCAACTAAGGTTTTATTCTTAATGATTGCCAAGAGTTCATTGAGTTTTGGATAAGTTTCCGATACAATGTCTTCTTTCAAATACACAATCAATTGTTGTTTGGCAAGTAGTTCTAACTGTTCTACAGTTTGTCCGATGGTTTTACATTGCTTCTCTCCTATTGAAAGATTAACTTTTTCTGCATAATCCGTTCCTAAAATATCTTCTGTAATGCCTAGATCTTCTGCCAATACTTGTGTGATTCCTTTTTGCGAATATGTTGGCATTCTGTGCAATGCAATCAACAAATCAATCAATTGTTCATTTACTGGTGCTTTTCCAAAAATATGCAATCCATCACGGATTTGTGCTTCTTTCAATTCACACAAATACCCATCTAGCTTTACCAAAAGTTCATCTACATCATCTGAAGTAATTCCTAAATCAACATTCAGTTGCGTTTCTTTGACCAAATTTGCAATAGATTGCTCTAATACTCTAGAGCGTTTCGGATCTAAATTAGAAGCTTCGTAATATTCATCTACTAGATGTTCTAACTTCATAAGACTTCCATAACTTTCAGCACGTGTCATTGGCGGAATCAAATGATCGATAATGACTGCTTGATTTCTACGTTTTGCTTGTGTTCCTTCTCCAGGATCGTTGATAATAAACGGATAAAAATGTGGCAAGGCATCAAACAACAATGCAGGAAAACAAGTTTCAGGATCGAGCGATACACTTTTTCCTGGCAACCATTCTAAGTTCCCGTGTTTTCCTAAATGAATTACGGCATCTGCTTGGTAGGTATCTTGCAACCAAAAATAATATGCTAAATATTGATACGTTGGTGCTAAATCAGGTGAGTGATAAATTGCTTGTGGATCTTGATTGTATCCACGTGACGGTTGAATACTCACAAAAATATTTCCCAACAAAAATCCCGATACAATAAATCCATCTCCTGTAAAATAAGGATCGTCCGTAGGATTTCCCCATTGTGTTTGTGTTTTTTCTTGTAATTCGGAAGAAATCGTAGCAAATCGAGCTTTAAAATCTTCTAATGAATACACAATAGCATGCGGACGTGTTTGCGTGGTACTAACATCATTGGTTGTAACTTGTGTAATCCAATGCATGAGTGCTGTCCTTGATTCTGGAAGTTGTGTACCTAATGTATAGCCTGCTTTTTGTAACGCATTTAGCAACACAATACAACTTTCGGGCGTATCTAAACCAACACCATTTGCCAAACGACTGTCTTTGTTTGGATAGTTTGGCAGAATTACGGCGACCTTTTTTTCTGAATTGTTTTTTTGTTGTAATGAAATCCAATTCTTTGCCAGACGTGTCATGAATTCACAAGCTGGCACATGTGCTTCGTATTTTACAATCGTGCTATCCGTAAGTTCATCTTTGGTAATTTCTTTTTTGAATGAAACGGCTCTTCCAATAATTCGACCATCAATTTCAGGCAAGGCAATATTCATGGCGATGTCTGTTGGTGGCAAGCCAAATAAACCATCTTCCCAAACGGATTTATTGGTGGTAGAGAATATGGCTTGTAATACAGGAATTCCCAATCGATCAAAAATAAAGTCTGTAGTGTTGGATGATTTTATCGTAAAACCTGTGGTATTAATGATGGCATGAATGTTTCGTTTTCCATGATTGGTGATCAGTTTCTCTAGATTGATCAGGATATTTGGATCGCGTAAATTGTTTGCAAACACCACCATCGGATTGATTCCTTGTTGTTTCAAACCATTGCTCAATTCCTGTAAAGGTTCTAAGTTATTTGCTAAATAATGCGTTCTATATGCTAATAAAACGACATTCGGTTGTTCTTTTAAAAGCAAGCTATCAAGCATTTCCTGATGCACAATGCCTTTGTCAAATCTGTATAAAAACAATTCATCGATGACCTCTAATGCATCGAGTTGTACAGTTTCTTTGAAGAAGCTTTTTCGAATATAATTTAGAAAGCCAATTGCATTTGTTTTTCCTCCTTGTTGCAAGTATTGGCGACAATCATGCACAGTTTGAATGTCTACAGAAGATAACTTCATCAACTCATAATCAGGTTCGTGCGCTGGAATAAAGAGCAATACACAATCCGTATTTTCCTGAAGCACTACCAACGATTCTACTAGGTATTTATAATAACTCAATCCACCTAATAAACTACACACAATGACTTTTGCTTTTTCTAGCACATCTTCCAGATAGTTGTCTATTGTTAGCTCTTGTTTTAGGTATACCAAATTTGTCATACGCAAACTTGGGAGTTGTCCATTTTCTTGAGCATGCAATGCTTTATACGCCTCGTTAACGGTGTGAATTTCAGTATCACCTGCACTTAAAAAAATAATATCTCCAGGTTCTTGTTCTATATAAAAAACACCATCGTCATCGGGATTCCATCCGCCTGGTATTGTTGCTATTAAATGCATGTTTTATTGTTTTTTCAGCCGTGTTATTTCAGTATTCAACCACGAAAAATTTCCTCCGCCCCAATAGAGATGAATATAACTTGCCAGTACATTTTTATATTGGTATAATTTTGTGTCTATTTCTTTAGCTCGCGCCGTATATACGTTGGCGACAGAACTATAGTGCTCATCATTTTTGATGTTGGAATAATGAAATTCGTGACCCCAGATTTCTTCATTTTCAAAAACTACTTTTCTGTAACCTAAGTGTAGCTTTTTTTGTTCCATACTCGTGCTGAAATCAAAGATACCAACCATTGGAAATGATTTTCCAGCTTCGTTGATGATTTCTTTTCCCAAATACATCATGCCTCCACATTCTGCTAAGAGTTGCACTCCATTTTCTACAGCAAGTTGTATGGCTTTTTTCATTTTTTCATTTTGACTTAACTGTTCTAAATACAGCTCAGGATATCCGCCTGCTAAGTAGATGAAATCTGCTTCAGGCACTACGGAATCATGCATAGGACTAAAGAAAGTTACTGTTCCTAACTGACGCAAATAGTTTAGATTTTCTACATACGTAAATGTGAATGCTTCGTCTTTTGCTACTGCAATTTTTCTTTGAGAAGAGTGATTCTTTTTATTTGTTTCACTCTGAGGGACAATCGCTTTTGTAGCTGTTTTTTCTAATGCATACATCTTACGAATTCTTTCGGCAACTTCAGAAACATGAATGGCAGCTTTTTCAATAATTGTTTCAAACGATTCATCAATGTGTAAACCCAAATGTCTGGATGGAATTGCAATGTCTTCATTTGGCGAAATGTATCCTAAACTTTGCAATCCGACAGTTTCACAGGCTTCTTTTAGAAATGCATAATGTGATTCCGTTCGTACAAAATTGAAGAGTACACCTGCGATTTGAACATTTTCATCAAATTCTTTTAGTCCTTTTAGAATCGGAGCAATCGTAAATGCCATTGCTTTTGCGTTGACAACCAAAATAACTGGAATATTGAGTTTTTTGGCAATTTCAGCAGAACTTCCTGTGTCTTTTACAGCACCATCAAACAATCCCATGACACCTTCTACAATACTAATATCTACTTTGGATGCATGTTTTTCAAATACTTCTTCCAAATGTGTATCTGACATCATGATAGAGTCTAAATTTATACTTGGAATTCCAGCTGCTGTACTATGATGAATGGTATCAATATAATCAGGGCCACATTTAAACGGTTGTACTTTGTATCCTTGATTCTTAAAGTAACGCACCAATCCTAAAGTAATGGTTGTTTTACCTGAATTACTCCAAGGAGCCGCTATTAAGAAGGCTTTTGACATATTATAGAGCGTTTAATGGAAGGTAATTTACACGCAAACGATCTGCTAATAGTTTGGCTCTTTCTAATTTCACAAACCCATTTTCAGTGTCTACTATCGTGGTGTTGGAAAGTTTAGATAGATACGTTTTATAACTGTTGATGGCGAATTCGAATGGATTTTCATGTCCAGCATTAACTTTTCCATCTGTAAGTACAAATAATTGTACGGTTTTTTTATTGATCGATTTTAATAATTCAAACACTTTAAAAAAGGCACTTCCTAAGTTTGTTTTTCCACCAGCTTTTAACTGATGATTGATTTCATACAGCTTTTCATTATCCGTTGTGAACTGTTGTATGATTCTTGCGGAAGCATTTTCCAAAGCAACAATCGCATAGGCTACTTTTTTCGACGGATAGGACGTAATGGTTTTTTGTACAATTCCCTTTACATATCCTAGCTGTTTGTCAATCGCCATGGAAGCACTTGTATCGAGTAGAAATACAATTTTTGCCGTTGTTTTTTTGGTAACTTGCTTGTAGATTGCTGTAAATTTTTCAGTAGCTACATAGTTTTTGACTGTTTTCACCAAAGCAATTGAAGATTGTGGCGTAGCTATGTAAGGCGTATTTTTATATTCATTAAGTGTTTGAAGCGCTATTTCTTTTTTTTTAGAAGCTTGATGTACAGAAAATTTCAAACCATTCTTTACATTTTCTGGTAATTGAAAAGATGTATTTCCTTGTGTAGTTTCTTGTGATTCAGCAGCTTTATTGTCTTCATTCGATGATCCGCTATCATCTTCACTTTTTGGTTCTGGAGATTGAAAATCATTACTTCTGTGTGTCAATACAAATGGCGCAATTTTGTGAAGCATTTCAATAGTTACTTCTGTTTCGTTTTGCAAAGCAGCGTACGCACGTACTGTTTTTAATAGTAAAATATCTGCTCGTAACCCTTCAACTTTATTTTCAATAGTCAGCTGTGCGGCTGCATCTTTTACCGTTTCAGGAATAGTAACAGTTCCTACTTTTTGTTTTGCTGTTGTTACTTGAGATTTTAGTGTAGTTTCCGCAGTCGCAGCTTGCTCACAAAAAAAGGCTGCATTAGTATCAAAATCCAAACGTTTCGAAGCAATTTCTTTACGAATATCCATAGCTGTAGGCGTAGTAATATGTACACTCAAGCCAAAACGATCTTTTAGTTGTGGACGCAAATCACCTTCCTCTGGATTCATCGTTCCGACAAGACAAAAACGACTTTCCAGCCATTGCGAAATGCCTTCTCGTTCTAAATGGTATCCACCAGAGGCAGAAGCATCTAGCAAAACATCCATCAAATAATCATTCAATAAATTTACCTCATCAATATATAGAAAACCATGATTGGCTTTGGCTAACAATCCTTTGTCAACAATCGTCTTTTTTTGATTAATTAAGGCTTCAAGATTGACACTTCCCAACAATCTGTCTTCTGTAGCACCAATGGGTAAGTTTACAAAAGGAAAATCATTTCCCATCAACTGACTCAACGCTCTTACAGTAGTTGTTTTTCCAGTTCCTTTATCTCCTGTAGCTAAAACACCACCAATCGTAGGATCAATTAGATTTAAGAGTAAACAAAGTTTAAAATCATCTTGAGCGATGATACTTGTAAACGGAAAGCAGTAGTGAACGTTCATATCATATATTTTATTCAAAAGCGACTCCATAAATCATCCATATTCCAACTAAGATCGAAATGACACCAACAACGCCATTCATCCATTTAAAGATAGACATATTTCGTTCAATGAAACGACTCATAGCGTAAATTAATACGTAACTATAAACTGCCATCGATAGTATAACTCCTATCGATTCTATGATTAAGATTAGAATGGCTTCTGACATAGTTGTAGCACTAATAATTAAGGCAGACGTGAGCGCGCCTCCTGTTCCTGCCAACCCATGTAACATTCCAATCCAAAAGGATTTATTGATCGGATTCATTGCTATTTCTTCTCCCATTTTTCCATGCAGATGAATAGGGTTACTCGCTTCATGTTCGTGCGCTTCAATCTTTTTGTGATCTGCCATCATTTCATTGATCTTATGATTTCTTCTGATCGCAACAATCCCCAACCAAATCATGATGGGTCCAATACTTAATTCTGCCCAGTATGAAATGTCATTGACAAATGTTGACAAAGCAGACTTAAAGATAAGCGCAATTCCACCAAATAAAAGCAAGGTTACAGAATGTCCTAAAGCCCATTGTGAAGCTGTGAAAACTGTTTTGAAGGTTACCTTTTTCTTATTGATTGCATTTTCAGCAGCCAATACAGACACAGCAGAAATATGATCAGCTTCAAACGAGTGTAATATACCAGCAATCAACGGTCTGGTGAGATTCATAAAATTCATTTGATATATTTTATGTATGTGCCATCATTATTTATGAGGTACAAATTAAGTTGTACTTCCGAAGCAATTTGATGACAATGTTTATAGCAATATTTTAGTAAAATTTGATAAAATTTTTCTTGTGGTGCAAAAATAAAGATTTCACGCAAACGTCCTGCCATATTTAGCGATAAAATCATGTTTGCAATTTCTTTGTCATATCCAGCTTCAAGTGCAATTTGCGCTATGAACTTTTTATCCCAAGTTGTTTTCCCACTATGTGTATTCAAGTTTCCTGCAGCAAGTTTGGCAGCTTTTCCCAACATAATCCCCATATTGACTGTTTTGATTTGTGGGCTTTCTGCTATTTTTTCAAACGTTTCTCGAATCCAATTTCCATAATGAATACAGGCAGTTTCTGGAACTTTTGGGAAGATTTCGCGCAACATTTTCTCGCTTCTTGCTCCCGAATTTATCAATAATTCGGATGCATTATTTGCCATAGCAACATCTATACCTTGGCGAATACTGGCAATGTAAGAAGCTGCTGAAAATGGTGTGACAATTCCAGAAGTTCCTAGTATTGAGATTCCATATAAAATTCCCAAGCGGCTGTTTAGCGTTCGTTTGGCAAGTTTTTCTCCGTCTTTTACCGAAATTGTAATCGTAACACCAAAGTTTTCTAAGTTGTAATTCGAAAGTATTTTATTGCATACAATACGCATCATTTTTCGTGGAACTGGATTGATAGCGACTTCTCCTACTGCAATTTCTAATCCTGGTAACGTAACCAATCCGACACCTTCACCTCTTTGAAAGATGATTTCTTTGTGATTGTTGAGTTCAACTTCGGCTGAAATTTCAGCTAAATGTGTCACATCAGGATCGTCTCCTGCATCTTTGATGGTACTACAAAAGCTTTTCGTTTCAGTAATTACATGATTTTGTAAATAAAACGTAGCATCTTCTCCAATGGGAAGTGTGATCGTTACGTTTTCCTGTATTTTTTTTGTGAGCAGACCTATTAAAGCACCTTTGACACAGGCTGTAGCACAGGCTCCTGTAGTGTAGCCTTTACGTAAAGGTTTGTCAGGTATTTTTTGTAGTTCGCTCAATATAGGTTTAAAAAAAAGTGGTCAATTCCTGAATCGAATTCATACAAAGATACCTATTTGCGACTAAAGGTTTGGTCAAAATGATGATGGGCGTATTTGTGGCAATGGCAGCCGCTATTTTTTGCTCTAGTTTTCCGTGGATGCCACTTTCTTTGGTGAAAATTACTGCTGGATGTAGTTGGCTATATATTTCAATTTCTTCTGCTTTGTTTTGCGGATAGCCATATAGTAATTGTTCGCTGGGAAAGTTTGCTTTTTTTGCAATTTCTCTGGAACTATCGCGATCTAAGATGCGGAACCACGTTGTATGTTGTTTCCAATAGGAAGTTAACTTCTCAATAGTTTGCACACCTGATAACGCTAACAATGATTTGTAATCATTTTTTTCAAATTCTTGCAAAGCTGTTTTAAAAGAGTCTACATATGTGACTAATGCATGTGAGCTACGTTCTGTGAATTCGCGTTCAAAACGAATTATTGGAATTTCTAAAGCTATACTTGCAATAGTATCATGCAGTAGTGTAGCAAATGGATGCGAAGCATTTATAATACATTGAATTGATTTTTCTTTACAGAATATTTCTAGTTGCTCTTTTGTTAAAGCACCATGAATTGCAATTCCGCTTCCTGAGAATGGCACGTTTGTTTTGTTAGAATAGTAATACGGAGTTTGTAGCGCATCTAAGATTGCAGCTACTTGTTTTCCTTCTGTTGTTCCACCAAAAACTAATATCATAGTTTGATTATTGAAAGATTTAAAAATTTGTTGTTAAACGTGTTTGGTTTTAAATAGTATTTTACGCATTGTTTAAGCAAATTACTTTATCATGCTTCCTACTGTTGATATGTTTTGTAAGCATTTGATTTTTATGGTTTTAAATTTTTCTATCACATTTATGATTCGTCATTACGAGTTGAGCGCGGTAATCTATTTATTTCATACTAAAATTGTACTTTGATAGAAGCAGATTGCCACAATTTCTTTGAAATTTTCGCAATGACGTATCCAAATATTCCACCATATAATCTGTCATTTCAAACACTTGTTAAAATTTTAATCTGCGGTCTCATAATGACGATTCATATATTTTTTATTCAAATGCTAAAATTTTGAATGCATATACTATTTAATTGTCACTTTCCCTTTTTTTCGAAAGATATGATGCCATTTATCATCGTACAACCATGAACGATTTTTACGTGCTCCAATAGCTTCTCCAACTACGATTAAGACCGTTCGAGTGAGTTTGTTTTCTTTGATGATTTGTGCAAGTTCCGTTAGTTTTCCTGTCCATACTTGTTCGTCTTTCCAACTAACACGGTATAATACTGCCAATGGTGTATCTTCTGGATAGTGTTCTAACAGTTCGCCTTGTACTTTTTTGGCAATTCCAGCACTTAAAAAGATACACATCGTAGCACGTAGTTTTGCCATATCTGCAATTTTTTCATGCTCAGGAGTTGGCGTGTTTCCTTCGCCTCTTGTTAAAATAATGGTCTGCGCTACTTCTGGAATGGTAAATTCTGACTTTAAATAAGCAGCGGCTGCTTGAAACGAAGAGATTCCTGGGACAATGTGATAGTCGTATCCTTTGGCATCAAAAATGGTCATTTGCTCTTGTACAGCTCCATAAATAGATGGATCGCCCGAATGCAAACGCACAATTTTTTTCCCTTGTTTGTAATAATTATCTATGATTCCTATTTGCTCTTCTAAGGTCATAGAAGCAGAATTACGTACCAAAGCACCTTGTTTTGCCATGTGCGTTAATTCTTCTGGCACTAAACTTCCTGCATACAATATACAGTCAGCTTCTTCTAGTAGTATTTGTCCTTTTAATGTTAGTAAGTCTGGATCTCCAGAACCTGCACCAACAATCGCAATGCTAGGTTTACGTTCAAAATCCGCAACTAGCGCCAGTGCATAGGTAAACTTTTTTCCCGATTGCGTGATGATTTTCGTTTTTTCAACCAACCAATCTTTGGTAGCTGCAATGAGTGCCGAAGCAGCTTCTGACACACCAAAAACACCTACTTTTTCTTTTACGACTTCCGACGGATTTGCCACATCAATCGTATTCAATTCTTCTCCCGAATAGGTAACAAAAGGAATATCAAATTTTTCTGCAAAGTCCAAATAGGCTTGTTCTCCCGCTTTGATATCCGCAGAACCTAATGCGCAGATACTTTCCATAGCAATTTGCTGCTTTTCGAGTTCTTCTAGCAATCCCATTTCAAATAATGGTGATTCGATATCTTTTGCACAACCACTTCCAATAGCAATACATTTTGGATAGAATGCTAGTGAAGTAATTTTTGTGTGTAGCGTTTCATATCCAACATATAGCAACAGTTCATACTTTGCAGTGTTTACATCTTCAATATTATAGTATATGTTTACAAAATCAGGGCAGGTTTTTTCTAAATGTGCTGTTCCTTGATCTTTTACTTTGAGCACTAAAGCAGTTGGCTTTTTGTTGACAAATAATGAGATGATTTTGTTTAGTTCCGTTGTATGTACAGCTTTCCATGAGAATTTTTCTGCGAGCAAATCCAAACTCCATAAATTTTGCAAATCACTGGATGTCGAAATTACAGGAGTTGCTTGTAGTATTCGGCTAATTTGTGTTGTCAGTTCATTGGCTTTTCCCACATGACCACTCAACACCGATTGCGCATAGGTTCCTTGTTCATCCACATTGATGACGGCAGGATCTGTTTTTTTGTCTTCAATATATGCAGCAATACTTCGCACACAAATACCTAATGCACCAACAAAAATCCAAGCCTCATATTTTTGAAATGATGTTTCCATAAGTTCAGAAACTGAGGTAATTTGCTTTATATCTTTGCTTTCTTCACCATCTCTCGTGGTAAAAACTTTACTTCGATAAAATTCATTTTGCAAGGTTTTTGCAATTTTTAATCCGTTATCGGTAAAACTAAGTATTGCTACTTTTAAAACTTTTTCTGCCATTTTTTTATTGTTTGATTGCTTTTAGTAAGCATATCGGATTATGCAAATTTAGGGTTAAATTCATTTCTTCTACGATTTCCCAACCTAAGTTTTTGCAGCCTTGTTTGAAAGCATTACCACTGGTTTCCTTGACCGCATTGATCACAATTTGTGCTTTCGATTGTATGATTGTATCTAGCTTTGCTAATAATTCAGATAATTTTCCACCATGACCGCCAATAAAAATACTATCAGGTGTTGCGTACAAATTCAAATCTTGTTCAAAAAAATCGCCCATAACAGCTGTAATTCCAGGCGCTCCAAATCGTTTTTGGTTTTCGTGTAAAATCGCTTCACATTCAGGACGCTTCTCAAAAGCAATTACGTCCAATTTCGGATTTTTGAGTATTGCTTCTATCGAAATAGCTCCTGTACAAAATCCAATATCCCACAAAACAGAAGCATTCAACACTTCTAACAAATGTAAACTTGCAAGTCGAATGGGCATTTTGGTGATCATATTAGGTCTGCCTTCTAAACCTTTAAATGCGGTGTCTGGTATTCCGAAATATTGTTTTCTTTCTTCCTTTTTGTGTACTAAAACACAGTTGAGTTTTTGGTAGTTTTTTTGTGTTGCTTCTACAAGATTGATTGTTTGTACTTTTTCATATTCTCCTTCCAAATCTTCACCAATACTCATTTCATAATTGTTGAAACCATATGCAAGCATGCGTTGGGCAATTGCAGCTGGATTTTTCTGTTGATCCGTTAACACACCAATCAACGGAAGTTGTTGTATTAAGGCTTCGTCTAAGGCTTTCCAACTTCTCCCATGGACACTTACTGTAGTAAGTTCATTACTATTGGTATTGGTTCTATTCGTCAACAATTGAATCGAACTGAAATAAGGTTCTGTATATATAGTTGCTTTAGGATATTTATTTTGAAGCGTATTTGAAAAGCCATAAAAAAGTGGATTTCCTGAAGCAAAAACGACAATCATAGCGTTTGCTTTTTCATAATTTTCAAATAGCTCATCCATTGGACTTTTGATATAAATCCACTGATGATTTTCAGGTAAGAACGCTTTCACCAGCTCATAATGACGTTTTCCTCCACTAAAAATCGTTGCATTTTTAATGAGCATTTGTTGTTCTTTTGAAAAGAACGGAATGGTATTTCCGATGCCTATTACGTGAAACGTCATGTTTGTTTTTCTTGGATTACTATTTCATCTTGCGATTTTACAATTTTCTATTGTTGTAAAAACCGTCACATTGTTTCCTGCATGCTTATATCATCTCTAACTTTGATGCTTCTTCCAAAGTAAATGCAGCATTCACAATGGCTGCCGCAAAGTTGCTTCCACCTCTACGTTCCGTGATAAGTGCGTATGGTGTATGTTGCAACATTTTTAAACGCTCTTTGGATTCTATAACATTAATAAAACCTACTGGCGCACCAATAACGCCTGTTGGACTGATAGCTCCTGCATGAATTTGATCTACAATTTCGATTAATGCTGTTGGCGCATTCCCAATCACAAATAACGCATCTGGATAGTGCGCTGCAGCACGTTTTATCCCTGCTTGCGAACGTGTTAATCCTTCTGCTGCTGCTAATTGAAGCGTTTCTTCTTCATTCAATAAGCAAACTATTTGGTTGTTATATTTTTTTGTAAATGCTTTGGTTATTCCTGCTTGTACCATCGTGACATCTGTAACAATAGTCCCACCATTTTTCAGGTAGACATTCCATGTTTCAATGGCATTTTTGGAAGTTTCTAAATACTTAATGTATTCAAAATCGCCTGAGGTATGTATGCAACGAATGGCTGCCCATAAGTGATCTTTATCAAAATGAGTTGCAGGTAAATTCGTTATGATTTCTTTAAAACTTGCTTCTTGAATTTCCGAACCTGTTTCTGGTTTTCTGTTTAAATATCCGCGTGGCGTAATCAGATGATCTTTATATCTAAATGTCTGACTGTTTCCGATTAATACCACACTAAACATGTCTACATCTTCAACATTTAATTCACCTAAAGTTGTGAGTATAATATTTTCTTCTGTTCGTCCTAATTGTTTGCAAATGGCTACAGGCGTAGACGCTTCACGGTATTTTAGATAGATATTTTTTAATGCTTGTAATTGCCAATAGCGTTTTTTGCTTTTCGGATTGTACAATCCTGTAACAAAATCGCCTTGTGCCGCAGCAGTAATTCTTTTTTCAATAGTAGTCCACGGCGTCATTAAATCTGATAGAGAGATACAACAAAAATCATGTCCTAATATTGCACCGAGTTTGCTACCTGCAGTAATGAATGCTGAGATTCCAGGTACTGTTTCTACTTCAAGATTGAGTTTTTGTACCGCAATTTTTTGGTATACAATAGATGCCATCGCATAGATACTTGCGTCTCCCGAACCTATGACTACTACATTTTCTCCTTTTTGCGCATGTTCGATGGCAATTTCGGCTCTTCTTTCTTCTTGACTCAGTTCTTTTCCGATACAGACTGTATTTGGATCGATAAGATGCTGAATGAATTGAAAATAATAATGATATCCAATTATAACAGTTGCTTGTGAAACTGCTTCTGTTGCCATGGGAATCATGTATTGTGCATGCCCTGGACCAAGTCCGACTACTTTAATCATGTGTATGATTCTTTTTTATAATGAGCAAAGAGAAATACGGAATCGTTCTCTCTGAAATTTCTTTTAAATTAGTACTAATAAATTCTTCTGCCGTACCCAATCGTTCACAATAGTAAAAATTCCATTTTTTTTCTTCCAAAAGTTGCCGAATAGCTTCCCAATTAGAACGAATTTTCATGAGTACTAACGTGTCAAAGTTTTGAAAATAGGTTGCCATTTTCTCCATATCGCTTTCACGAGGAATAATTGCTACTTTGTCATTGAGTAAACATATAGGAATTTGATGCTTAGCTGCTCCTAAAGAGAACGCATTGATTCCTGGAATTAAAGATACAGGCAGTTTTTGTGTTTGCAATCGTTGAAGAATATATGAAAAAGAAGCATATAAACTTAAATCGCCTTCACAAACAATGGCTACTTTTTTACCTTCTTTGTGCGCAGACTCAATTTTAACTACCGTTTCGTCATAAGTTTTTTCTGCTGAGATTCTGTCTAAGGTCATCTCTAAAAAGAACCCTTCAAGTTGTTTTGTGGTGAGTCCATGATGTTCTAAAATTGGATAGACAAAACTTTTCTGTTTTCCTTTAAAGGATGAGCCTGGATAAAATATGACATCCGCTTCTTTTAGAATACGCAACGCCTTTAGCGTAACTAATTCTGGATCACCAGGACCTAAAGCTACTCCGTAAATAGTATGCAAAATTTTTAGCTTTTTTTCTTTTTGCGTTTGTATAGAAATAGTTGCCATTTTTCTTCTGCAACCCCTTTTTTGTCCATTTCGGCTCTGGACATTGTAAAAAATAAATCTGATAATCTGTTGATATAGGCTACCACATATTCTTCCACACTTTCAGGATCTTCTAACATTAACGTTACCAACGTACGTTCTCCTCTTCGTGCTTGAGTTCTACACACATGGCAAAGCGCTGAGATTTCATTTCCTCCTGGAAGAATAAAATAATCGGAAGGTGAGCTGATATTTGCTTCTAATTCATCCAACCAATTTTCACAAAATTCTGCACCATCAATAGGTTTTGGATTCGGATTGGTTTTTTTAGAATCTGAAGGTCTCGCTAAATGCGACATCATGTCCATCATATCTTTTTGAATACGATGTAAGTTGGTTTGCCAATCGTGATCTTCTCCAAGCTTTGCTCTGAGTAAACCTATCGTAGAATTTACCTCATCCAACGTTCCTATGCATTCAATTCTTGCGGAGTTTTTATAGGTTCTTTTTCCGCCGAAAACACCCGTTTTTCCAGCATCACCTTTTCGTGTGTATATTTTCATGAGCTTATACTGTTACCGTTAATTTATTTTCAATGGCATTCATCAATGTAGTTTCTTCTAGTTTTTCACCGATGATCACTAAGCGTGTTGCTTTCAATTCTCCTTCTTTCCATTTTCTGTCAAAATAGTTTTCAAATCTGTTGGCTACGCCTTGTACAATCATACGCATTGGTTTGTTGGGAACGTGTATGATTCCTTTGATACGATAAATTTCAAATTCAGCTACCAATTCCCCAAGTGCTTTTACGAGTTGTTTCGGTGTATGTGGTGCTTTTATTTCTAGTACTAATGAATTGATGGTTTCGTCATGATCATGTTCATGATGATGGTGATGGTGATGGTCATGATCGTGATCGTGATGGTGATGATGTGCTTCGTGATGTGAATGTTTTTCTTCAATGAAGTCTTCCGATTTCATATTTAACCCTAACAATACATCTACAGGAATATCACCTTTTACACCTGAAATAATTTTTATGTTATCGTCTACTTTCTTTTGAATAATAGTACGTACTTCATTGAACTGAGTTTCTTCTATTAAATCTGATTTTGTCATGATTATCAAATCGGCACATGATAATTGATCTTCAAATAATTCTTCTATTGAAGATTCATGATCTAAGCTATCATCCGCTAAACGTTGTTCTTGCACTTTCGCTCTATCACAGATTTCACCTGTAGCTTGTCCTACACTGTCTACTACAGTTACTACAGCATCTACTGTTATTTGTGGCTTCAAATCTGGCCAATTAAATGCTCTTACTAAAGGTTTTGGTAATGCCAATCCAGAAGTTTCAATGATGATATGATCTATTTGATCTTTACGTTCCATGAGTTGTAACATAGTTGGCAGAAACTCTTCTTGCACTGTACAACAGAGGCATCCGTTACTCAGTTCTAATATATTTTCTTCTTCACAACCACAGTCATTCCCTTTGAGTATTTCTCCATCCATTCCTAACTCGCCAAACTCATTGACAATGATAGCTAAACGTCGTCCATCGGCGTTCCTTGCTATTTGATGAATAAGTGTTGTTTTTCCTGAACCTAGGAAACCTGTAATGATTGTTACAGGTATTTTTTTAAAAGTGCTGGTTGTCATAGTATCTTTTTTCACAAAGGTATTAAAATTGTTTGTAAAAATCTTTCCTTTTCGCTAGTGAAAAGATATATACTGTAGGTTAGTATATATGATTTTATTATGTTGAATTTACACTAGAATTACAGATAATTCTTTTTACGAATTCATATGTAGACTTAAGGTTATGATTTTTAGAGTTTGTTAATATCATTTTTGTTCAGATTTCGCACAAATTGAAAACAAAAAAGGCTTACGATTTCTGGAAAGTCTTGTTATGCTTGTGACCACGGCAGAATTACTCTGTGATCCTTTGCAACTCACTGCTGCAAATAAGAAGCCACGAGCTGTCGCTCTCGTTCTTTGTTTTCCTCCCAAATCTCAAACGATGTTTGGATTTGTTCAAAAAACAAAGAACCATGTCAGATTGACGTGGTTTTTTGCTTGGTGTGATCGTGACAGGATTCGAACCTGTGACTGTCTGCTTAGAAGATAGATGACTATATATTTTTCAGTAAATTAAATAGAAAAAGATAAGTTGTCTACTTAGCATGTAAATGTTGCAAATATGTTGTACAGAAACAAAAAAAGCCAAGTCATACAACTTGGCTTTTCTAGTGTTTATAAAGGGTGAAAGACCGGGTTCGAACCGGCGACCTCTGGAACCACAATCCAGCGCTCTAACCAGCTGAGCTACAATCACCATTTGTTTTGCGGATGCAAATATAAGCTATTTAAATCCCTATACAAAGTATTTTTTCAAATTATTTAAATTCCTTTTTTATGTATGTGATTTTGAAAAGATTAGAGGTATTAAAAATTTCAAAATAATAAGTAAAGGCATTTATCCAAAGCAACCACATGACATAAAAGGCGAACATGGTACCCACTCGAATATAGTATTTAATTTAAAAGTTTCTGGACTTATCTGAAATAAAGGAATTGAAACAAAAATCAAAACTAATAATACAGCTATTAATTTTGTTCGTAATGAAAATTTTCGCGAATTAGATTCATATTGAAATCGTAACGGATCATGTAAGTGTTCTTGTTCCATAAACTTTATTTTTTAAATTCTATTTTCCCTTGTCTAAATTCGGTTGGTTTGTAAGGATGCATCTCTAAATAAGAGAGTACACACATATAACTAGGCTCAGGTTTATATACATAATTTGCTTTAAAAGCATCTGAACTTATAGTATACAAAGGAATCATCATAAAAATAATGACCAATATGATTGTCATTACTTTTTATTGTAATGAAAATTTCTGCTTTGTTGGTGCGTTTTGTAATTGAAATGGATCGTATGTGTAGCCTTGTTCTTCCATGTTATATTAAATTATCTAAAGAATCTACCGCCACAAAACGTTCAACCGTAAATCCTTCTGCATGGTCTACGCCTATTAAACGTCCTAAATCTCTAGCTCTGTAATGTATGCTATCAATAAAGTTTTTACTTGTGATAGGCGTTTCTGCTTCATTACTATTTGGATCATAAAATTGTGAACTGTATGCCATAACAGCATCGTGTTTTTTATCAATAAACCCAGATACATCAACTACAAAATCTGGTTCTATATTTTTCCATTGAATGTAATGATACACTTGTTTTGGTCGCCATTTTTCTTGATTCTTTCCATCCAACTGTGTTTCAATCTTCAATAAACCACTCAAAAAACAAGCATCGCTTACAAGTTGACTTCCTTTTCCGTGATCAATATGACGGTCATCTACAGCATTACACAGCACAATATCAGGTTGATATTTACGGAGTATTTTTATGATTTCTAATTGATGTTCATTGTCATTTTTAAAAAATCCATCTGCAAAAGCTAAGTTTTCACGAACTGAAACTCCTAGTATTTTTGCAGCACTGGCAGCTTCTATATCTCGTAAATCTGCTGAGCCACGTGTTCCCAATTCTCCTCTTGTTAAATCGAGAATGCCAACCGTTTTTCCTTTGGAAATTTCTTTAGCGATGGTAGCTCCACAACCCAATTCTACATCGTCAGGATGCGCACCAATAGCTAATATGTCTAATTTCATATATTGTTTTTATTTTCTTTTACTAAAGTTACGTTGTTTTTTTATCAATTCTTGTATGCATTAAAAACATGTCTCTTCAAAAGAATTTGATAGTTTTTATTTATTACAGTGCTTTAGAATTAATTTCACAGGATCTTCAATATTGTATTCTTCTTTCCATTCAGATTTATATACATATCCATTATCAATAGCTTCATTCCAATAAAAACACGCATGATCCAATTTTCCATGCCCAAAGTATGAGTTTGCCATGTTATTATAAGCATAAGCATCTGTATCATAGTTTTCATTAAAGGAATCACCTAAATCGATACGTAAAGTTTTTTTAAAGTCAACAATAGCTTCCTCATAACGTTTTAAGTAAAATAATGCTAATCCTCTATTATTCAAAGAAACCTTATCTTTTGGAGCTAAACTAATAGCCTTATTAAAATCCATTAAAGCTTCTTCGTATTTTTTTAAACTTAACTTTACCTTACCTCTGTTTAGGTAAGCACTCTTATAATTTGGTAAAGAAACAAGTACTTTGGTATACTGTTCTATAGATCTATCATGCTTTCCCCACTTTCCATATAATAATCCAAGATTGAAATTAACCGATACAGCTAATTCTTTGTCTTCTAACGCTTTAAAATAATTTTCTTCTGCTAATTTGAATTTCCCTGTATTTTCATAAGCTATCCCTTTTCCCATGTGCGCTAGTGAATTTTCAGGATTTAATTGCAATGCTTTTTTAAAATTAACTAATGCTTTTTTATATTCTCTTCGATGTGAATAAATACTTCCTCTTACTCTGTGATATTTTGATTGTGTATCATCAATAGAAATAGCTTTATCGATATCGTCCAATGCCTGTGTAGTCAATGCGTTTGAAAGTGCATTATTTGTTGTACTTTTTAACACCGCGTATGCTTTAAAATAATGATATTCAGCTTGTTCTAAATCTGCTTTTGTTTTATTCTTTTTAGAAATAGCACATCCTATTAGTAAGAAAGAAATGAAGAATGTAATTAAAAACTGGTTTTTCATCTAATTTTAATTAAATCTATTTGCCTTTCTTCGCCTTTTTTATAGCTTGCTTCAAATCTGCAATGATATCTTTTCGATCTTCAATTCCAACCGAAAAACGAATGAGTCCATCTGCAATTCCTTGTTTTTGGCGCTCTTCAGGTGTTAGCAATGCGTGAGAGGCTTTTGCTGGACTCAAAATAGTACTTTCTACACCTGCCAAACTCATAGAAGGTTTGATCAATTTGAGCGATTTAAAAAATATTTCCACATCATAATCAGATTTTAATTCAAAAGATAGCATTCCGCCAAATCCAGACATTTGTGACTTTGCTAATTCGTAATCTTCATGCGATTTTAAACCAGGATAATAGACTCTTGCAACTGCTTTATCTTTTTCCAAAAAATTAGCTAGTTTCATTGCATTTTTATTTTGAGCAACTACACGAATTCCCAAGGTTTTCATACTTCGTTCTAACATCCAAACAGTAAAGTCACTTAAGCTTCCACCTAAGTTTTTTCCCAATTGAAAAATACGATCAATGTGATCTGCGGAAGCAGCAACAGCTCCTGCCAAAATATCACTATGCCCACCAAAATACTTTGTAGCACTGTGAATTACAATATCAATTCCCATAGTCGCTGGCAACTGATTTACAGAACTTGCAAAAGTATTGTCAATCATACTCACCAAATTATGCTTCTTAGCCAATTTGACAATTTTTCGAATATCCGTTATTTTCAACAAAGGATTGGAAGGTGTTTCAATGTAAATTACTTTAGTATTGTTTCTAATTTCTTTTTTGAAATCCTTACTATCAAGACTTTTTGTGAATGAATATTCTATTCCATACTTATCAAATTCTTCTAGCACAAAATTCATCGTACCACCATACAAAGCATTTTGTAATACAATATGATCTCCTTTCTTTAAAAAAGCTAATAAACTTGTACTAATAGCTGCCATACCACTACCAAAAATCATCGCAGCTTCTGTGTGCTCTAAAGCCGCTATTTTTTTACTCAACGCTTGCTGATTTGGTGTATTGAAGTATCTCGGATAACGTTTTACATCCACATCGTCAAACGCATACGAACTGCTTAAATAGATTGGTGAAATGGCTCCTTTAAATTGTGTGTCTTTTATTTCTCCTGTATGAGTGCAGACAGTATTAAGTCCTAATTTTTTATTCTTCATGCAACTAATTTTCGTTGCATCTAAATTACAAAACTGCTTCGTATAAACCTAAACTTCCACAGCTTTCCATTTTCCTTGTTTAAATACAAATATTCCGACAATAGCAATTAAAACTTGTGCAAAAGTAATTGCCCAAAATACACCTTGAGGTCCTAGATCAAAATAGATTGCCATTAGATATGCAAACGGCAATTGAAATGCCCAAAAACAAAAGAAATTGATAACCGTTGGTGTTTTGGTATCTCCTGCCCCATTGAAAGACTGAATAACAACCATTCCATATCCATAGAATATATAGCCCGCTGCAATAATTTGCAAGCACGAAGCTCCATTAGCAATCACAATACTTTCATCTGTAAATAAGCCAATAATCTCTTTTGCAAATACCAAATAAGCAATAGAAACTATTCCCATAAACAAAGCATTGTATTTCCCTGTTTTCCATACGGAAGTCTCTGCTCTATCTGGCTGTTTTGCTCCTAAGTTTTGCCCAACCAATGTTGCTGCTGCATTGCTCATTCCCCAACAAGGTAATAATGTAAACATAACAACACGAATGGCAATGGTATAACCTGCTAAAACATCACTTCCAAATTCAGACATGATACGCATTAATACTATCCAACTGGAAGTTCCAATGATAAATTGCCCAATTCCGCCAAGGGAAATTTTCAATAGATTGATCATAATTCCAGCACGTAATACCAAGTCTTTAAAATTAATTTTAATCACACTCCAACCATAAAATAGTATAGCCAATTGAAATACAACCGCGCTTCCACGGCCAATTGGAGTTGCTATGGCAGCACCTTCTAGGCCAAATGCAGGAATAGGGCCTAATCCAAAAATAAATAACGGGTCGAGTAATATATTGAGACAATTGGATAAAATTAACGCTTTCATGGCTACAGAAGCATTTCCTGCACCTCTGAAAATGGAATTAATTAAAAAGAGTAACATAATGGTAACGTTTCCTCCCAAGAGAATTTGTGTGTAACCATATCCTTCTTCAATAAGATCTGGTTCACCTCCCATAAGTCCTAAGATTTCTTTTGGATATATAATTCCAATAACGCTGACAATACTTGCTATGAATACACCCAAAAAGATCGCTTGTGCAGCTATTTTGGAAGCGCCATCAGGATCTTTTTCGCCAATTCTTCTTGCAACCATTGCGGTAGCTGCCATACTTACGCCAATAGCGACAGCATATACTAGCGTAACTACAGATTCTGTGAGTCCAATAGTGGCTACAGCATTGGTACTAACTTGTGAAACAAAAGCAATATCTACTATAGCGAATATCGATTCCATCAGCATTTCAAGAATCATGGGAATTGAAAGCATAAAAATTGCTTTGCGAATGCTTCCAGTAGTAAAATCGTTTTGAATCCCTTTTAAAGCGTCTTTAAAGTGAGAATATAATTGTTTGATTGATAATTTATGGTCGTGTGACATGTTGTAATTTTATATATTAGAAAAGTGTAACCCATAGAAGATTAGGTTACAAAAAAAGGTCGAACTCCATCGACAGGTTCCGAATATATACTACTTACAATTCCATAATGGTACAAATATCACTATTTTTTTGAATTATCCAAATCTAAAAAAAGCGAGCGTAGAAGTTTTTGTCTTCCAAAAAATCAGCATTTGTCACTTCGAGCGCAGCAGATAAATAAATGAAAACTATTATTTTATTAAATCTCAACTGCGCTCAAACTGATATAATTACATGTATTATGACTTACTTTCTATCCAAGTCAATACAGTTTCGTCGTTTGGTAATGTTTGTGGTGCAATTACTTTTTCTAATTCACCATTTGCGTTGATCAAATACTTTTGAAAATTCCAAGCAACTTCCGAATCTTCCAATCCATTTTGTGATTTTTGCGTGAGGAATTGATACAAATCATGCATGTCATTTCCTTTTACTGAAATCTTCTCCATCATCGGAAAAGTTACGCCGTAATTGGCTTTACAAAAAGTCGCGATTTGTTGATTAGTTCCAGGTTCTTGCGCACCAAAATTATTAGCTGGAAAACCTACAATCGTAAAGTTTTTGTCTTTGAAAGTTTCGTATACATCCTGTAATTGCTCATATTGTGGTGTTAATCCACATTCAGAAGCTGTGTTTACAATCATTACTTTCTTTCCTTTTAAATCGGCTAATTTAAAATCGTTTCCAGAAATATCTTTTACTGTGAATTGATGAATTGAACCTTTTTCCATAGTCTTTTTGGATGTTTTTTGGGTTGATGTTTCTTTCGTAGTTTCTACTTTTTTAGCAGTTTCTGAAGTTTTTTCTTTAGGTTTGGATGTACAACTGATAGCACAAGCAACCAATACTAGCATGAATATTCTCATCGAGTTTTTTAGTTTTTTGTAAAAATACGAAAGTATTTAGTTAGATATTGAATGTTGTTATCACTTTATCAATGAATCTTGTGATATTTTATTTTTTATAATCATATTGATTTTTTAATTTTCTCTCCATGAAACGAAAATTGATAATTTTTGGTTTACTAATACTATCAAGTGTTGTTTTTTTGATAGTATCACAATATGTAAATACAAATCCTTTTAGAAGCGTTGGCAATACGTTAGATTCCTTCAATAACGTTACGGTATATTATAATGGAGCTGTTAATAATGTTGAAAAACGAAATGTAACTAAAGACGGATACAATTTAGGATTACAATACCAATGTGTAGAGTTTGTAAAGCGGTACTATTATGAATATTTACAACATAAAATGCCTGATAGTTACGGGCATGCCAAAGATTTCTTTAATCCAAATGTGAAAGATGGAAACCGCAATACACAACGAAATTTAATTCAATATACAAATGGAAGTCTTTCCAAACCCAAAGTGAATGATATTTTGGTATTTCAGGCTTCTTGGTACAATTCGTTTGGACATGTAGCCATTGTCATGGAAGTCACAGAAGACGAAGTCATTATTATTCAACAAAATGCTGGTCCATTTAGCAATACACGTGCTACATACGAATTAGTTCAAGAGAATAATCGTTGGAAAATTTTAGATAATCAGGTTCTTGGTTGGTTGCGAAAAGAATAATATACAAATGATAGAAAACTCAAAGAAGCTATCTAAAACTCCTAAATATAATCATTCGTAGATAGCTCCTTTTTGCTCCATTTAGACTGGCGTAATGTCTACACACATTAAAATATACGTACATGGTCTGATACGTCTGTAATAACATCCTTCAGGTGGTGGAGCCAATACTGGTTCTTCACATGGTAAATCCCCAATTGGACTTGGCACTAATGCGCCACCATTAATTGTTAGCTGTTCAGCTTTACTTAAAGCCTTACCGATACTTAAAATTTGTTTTTTCATGATTAAATAATTTAAGTTATTAATTATTAAAAATTTTTGGTTTGCATATTACACCATAGAAAATGATTTTACAATTTAAAACCTAGTATTCATAATACAATTGCAATCATTTAATAAAACATGGGTCCATTAAGTAGTACATTCACTATGTATTATACACTTTAAGAAAATAAGCGTAGAGAAATTTCAGAGAATAAAATTCTTGGCTAGTTTTGGAAAGGATGGTGATTTCATATCATCATCTTACTTTTCCTTTCCAAAAAATATCTCGGCTGGTATTCCAAATATTTTAATTCCTTTTGGAAAAAAATAAGCAAATACAAAAACGCCTATTATAGATAGTATGATAAAAATTGTTTTCATGTAATGTTAGTATATGTTTATCCTAAAAAGTAACAGAAATACTATTTGATAAAAAACTACATGATTTTTGTTTCTTTTTGTTTTTTAAAACAAGTCAATACGATGTTTCAACCTGAAAAATCAAACATTCGTTTTTAGGGAATTTTATATGTCATTTTTATCTCAATCATCTAGAAACACCTACAAATACTACATATAAGTGTTCTTTTATAGTATTTTTTTAACGGTAAAAAATCCCCGTTTCACCTTTTTTTAATCCCAATTCGGCAGAATCTGCTTTCCTACATAAGGTTTCTAAAACATATTTGTGCATCAATTAAAACGAACAGCAAAAAACGACAGTTATGTTAAAAACTTTACTCAACATTATTTTATATTTCGCAAGTTTTTCAATGCTTGCACAAAGCACAATCTCTGGAAAAGTCACAGATGAAGCTAATCAAATATTATCTTTTTCAAATGTTGTATTATATAACAGCAATAACGATACACCACTAAAAGCCGTAATTGTAGAAGAAAACGGAATGTATACATTTAGCAATGTAAAAAACGGAACTTTTATTGTGGAAGCTTCCTTATTTGGTTATAAAACAAAACGTTCCATTGTATTAAATATTGATACTACTAAAAATGTAACGTTCGATTTTGTACTAAAAGAAGATGTCCCTGAAAATTTAGATGAAGTTGTGGTAGTAGCCAAAAAACCTGTAATTACACAAAATGCAGAAAAACTTGTGGTGAATCTGGAGAATTCTGAAATGGTGAATTCCAATGTCCGAGATGTCATGAAAAAGATTCCTGGCGTATTGGTTACAGGTAGTAATTTGAGTTATGCCGGACAAAACAATCTCCGCATTTTGATCAATGGAAAACAAACCAATTATATGGACATGCAAACGCTATTGCGTGAAATGCCAGCCGATAATATTGCCAAAATTGAACTAATACAACAACCTGGTGCAGAATATGATGCAGACGGTTCGGGCGCATTGATCAATATTATTTTAAAGAAAAATGTAAAATTAGGAACTTACGGAACTTTAAAAAGCATGGTAGGATATGCAGATGATTTTACCTTTAGAAAAAGTGCTTCTATTGCAAGCTTTAAAGGAAAAATTAACTGGCAAGCAGGCGCGAGTTACTCTCGTGGTTCTTGGCGAGAAGATCTACAAATCATTCGTCGTGTTGGAGATGATGTGTATGATCAGTTTTCACGTTCTCCTTTTGATCCAAATACTTTGCGTATAAATGCTGGATTGGATTATTACATCAACAAAAAACACTCGGCAGGAATAAGTGTGCAGCGTGTCGGAAGTTCTTCAAATCGTGTTACGGATAATGTAACTAATATTACTAGCAATGGAATATTGGATGTCTTAGAAACGGATAACAGATTTGAACGCGATTGGACTTTATACGTAATTGATCCGTATTATGAATATGACGATGACAAAAATAAAATTACACTCGATTTCACATATGTAGATTACAATTCTATGAATGAAAACAACTTATTTCAAGTAGGACAAAGTATGGTAGATTATGACAACCAACGTTATTTTCAAGATGCTGATTATAATATTTACACGTATCAGGTAGATTACAAACGTATATTGAATGATAACATTTCGGTACGTGCAGGATTGAAACTATCCAGTGTCGATTCTGACAGCGATTTGCAATCATTGGTGCAAACCACTACGGGCGATTTTATAAATAATCCAAATCAAACCAATCGTTTTTTAATTGACGAAGATATCATGGCCGCGTATGCAAAAGTGAATGTAAAATTAGATAAATGGTCATTTTCTGGAGGATTGCGTTGGGAACAAAGTGAAACTACAGGAACTTCTCAAAACCTAAATACTTCTTTAGATAGAACTATTGCAAAGTTTTTCCCTAGTTTGAGCATTTCAAGAAATATTACGGATGAAATTGCTGCCAATGTTGCCTATAGTTACCGCATTCAACGTCCATCTTATGAAACTTTAAATCCGTTTGTTTACTACTATGATCCATTTACCTTTGAGCAAGGAAATCCAACATTGCGTCCTGCATTGACTAATAGTTTTCGTTTTAACTTAACCTATGAAAATCAACCGTTTTTTGGTGTAAGCTATAGCAGAACTGACGATACTTTATTTGAATTGATCTCACAAAACGATGCTACTTCAGAAACATCTCGTTCTGTCATCAACTTAGCAAAAAATGAAAATTGGAGTTTCAATCTTTTTGCGCCATTGAGTTTTATAAAAGGTTTGGAAGGTTATACGGGAGTTATTGTGAATTACAACAGATTTATGTCGGAAAACCTAAATCCAGTGTTAGACAACAAAAAATGGAATATGACTTGGTTTACGAGTGCTGAGTACAAATTACCATGGGGAATTCAATCAGAAGTTTCTGGATATTATACTTCAGGAGGATTTGAAGGACAAATTGAATTTGATTGGATCGCAGGTTTAGACATCGCATTTAGTAAAAAATTCATGAATGATCAGTTGAAAGTCAGTGTAGAATTGGAAGAAATTTTAGATCGAAAATTTAACGGGGCTATCAATTATGACAATGTAAATGCAAATATCATCAGCGATTTTCCTCGTAGAAATATATTTTTACAGTTAAGTTACAGTTTTGGAAATAAATACAACAAAAAGAAAAGTAGAAAAAATAGTGCTGGAGACGAAGTTAATCGTATAAACACCAAACAATAATATTATTTGAATTATTTTTAAGGAGTAATTATGGATACAAGACTCAATAAATCGGATTTTATACTTTTCCTTATATACTACGGTGTATCTGTATTTATGAATGCTTATGAATATAGCAATAGAGGAAATGACCTGATAGAATACTTTTTAGACATACCAACATTTGTCATTTTAGATGTTGGTATGATATTCATCTTCATGTATTGGTTATTGCCAAGTTTTATTATTAGAGAGAAAAAGTATTTTCACTTTATTTTTTGGGCAATTTTATTAATGACTATTTCTGGTTTTGTTAAAGATGTAGTTGGTCATTACAGTGGAGGAAAAGATTGGAACTTATTTAAATTTGACTTTCAATATTGTCTAGAATATATCTCTAGTACTTCAGAAAGTATTGGGTTACCGTTTGGATTATTGATCGCAAAAAAATACTATGAAAACCAAGTACTTTTTAGCAATATTACTGCAAAACAAAAAGAAAATGAATTAAAATTATTACGTTCACAAATCAGTCCGCACTTTTTATTTAACAATTTGAATACGCTAGATGCTTTGATTGATAGCGATACTGAAAAAGCTAAAGAATACATTAACCGTTTGTCCTTAATTTACCGTTATTTGATTCAAACCAAAGATGCTGAAGTCATGGAATTGACCGATGAATTGAATTTGGCAGAAAATTATATTTTTTTAATTAAAACACGTTTTGGAAACGACTACGATTTTACAATTACAAAAAACGTATTAATTGAAGATAAATTTGTCCCAACAGGAGCTATTCAGACATTATTGGAAAATATTGCAAAACACAATCGTGCTCAACATGGAAAAGCCATAAAAGCTACATTAAAAATTGATGAAGACTGGCTCACAATTTCAAACACAAAAAGTACTATAAAAACAAATAAAGATTCACTAGGAACAGGTTTAAAAAACTTAGAGTACAGATATAAATTACTTTCTGATCAAAAACCAGAAATCACAGATACGTTACATGATTTTACGGTTAAAATCCCAATTATAAAACTTAGTGAAGAATCATAAATTATACCTTGATGCACATATTAATTTTAGAAGACGAAATTCCTGCTTACGAGAAACTTTTAGCCAATTTAGAAGCTTATTTTAATGATCCTTTTGCTCATGATTGGGCACGTTCTACAGAGAAAGCGCGTGCGTTTTTAGCACAACAAACCTATGATTTTATTTTGTCTGACATTCAGTTGTTGGATGGGATTTCTTTTGATGTTTTTAATACCGTAAAAATAGATTGCCCAATTATTTTTTGCTCGGCGCACGACGAGTATTTGTTTGAAGCATTTCGTACCAACGGCATTGCGTATATTTTAAAACCGTATACGAAAGATGATATCAGTCATGCATTGAACAAGTTTCAATCCTTTTTTAGGGCTGAAAGTTATCAACCTATACATAATGATACTATTGATTTATTAAAATCTGCTTTAAAACAAGAAGAGACCAACTATAAAAAACGCTTCGTCATTAAAAAGTCGAAAGGTATTCAATTGTTGAATGTGAGTGATATTAGTTTGATAGAAGCTTCTGGTGATTTTTGTATGGCCATAGATGCTTCTGGCAAAAAACATCCAATTTCTCAGAATTTAGGAAGTATTCAACAAGTACTCAATCCTTTGAAGTTTTTCCGTATCAATCGCAGTCAAATAGCACATATTGAATACATTGAAAACATTGAAAGTCATTTTAAAAACCGCTTACTTATTCAGCTTACAGGCATCAAAGAAAAAGCAATGACAAGTTCTTCTACAACTTCTGATTTTAGAAAATGGCTGGAACAGTAAGGAATTATATATTGTAAGTTTTAAATGTTGAATGTTGAATTACTTTGCTATTAAAACTTAGTACTTCTAATTTGAAACCTAAAATTCATCAAATAATATTTATTTCATTTCCGTTTCTTCCTCAAGGATTTCTACGTGGTCATTTAGCTCAAGAACTTCGACAGAATAATACATTTCTACATCTTTTGGATATAATGTTTTCATGGTCAAACTATAGTCCACTATGAATTTTTGTAAATCTAACAATCCATTGGTAAAAAAGTGAATCTTATTTTCGTTATGTGAAATTTGCAGCGTACCATATTTCTTTTCTTCAGATTTTTGTCGCTGTCTTTGTTTCTTTAAGAATTCTTCTATTTTCCAGACTGTATCATTGGTAGATATTTGCTTCTGAAAAATAGTTTTCCATTTGCTTTCTTTACCAAAAGTATCTCCTTTGTATAGAGCTTTTATGTGTATTGAATCAGTCTTTTTTGTGATTTCAATTCGTTCATATCCTTTATATGTACAAACAGAGTGATTAAACCTCATTTTAATAGTATCTGATTCTTTGATCTTTTTCTTAAAATGGAATATATCTGTTTTGAGGTCAAATTTAGATGTGACCAATTCGGTTTTCACTTTGGGTTCTTTTTTGCAAGAAACCAAAACTAAAGTCAAAACGAATATTGAAAGTACGTTCTTCAAATTACTTAAAATGAAACATAAACGTATAAAGGTAAAAAAATGCTTCTAAAAGAAACACTTAATTATAAAGTAAAAAATAAAACTCATGATACCGTTTTTTTGATGGTTGATTGATGTAACTTAGAAGTAATACGAATGACATACAATCTTGTTACAACAAAAACTGTTTTTTTATTTCAACCTTTCAAGAATAAAAAAAATCAAAGCAAATTATGCATCAAAATTCGCCTTGATTTATATATCGAGAAGTACTAAAAAGTTAAAATATGCTAAGTACTAAGCTTTTACTTTCTTTTTGTTTTTGTAATGAATTTGGTAACGCCAATAACTCAATGCGCCATACGCTAACCAAATTGCAGTAGCTGTATATACAAATGGCAATCCTAAAACTGCGTCTCCTGTCGCATACGAGTGCAACCCGCTAAGGACAAAATTCACCCCAAAATATGTAAATAAAATAGAAGCAAAAGCCGAAATAGACATCCAGTTAAAGAACCAACGACCACGTAATCCTGGTACTAATCGCATGTGAATTATAAATGCATATACCATGATACTAATTAACGCCCATGTTTCTTTTGGATCCCATCCCCAGTAACGTCCCCAACTTTCATTAGCCCACATTCCACCAAGGAAGTTTCCAATAGTCAGCATCACCAAGCCAATTGTAATTGCCATTTCATTAATCGTTGTAATTTCTTTTAAGTTGAGTTCCATCCGCTCTTTGTTCTTCTTATTCGTCAAAATAATTAGCAATAATGATACAACTCCAAGAATCATAGCCAAGGCAAATGGTCCGTAACTTGCTACGATAACTGCCACGTGAATGAGCAACCAATAACTATCCAGTACAGGTTGTAGGTTTGCAATATCTGGATCGAGCCAGTTCATGTGCGCTCCCCATAAAATCATGGCTACAACAAAAGTAGTTGCAGAAATCGTTAAATCGGATTTTCGACCAAAAAGCAGTCCGAAAAGCATCGTTGCCCATCCTACATAAATCATGGACTCATACGCATCACTCCACGGTGCATGACCCGAAAGATACCATCGTACAATAAGTCCCGCAGTATGACAGGCAAATAAGGCTACAATTAGCCATTTGGAAACCTTGATAGCAGTTGCAATTCCTTTCCTATCTTTAAATATTTGAACAATGATAAAGACAAACATTAAAAATCCAACTAATAAATAATACATCATTAATCGTTCAAAAACGTTGACTTTATTGTAAATAATTTCTGTTTCTATTTTTGTGTCTGATGGCAACACAGCACTTCCAAATTCTTGTTGTCGCAGGCGTAAACTCTCTACCATTTTATCTGCTTGTGAGTAATCCCCTGATTGCTGTGCGGCATTTAACATCAATGCGTACACATTCATTGCACTCTTAACATATTTCTGATATAGTGAATCTTTTGGTTGAAAACCAACTCCTGGGTTATCTTCATAGTCTTTACTTGAAATCCATTTGTTATTTTCATGATTCGGTAATGGGAAAATTTTAAATAAATCTCCACGAATTGATCTACTCAACAAACCAAGTTTTAAATCATATTCCTTGATTGCCTTTTCGTACTGATTTGGCTTATTTGTGGAATAAGCATCTTGTGTATATGGATTCAGTTTATATTCGTTTTGCGACGTAAAGAAATCCAACATAGACGCATATTTATCGCTTTTTTCAATTCCAATGATATTACGAATACTATCGTGTTTTTGTCTCTTAACACTTATAATGTTTGCATTATACCACATTTGTGGATATTGAATCATCGAAATCAATACTTGTTCAGGAGACAAGCCTGCATAATCATCTGTTTTACTTAATTTACGTACTAATTCTCTTGCGTACGTATGTGCTGGTTTCATACGTCCATTTTCATCTTGAATTACCAACCGTGCAAACTTATCGGCATGTGCTTGTGGAACTGCATTGGCAACGATAATAGAATCTATTTGCGCATCTGTATATGGTTTTATGATAGCTTCATGATCATGTCCATCATTAGGTGAATGTGCTTCTCCTTGATGTGTATCTTTCACCTCTTGGGTAACTTCTGTTTGCACCGAATTTTGCTCCACATTTTCTTGTGCATACATTCCCATCGTGAATAGCAATGCTACAACTGTAGATAACTTTGCTTTTTTCTTTTTGACCTTTTCCAATTGCTTTTTTAAATCACCAAAACGTGTGTGTTTGTCAAATAAAATTACCATCAATGCTAAATAGAGTAAAAAATATCCTAAATAGGTTATATTGGTTCCCCAGTAATCATGACTTACAGATAGGATCGTTCCTTTTTCATCTCGATCAAATTGTGCTTGAAAGAAACGATATCCTTCATTATCTAAAACATGATTCATATAAATATCGTAATCAAAGGGCTCTTCTTCCTTATTATTTACAGTTACTTTACTCATAAACGATTTGTAATTCGCTTGACTAATAGCTCCTGGATGACGTTCAGCAATAAAGTCGTTCAATTTCATGCTAAACGGAAGTTTCAATCTTTCTGCTCCATAAAACAACCAAAAGTCAAGTCCAGCTACAGTCACTTGTACAGGTTTCATATCATACCCTTTTCCGCCTAAGACACGTACTTCTTGTGTTTCTCCTTGGCTAGAGACTTCAAGAATAACAGCATCTGCCTGATCTTTTAGTTTTTCAGGAGTTTCTACTACGCCAATTTTTCCTTTTATTGCTGGCTGTGGAACCACAAACTGTAATCCTGCTAAATTGTATAAGGACCCCAATTGAAATGGTTGCAGACTGTCTTTAAGTACTTTTTGTTGCATGCGCGTTTGCATGATCATGTTCGTTCCTTCAAACGGACTTTTCATAGTATAGTTGCCATATTCGTCTGCCATGATATTGATGGCTCCGTCTACAGGATTATTGAACGTAACTAATATATTGTGTATGCTTTGTGCTTTTGCGCCTCCTTGTAAGAAATGATTGTGACGGTTTCCGCCTCCAGATTCTACAATTTTCAATAATTCTTCACCATTTTCATCTGGTATAATTCCTTCTTCAGCTCCTTGAATAAATCCTTTATAGTCAATTGTAAAATCTTGCTTGTTAAAATCGCGCTCCCAAGGAAAACCTTCTTGAACCCAAGTTGTCGGTGCAATTCCTTCTGGAGAAATTAAGTAATCACCTTTTAAGATACGTCTTCTAGGTTCTCCGTCAATTTCACCATCAACCCAAGCTTTGATATATGTTTTTTCAGAGAGAAAGGTATTTTCGGTAGCTCCTTCACGAATTGGCATCACACCTTCATAACTAACATAACGTGTAATAAACGCGCCAAGAATGATAAAGATAAATGACAAGTGAATGAGCAATGTTGCCCATTTTTCTTTTCGCAATAAGCGATAACGGAAGATGTTTCCAAAGAAATTAATCATAAATAAAAGTAAGATTAACTCAAACCACCACGCATTATAGACGTATATTTTAGAGGTTATTGTACTGTATTCACTTTCAACAAAAGTTCCTATTCCCATGGCCAAAGCAAATGCAAAGAAAAGAAGTGCCATTAATCGTGTAGAGAAGAGAATATTCTTAATGATATTACCCATTGTGTAGCGTTATCGTTTAGATCAAAATTTCAATATGCAAAAATACGGTATTTTGCATAATTTAATGTCTATTTAATACGCAATTTATTCTTATTTAGGAATATTCTAAGTTGAAGCGTTTTTATTTTGTAGTTCTGGATTCAAATAATTTGATATAGATGAAAGTTCCCATTTTCCTAGCTCTGTTTTTAGCAATATTAGCTTTATCGCCTTCAAAAAGCTCATCTAAGGTTTGAATCCAGTAATTTAGCCAAATTCCAAAGTGATGTTCATTGATAACATGATCAATAGCCGCATCTACCTCAACATGCTTTTCTAAAGGATTTCCTTTGTATTTGTTGACAAAAAACAAACTACTTTCCCAAAAATCGGTTAAATGATCTAAATGTGAATCCCAATCATGAATACGATTGTTAAAAATTGGACCTAAAACATCATCTTTTCTAATTTTAGTATAAAATGTAGTGACCAATGTGTAAACGTCTGCTCTATTTAGTATATCATTTTTCATGAAAGATTGGCTTGATTTTAATTTCGTAAACGCTTACCCATATCAACACAATTACTTTTATAAGTTCTAAGATTACATAATTCATGTGTAAAATTGAATCTTCTACAGGTTGTTTTTGTACTATTTTCAGTGCTCTTTCGTCTAAAAAAGGCAATAATATAAAAGTTTGAATTAGTACAATTCCAATTAATATATGCAACAAATAACTTCTTTTGAAACTTCCCGAAGCCAATGTCAAAATTGTGTAGATGATTAAAAAAATTACTTCTACTCTATTCAAGAAAGTAAATACAATTCTTCCAATACTAACGCCTACGCGTGTATCTACCAATTCGGATTGAAATTTGAGTGGCGCTCCCATAAAGCTGATTGCCAACACTATTCCAACCCAAATTAGTGTGATTATATATTTATGTACTTTCAAGAAATCCCACATTAGAGTATCGATTTTGTAGTACGCTAAAGTATTCTTTTTTAATCAAGAGAATTATATCGTGTTGATTAAAATAAACAACGTATTCAACAGTAAACTTAATATCAACATATTAAACACCCATTTATCTTTTAACTGCGCTAAGATTGCTGCATTATAAAACGATGTAAATATTACACACAAAAATAATTTTACTAAACCTGCAATGTTATCTAATCCATTCATTAAAATACACATTGCTGCAATTCCTCCGATACAACTTTGCAGAATAATGGTTAATGGAATATACATAGTGTACTTGTCATGAAACTCGTTGTAATATTTTGTATGTAATGTCATGGCGTATATGTTTTTTTGTTTGGTACAAATGTCAGCACTCTATCATTCTAAAAACATGATATTGGTCATATTTTGCTTTTTTGTGGAATAAAAACTCTTTTTGTTCACTCCTCATTTGGAAGTAATCTGTAGTAAAGTTTCAAAAATCCCAAAGTGTTGCTATTTTTGCCCAATGGTAACAGTGGTGATTCTCGGTGCAGGAAATATTGCGCAACACTTTTATACTGTATTTCAAAATACAGAAAGCATACAGGTTGTTCAGGTATACAATCGATCTGAAAAAGCACTTCAATATTTTAATGCAGTACATACAACAACTAACTTAAAAGATATAGTTGAAGCAGCTGTATATATCATTGCTGTGGCAGATGATGCTATTGCAAGTATTTCCAACAAAATCCCATTTACTGATCGTTTTGTAGTACACACTTCTGGAAGTGCCAGCATGCATGTACTTCACAAGAAAAACCGTCGCGGTGTATTTTATCCATTACAAACATTTACAAAAGGAACACAAGTTGATTTTGCCACGATTCCTTTATGTTTAGAAGCTGCTGATAAAACAGATTTTAAGTTGTTGCATAGTATGGCAGCAGCTATTGGAAGTACTTCCTATAGAATAAGTTCAGAACAACGTCGTGCCTTGCATGTTTCGGCAGTATTTGTGAATAATTTTAGCAATCACTTATACAGAATTGCACATGAAATTTGCGAAGCCAACAATGTTCCTTTTAAAATTTTAAATCCGCTGATTCAGGAAACTGCAAATAAACTTAATACGCTAACTCCATATATGGCTCAAACGGGTCCTGCAAAACGTGGCGATGAAAAAACAATTAACGACCATATAGCAAAATTAGAGAAAGACATTCACAAAGAAATATATACATTGCTTACGCAATCAATTGGAAAAACTTATGGAAGAGAAGAGTTATAAAGAATACTTAAACGACATTACTACGTTTATTTTTGATGTAGATGGTGTATTAACAGATGGAACTGTAACCGTGACGACCTCAGGAGAAATGCTACGTCGAATGAATATTAAAGATGGTTATGCACTCAAAGCAGCGGTAACCAGAGGTTATAATGTATGTATTATCTCTGGAGGAACCAACGAAGGTGTTCGTAAACGCTTGGAAGGTTTGGGTATTACTGATATTTACTTAGGAGCACATCAAAAAGTAGTACAATTAGAAGAATACATTGCTGAGAAAAATGTAAAGCTTGAAAATGTATTGTATATGGGCGATGATATTCCTGATGTCCCTGTATTAAAGCGTGTTGGTTTATCGTGTTGCCCACAAGATGCCGCGTATGAAGTATTGGAAATTTGCAAGTATATTTCGCATATCGATGGTGGAAAAGGTGCAGCAAGAGACGTGATTTCGCAAGTAATGCGAGTACAAGGAACATGGGATAAAAATTTTGACGCTAAATACGATTAAAGGCAGAATTCATGGCAAAGTTTTTACAGCTTATTCGTTTTCCTAACTTGGTCATGATTACCTTGACACAATTCCTCATTTATTACTATTGGATACCTTCTTCTGACTATTCTTATATTTCAATTGACTTATTCCATTATGTGGTATTAGGAACAATTTTAATTGCTGCTGGCGGAAATATTATTAACGATATTTTTGATGTAGTTACGGATCGTATCAACAAACCACATAAACAGTTTATTGGCACATTTATTTCTAAAAAAAGCGCCTATTCACTGTACTTTTTATTCACTTTCGTGGGAATTGGCTTGGGAAGTCATGTTGGTTTCGCAATAAATCGTTGGTGGATTTCCTTGATTTTTATTGGAATTGCTTTCTTGTTATTTTTATACAGTTCACACTTAAAAGGAATTCCAATTGTAGGAAACATCATAGTATCACTTATAGTAGCAAGTAGCATCCTAATCTTGATTGTTTTTGACAATGGACAAAGCGCTGAGGAGAAGCATCCTAATTTTTTCAATCAAGTTTCACTTATTGCAATATATATGTACGCAAGTTTTGCCTTTTTGATCAATTTGATGCGAGAAATGGTAAAAGATATTGAAGATATTAACGGCGATTACAACGCAAACATTTCTACCTTACCTATCATTTTGGGAAGAAACAGAGTCAATAAAATTGTGGCGGTTTTAGCAGGAATTGTCATTCTTTTCACATTATACGTTATAAGTGAATATCTTCAAGGAAAAACAATAACTACAGTATACGCTCTACTTACCATCCTATTACCTCTACTATATTTTATTGTTAAAATTTGGCAAGCCGATACCAAACGTGAATATAGAATGCTGTCATTATTATTAAAGTTAATTATGTTTTTTGGAATTCTATCTACACTAATTTTCTATTACTTTGAGTCTTATGACGTTTTCCAATATATTTTATTTTAAACTAAAAAATTATGCTGAATACACTTTCTGAACAATACCATATCATTTTAGCTTCAGGCTCACCAAGAAGACAGCAATTTTTTAAAGACTTAGGATTGGACTTTGAAATCCGATTAAAATCTGTAGAAGAAGTCTACCCAGCACATTTACAACATCATGAAATTTCAGATTATTTAGCACAATTAAAAGCATCTGTTTTCAAAGATGAGCTAAAAGGTAACGAAGTGTTGGTTACGTCTGATACCGTAGTTTGGCATGAAGGTGTTTCCTTAGCAAAACCTCAAGATGCACAAGAAGCATTTGATATGATTGCTGCTATGAACGGAAAAAGTCACGATGTCATTACATCGGTTTGCTTTACCACAATAACTTCACAAAAAGTAGTACATGAAGTCACTACAGTAACTTTTGAAGAAATGACAGCCGAAGAAATCTGGTATTATGTCAACAATTTCAAACCTTTTGACAAAGCTGGCGCATACGGCATTCAAGAGTGGATTGGTTATACTAAAGTTTCACGTATCCAAGGTTCGTATGCTAATGTCGTTGGATTACCAACGCATTTAGTATTTAAAGTCTTATCAGACATAGAAAGCCTGTTCTGACAAATCATCTTTTTATAGGGTAGAAAAAAAATCGATGAAGCATGTCGGTTATTGTCCTGTTAGTTGTTCTATAAATGAACTATGAGATTTGTATCTTACTCATAACCATTTATATACAAAATGGCACGATTCACACATTAATACAGTAATCTTACAAAAAAATACGGCATTTTAACATAACTTTATGTATCTTGATGGAAGATTCCCTAAAATAACAGCTTAGTGAAAAGAATTATACATTTTATTAGTATAGTAATTATCTTCTCTTCGTTGTCATTAATGTACGCGCAAGAACCACTTGAAACTTCTGTAGATGTTGTTGAAGTTTCTAGTAACTCTATGCCATTCCCAGAAATAGAAACAATGACAACAAACGGAAGTACGCTAGCCAATACTGGAAATAGCATTAAACTACAAGTTGAATCTTCAACCAGCTTTGTTTGTGTTATTGCTGCGATTTTGGCTATTTGCATCATCATTATTATCAGTTTTAGAATTCGAAAAAATACCTTGAAATTGTTTTAACAGACTGTTAAAGCATTGTTAGTATCGTCGTTTTTAAATATCTTTATAAAAAAACGATGAAAGCCATTTCCCGACAACTTATTTTAGCTGGACTCACAGTTATTGGAACTATTATTGCGTGTTCTAATGTAAAAAATGACACTACAACAACTAGGTACAATACCTTAAAAACACCTCAAAAACCAGCTGCACAGCCAACTTCTGACGCTTTTAATAAATATTGGTATGCTGGCGAAGCAGAACTTACTTCTTTTGAACTAGAACAAGCTCGTTATGGCGAAATCCATAAAGGAAAAGCCGTATTGGTGTATGTAACGGAAGATTTTAATCCTGAAAAGCAAGTAAAAGCAGATCAACGCAGAGACAATAATGTTCCTATTTTAAAGTTAAACGCTACTAAAAAATTCTACACAGGTGTATATCCATATAGCGTAATGACAAGTACATTTTATCCTGTTGCCAACAATCAGCATGCAATTAAAGTGACTTCTTCTATGCAAGAATGGTGTGGACATGTGTTTACACAACTTAATAATAGAGACATATTTGATGTGGAATCCTATTCGTATTTTGAAAGTGAATCTGATCAAAAGTTTTCATTAGATAAAGTTATTTTAGAAGATGAATTGTGGACTCAATTACGAATAAACCCTTCACAGTTACCTGTAGGCTCACAACAAATCGTTCCAGCTTTTGAAACATTGCGCATGAAACATATTCCATTAAAAACTTATGAAGCAACTGCGACGTTAACCAATTCAGATAGCATTTCTACATATACTATAAACTATCCAAAATTGAACAGAAAATTAGAAATTTCTTTTAATTCTAGCTTTCCGTACGATATTTTGGGTTGGACAGAAACTGCTTCAAGTGGCTTTGGAAATTCAGCAAAAATAATGGTCACTAAAGCAACGAAAATCAAACAGTTAAAAAGTCCATATTGGTCTAAAAACAGCGTAAAAGATAGCGTTCTTAGAAAAAAATTAGCGTTATAATTCTTACAAAAAAACTCTACATATCACTGCAAACGTGTAGTGGTTGTATGGTAAAACCGTAACTAGAAGTTTCGAAATTTCACGAAATTTAAGATAATAATATGATAAATTATTTACTAAGTATATTTAAGTCATAATTCCACGCTTAACCTGCTGGCTTAGATATCATCTCATTAAGAAAAGGATACAATATGCCCTTATTGTATCCTTTCTGTTTTTTTAACTTTTATATGATGCATCCTGAATGCAAGAAATGATCAATATTATCGTTGTCTTTTTATATTTAACTTAAAAAAGTATCTAAAATATACGAAGATGAAAAACTGTCTATTTTTTGTACTGGTATTCGTTTTCTCTATTTCTTACGGGCAAAATAATTCTTTGAATTCGGATAAAATTTGGGAAAAAGCTAAAGCACAATGGAAATAAAATAAGTTCAATGAAAAATATCCCAATTACATTGGTAAGTACAACTATACTCAAAAAGATACTATAAACAACGTCACCTTTACCGTTGACTCAACAGAAATTACCATCACAGCAATCGACCTATTTGGAAATATCCTATGGAAAACAGATCCATGGAAAGACAATAAACTACCTATTTATCGACACAACAGACCTGTTATTAAATATTTTGCTTTAGATACGATATCCAGCTATTTTACTGATGAAAAATGGCATGCTAAAAAAAAAGTCATCAGCATCACATACACAAATTCTCAATTTGGTTATGTAGATAGAAAAACTGGCGAATTCTTTTTCTTAGGACAAGATTGAAATCATAATATTTAATACGAAACACCTAACATATCATCAATCGTATTCACGGTTACCGAATGATAGTTTGGACGTGCTTTTTCATAAATACGCTTAGCTTCTTCCAATTTATCAGCACGCTTAAATGCTCTATATAAGGTAGAAACATACCAACGGCGACCAACAGTCATCAAAAAGTTTTCAATGTGTACGTCTACATTATTTGCATGATAATTATGATTAATCGCTTGTTCAAACCAAACCATTGCAATGTATGAATTGGTTGCAGATGAAAACTGGCAAGCATTATCTAAAGTAGTAAACTTTTCAATAGAAATCGTTGCAGGAATGTTTCTTATAAAATGAATCTTTTGCTGAATATTCCAGTCTTTTGCACACAACTCGTGATCACTCAGTGTTCCTTTTTTCCAATTTTCAATCGCTTCTTCTACTTTTTGAAACTTATCGGATACAATTTTTGCCGCGTTTGCAGGAACACCAGCATTATAAACCCAATCATTTATATTAAAAGAAACCTTATTTTTTTCTAATAATTCTGTATTCAAATACTTAATAAACTTCTCTGTTGTCATCGTTGAAAATGCATGTTTATTGAAATATCCTTTCAAGAAAGTATCCATTTTATAACGTCCGACAGTTTCTTCTAGGGTACGTAAAAACAAATATCCTTTATCATATGCAATACTATTCATTCCATCATCAGGATTTTTCCCTTTTAAATCCAACTTTAAATGTGTTGCTTCGGGCTTATCATGAAAACTTTCCAATTGCTCCGCTAAGTCTTGTCTTCCTATAGACGCCAGCATGTTTGCATATTCTTTTCCATATAAAGCTTCCATGATACGCATTTCAAAATATACGGTAAACCCTTCGTTCAACCAGAAATCATTCCAAGTGGCATTGGTCACTAAATTTCCAGACCATGAATGCGCCAATTCGTGTGCAATTAAACTTGTCAAACTACGATCGCCCGCAACAACTGTTGGTGTAGCAAATGTCAATCTTGGGTTTTCCATTCCTCCAAACGGAAAACTTGGTGGTAAAACTACAACGTCAAATTGATCCCACACATATGTACCATACAAGTTCTCAGCTGCATTCACCATTTTTTCCATATCTGCAAACTCATAATGAACTTTATCTATCATAGATTTTTCGGCATACACACCAGTTCTAGGACTAATTTCTTTATATACCAAATCACCAACCGCCAAAGCAATCAAATATGGTGAAATTGGTTGTCTCATTTCAAAACTATACTGTCCATTTTCACTTTTTACTTTTGGATTTTCGGCACTCATGATGGCCATTAATTCTTTTGGCACTTTTACCTTAGCAGTATATGTTAAACGTACTTGTGGACTGTCTTGAATAGGAATCCAAGTTCGTGTCAAAATAGCTTGTCCTTGCGTTAATAAAAATGGAAATGCTTTGTCGGCTGTTTGCTGTGGGTTTAAAAACTGTAAAGCTTCTGTTTTATCAGTGGTTTCATAACTGATCGCAACTTTTTTAGCATTTTTTGTAATTGGAATCGTCAATGACTGCCCTAATATTGGATCATTTGTACCAAGTGAAAACGCTACTTCTTTTCCATCTACAGTTGTTTGATGAATCTTTAAATTCTTAGCATCAAATACGATTTCAGATGCATTTGTACTCTCTATACTATATGCAGCTGTTCCTTTGATAACTTCTTTATCAAAATCAACTTCAACATCTAATAAAAGATGCTTTGCCACAGCTTCATTAGGTTTTGCATAGGAATGTGTATCGTTTGCATAAGAATTCGATTTGTTCATTTCTTTTTTAGTAGTTGTACAACTTACTACACAAAGAGTAAACAGTAAAAAAGCAGTTTTCTTTAAAATATTCATGTATGTTTGGGAATTTATATCAAGGTTTCAGTGATTTTCTCAAAACTACATAAATTATTAAAAACACACATAAGTTGTGACTAACCAAATGTTAAGTAAGGTATTACCATACTGAGCTTTTAGCTTTTTTTTATAAATTTTGTTTGTTAACCATAAAAATTACAATCATGTTAAAAAACATTTCAAATTTAAAAGGAACTGAAGCACTCAGTAAAAAAGAACAAAAAACCGTATGTGGGGGAATAAGACCTAGACCTAGTAGACCATGTGATGGAACTGGTGGAATGCCAATAAATTGGTCACAAGATCGATGTTTTGGATGGGGAATTGTTTGGCATAATGGACAATGTTATGCGTGTTATTAATAATTTATAATTCATTTAAACCCATTCATTATGAAAAAAAGAGAATTCAAAAATTTACAATTGAACAAAAAATCAATTTCAAATTTAGAGATGACAGAAATAGTGGGAGCTACAGGACGTGCTTGTCATGCAGAAAGTATTATTATTTGTGAGGAAGGAAAGACAGAAACAAAGTGTCTATTTAATTCAAATTGTATTTGTTAAGTTTAAAATAGAATTATGTGGAAAAAACTACAAAAGTTTACAACTAAATAAAAATTCATTTCAAGTCTAGAAATGAATGCTTCCAATGGTGAATACAAATTACAACAAAGTTTATCCATTTAGCAGGATTCCCCATCTAATGATCCTAATTTTATAAGTGATTATTATTACAAAATAACAAAAAGACGAAGGAAATAGTAATCATATTGCCAAACTTAGTAAGGTTGAGGATCTGGAAGTTCTCGCTACTTTGAAGATTATGAAGATTGTGAAGATTGTGAAGATTGTGAAAAAATAAATTAACTTCTAAATTCAAAAACTCATGAAAAAAAGAACTATTAAAAATTTACGACTCAACAAAAAGTCTATTTCTAATATGGATATTAACAATCCTATTGGTGGACGCAACTCTAACAACAGAGAATGTTATTCTGAGCAAAATATTACCGCTTGCTATTGGGAACCAAGATGCGAAAGTGTTCACCCAAGAACATGTCGTTAAAATAATCGTATCTTAAATTATTATAAAGTGAACTTTGGTTCACTTTTTTTTGTCACTTTTCATTATAGTGATTATCCTTTATAAACTCCGTGTTTTTCCCCACATAGTTTACATATATGATTTCTTTCTTTGGACAATTGAAACTTTAAAATAGATCAAAATGAAAAAAAGAACAATTAAACACCTATCCTTGGGTAAGAAAACGATTTCTACATTCGAAAATGGTGTTATTGGGGGACTGCCAACAACACTACAATCACAAAATTGTCCTGAGCCAATTCCAGTTCCTTGGAGCTTTACTTGCCCACATTCATTGGATGAATTAATATGTAAGACACGCTCTTGTAACACAGCTTGTTATTCAAGATGTCAAGGGTGCTAATGCATTACGTATGTAAACAAACAAAGCGAACTTCGGTTCGCTTTTTTTATAACTTTAATCTTTTTAGCTTCATAATGAGTTTGCGAGGATCTTTAAACTATTTTTGAAACTTAAAATCTAGATTTTTTTTGGCTTAATGAAGTCTTTTTTTGAGTAAGATAGCCTTAGCTACTTTAAAGAAAAAAGTCGAAACAAGAACAAAACAAAATAAATTCTCACCTATATCATAATGTTTAAATCACTTCTATGCAAAAATTCTAATGAAAGTTAAAGAACGTTAAAAATAGAAGTCCGTAGATGAACTTTTCTATTTTTGATGCTATCCAAACCAAAAATGTCCTAATGAGAAAATTATTACTGTTTATTTTTGTGACTTATGCTATAGTATCGACCAGTTTTGCACAGAAACCTGATAAACTTTCCTCCAATGAAATCTACGAGAAAGTACAAAAATTAAACTTTCTAGGTTCTGCACTATATATAGCTGCACATCCTGATGATGAAAATACGCGACTCATCGCCTATTTAGCAAATAATGTAAAAGCACGAACAGCCTATTTATCGTTAACACGCGGTGATGGTGGACAAAATTTAATTGGTCCTGAAATCCGTGAGCAATTAGGTGTTATTCGCACACAAGAGTTATTGGCAGCGCGCCGTGTTGATGGTGGGCAACAATTATTCTCACGTGCCAATGATTTTGGCTATTCCAAACATCCAGATGAAACTTTTGATATTTGGGATGAAGATGAAGTGTTGAGCGATGTGGTTTGGGCAATTCGAAGGTTTAAACCTGATGTAATCATCAATCGTTTTGATCATAGAACACCTGGTAGAACGCATGGACACCATACAGCATCAGCGATGTTGAGTGTAGAAGCTTTTGATTTAGCAGGTGATAAAACAAAATATCCTTCTCAATTAGCAACTTATGACGCTTGGCAACCTACACGTTTATTTTTTAATACATCTTGGTGGTTTTACGGAAGTCGTAAAAAGTTTGAAGAAGCTGATAAAAGCAAAATGCTGAATTTTGATATTGGAGTATATTATCCGATAAAAGGATTATCTAACAATGAGTTGGCTTCTATTGCGAGCAGTCAACATTTATGTCAAGGTTTTGGTCGACTGACTTCACGAGGAACACAACAAGAATATATAGAATTTTTAAAAGGTGATTTTCCAGAAGATAAAAGTGATATTTTTTCAGGAATTGATACGTCTTGGAATCGTGTAAAAGGTGGAAAAGCTATTGGAAACATTCTACATGCGATTGAAAAAGATTTTGACTTTGTAAATCCGGCTACGCATTTACCAAAATTAATGGAAGCTTATGGAATGATTCAACAATTAGAAGATGAGCATTGGAAAACGATTAAATTAGCTGAAATTGAAACAATTATTCAGGCTTGCGCTGGATTGTACTTAGAAGCTTCTGCAGCAGCGTCAAGCGCCACTCCTAGAGCTAATATAGCTGTCAATATCGAAGCGTTAAACAGAAGCACAGCAACAATTAAATTGGTTTCAATAACTTCTACTAGCGACAATAAAACGGAAACCAAAAATTTAGATTTATCTTCAAATAAAAGAGAAAATCTAAATCTAGATATCAATTTAGCTACAGACGATTTTTCTGCACCATATTGGTTATTTGAAAAAGGAACACTGGGAATGTACAAGGTAGCAGACCAACAATTACGTGGATTACCAGAAACGCCAAGACCAGCAATGGTAAAGTTCAATTTAACTATTGAAGGTAAACCTATCACAATTACAAAACCTGTTGTATACCGTTATTCAAAACCTGACAAAGGTGAGTTGTATCAACCATTTGAAATATTGCCAGAAGTAACAGCGAGTTTTGCTGATAAAGTAATTATTTTCTCTGACGATAAAACCAAAGAAATTCCAGTAACTATAAAAGCAGGAAAAGACAATATTGATGGTTACGTTTCTATCAAACACCCATACAGTTGGAAAGTATATCCTGCAAAACAAAAAGTAAATATTCAACAAAAAGGAGATGAAGTAACGTTAATGTTCACAGTAGTTCCTCCATCTACACAAAGTGAAGGTGTTTTAACTCCTGAAGTTGTTATTGACAATAAAAAATATACACAAGCTTTAAACGAAATTGAATACGATCATATTCCTAAGCAATCTGTGTTATTGCCAGCGGAAACAAAAGTAGTACGCCTAAACATTCAGAAAGGTGGACAATATATTGGATACATTCAAGGTGCAGGAGATGCCATTCCTGAGAGTTTGCGTCAAATTGGATACGATGTAGAAGTTATTGACCCATCAACAATTAATGGCGAATCGCTTCAAAAATACGATGCGGTTGTGGTAGGAATTCGTGCTTATAATACCGTTGACGAATTAAAATTCAAGCAAAAATACATTCTAGAATATGTAAAAAATGGTGGAAATGTAATTGTTCAGTACAACACTAATCGCCGCATCAAAGTTGAACGCAATGAACTCGCTCCTTATAAATTAGAGTTATCGAGAGATCGTGTAACTGATGAAAATGCAAAGGTAGAAGTTATTGCCAAAGATCATTCGTTGGTGAACTTCCCTAACAAAATAGAAGCTAAAGATTTTGACGGTTGGGTACAAGAGCGTGGATTGTATTTCCCAAATAGTTGGGGAACTGAATTTACGCCAATTCTGTCAATGCATGACAAAGGAGAAACTGCAAAAAAAGGAAGTTTATTAGTGGCCAAATATGGAAAAGGAAACTACATCTATACAGGATTGAGTTTCTTCCGTGAATTACCTGCGGGAGTTCCTGGTGCTTATAAATTGTTTACTAATATGATTTCTATTGGAAAAGCACAAATCATAAACAAGAAACAATTAAAAAACTAAGCCATGAACACTGAAAAATTTGTCTGGAAAAAAATGTATACGATCATTTTGGCGGCCAACTTGGCGTACATACTTTTCTTCTACCTAATCATGAAAATTTTCTCCTAACCTTACCCTATGCAAGCATTAGACTGGACTGTATTAATTGGAACCCTAGCCGCGATTGTTGGTTATGGAACATGGAAAACACGCGGAAGTAAAAATTCCGAAGACTATATTCGTGGTGGAAGCACTACAAAATGGTGGACTATTGGTTTGTCTGTCATGGCAACACAAGCAAGTGCCATTACCTTCTTATCTACTACTGGGCAAGCGTTTAGTGACGGAATGGGATTTGTACAATTCTATTTTGGTGTTCCCATAGCAATGGTGATTATATGTATGGTGTTTATTCCACTATATCACAAACTTAAAGTATATACTGCTTATGAATTTCTGGAAGATCGTTTTGATTTAAAAACCAGAAGTTTAACCGCTACATTATTCCTAATTCAACGTGGCCTGGCTGCAGGAATTACCATTTTTGCACCAGCTATTATTCTATCTATTGTATTGGGTTGGAACTTAATTACACTCAATATCATTATTGGAATTCTCGTAATTATTTATACCGTTTCAGGAGGAACCAAAGCTGTGAGTGTGACACAAAAACAGCAAATGTTTGTCATTTTTGCAGGGATGTTTGCCGCTTTTTTTATCACTTTAGATTTAATTCCAGATGATGTAAGTTTTACTCAAGCCTTAGATATTGCAGGTGCTAGTGGGAAAATGGAAGTGTTAGATTTTTCATTTGATTTAGACAATAGATATACGGTTTGGACAGGAATTATTGGAGGAAGTTTCTTGGCACTCTCCTACTTCGGAACCGATCAAAGTCAGGTACAACGCTATCTTTCAGGAAAATCTGTAAAGGAAATGCGTTGGGGAATGATGTTTAATGGATTGTTGAAAGTACCTATGCAATTTTTCATATTATTGGTGGGAATCATGGTATTTGTATTTTATCAATTCAATCCAGCTCCATTAAACTTTATTGATGCTTCTACAGAGAAAGTATTGGCTTCTGAGTACAGTGCTGAATACAAGACATTACAAGAAAAGCAAGCTAAATTATTCGAACAGAAAAAAAAAGTTAGCTTACAATTAGCAAAATCATACAATGATGCAGATAAAAAGCAATTATTACGTTTAGACAGTATTGAAAAAAGCTACAGAGCTGAATCAAAATACCTCATCAAACGCACTATTGATGCTGAATATAGTGCTGAATATGACATTCTGAAGGAAGAAGTAGCTATCCTTGAAAAAAATCCTGAAAGTGAGGCATACAAAGAGAAAAAGGCAGAATTAAAAGCATTATTTAAAGAAGCAGCAAAGGATAATGAAACCAATGATAGAGATTATATGTTTATCTCGTTCATTCTAAAATATTTACCACACGGATTAATTGGATTGTTATTAGCGGTAATTCTATCAGCAGCAATGTCTTCAACGGCTTCTGAAATCAATGCCTTAGCCACCATTACCTCGATGGATTTATACAAGCGAAATCAAGTCAAAGAAAAAGACGATGCCCATTATGTAAAAGCAACCAAATTATTTACGTTAGGTTGGGGAATTTTAGCAATCATCATTGCATGTTTTGCAAGTTTAGCCGAAAACTTAATCCAATTGGTAAATATTATTGGTTCTATTTTCTATGGAAATGTTTTGGGTATTTTCTTATTAGCATTCTTTGTAAAGAAAGTAAAAGGAAATGCTGTTTTTACTGCAGCTTTAATCACACAAATCCTTATTGTTGGAATTTGGTATATTGACATTATGCCATTCTTATGGTTAAACTTAGTTGGTTGTGTGTTAGTGATGTTTATTGCAATGATTATCCAGTCAACAGAAAAGAAAGTAGTATAAATCGTAGCTAAATTGCTAAAATTAGTTTATTTATCAACGCAACCTTTTTAGGTTTTATACATCATAGACGTAAAACCGAAACAAAAATTATGAAAAAATTCACCAAACTAATCATTGCGTTAGCATGTATTCTATGGCTACAAAGTTGTAATGATGATGACTTTACTGATGGAATTGGAAATGATCCAAACCCAGATACTGAGTCTCTGATAGATGAGCAATTTAAAGCTGAAAACTTTGGAAATTCCACAACTGGAAACTTCATGGGAATCATCATTGACGAAAACGGTGATAAGCTTGAAAATGTACTGGTGACTGTAGGTAATACCACAACCTTAACAGACCGTAATGGAATGTTTATTGTAAACAATGCACAAGTCTTTGAAAATTTTGCATACATCAAAGCACAAAAAGATGGATACCTCAACGGTTCTAGAGTTGTCATTCCCAAAACGAATGGCACAAATAAAATCAGTATTACACTTATAAAAAGAGAAATAAGACAACGTATTCAATCTGGAATTGTATCAGAGGTTAGTCTTGGGACTACAAAAGTGAGATTCTCTGGCGATTTTATTACTGCGGATGGAAGTCCGTATGTAGGTCCCGTTGATGTTTTATTGCACTATGTACCACCAAATGCTTTAGCTACATTTACAGAAGCACCAGGAAACTTTTTAGCGCAAACAGCTTCCAATGAAGCACGCTCTTTGGAAACTTACGGAATGGTGAATGTAAATCTATTTTCTCCTTCTGGAGAATTAATAAACATCAACCCTGAAATTCCAGCTACAATCACATTTCCAGTTGATTATACACAAGCAGAAGATGCGCCTGAAACTATCCAATTATGGTATTTTGATGAAGCACAAGGCTATTGGAAAGAAGAAGGTCAAGCCGTAAAAGAAGGTAACAAATATATAGGTGAGGTGACACATTTCACATGGTGGAACTGTGATATTCCTTTTGACGCTGTGCAATTTTGCTTCACGCTCACACCACAAAACAATACAGAGTCAACTCCATATTTTGTAAGTATCAAACGTATTTCTTCAGGTGAATTCATTTATTACGGACTTGTATCATCCTATGAAGCCGAATGCGGACTAATTCCACGAAATGAAGAAATAGAAATTTCTGTAACTGGTGGTATCGATTCACAAACCTGTAATGGTTCTCAAATTCATCAAGAAGTACTAGGTGGTTATGCTACATCAACTTCAGCAAACATCTCATTCCAAGAAGATACTACCATTACACCGATTGCAGGAATAGCAACGAATTGTGCTGGAGATCCAATTACGAATGGATATATATACATAAACAATGTAAACACGTTCAATATTATAGATGGGACCATTAATATTGCGGTACAAACCTGTGCAAATGTGACAGAAACACTTCCGGTACAATTGTTTGATTTTGATACCAATCAGTGGACAATTGTCAATGATGTCTTGATGGATGGGAATCTTATCAATATTGGAAATCTAAGTACATGTGATGAAAGTGGCGGTATTTATAATGGCAATGTTACATTGTTGAAGCAGAGTGAAGTTAGTAGTTTTGGATCGATAAACTTTAGTACCATTAATGGTGATTTACGTATTGGAGATTCTGCTTCTCCAGGAAACATCAACGATATCACACCTTTGATGTCTTTAGAAGAAGTCACTGGAAATCTTGTCATCTCTTCAAATCAATCACTTGGAACACTAAATGGTTTAGAAAATTTAGTTTCTGTAGGCGGAATATTTATTCAAACCAATCCTTCATTAGTATCATTGACACCACTCAGTAATCTCACTGAGATTGAAGGAACAGTTTCTGTGATTGGAAATAATGCGCTCACGTCTCTAAATGGCTTAAACGGAATTACAACAGCAGGTTTTTTTGGAGTCATTAGCAATCAATCATTAACTTCTATTGATGCCATACAATCGTTAAGTACTGTGGGAAGATTAGTGATTGATAACAATCCATCTTTAAATTCGATTGCTGCATTGAGCAGTATTACAACAGCAACAAGTATTCAAATTTATAATATGCCATTACTTACTTCTCTTGAAGGTTTGAATCAACTTACAAGTGTTGGTCTCCTCAGAATAAGTTATAATGACGGACTCACAAACCTAGCTGAACTTAGCAATTTAGTTACAGTTGACTTTTTATCAATTGGAGGAAATGATGCGTTAACAAGTCTAGACGGTTTAGATAATGTAACCACTTCTGAGTGGATTTTAATTGGACGCGACTTTGAATTTGATGTTATCAATGATGCACCAAATCAAAGTTTGGTTGATTATTGTGCCTTGCAAAATCTATTTACAAACGGAACATATATTGATCCACCTACTAGTATTTTTAATGGTGTAGAAATTATCAACAATCCATTCAATCCTAGTATCCAAGATATCATTGATGGTAATTGCAATCAGTAATTGTACGCAAATAAAACAAATTAGTTAAGTTTTCAAGCAGTCTTTTCGAATTTTCTACATCATATGTAAAACCGAAAAAAAATATGAAAAACTAACCAAGCTGTTTTTTGCTGTACTTTGTTTTATCTGATTACAAAACTGTAATGACGATGACTTTAATGGTGATACCACACCAACAAGTCCACAACCCATTGCAGAAGAACTCCGTGACCAACAATTTCAATCAGAAACTTTGGAAATTCCATAACTGGAAACTTCATGGGAATCATCATTGACGAAAACGGCGATAAGATTGAAAATGTACTGGTGACTGTAGGCAATACCACAACCTTAACAGACCGTAATGGAATGTTTATTGTAAGCAATGCACAAGTCTTTGAAAATTTTGCATACATCAAAGCACAAAAAGATGGCTACCTCAACGGTTCTAGAGTTGTCATTCCTAAAACGAATGGCACAAACAAAATCAGTATTACACTTATAAAAAGAGAAATTAGACAACGTATTCAATCTGGAATTGTATCAGAGGTTAGTCTTGGGACTACAAAAGTGAGATTCTCTAGCGATTTTATTATTGCGGATGGAAGTCCGTATGTAGGTCCCGTTGATGTTTTATTGCACTATGTACGACCATATGCTTTAGCAACATTTACAGAAGCATCAGGAAACTTTTTAGCGCAAAAAGCTTCCAATGAAGCACGCGCTTTGGAAACTTACGGAATGATTTCTGTGAATTTGTTTTCTCCTTCTGGAGAAGAATTAAATATAAATAGCAATAGTCCTGCAACCATTGAATTTCCTGTAGATGTAAGTCAAACTAGTATTGCTCCAGAAACGATTAATCTATGGTATTTTGATGAAGCACAAGGCTATTGGAAAGAAGAAGGACAAGCTACGAAAGAAGGAAACAAATATGTAGCAGAAGTTTCACACTTTACTTGGTGGAATTACGACATTCCTTTCGATGCTATTAATTTCTGTTTTTCAATAAATCCATCTCATTCCGATACAACAATTCCATACTATGTGATCATCAAACGTGCTTCAAATGATCAAATAATTTATGCTGGAGACATATTTGCTTGCGAAACAGAATGTGGCTTAGTCCCAAGAAATGAGGAAATTTTAGTCTCTATCGATAGTCAAAGTGATAGCTGTGATCAACAATTAGTAGACTCTGAAACACTTGGAGGATATGCTACCGATACTACTGTTGAAATTTCATTTACAGAAGAAGTCACTACGACATCCATTACTGAAATTGCTACAAATTGTGATGGTGAACCAATTACGAATGGATACATTTACATAAACGATGCTGACACTTTTAGTATTACTGACGGAACTATAGACATTGTATATACAAGTTGTTCTGTAGATGTAGTTTCAATTGAAGTATTAGATTTTAATACAAGTCTATGGACCGTTGTTCAAAGTGTAACTGAGGAAGGTGCTAACATAAAATTAGGCACTGTGAGTACATGTGAATCCAATGGTGGTATTTATTATGGAGATGTTACACTAGAAACACAGCAAGAAATAAATGATTTCGAAATATATTGATTCGCTGAAATAGATGGAAATTTAACCATAGGACCTGAATTACATACCAACAGCATTATTGACCTATCTACTTTAGCTTCTTTAGAAATAATAATAGGAACACTTAATATTCAAAGGAATTCACACTTACCTTCTTTAGCAGGATTAGATAACATAACGTACGTACAAGTTCTGAGGGTTGTTGACAATGAACAATTAGTATCACTAACAGGATTGGAAAGTTTAACGACCATTATTGTAAGTGTGATAATAGAAGATAATAATAATTTAACCTCCTTAGCTGGTCTTGAAAATGTAACGCAATTAGATTTTCTTAGAGTTCGTTCTAACGATTCTTTGACTTCATTATCTGGTGTAAATAGTGTAACAGAATTAATTATTTTAGAAATAGATGCCAATCCTCAGTTGATAGATCTTACAGGTTTAGAACAAATTACAACACTAAGCACTTTATGGATACTAAATAATGATGCTCTAGTAAGTTTGGATGGTTTACAGAATTTAAATTTTATTTTAGAAAGCGCATTTCAACCCGAAGTAGCTGTAGGAATCACTCCATATTGTGATACTAACAAACCAGCTCCTGATCCAAACTTAGTAGATTTATGCGCAGTACGAAATGACTTTTTAAATAGCAGCACTACAAATACTCAAATAAATATAGCTATTGGGAATAATGGATACAATCCTTAAATACAAAATATGTTCGAAGGAGATTGTTGTCAGTGAAAAACATAAACTCTTAAAAAAAAACTTTCTACATGTGTGGAAAGGTTTTTTTTGTATTTTCCTTGTGAATTTCACATTACAACAAAACTTACTATACTTTACATCTCGGAAGTCTTAAAGTTTTTTTCAGTTCCTGCAGCTGCATTTGAATTTTTAAGTGATCAACATAAACAAAAAATAGAACAATGGGTTACAAAAAAGCTTCCTGATATAGCAAAGAAACTCACAATTTACTTCTTTGTTATTTCACTAACATTATTGTTTTTAGCGCATGGAAGTATTTTTTTAGTAATCCTATGTATTGCAATCGGAATTATTGGCTCTAGATATTCAAATATAATCTCTAAATACAATATTTATATACTCCTTATTGCCATCATTTTCTCAGTTTTACAACAGTGGATCATTCCTGAATCTTGGATAATAACATTAGCCTATCCATTAGAATGGATTTGTGATATTTTCCCAAAAGTCTCTATCATCAATAGTTTTTTAGCCGATTATAATGCAGAGCAATTTGTAATTAGTTATCAAGGCTTCTTTAGTACATTTAACATAGATAGTGATATCCAAAATATTTGGGTATATCTTTACAAAACGTATCTATTTGCAACAAAAGGATTATTGGTTTTAATCATAATTATATTGGACGTAATAGCACTTTTGTTTGCAGTTTTGGCTATTTTTTTGCTGTTACTAATACCAAGTTACTTTATCATTCAACTCTCTAAATACCTAAAAAAGATATTCAACATAGAAGAAAAAGTCGTTCCAGTTGCTGCATTTATCATTTGGTCTCTTGGAGAAATTATTGCTTTCTATTTTTCTTCACGTGAGTTTTTTGACAGTTAAACTCGCTATTAAGACTACTGCGAAAGGTCAAAATTATTAACCGCATCTGATATTTCGTATCCCAAACGCAAACCTTCGGTACAATCAATACGCAAATGTACACCTAAAGGCAAACGTGAAAATGCATTTTCTGCAGCCATATCTGAAAAAGTTGTATAACTTCTTGGATCGCCACGAAACTCTGTTCTTCCTTCGTGAGAACGATCTGTGAAATCTGTATTATTACCAAAATGATGAATAAAAATTCCTGCAGCTGCAGAAGCAAACGTTGAATGTCCTGATGGATAACTTGGAAATGTAGGATTTGGCCAAGAAATGAACGGAAACAAATTGGTTTGAAAATCTGGATCAATAAAATTTTGAATGTATACACTTGGTCGCATCACCATATATTCATACTTATCTGCCCATGTAGAAACGGCTGCATCATTCAATGAAAATCCTAATTTTAGTAAGATAACTAAAGCTGTTTGATGATCTACATTGTACTGTGTTATCAATTGATTGGCAATAGAAATTTGTCTTCCTGGTGGCCTCATCATTAAATTCTCTACATCATTGGACCAAAATTCTGCAATCCACAATCCCTCTGTATCTGTCGTTCGCGCTGCTTCACTGGCATCATACACTTCTTCCATTGCAGCATAGTAAGGACTTGAAGTATCTTCACTATACATAAGTGCAGGCGGAATTGTAGATGTTTCTTCCGTTGAAATTACAAATGTACGCACAGATGACCAATACGGAAACAATCCTCTTTCAGCTTCATCACTATAGGTCCAAAAACCTTCACCAATAGGAGGTTCATACGAATTTGGTTGTGGACTTAAAATTTGTGTTTCTGCTTCTGTATCAGTTTGGCTATAGGCAATTATTTGTTGTGCGATATAATTTCCCCAATCTTGAGAATTTTGGACCACATCTGCATTAACTCCTTGTGTCAAATCTGCTTCTTTTTCCTGACGCAAAATATTAATTTTAGCATCAATATCTGGTCGTACATTATACATAAAATGATCCATAGAAGCTGCATAACAAGCATTTAATGCAATAGCTACATTTACATTAGGTTGACGTTGAGAAAAGTCGATCTCCAATTCGGCATATCGATCTTTATTAGAAGTATAACTAACCATATCTTCCACACAAACTTCAAAAGCTGCCAAATGGATATATGCCAAAGCACGAGTAGTTGCATTTGGTCGCATGCCTGTTGCATATCGATCTAATTCGCACCAAAGTTGATTCCAATCAAGAATCACCTGCGTAATATCATTTGTAACCACAGGTGTAGTAGGTTGTACCGTAGCATCAAGTTGTTCATTTGAACAAGAAGTAGATACCATAGTAATGGTAAGCACTATAAATAGCACTCTAAAATAAAATCTCATGTTGTTAGGTTGTTGATTTAGGTGATGAATTTACTTTATTTTTCACAACTACACATAAAAAAACGGAGAATTACTTCAGAAAACACCGTAAAAAAGCCTTTCCGTTTCGGAAAGGCTTTCTAATATGTATGAGAGCTCTGATTACTTTGACCACTCTTTTATAGAATCTTTGTTCATCTTTACATAATCTTTATTTCCAGCTTTTTCAGCTAATGCTAATGATTCTTTTGCAATCTTAACTGCTTCAGCTTTTTTACCCATCTTAGCATAGATTAAAGATTGTTGTCTTAAGTACCAAAATCTTGGCTGATCTTTTGTCAATTCTGTTGCTTTATCAATCCACATTTTAGCCTTATCCATATCTTTTCCTTCTTCTAAGTAGTATCTAGCAGCTGAAAAATAATCTCCTGGTGCTGGTCCACCCATCATTTTTTCTATACTAGCAGTTGCTTTCTTATCAGTAGGAACCACGAAAGGAACCACAACTAATGTTTTCTCCCACATGAAAACAATATCTGCTCCATTGCTCTTAAGGTTTGCAATGTCAATTGTAAATGACTCTGTACTGTAAGGCATAGTATTTACAGGTGCTACTGCTTTTGCTACAACTTTAGAGTCATCCCAATTTCTTGGAGTTCCCCAATTGTTAGCATCGCTGTATAAAACAACTTCCCACGTTTTTGCTCCTGGTGTTGTAAAAATAGCATACGTTCCTGCTTTCACAGAAGTACCTCCAATAGTAACATCGTCACCAAATGTAATTTTCGTATTTAAATTTGCACCAGTTCTCCATAATTTTCCGTGAGGAACTAAATCACCAAATACTTTTCTTCCTTTTACTGCTGGTCTTGAGTACTCAACAGTTACTTCTGTCAAACCAACAGTTTGGATCAATTTTGAACTTGGGCTAGGTTGAGGCGTTTCTATTTGTGCTTGAACACTGATTCCCGCGACTAAGAAACATGCCAAAAGTAGTTTTTTCATCTCTGTTCTTATTTTAGATTTTTTTATGCTGACGAATTTACGCAGAAACCTTAAGCGTAAATGTTAACAAATACTTAAAATAAGAAATAGTATTTTTGATTTCTAAAAAAAAATACCAACGATGAAGAATTATATTTCGGAATTTCTAGGAACATTTACCATGGTTTTTTGTGGAACTGCTGCGATGGTAGTCAATGATATTGCAGGGGAAATCACACATCCTGGTGTTGCTATTACTTGGGGATTAATTGTCATGGGAATGATTTATGCATTTGGAGAAATTTCTGGAGCACATTTTAATCCCGCAGTAACAATTGCTTTTTCCTATGCTAAAAAATTTCCTTGGAAAGAAGTTCCAAAATATATTCTATCACAATGTTTAGGTGCTATTTGCGCAAGTCTGCTAGTATTTATGTTTTGGCCCGAAAACGAAACCTTAGGAGCTACTATTCCATCCATTGTCCCTTGGAAAGCTTTGATTTTAGAATTCTTGCTCACCTTCTTCTTAATGGTAACCATTATAAATGTATCAACAGGAAGTAAGGAAATAGGTACTATGGCTGGAATTGCTATTGGAGGAATCGTTTTATTAGAAGCCATGTTTGCTGGTCCTATGACCAAAGCTTCTATGAATCCTGCACGTTCTCTTGGTCCTGCATTAGTCTCTGGACAGCTCACACATTTGTGGCTGTACATTGTCGCACCAATTTTAGGAGCTTTGACTGCCGTGGTGAGTTGCAAATTGGTAAAAGCCGAAAATTGCTGTGACGCTGACTGTTAAAGCATAAATAACCTCATTTCTTCTCCATATTTAGATTTCTTAATTACCGTTTTAAGAAAACTTTAACAATGCTTTCATTTTTTTTGTTCAACTAATTTCAAAATAAGTTAAACAGTATTTGTATTTTTATACTGTTTAAACTCTACAACATGGCAAAGAAAAAAAATATTACACCACTTTTTATTATTTCAGCATATATGGATCATGTCTTAGAACATGGTACACAACCTAAAAATGTATATGCTTTTGCAAAAAACAACAATTTTGATGAAGCAAAATTTTACGAATTTTTCAGTTCGTTTCAAGTATTAGAAGAAAACATATTTACCACATTTGGCACAAACACTATTGCTGCATTAGCCAATAGTGAGGAATTTGCAACATTTGATGCACGAAATAAATTATTGAGCTTTTATTATACTTTTTTTGAGCAAGTTACCGCCAATAGAAGTTACGTAGTACATAGTTTGACTGCAAATAAAAATCAACTTCAATCCCTAAAGTTGTTGAAAGGACTAAAAACAGTATTCTCAGATTTTATTGAGAATTTAGACATCAAAACGCTCGATTTGAATCAAGAACGCTTAGAAAAACTTCAAAATAGAGCTATCAACGAAACAGCTTGGGTACAATTTTTAATGACTATAAAATTTTGGTTAGATGATACATCTCCAAGTTTTGATAAAACCGATCAGTACATTGAAAAATCTGTAAACGCTAGTTTTGATTTAATTGACAATACGCCACTACGAAGCATCGTAGACTTTGGAAAATTCATCCTAAAAGAAAAATTAGATATTAGAGCTTAATGAAGACAATTGATAAAATCCCAATCACCAAAATCCAACGTGCCAGTAAGTTAGTTACGACTGGTGCAAAAGTTGGTGTAAATTATTTAAAATATTATGGTGACAAACTCATAAATTCTGAAGAAAAAGCAAAAGAACGCTTAAACGAATCCAATGCGGAAGATATTTATGACGGACTAAAAAAGTTGAAAGGAAGTGCATTAAAAGTAGCACAAATGTTGAGTATGGAAAAGAACATTTTGCCACGTGCCTATGTGGAGAAATTTTCATTATCACAATTCTCTGTACCACCTTTGTCTCCACCACTAGTCATCAAAACATTTAAAAAATATTTTGGCAAACATCCAAGTGAAATTTACGATTCATTCAATTCCACTTCCATGAATGCCGCAAGTATAGGACAAGTACACGTTGCCGAAAAAGACGGGAAAAAACTTGCTGTGAAAATTCAATATCCTGGAGTTGCCAAAAGCATCTCTACTGACTTGGCACTTGTAAAACCTATTGCGATTCGAATGTTTAACATTACCGGAAAAGGTTCTGATAAATATTTTAAGGAAGTGGAAGAGAAATTGATCGAAGAAACCGACTATTTACTTGAAATTAAACAAAGTAAAGATGTATCTGAAGCTTGCAAGCATTTGCCAAACATACTTTTTCCCACATACTATGATTCGCTCTCTTCGGAGCGAATCATAACCATGGATTGGATGACAGGGGAACATTTATCTGAATTTACCGCTCGAAATACCGATCAGGAAAAAGCGAATTTAATAGGACAAACACTTTGGGACTTTTATATGTTTCAAATTCATAAATACCGTAAAGTACATGCAGATCCACATCCTGGGAATTTCTTGGTTTCAGAAAATCATGAATTGATTGCATTGGATTTTGGCTGTATGAAAGCTATTCCAGAAGATTTTTACATCCCTTACTTCGAATTGGCAAACAACGAAACTTTGAACGATCATGAATTGTTTGTAAATAAGTTATACGAATTAGAAATACTTCGTGAAGACGATACTAAAGAAGAACTAGCATTTTTTACAGAGATGTTTCACGAATTACTTGGATTGTTTACAACACCCTTTAATACGGAAGTTTTTGATTTTTCGGATGAAGAGTTTTTCGGAAAAATTGCAGATATCGGTGAACGTTATGCTAAAAACACACAATTACGTAATATGAACGGAAACAGAGGCTCAAAGCATTTTATTTACATGAACAGAACATTTTTTGGACTCTATAATTTATTGCATGATTTGAAAGCTGAAAATGTAATCATTAATAATTTTAAAAATATATCATAATGGCTATCATCACTTCTGCTGATATTGAAGCAATGGAAAAAATATACCGAATCAACTTGATCAATAGTTGCTCTGGTTATAAATCGGCAAATCTAATTGCAACAAAATCATCAGAAGATTACACAAATGTTGCAGTATTTAGCTCTGTGACACATTTAGGTTCTAATCCGCCATTACTAGGGTTTATTACGCGACCAAATGTTGTTCCGAGAAACACGTATGAAAACATAAAAGAAACAGGAAAATATACGATCAATCATATTCACAAAACGATAACCAAGGATGCACATCATACCTCAGCAAAATATCCAAAATTTATTTCAGAGTTTGATCAAACAGATTTAGAAACTGAATATAAAAGTGATTTTGCAGCTCCGTATGTAAAAGGATGTCATGTACAAATTGGCATGCGTTACATGAATGAATATTTGATTGCAGAAAATAATACCATTTTAGTGATTGGCACTATAGAACAGATACATATCAACGATACTATTTTAGAAACGGACGGTTTTATAAATCTTGCGAAAGCTGAAACCGCCACCATTAATGGACTTGATGGATATGCGATACCACAACAACAAACACGCTATCCGTATCAACGTCCCAAATAACAGAAACTATGCGAATTCTACTCACTGGCGCAACAGGATATATAGGGAAACGACTCATTCCAATTCTTTTGGAAATGGGACATTCCTTAGTTTGCTGTGTGAGAGATAAACAACGTGTGCCTCATGAAATCATTTCACATGAACGAATTGATGTGATTGAAGTTGATTTTTTAAACTTGGGTAGTTTGTACCGAATTCCAACAAATATTGATGTGGCGTTCTATCTAATTCACTCCATGTCATCTTCTATGAAATTCGAAAAACTGGAACGCAATTGTGCTGTACACTTTAAAACGTATATGCAGAATACCAAAGTAAAGCAAGTTATTTATTTAAGTGGAATTGTCAATGATCAACAATTATCAAAACATTTACAATCGCGAAAAAATGTTGAAAACATATTGCAGTCAAGTCTATACAAACTAACTACATTTCGCGCAGGAATCATTGTTGGTAGCGGAAGTGCTTCTTTTGAAATTATTCGTGATCTTACAGAGAAACTGCCGGTCATGATAGCACCAAAGTGGATTAAAACAAAATCGCAACCTATTGCCATTAGAAACGTACTGCAATATTTAACAAAAGCTATTGGAAATGAACATGTATACAATCAATCTTACGATATTTTTGGTCCAGATACACTAACGTATAAAGACATGATGTTACAATTTGCAGAAGTTAGAAGGTTAAAGCGTTCTATTTTTACCGTTCCTGTAATGACTCCGAAGCTTTCCTCTTATTGGTTATATTTTATCACAACAACTTCTTACAAGCTGGCAAAAAACCTAGTGGATAGTATGAAAGTAGAAGTCATTGGAAAACCAAGCAATATCAATGAACTTTTAAACATTCAACCAATATCTTACAAAGAAGCTGTACAAAAAGCATTCATCAAAATTGAACAAAACAGCGTTGTCTCAAGTTGGAAAGATTCGTTGATAAGTGGGCGTTTTCGTGAAAAAATATCGCGCTATATCAAAGTGCCAGAATATGGTTGTTTTAAAGATATCAAAAGACGCAAAGTGGTTGACGAACAACTCACCATTGACAAAATTTGGGCAATTGGCGGCACAACAGGTTGGTACCATGCAACCTTTCTGTGGAAAATTCGTGGATATCTCGATAAACTATTCGGCGGTATCGGATTGCGTCGTGGCCGCAGAGACCAAACTACACTTAATGCAGGTGATCCGTTAGATTTTTGGAGAGTTTTATACGCTAATAAAGAAGAAAAAAGATTGCTGTTATTTGCAGAAATGCGATTACCAGGTGAAGCTTGGTTAGAATTTAAAATTGAAAAAGAACATTTATTACAACGTGCTGTTTTTAGACCAAAAGGGATTTGGGGTCGATTGTATTGGTATGCAGTACTGCCTTTTCACGGTTTTATATTCAAGGGAATGATTAATAAACTTGTCAAAAAAAATTAAAAATATAAATGTCAAAAAAAAACAAAATAGAAATTAATGTTGTCCTTTTTAAGCGTGATTTACGACTCCAAGATAATGAGGCGATTCACAATGCACTCATTACAGGACGGAAAACGTTGTTTGTATTTGTTTTTGAAGATATTCTTTTAAATGATCCGCACTATAGTGAACGTCACTGGAACTTTATTAAAGAATCATTAATCGACTTGAATAATTCTTTGAGTTTGCACAATAGTGAACTATTAATTGTACAATCAAACTTTAACAGAACTTTGCAGATCATTCAGGAAACTTACAAAATTTCGCATCTGTATTCGCATCAAGAAACAGGCATCAAAGTTACTTATGATCGTGATAAAGGTTTGAAACGTTTTCTACTGAACAATATGATTACTTGGGTAGAAAATATAAATAACGGAGTTTTCAGAGGATTAAAAGATCGTGAAAACTGGATAGAACTCTGGGAAGATTTCATGAATCAACCATTATTTGACTTTCGTCCAAAAAAAGATCAATTGTTTACAAAAGAAGAGGTCGCGCATTTGACAACTTTTTTTCAGCTTCCAAACTTAGAAACCAATCCTGATGCTCCTTTTCAAAAAGGTGGAACTACAATGGCGATGAAGTATATGAATACCTTTTTTAAGGATCGTGGAAAAAACTACAATGCACATATTTCCAAGCCATTACTAGCTCGAAGAAGCTGTAGCCGTTTGTCTCCATATTTAGCTTGGGGAAATTTATCGGTACGACAAGTAATAAAAGAAACAAAACGTTGTATTGACCAAAACATTCACAAAAAACAAATGGAATCCTTTGGATCGCGTTTGCGTTGGCAAGCGCATTTCATTCAAAAATTTGAAATGGAAGACGAAATGGAATTCGTGAGTATAAACAAAGGATACAGAAAGCTAAAAAAACAGATTTCTGAACGCTATATAGAAGCTTGGAAAAACGGAATGACGGGCTATCCATTGGTAGATGCTTGCATGCGCTGTTTGAAGGAAACAGGATATTTGAATTTTAGAATGCGTGCGCTTGTAGTATCCTTCTTTACGCACAATTTATGGCAACCATGGCAAAAAGCAACGATTATCTTATCTCAATACTTTTTAGATTTTGAACCTGGCATACATTTTCCACAAATTCAAATGCAAGCAGGAGAAACTGGTGTAAATCTATTACGAATGTACAATCCAACAAAAAATGGTATTACACATGATCCTGAAGGTATCTTTATTAAGAAATGGGTTCCTGAATTAGAAAACCTAGAAACAGCTTTTGTACACGAACCATCTCGTATGACTCCCATGGAACAACAAATGGCAAACTTTTTTATAGGGAAAAATTATCCTAAACCTATTGTTGATTTACAAGAAACTAGAAAATATGCAAGTGACATTTTATGGAATATGAAAGATGAAACCACAGTCATTGAAGAAAACTTCAGAATCTTAAAAAAACATACCCTAAAGAACCGCAAAAAAAGTTCGTAATGATTGTTAATACAACCTACAAAAACAAAGAAACTGCTGAAATAATTGATACACACTTAGGTGAAGCTTTTTCAATTATACAACGTATTAAAATGAAAGGAATTGGCTCTAAACGAATGATTATTCATAATGTAAGCCCAAAAATGAAACCCTATCTAAATACCGTTGATGATCTTAATTATGGAAATATTGAATTACGTCCAAAAGGCATCATTGTTCATATTCACAAAAAACTGAATAGCTTTTCGTGGATCGTTCCTTATTACAGACTTCAAATTTACAATTCCTCATTTTTTAGCATTCATGCAAATGGTAACTTTATTCAGTTTAAAAAAAACAAACTCTACAAAGAAAATAAAGCATTCATAGAAAAAATGCAGACACAAAAAAATACAGTACTTAACGCTACAGATTATTATCAAGGATGAAACACAACTTAAACGCCATACAAATTGATAGAATTATAGAAATGGCCTGGGAAGATCGTACTACGTTTGATGCTATAAAGTTTCAATTTGGACTCAAAGAACAAGAAGTTATCGATTTAATGCGTTCTCAAATGAAAAATTCTAGTTTTAAAATGTGGAGAAAGCGTGTACAAGGTCGCAAAACAAAGCATCAAAAAAAACGTGATTTTATGAAAGGTCGTTTCAAGTGTTCTCGACAAAGTACTATAAATAACAACAAAATAGCCAAACGATAAAGCAATCATAACTTTTCCTTATACAAGTATTAGTAAAAAAAGCTATGATTCTTTTTTAAATCTATTTTATTTTGTTTAACTTTATATTCAAATAATTAAACATTTTTTTAATATATGAAAACTGCTGACGTTTTAAACCAATTGAGTGATACTTCCCTGTCCTTGAATGGGTTTGATCATGATGAAATTGGGGATGAACACCTACTTACAGGTATGGAAACTCCTATGCGTACAGATGCTTTCGAAATGCCAGACAAGGAAAAGAAACAAAAAATTGCCTATCATTTTCAGGAAATTATGGAAACGTTAGGTCTTGACTTAACTGACGACTCATTAAAAGGAACTCCTAAGCGAGTTGCTAAAATGTACATAGAAGAAATTTTCTCTGGGCTTGACCCAAAAAACAAACCTAAAATAGCATTGTTTGATAACAAATATCAATACAATCAAATGCTTATTGAGAAAAACATTCAATTTTATTCAAATTGTGAACATCACTTTGTCCCAATCATGGGAAAAGCGCATGTAGCATATATTTCCTCCGGGAAAGTAATTGGATTATCGAAACTAAACAGAATTGTTCAATATTACGCAAAGCGACCTCAGGTACAAGAACGCTTGACTAACCAGATTGCTATTGAATTATGCGAAATATTACAAACTGAAGACGTAGCTGTAATTATAGATGCCAAACACTTATGTGTTTCATCAAGAGGAGTTAAAGATGACTCTTCTACAACAATTACATCCTATTATGGTGGTGTATTCAACACTCCCGAAAAAATTCTAGAATTACAAAACTTTTTAAACAATTAAATTATGGCAACTATTTTTTCAGAAGTATCGGACTTTGAGAAAACAAAGTTCATATCAAGAAGTGATAAAATCACTGCAACCCGAGAAGCAAAGCGTTTAATCTTAGGATTGAATGAAATTTATAAGCAGAAAAAAGATCCTGCAATTATGGAAATTATGAAGCGTTTGACTGTGCTTAAAAGAAAGTATGAAAAACGTTTAAAATAAACTTACCCCGAACTCAAGGTTAAACAATGCTAATAATTAGCCCTTATTGGCATTGTTTTCAATGAGTAAAACAACAACAACAACCTATCAATCCAAACAAATGAAAAATATTGTAGTAATTGGAGGTAGTAAAGGTATTGGTGCTGCTATTGTTCATTCCCAGATACAACATCACAATGTGATTAATATTAGTAGAACCGCTCCTGAAATAACTTCCAATAACTTAACGCACTATAGTTGTGATATCCTTGAAGATGAACTTCCTGATATAGCATCAATTGATACACTTATCTATTGTCCGGGAAGTATCAACTTAAAACCTGTTTCACGACTAAAAATTGACGATTTTAGAAATGATTATGAAATCAATGTCATAGGTGCAGTAAAGTCAATTCAAAAATATCTTCCTATTTTAAAAAAAGGAACAAACCCTAATATATTATTGTTTAGCACAGTAGCTACTCATTTAGGAATGCCTTTTCATGCAAGTATTGCTGCCGCAAAATCTGCTGTAGAAGGCTTGGTGAAAACATTGGCTGCTGAGTTTGCTCCTGTCATTCGTGTTAATGCCATTGCGCCAACTGTTACCGATACTACGCTTGCGAGCAAGTTGTTGCGAAATGAAAAAATGATTGAGAACATTGCAGAACGCCATCCTTTAAAAAAGTTTTTGCAACCACAAGAAGTAGCAGATATGGCAGATTTTTTAATCTCTGACAAGGCAGGTTCTACTTCAGGTCAAATTTTTACGATTGACTGTGGAATTGTGAGTTTAAAATTATAAACTATGAACTTTATTGCACGTCTTATCCTGTTCTTAATCATCAACTTTGGAGCATTAGGTATAGGCATTATTTTAATGAATGATGGACCAAGAACTGATTGGTATTTAAACTTAGATAAAGCTCCATGGACACCGCCAGGATGGGTTTTTGGTTTTGCGTGGACAACTGTAATGATATGTTTTTCAATATTCATGGCTAAACTCACGGATACTAAAATCAATAAAGTTTTAATACTAGTATTTACTTTTCAATTTATATTGAATATAAGTTGGAATTATGTCTTTTTTAACCAACACAACATCTCTCTTGGAATGGTAAATTTAATTGTACTATTTGCGTTGATTACCATGATGACATTTACAACTAGACCTAAAGAAAAAATATACAGCATATTTATACTGCCCTATTTTACATGGTTGATCGTAGCCAATTCTTTAAACGGCTATATTTTATTTATGAATTAATATTTTATGCGAAAATTTAGCACGAAAGGAATTGTGTATCGGTTACACAGCAAACAAAACCTTCCCATATCTCTTGAAGAGGCATGGGATTTTTTGTCAGATCCAAAGAATTTAAAAACCATTACGCCTGATTATATGAGTTTTGACATTCTCACAGAAGATTTGGGCAAAATGTATCCCGGTCAAATTATCCAATACATTGTAACGCCCATTTTTAAGATAAAAATACATTGGGTTACTGAAATTACACAAGTAAAGCACCTACATTATTTTGTTGACGAACAACGCTTTGGACCTTATTCTATGTGGCATCACAAGCATTTTATCAGAGAAATTCCCGGCGGTGTAGAAATGGAAGATATTATAGATTATAAAATTCCACTTGGTTTCTTGGGGCGATTGATGTATCCTATTTTAGTTAAACCCAAATTGAAAGAAATATTTGAATACCGAACTAAAAAATTAACTGAACTATTTGGAACGTATGAAGGATAATTATGTACTTTTTTGGCATCGAAGAGATGTACGTATCGAAGATAATATTGGTTTATACAAAGCTTTAACTTGTGGTAGTAAAGTGATCCCATTATTTATATTTGACAAAGACATTTTAAGTAATTTACCACAAGATGACGCTCGTGTTACGTTTATACATGAAGAATTAGAAAAAATCAATAATACACTTCAAGAAAACTATGGAGTTTCGTTCATGGTTCAACATGGAAATCCTTTAGAAATTTTTCATAAACTAACACAAAAATTTACCATTACGGCTGTATATACTAATCATGATTATGAACCGTATGCTATTGCCAGAGATGAAAAAGTGCGTGAATTTCTAGCGACCAAAAATATTGCATTTCACAGCTTTAAAGATCAAGTCATTTTTGAACGCAATGAAATTGTAAAAGCAGATGGTAAACCATATACAGTGTATACTCCATATTCAAAAAAATGGCTAGCCACTCTTAAGAAATTTGATTATGAAAGTGTTAATTGTAGTGCTCATTACGGAAACTTTGCTAAAACATCTTTCAATTTTCCTTCTCTTGAAGAGATCGGATTTATAAAGTCTACTATTAAAGTACTTCCATATACAATGACTGAGAACATCATTGCTAATTATGAATCCACTCGAAATTTCCCTGCTATAGAAGGAACTTCCAAATTAAGTCCACATTTGCGATTTGGTACTGTAAGTGTTCGACAATGTGTACAGAACGGATTATTATCTGAAGAAAATACTTTTTTAAAAGAACTCATTTGGAGAGAGTTTTTTATGCAGATTCTTTGGCATTTCCCTGAATCAGTCACAAACAATTTCAAACTAAAATACAATGGTATCAAGTGGCGTAACAACGAACAAGAATATAAAGCTTGGTGCGAAGGGAAAACAGGGTATCCTCTAGTAGATGCAGGTATGCGCGAACTCAATGAAACTGGCTATATGCATAACAGAGTTCGTATGATTACAGCAAGTTTTTTATGTAAACATTTACTAATTGATTGGAAATGGGGAGAAACATACTTTGCAAAAAAATTACTGGATTTTGACTTGGCTCAAAATGTTGGGAATTGGCAATGGGTTGCAGGAACTGGCTGCGATTCTTCTCCATATTTTAGAATTTTCAATCCAACTTCTCAGATCCAAAAGTTTGATAAAGCACACGAATATATTCGAAAATGGGTTCCTGATTATCAAGAATTTACCTATCCAACTCAAATTGTAGAACACAAAGAAGCCCGTATACGCTGCTTAGAGAGATACAAAAGTGGAATTGAAACCTAAAACCAATCCTTGTTTTGTTTAAACTTTCATTGTTTTTAACAAACAATTAACACATTTTGTTTAACATTATTTAATTTTCTTTAAACAAAATTATTTATATTTGTGACGATCATTAAAAAAAACTAATCACAAAAAGCAACAAATTGTTATGAAAAAGAAAAAAACACTTATCCTTATGGCTTTTGTAATCTCATTATTCACACTAACCTCGTGTAGTGACGATGATAATAATGTTGTTACTCCAATACCAAGTAATACTATCGCAGATTTCGTTGCTGCAAACTCTGACTTTAGTTCTCTAGGAGCAGCTTTAGACAGAGCTGGATTAACAGGAGTATTAGATGGTACAACAGCCTATACAGTATTTGCTCCAAACAATGCAGCATTTGATGCATTTTTAGCATCAAATGGGTTTGCTAACTTAGAAGCTGTACCAACTGATGTATTGACACAAGTGTTATTGAATCATGTAGTGAGTGGAACAAACACTTCTTCTGATTTAAGTACTGGTTATATCAAAACATTGGCAGAAGAAGCAACCACACAAAACACACTAAGTATGTATGTAAATACTAGCAATGGTGTTGTATTAAATGGAGCGGCTACAGTAACAACAGCCAATGTAGATGTTGATAATGGTGTTATCCATGCTGTAGATGCAGTAATTGATTTACCTACAGTAGTAACTTTTGCTACTGCTGACTCAACTTTTGGATCTTTGGTTGCTGCACTAACAAGAGAGGATTCATTTACATATGTAGCTACACTAAGTACAAAGACATCTCCAGCTCCATTTACAGTTTTTGCGCCAACAGATCAAGCGTTTGCTGATTTAGTTGCGGAATTAGATGGAGTAAATTCTTTAGCAGATATTCCAACAGCTACACTAGAAGCCACTTTAAACACGCACGTTGTTGCGCAAGCAAATGTATTAGCATCTACATTAACAGATGGAATGATCGTAAGCACATTAGGTGATAATTTTACTATAAACACAACTAATGGAGCAACTTTTACAGATTTAAACGGAAGAACTGGTAATATTATAGTGACAGATGTACAAGCAGTGAATGGTGTAATTCACGCTATTGACAAAGTAATTTTACCAAGTTTAGAATAATATATAACTAATGAATTTAACCGCTTTAGTTATATTAAATATTTTGACAATATACAGTTGATAGAATTTGAATTCTATGAACTATTACAATAGAACCAATGACGCTAGTCATTGATGTTCAGGCAGTGAATGGTGTAATTCATGTTGTTAATAAGGTTATATTACCGAATCTAAATTAGGTGTATTAGATTCAAAAAAACCATTTTTAAGACTGATAAGGGTAACTATTTGTTTAGTTACCCTTATTTATTGATATAATTTTGTACCTTTTTGATTCCAAAAGGTAGCCCATGAAACAACTACTTATTATAGTGTTATGTAGTATTAGTTTTTGTCAAGCACAAGATATTGCGTTTGATATTTATTTTGATTCTGGAAAGTTTACATTATCTAAAAAACACACCAAAAGAATCAACCAAGAATTGTCTAGTTTGGATAGCACAACAACCTATAATTTTGTTGTTAAAGGTTATACTGATTTTGTAGATACCGAAAATTTCAATCTTGAGTTATCTAAAAATAGAGCGAGTTCAGTGACTACTTTTCTTAAAAACAACTATAAACCTTTAATCAACTCTATTGAAAAAGAAGCCAAAGGCGAATTACCTACCGAGGAAGAAAAGCAAAATGAACGTATTGGTGTTAAAAAACATCGAAAAGTATCTGTAATTGTTTCTAAAAATGATCATAAACCCAAAGTAGTCAAACAAAAGCAGAATATTTATGTAGTTCCTGTCAAAAAATTACGTGTTGGCGCTTCCTATTCTTTTGGTAAAATTAACTTTAAAACGGGTAGAGTTACACTAATCAAATCATCTAAAAAAGAACTAGAAAAGCTTGCTAGATTTTTAAAGAAAAACCGAAACATTCATATTGAAATACAAGGTCATGTATGCTGTGGTGGCAATGACGATTCTGATGCATTAAATAGTGATACAGGTTTGCAAACACTTTCTGTAGATAGAGCGTATTTTATTTATAAATATCTTATAAGTCGAGGAATTTCTAAAGAACGACTTACCTATAAAGGATATGGGTTTAAGTTACCTTTGCGCTATCCTGAAAAAGGAATTAGAGATCGTAGTGCCAATAGACGTGTTGAGATTAAAATCACGAAAGTGTAGTATAAATTTTCTTCATAAAAAAATGAACCATCTTATCTTTATAAAATGATTCATTTCTATATGTTTATCTAAAAGTACTTTTTACAAACGAACAATCTTTGCGCCAATAGCACGTAAACGTTCGTCTATATTTTCGTAACCTCTATCAATTTGTTCAATATTATGAATCGTTGAAGTTCCTTTGGCAGATAATGCAGCAATTAATAATGAGATTCCTGCTCTAATATCTGGCGAAACCATTGTAGTTGCTTTTAATTGTGATTTAAAATCGTGTCCAATAACGCTTGCTCTATGCGGATCGCACAAAATGATTTTTGCGCCCATATCAATCAATTTATCTACAAAGAATAAACGACTTTCAAACATTTTTTGATGTATCAAGACACTTCCACGTGCTTGTGTTGCTACTACCAATATAATACTTAATAAATCTGGTGTAAACCCTGGCCAAGGCGCATCGGCAATGGTTAAGATAGAACCGTCTATATAGTTTTGAATTTCATAACCATCTGTATGTGCAGGAACATAAATATCATCTCCTTGACGTTCTACTGTAATTCCTAATTTTCTGAATACATCAGGAATTTGACCTAAATCGTCCCAACTTACATTTTTAATAGTGAGTTCGCTTCGCGTCATGGCTGCCAATCCAATCCAGCTTCCAATTTCAATCATATCAGGAAGCATTCGATGATCTGTTCCGCCTAATTCTTCAACACCCTCAATTATTAATAAATTAGAGCCAACACCACTAATCTTAGCTCCCATTCGATTCAGCATTTTACACAATTGCTGTAAATAAGGTTCGCAAGCAGCATTATATATTGTTGTCGTTCCTTCTGCTAAGACAGCAGCCATTACGATGTTTGCAGTTCCGGTAACAGAAGCTTCGTCAAGTAACATATACGTTCCATGTAACTTTTCCGCTTCTACTCCGTAGAAATAATCTTCTCTATTATATCTAAATTTTGCACCTAATTTTATAAAACCTTCAAAGTGCGTATCCAATCTTCTACGTCCAATCTTATCTCCTCCAGGCTTTGGAATATATCCTTTTCCAAAACGTGCCAATAAAGGTCCAACAATCATGATAGAACCTCGAAGTCCTCGTCCTTCTTCTTTAAATTGTTCAGATTCTAAATATTTAAGATTGATATCATCGGACTGAAAAGTATACGATCCAGGTCCATTTTTTTGAGTTTTCACGCCTAGGTTTCCTAAAAGCATGATGAGTTTATTGACGTCAACAATATCAGGGATATTACTAATTGTCACTTTTTCAGATGTCAATAAAACAGCACATAAAATTTGTAATGCTTCGTTTTTTGCGCCTTGTGGTTGAATACTTCCTTTTAACTGATGACCACCTTCAATCTTAAAAGTCCCCATAAAATATGATAATGAATTTTGTTAGTAACGTTTTCTACTGTTACGATTTTTGTTATTTCGTTGTTGATTTTTGTTAGAAAACTTCTTCTTTTGTTTCATCAGATTTGAAGCGTCTGATAAGTCTTCTTCTTTTGCTGCTAAATCGATTTTCCCATTACTCAATTCAAGTAAATGTTTAAAAATAACAGCATCTTCAACCGTATCTTTATTCCAATTTAAATAACACTTTTTCATGTGATTTGCAATAGCAAACTCTAAAGCTTCTTTCATTTCGCCTTCATCCCAACTATTAGCCACATCAATCATTCGTTTGATATTATTTCCATAGAAACGATATTTAGGAAAGTTTTGTGGATATCCAAGTGGTTCCGGACGCTCTTGTAATAACTCTTTAGAAGGCTTTGGAAATGGAGATTCTACATCCAATTTAAAGTCAGACATAATGAACAACTGATCCCACAATTTGTGTTGAAAATCAGGTACATCACGTAAGTGTGGTTGTAAATTTCCCATAACGCCAATAATGGCTTTTGCTTGCTTGTTTCGCTCTGCTGCATCTTCTGTAGCTACGGCAATATCGACCATTTTTTGAATATGTCGACCATATTCAGGAATAATCAATCGATGGCGTTCTGTATTGTACTCTAGCTGCTCAATCAAAATAAAATGTATTAGTAAGGTATGTTATTGAAGTAAAATAAAGTTCGTGTGAAGATTATTTTGTGATTGCAAAATAGTAAAAAAAATCTATATATGTCAGTAGTTATAAAGAAATTATGCCTTCTACTTGACTTGCTTCCTTATATTTTTCAATAACGGCGTCTGCGCTTTTCATCTTTGCGGTAATAGTTACGCTTGTGTATGTTCCTTTTGAAGACTTTTTTGTATCAATTACAGCTCCAAGGTTATCAAAAATTTGGTGTACTTCTTTTATTTTTTCATCACTAGAAGGTACAATGAATTTGTACATATACAGCGCTGGAAACTTTGTAGTATCTTCTAACTGTGTTTTTAATTTTGCATAAAACGCTTCTGGATCGTTTTTTAAACTCATGCTGTCTTTTTTTTCTAAATGAACGGCAAAGATACAGCTTCTTTGAAAACTTTTGCTGTTTCTGCTATTTGATTACTTTTTTGATCATTATTGCATTATTCATCGTCACCTTTAAGAAGTAAGTTCCAGAGCTTAATTGTGTGACATCAATACTAGTTACTTGTAAATTAGACACTTCTTTTTTTGTTAGCATTCTACCAAAACTATCAAGTAATTCAATAGCTTGTATAGGTTTTTTAGAAGTTATAGAAAGTTGATTTTCCACAGGATTTAGAAAAATTTGTAGTGTATATTCAGTAACTTCATCTACACTTAAAACGCAATTAACCTGTGTACCAGGTTCTATCACTAGTGTTCCATTATTTACAGACCAATGTTCCCAAGTTCCGCCAGATCCAGTTTTCCAATCTCCTAAATCGAAGGCATTACTTCCAGTAGTAGTCCCTTTTACTTTATAAACTTTCAATGCTTGTCCACCTCTATCCCAATGTAAAGGAGTATTGGGTTCACAGGTTTCTGGTAGCATATCAGAAAGTTCACAATTTACCTGAATGAAGTAGGCATTATCATCAAAAGAAGGATAATCGCCAAAAACTCTAGCTGCACCATTTTCATCAATACAAACCGCTGTATATTCATCGCAAGCAATTCCTTTCATGTGAATAAAACCAGCACTACTATAATCCGCAAGTATTCGGGCTAAAAATGTGGTATGACGACCTCTACGGTCAGGATCATCATAATGTGTATCTGTAATCACATCATTTAAATACCAATTATTCAAAAAAGGAGCATTTGGAACTGTTAAATCACTATCGTACGGATTTGCCAAAGCTTGTGCAGAAGTAATTGTTCCATTTTCTGCTGAAAAATAAAATCTACCTAAAATTGCCATTCCTGCACTGGTACCACCTATGACTAAGTTTTCAAAATTGACAGCGTTATTGATTAAATTTTGCACTTCTGTATCACGCCAATACGAGATATAATTCCACTGATCTCCACCAGCAAACCAAATGGCTTCTGCTTCTTGAATTCTTTGCAATACGTAAGCATCATTGCTCGCCGTACTGTTGTTAAATACAATCGTTTCCACAGAATTCACCGTCACACCCAATTCCGAATACATATAATTATTATATCCGTCTGATCCGCTCGCACGAAGCACCAACACGTCTCCACCATTGGCACGTTGCAAAAACCATTGCATTGCTTCGTCAGACTCCGAAGCTCCGCCCATTAAACACGAACGACCTAAGGGAGTTTGCTCAAGACTTGTGGCACTTCCTGTTCTGTAAGATGTATATGATTGTGCAAAGCTGTTTAGCGTAAATAATAAGCATAAAGCAAAGGTAAAGTTCGTTTTCATAAATAAAGTCGTGAATTTCAAATGTAGGGAAAGTTACACAACTTGCAAAGGAAACTTGTATGGGGATAAATTACTTATTGTGTTGTCTTGGTAGACTTCTTAGACGCGTATTACTTTTAGCAATTTTAATCTACTTAGACTTTTCAATCGAAGTTAATTTCACAAAAATGAATAGCTACTGAAATACCGAATGGAAGATAAAAAAAGCAGACCACATCATACCCAAATATACATGCAGGGCACCATTAAGATTCATTAAAATCTTGTATTATTGTTGTTGTTCAATTTTAAACCAGCCATTCCATACACCTCCTGTTTGATAGCATGTAAAATATTCTCCTGCTTCAGTAAGCGCTACTACCTGAATTTGACCTCTCAAATCAGTTGTAGCAGCTACTCTGACAGCTCCATTCAAAGGTTCTCTCGAACCTCCTGCAACTCCGAAAAGTACCTCTGCTTGAGACCATACTAATTTATTTCCTGCTTCTATTTGCCATGTGTGCGCTACATTCTTTGCTTCGTCAACATAAAAAGCTTGTACACGTCCGTCAGAATTTGTTGCAATAACAAAATTGTTCATAATTTATAATTTTAGGTTTCCTACTCTGTTTAAAATTGGCTTTTCGGGTTTCACCTGTAAAAATCAAAAAAGAGAATAACGAATTCATTATTTAATCTTTACAACAATTTAAAGATGCGACCATTCTTCTTGTTTTTATCAGTAGGAATTGCTTGTTTTCACAAAACGGATAGAACTACCAATGTGTAGGAATAAACTATTACCAAGAAGAAGTAATCACCAAGCAACTAGCAAAGCTTTTATTATCCACTTAAAATTATAATTAATCCGTCTATTTCTTAAGCAATTTAACCGTTTGAATATGTACTCCGTTTGAGACTTTAATTAAATAAACACCTTTACTCAAATTACTTACATCAAGCTCTAATTTTGGTTCTTTCATTTCAAATATTTTAATTTTTTGTCCTTGAAAATTAATTATTTCTACCTGATATTGCCCATCAAAATTCTCAAGATAAATTGTTGTTATATCTGTGACTGGATTTGGAAACAAGGAAAGGTTTTCTGACGCAGCCTCTAAGGTTCTACTTTTACTCTCATCTGTGTTATAGACTAAATTTTCCCAAGGACTTGTACGCTCAGACTTAAAGCTATTCGACCTGTTAGGCTCACAAGGATGGATAAATGCATCAAATACACTTCCATTTTGAGCAATAAAATCTGGATGTAAATCAATAAAATCTCCTGCTCTGTATTTCACATTTTGTTCAGCTTGTATTGTTGCAATTGAATGAATTTGTCTACGAGCTTCTTTAAAGACATATGAATTCCCATATGTTCCAGACTCATAAAATATTTCGTCTTCTGGACAAACAAAACAACCTTCCCAAAGTCCTCTACCAAAAGTTCCTACTCGCAATTTATTTTGTATATTGTATGGTTTTATGCCTCTTTTTTCAATATTAGGAAGACCAGTTCCTACTAGTGTCCAGTTGTAGTTTCCTGTATCTAAATCACTTCCATGTAAATAAAAAACGCCACAATCTTGAACCACATAAATTCCTTCATGAGTACCTTGTTCAATGGCAATATTATAATCATTTGCATGTTTAACACCACATTTGGGTAAATTACCAGTAATGTCAGTATATATCATATCTCCTTGACTATTTATATCAAGCATAACTGCTCTATACTCTGAATAAGAAGCATCAGTATTACCACTAGTGGTAAAATAATACCTGCCATCTATATAATGGCTCTCTTTTACACTTCCGAACGCTGTGTTAATAATAGGCTGCCCTGTGTCATAAGGCATTTTAATTTCAACCCAGCTATTCATAACTACCTGAGGATCTGAATTATTAGCTTTATTGCAATAGAACAACACTTGGTTACCTCCATTTGGAGTAAATTCTACACCATTTGCAAATAGAACATTATCATTTTTTTGTGAAGCACTTAGTTGTGTTAGTATAAGGTCGTTACCATTGGGTAAAAATTGAGAAAAGTTAGATATCTTGGTTCTAGTTGTTGGAATGATTCCAGGGACCAGTTCAGTTTTATAAACATTCCCAAAGTTAACACTATTCTCCACTCCATGCGTATATAATACAGTTCCATCCTGAGCAGGTTCATACCATCCATTATAATTAGTTGAATACGCCGACGGGAAATCTAAATCTACAGATGGAGCATAATAATTTACCGAAACAAAATCCGTTGTTCCTGTTTGACCACTGGCAAAATAAAATTGATATTCATCCTCATCAATTATAGTAGCACCGACTCCATCTGATATGCCAGAGAACATATTCCAGTCATGTGTTAAGTTCGGTTGGTTATACGAACTATTTAATCGGGTTGTACCATCATGATCTAAAGAAAGTAATATTTTATTCAGATCATTTTCACTATGATCAAACTTTTGAACCATACCAACTCCTAGCCCTAGGTCTTTACTTTCCCATGTTACGCCATTATCTACAGATTTAGATATACCTCCATGATGCGCCACCCATACTTCATTTTGATGTTGAGAATGTGGATGCCATAAAAAATATTCTTTATCATCGTGTAGTCCGCTGTTTGTAGGTTTCCCTATATTATTAACAAAACCATTATTGGTTCCAGATAATCCTAGTTTAAAAGAATAAATAATTTTTTTATCATCAAATGGATTTACGGCAAAAGCAAAACAAGCACCGAAATTTGATGAGCCTTCAAATTGAGATTGTAACATATCTTCTGAAAGATTAAACAATCGTAAAGACCAAACTTGTTTCAAATTGCCTGTCTTAATATTGCAATGTATCTTTGCTTTGTATGGATCTGCGCCTGAGGATAAATTAGATGGAGAAAATTCAAATGTGGCTGCTTCTTTCTCAATGGAACTGAATACTTCTTGACTTGTTTGCCAACCATTTTGTGTTACATACGTCTTTACACTAGAGACGTTTGCCGTGCCAAAATTTTCTATTACTTGAAAACTAGTTGCAAAAAAATTTCCATCTGGAAATAGTTCGTCAGATTTTATAATTTCTACATCGAGACATTCAATCATACTAAAACCATTTGGAGACGAAGGAATAAAAACTTCTTCTAATTTATTCGGGTTATCAGGATCATTAATATCGGTATACTTATATAACCCTTTGGACTTGGCAATAAAAATTTCGTCTGGATTATCTGGATTAAAGATTACTTTATTTATCTTACCATAAGATACTATATTTGCAGATAGTAGTTTATGCCAGGTTTGCCCATAATCTCTAGAAATTAAAATTCCACCATCAACACCTAAACGATGAGATTTTCCATTAAGGTCACCTCCTAATGTTGAAACAGCTACGATAGTACCAGGATAGGCTTCAGAAAATTCTGCCCATGCTACTGCAGAAGTATCCCAATTATCGCTAACGCAAGTCCATAACTCTCCTCCATTACTGCTATAAAAAAGACCACCAAATGTAGATCCTACTAACATGCTTAATGGATCATTCATATCTATTCTAATAAATTCAGTATGGCCTATTCCATTTAAACGAGTTTGAGTCCCTGTAGTAGGATTTAATTGACTTCCAGAAGATTTTACTACTGGTCCAAATTCTTCCCACTCGCATCCTTTTACTGACAAATTCTTAATATCTGATTTACTATCTAACGAAGAAAAATAACGTTTCAAACTATAATCATAACTTGCTAGTTTTATTTCCCAATCTGAAATAAATCTTATAAAATCAACGTATGGACTACCTTCTGTTGCCACTCGCTCAATTCCATAAGTTTCAATCTTTTTTTTGTAAAATTCTAAGCCTTCTTTTTTTATATCGATAAAATTATTTTCTCCCAAAATAAATTGATAGGATTCATTTGGATTCTCTCTACCTTCTCTTGAGGTATTTTGACCAAAAGAAACTTGAAACAAGAGCAAGAAAATTATAACTTGTATTTTATATGTCGTTTTCATAATTGCTCAATATTATTTGATATTTTTATTTTTTAATAAGGCTTTTATTTCTTCATTTTCTTTTTTAAGTTGAATCACATAGAGTGTTAGCTCTTCTATTTTTTCCATGAGTTTGGCATCCATTTTAGCAACATCAATTCCTGAATTTACAATTTCTTCTGCGCTTGGAACATTTGGTAAATGTCCTTTTTCTTGAATGTGTTTTTCGACTTGAGAAAGCGTTAATAAATGGTAGTCATCTTTAAAAACGTAATCGGCCCAATCATCACTTGATCTAACTGCTACTCTCGCTTTTTCAGTTAAAATTCCTCTTCCTACATATAAGTTGTAATCTCCCGATAAAGTAGCTCTTGGGAAACTGTTTGGATTATTTGGATCAAGTCCAATACTTACTTTTCCGTTATCTGCCAAGAACAAAAAATGATTTCCAAAACCATCTCCATTATTTCCATTTGTACTTCCATCTGGTTTCCAAAAATTAAGTCCAGAAACACCATTAGACACATACTCTATTCCCCATTGACCATTTGGAGCATTGACATCTCCTCCAAAGACCATCATAGGTCCGCCATAAGAATTGTTTCCTGTAATTTGAATTCTACCATTATGGACATGAAGCTTACTGTTGGGGTTCTCCTCTCCTATTCCTACTCTTCCATTAGTTCTTACTACAAATTGACTAAAATATGATCCTTGGTTAAATCCTGATTTTCGTAGATGGAATAATGTATTTATATTACTACCAGCAAGAAATGTAAATGGACTCGTTATTCTCAAACCTGATTCCATTGTTGCTTCTTCAGGAAGAATAATGTCTGTTTTTGCTGTTGGAGTTACAGTCCCAATACCTACATTCCCATCATCTGGAAATATATTTGTTTGAGAATACGTAAAGTTTACTATTATTAAACTTATTATTAAGAGTAAGTTATTTTTTGTTTTCATAATGATGATTTTAATATTAGATATGGTATGGTTATATTTTAAAGTATTTCTAATTGTATGTATATGCATTTTCAGAATAGAGAGAAAAAAAGCGAACAGAAGTTCGCTTGAAACATTTTTTAACCACCAACATCACAATTAGTAGGTACTCCTCCTTCAGGGTTTCTACTTGTATGTGTCCCAAAAGTGTCACAGCCATCAAGACTTTTTGGTTGTTCATTTGGACAATTAACTCCCATACAATTAGTAACATCTTCTGTACCTCTGTAACCTCCTTTTAATTGTGTAAACTGAAAATTGGAAACTAATCGCTTGTTAAGCTTTAATGATTTTAAATTTTGTTTTTTCATAATGTGTATTTTTAATGTTAGTATTAAATGTGATATAGCTATATTCTTGTTTGATTTTAGCAATCCATTTTTGTAAACTCTCTTCAAGTGCATACTAAAAATGAAATGTTGTTTCGCTGTTTTCTCATTTTAGATTGCTCTATTAATTTTCCGAACTTGGGTATAAGTTTTTCTCGTTCACTCAACATCTTTTATATTTCAAAATATTTTTATAACATTACATATTCTGAATAAATGTTGACTCAAAGTAAATGTGTTGATGCCTATAAAAAAAGGAATGTAATTGGTGTTTTATAAAAGATCAATTGCGTTTTTATAAAACATAAATAAAATATTATCTATGAGTTTTTTCCATTTTTATGAGCTTACAAAACCGTACAGACGAATTAATTGATTTATGTGATTTTCTTTTACAATGGAACCACCAAGCAAAAACAAAAAATTTCATATTCCTATCATTTTGCGTAATTTTACCCCATAAATTATTCAGATTGAACACGAAAAGAATACTTATTTTTGGTGGACCTGGCACAGGGAAATCTACCTTAATTACAGCATTGGAAGAAAAAGGACATGTTTGCTTTCATGAAATTTCAAGAGAAGTAACAGCTGCAGCACAAAAGAAAGGCATTGAACAATTATTTTTAACGCAACCATTGTTGTTTAGCGAGTTGTTACTAAAAGGTAGAATTCAACAATTCAAAGATGCAGGAACACTCAACAATCGCTATGCTTTTTACGATCGTGGTATTCCAGATGTTGCTGCATACATGGATTACACTGGAGACGAATATCCTGATATGTTCCGAGATGCCTGCAAAGACCACGTGTATGATGTAGCTTTTATGTTAGCGCCTTGGAAAGAAATTTATGAGCAAGATAACGAACGCTATGAAAGTTTTGAACAAGCAGAAACCATTCAAAAGTACTTGATTACTGCGTATGAAAGTTATGGCTATTCTTTGATAGATGTTCCTTTCGGAACAATTTCAGAACGTGTTTCATTCATCCTAAATACACTTAATACGCACGAATGACCAAACCGCTTGCACTTCTAGAAAAATATTGGGGACATACTTCGTTTCGTCCTTTACAAGAAGAAATTATAAACGCGGTTATTCAACAAAATGATACCTTAGCTTTATTACCTACTGGCGGAGGAAAATCTGTTTGCTTTCAAATTCCTGCCTTGGCTATGGACGGAATTTGCATTGTGATTTCTCCTTTAGTGGCTTTGATACAAGATCAGGTTGCCAATTTAAAAATTAATGGAATTAAAGCGATTGCCTTAACAGGAGGCATGAAAGCTTCTGAAATAAGTGATTTATTAGACAATTGTGTATACGGAGATTATAAATTTTTATACATATCACCTGAACGTTTACAGCAAGAAATCATTCAGGAACGTATCAAACAAATGCCTGTCAATCTAATTGCTGTAGATGAAGCACACTGTATTTCACAATGGGGAAATGATTTTCGTCCAGCCTATAAAAACATCAATACGCTAAGACAATTACTACCCAATATACCTTGTATTGCATTAACGGCAACAGCAACACCAACGGTAATTGATGATATTGAAACGAGTTTACACTTAAAAAATACAGCGAAGTTTCAACAATCGTTTGCACGTGAAAATTTAGCCTACACAGTTTTAGAAACTGAAAACAAGATACTCACTATTGAAAAAACCTTGCGCAAATACCCACAATCTTGTATTGTGTATACGCGCAATCGAAAAAGTACGATTACGATTCACGAATCACTTTCCAGAAAAGGATTTACAAGTGTATATTTTCATGGTGGACTTTCGTCAGAAGAGAAAAAAAGCAATCTTCAAAAATGGTTGAGCGGAAAAGTACAAACAATCGTAGCCACCAATGCCTTTGGAATGGGGATTGACAAACCTGACGTAAAAAATGTGATTCATGTGCAATTGCCAGATAGCTTAGAAAATTACTATCAAGAAGCAGGACGTGCAGGACGAAATGGTGAGTATGCAAATGCTATCATTCTAACAGATGCAAACGATATTGATACTTTACAAAGACAATTCATACACAACTTACCAAGTGTTGATTTTTTGAAGCTTGTATTCCGCAAAATGTGCAGCTTCTTTCAAATTGCTTATGGTGAAGGTTATGATACCAAACACGCATTGACTTTTTATGAATTCTGTAAAGCTTATCAATTTCCCACACAAAAAACATATACAGCATTACAATTATTGGATAGACATAGTGTGATTCAACTTTCGCAAAATTTTCATCGAAAAACTTCGTTACGATTCAATGTCGATCAATTCAACCTAATGCAGTATTTAGATAAGAATGCTAACGTAAGCTTGATAGCACTAGCTATTTTAAGGACCTATGGCGGCGCTTTTGAACAGAAGATAAACATCAACACACACTTCTTAGCACAAAAATTAGGCATTCCCAAAAATAAAATTACGGAGACCATCCAGCAGTTGGCAAAAGATGAAATCATTCTTTTAGACGAACTACAAACCGATGCCGAAGTTACCTTTTTAGTAGCTCGTGAAGATGATAAAACCATTCATCCAATCGCAAAAGAAGTTAGGCAACAAAACGAATTAAAAAAGAAGCGTGTTCAAGCTGTTATCAATTATATAAAGGACACTGGCACCTGTAAAAATATACAACTACTCTCCTATTTTGGAGAAACCACTAAGAAAGCTTGCGGAATTTGTTCTGTTTGTAAAACAAAAAAAGCAAGTACGCCGACAAATGAATTGCAGTTGCTCGTACGTGATGAGATTTTAAAAGTACTAAAACAACAACCTATGACCTCAACTGAAATTTGTGCTGTTATACCGTATAGAGAAAATCTTATTTTAGAGATAATTCAATTACTTTTGGAAGCTGAAACAATTACATTATCAGAAACAAACACTTATACCATATAATATATGAAAGATTTGAGAATCGTTTTTATGGGTACGCCCGATTTTGCCGTTGCAACACTAAAAGCATTATTAGATGCAAAATATAATGTGGTTGGTGTTATTACTGCGCCAGATAAACCTGCTGGTCGTGGACGTAAGTTGCACCAATCTGCCGTAAAAAAGTTTGCCTTAGAAAACAACTTAAACGTTTTACAACCCACCAACTTAAAGCGCACTTCTTTTGTGGAAGAATTAAAAGCGTTAAATGCGAATTTACAAATTGTAGTTGCCTTTAGAATGTTACCCAAAGTGGTTTGGCAAATGCCCAAATACGGAACCTTTAACTTACATGCTTCGTTACTTCCAAATTATAGAGGCGCTGCACCAATTAACTGGGCTATTATTAATGGTGAAACAAAAACGGGTGTTACAACATTCTTTATTGATGAAAAGATTGATACTGGTGCTATGATTTTTCAGGAAGAACTTGCTATTGATCCAAAAGAAAATGCAGGTTCTTTACATGACAAATTAATGAACATTGGAAGTGGCTTAGTTGTAAAAACCGTTCAACACATAGAAAAGGATGATGTCACAACAACCACTCAAGTAAATTCAGAGAATATAAAGACCGCATATAAAATTCACAGAGATACTTGTAAAATTGATTGGACAGATACCATAGACAATATATATAATAAGATTCGTGGGTTGAGTCCATATCCAGCTTCTTGGACTACCTTATATAATGGAGACAAAACCTATACCATTAAAATATATGAGGTAGAAAAGGTAGAAGAATCGCATTCAAGTGCTGTGGGAAGTGTTGTTAGTTCTAAAAAAGAAGTAAAAATTGCGGTAAAAGAAGGATACATTATTGTTAGAGTTTTACAGCTTCCAGGAAAGCGTTCTATGGAAATTAGTTCCTTATTAAATGGTTTTACTTTCGAAAAAGAGGCAACAGTCTCGTAACCCTTATGTTTACTGATATGAGAGAAAAACAACAAAAAATGGGCTTGTTTATTAACAATCGCATGAAGTTATCAACAAAAACCGGCTTTTCCCGCGCTATTACTTGCATGGCAAAGAAATCCGTATAAATTTGTAGTGCTTTTAAAAATAATGTTTAACCAACAATTAATAATTCAACGATTATGAACAAAACAGAATTAATTGACGCAATGGCTGCTGATGCAGGAATTTCTAAAGCTGCAGCTAAAAAGTCATTGGAATCATTTTTAGGAAATGTAGAAGGAGCTTTAAAAAAAGGAAATAGAGTTTCTCTAGTAGGATTCGGATCTTGGTCAGTTTCAGAAAGAGCTGCAAGAGAGGGAAGAAATCCACAAACTGGAAAAACTATCCAAATTGCTGCTAAAAAAGTAGTAAAGTTTAAAGCAGGATCTGATTTAGGAAAAGCAGTAAACTAATTGTATTTATACATAAATTAGGCAAAAAGCACTCAAAATTGAGTGCTTTTTCGTTTTTATAACTGTATTAAAAAGTATCATATTTGATTATTTCGTTTTTTTTTTATAGATTTAAGTAACCTAAAAAAACGCAAATGATAGCCTTAAAACCCGATAAAGGACATCTTTTAATTGCTGAACCATCTATTATTGGAGACGTATCTTTCAACAGATCAGTTGTTTTACTTGCTGACCATACTGAAGAAGGATCTATTGGCTTTATTTTAAACAAACCATTAAACGTTCATCTTTCTGACTTAATTCCGCAATTTTCAAACGCTAAAACCACATTTAAAGTGTATAATGGCGGACCTGTAGAACAAGATAATTTATATTTTATTCATAAAATACCACATTTGGTACCTAATAGTATAGAAATTTCGCTGGGGATTTATTGGGGCGGCGATTTTTCTTCTATTATTAAATTATTGGAAGAAGATAAATTACAGCAAGATGATATTAAGTTTTTCTTAGGCTATTCGGGCTGGCATGCGAATCAATTGAGTGAAGAATTGAATTCAAATTCTTGGATCATTGTGGAAAATGAATTCAAAAAGGAAATCATTTCCAAGTCGTGCAAGTCTATTTGGCGTAATAAGATGATGGAATTTGGTGGCGAATATTTGATTTGGTCAAATGCGCCCGAAAATCCGAGTCACAATTAGGCTTAGCATTTTAAATTTATAACTCATAAAACATCAAAAGTTGTAAATTACACTCTTGATTTTTTGTGAGTTATTTCTTTAATATTTTACTTGTGCCAAAGAAAAAAGCGTTTTTAAGCTACGCTCCTAACCTGATTCTCATATTCAACTTCGCTATTAAATCTCTTGCAACCGTAGCTGCAAACTGTTTTTTGCGGTATTTTGTAATTGGTACAATTCCTCGAATTACATTCGTCACAAAGAATTCATCTGCTTTTTGAATTTCAAAAGGTGAGATACTTTCTTCTTTTAATTCGTAGTCGGAGGTTTTTTCTAAAATTTCAACCAATTGCTTACGCAGAATTCCTTTTAAACATCCATCGGTAATTGGAGGTGTTTTGATAACATTCCCTTTTACCAAGAAAATATTCCCATTAAGCGCTTCTATGACACTTTTATCTTCATTTACAAGCAAACAGTTATCCAAATCATTTTCTTTCGCATAAATGCTCCCTAATACGTTTACAATTTTATTATTGGTCTTAAGAGTAGAAAGCAATCCTTTGTTGACATAAAAATCTTTATATAAATCTACTTCAAATCGTTCTTCAGATAGTAAATAAAAAGGAGACGCAAGTGAATTTACAGTAACTATATATTCGATATCATTAGAATCTGGTAAATATAATCCACCATTTCCTCTATAAATCGTTAAACGCACACGTGCATTTGTAAGCTCATTTGCTTTTAAGGTATTGAGAATTTCTTCTTCTAGGTGTTCCATAGTAAAATTCATAGGAATTTCCATTCTTAGAATACGCATCGATTCCATTAACCTAAAATAATGATCTTCCCAAAAAAGGATTTTATTGGCAACGACTCTCAGGGTTTCAAAAAGTGAATCTCCATACTTTATCCCTCTATTTTCTGCATCTAAGATAGTTGTATCGTTGCTGATGTTTCCATTAAAATTAATCATAAAAAAAGCCTTGATTTTCTCAAGGCAAATATGGTTTTAATAAATGATTTTCTTAGCGTGAACCTAAAACTTGTTTCAAACTTCCAATTTGATTTTCCCACAACATTTTTGCTTCTTCTAATTCATCCTCTTCGCAGTGGTCAATAACTATTAAAGATACATCTTTCGTAATTTCATCAACGACTATTTTCATTTCAAAATAATACGAGGTATCTTCATCATCTTCCCATTGGAAACGGATGCGTTCATTGTTTTTCTTTCCAAGGAGCTTTGCCATTTCTTCACTATCGTCCCAAATAAATGTAAAATTTTCTCCACGTGAATTCACATTATCTGCAAACCATTCAGACAATCCTGACGGTGTAGACAAATATTGGAATAAAAGCTGAGGAGAAGATTGGATTGGGAACTCGATTTCGTATTTAATTTTATCAGACATACTGTATTTCTTGATTATGTTTTGACAATATATACATTAATTAATAAGTTTAAAAGAAAAGAACAAAAAAAATAATTTTTGTGGAATATTTGCTCAAAAAAAAATAGTTCCTATATTTGCACCCGCAAACACGGCGAGGTAGCTCAGTTGGTTAGAGCGTCGGATTCATAACCCGGAGGTCTCGGGTTCAATTCCCGATCTCGCTACAACATAACCCATTCATTTTGAGTGGGTTATTTCATTTTAGACAGCTTCATTTTCAGTACTCCAGTACTGTTAGGAGTACCTTTTTAATTTTTTCATATATTATAGCATTCACTTAATCAGCCTTTTATGCATCAGACCTCAATTTTAAGACCTCAGGGCTAATTAGGATTACTGTCTTTGCATAAATACTTCAACTTCTCTCATAGCTTTCAACACCACATCTTCATTGATATAATGCCTTCGCAGCACCTCTTTTGAACTATGAGATAACAAAAGCCTGTATCATCTCTCATAGTCATTTCTAAATAGGTTAAATGTAAATTTTCAGATAAAAGTAGGCAAGCAATGAGTTCAAAGATAAAACCACTAGAGTGAATCAAATGTGGCAGACTGATTTTACGTACTTTAAAATCATAGGGTGGGGTTGGTATTATCTATCTACTGTTTTGGATGATTACAGCCGTTATATTATTCATTGGGAACTTTGTTCTACTATGAAAACTACTGATGTGAAGAGATCAGTAGAAGCTGCACCAGAAAAAACAGATATAACTCCTAATAACAGACCAAGATTGATATCTGATAACTGTTCATGTTACATCAGTAACGAGCTAGGTGTCTATTTAGATGAAAAACACATCAAGCATGTTCGGGAAAAATCTAATCATCCTCAGAAACAGGGGAAAATAGAACGTTATCATCGTTCTATGAAAAATGTAGTCAAACTAGAAAATTATTACAGCCCGAAAGAACTTAAAGATCGTTTAGCAGAATTTGTTGAATATTATAACCATTACAGATACCATGAATCTATTAATAATGTAACACCTGCTGATGTGTTTTTTGGAAGAGATCAACAACTATTAAAACAAAGAGCAAAAATCAAAACAAAAACAATGAAACTTAGAAGAAAAAATCAGGTAGTATCCATATTAAATTAATCTCTTATTTTTTTCCTAAATAAGTCCACTTTCGTTAAAAGACTTAAATTGCAGTGAAACTATTCTCACCATATGTATCATATTCTTTACGCCAACGCTGTAATACAGAATAAGGGACATTTAACTCTCTGCTGGTTTAACTGATATTGCCATTGACTTGACTAAGTTTTGCGGCTTTTAATTTAAATTCTTCTGTGTAATGTCGTGCTTGTCTTTTTGACATAATTCTAAGTTTTAATGTGTGAATATAAAACTCTCTTCTTTATGTCCAATCAAATGTAAATATTCCATATTTTCGATTTCATCAAAATATAGGTAATTTAATAGAGATGATTTCTTAAAAAATAGTTTCGATAAAGCTTTTATTTATAACGTAGAAAACCATTCAATAAATACTCAAAATAATGTATTTTTGAAACATGGAATTCATCAAAACAACAGAGCAAGATTCAAAATATAATCATTTAGAAAAAATGACTGTTTTTGAGCTAATTATGAATATCAATAATGAAGACAAAACCGTTCCATTAGCTGTTGAAAAGGCTATCCCGTCCATTGAAAAATTGATTTTAGAAATTGCAGTAAGAATGAAAAATGGCGGTCGTTTGTTCTACATTGGTGCTGGAACAAGCGGAAGACTTGGTATTGTTGATGCTTCTGAATGTCCACCAACATTTGGAGTTCCACATGAGCTTGTTGTTGGACTTATTGCTGGTGGTGATTCTGCCATTAGAAAAGCCGTTGAATTCGCTGAAGATGATACTACTCAAGGATGGAAAGACCTAAAAGAACAAAATATTTCAGAAAATGATACTGTTATAGGTATTGCTGCTTCAGGAACAACTCCTTATGTAATTGGTGCATTAAAAGAATGTAATAAACATAATGTTCTAACTGGTTGTATTACTTGCAACCATAATAGTCCATTATCAAATATTTCAAAACATCCCATAGAAGTAATTGTAGGTTCAGAATTTGTAACTGGAAGCTCTAGAATGAAAGCTGGAACAGCTCAAAAACTTGTACTCAATATGATTTCAACTGCCGTGATGATTCAACTAGGGAAAGTAAAAGGAAATAAAATGGTTGATATGCAACTTAGTAATCATAAATTAGTAGACAGAGGTATTAAAATGATCATGTCAGAATTACAAGTATCTATAGAAACTGCAAAAGAATTATTAGCAGAACATCAAAATGTACGAAAAGCAATTAATAGTTATGACAAAAAGAACAAATAAAGAAGTACTCTCTAAAGGATTAAAACTAATGTTTGGCTCTTTATTATGTATGTTTGCTGGACCTATAATTATAAATTCAGCATTTAAAAACCAAGAGCACCCTCTCTATATCCCTGTACTAATAGTTGGTCTATTGATTGCAGCAGCAGCAATATTTCTAGCCTTTAAAGGTCTTAAAAAAATAATGGATTCAATGTTTAACTAGCTTTTGTATGCTTTAAAACATGCATTGGAGTAGTGGGATTATATCCGAAGTTTTCATCCTTAATTTCTACATCTAAACGATCTAAAACATATGCAATGATAGCATAATGATGAATTGTATGACTGTTTGCTTGTGCTAATAAAGCTCCTAAAGTATATTGCAATGTAATATTTCCATCTCCCAAATTATCTTCTACATCTAATACCAGATTTAAATCTACTGAATGAAGCCCTTTAATTTTATCTGCAATAAATTCAATTTCTGAAATTGCGCAATTACAATCATTTTCCACTCTTTTATCTCGATCTCTTGAAGTCAAATTTACATGCTTACTTTCTAAACCTTTAAAAATACATTTATAAAAATCCAATGCATGTCGAATATGGGATCCAACACTAGAATAATAAGGTCCCACTTCCTTACAACAATAGGAATTATCATTCAAATCGTTCAAAAGTTTTTTAGACTTATATAATGTAATTAGAAGAGAGTTTATAACAACAGTATTCATGAGCAAAATTTATGTATGTCAATATACTAAAAAACTATGAATCTACTATTTACTTAGCATATATTAGGAATCATGACAGTAATATTAGTACTCATCTGAAAAAAAATATTTTTAAACTCCGGGTATTTCCATAAAAAAAACCCTTATCAGTTATGATAAGGGTTTTAAAAAAAGGCGGCGACATACTCTCCCACATTTCTGCAGTACCATCTGCGCTAATGGGCTTAACTTCTCTGTTCGGAATGGTAAGAGGTGAGCCCCATTGCTATAACCACCTTAAATTGTTCAGCGATATTTCGCCGTA
>NZ_JAKVBC010000014.1 GCF_022447245.1 Kordia sp. | reverse complement strand
AAAAAGAAAGTACAATAGTGTAATAGCTATTTTAAACAACTTACGAGTTAACATTGTGGGGATTCGGAATTTTGACATTAATATTCAAAGAATTCAATTTGAAGCTCAGTTAGAAATAATAAATCCAACTCAAAATTCACTGACTCTAAACACATACTCAAGTGTTGAACTTAAAAGTGTAGAAGTATTTACTATTGACGGACAATTTTTAGGTATGGCTCAGGCAGATATTTCTGAAATAGAAATACAACCTCAGAGCAGTTATATACTACCTTTTATGAAATACAATGTGCCAACTTCTGGAATATTAAATAATATAAATAACATTGAGACTTTATACAACCCACAAAATTTAGCATTGAAATTTGTATTAAATGTCCTAGGTAAACGAATGGTGATTGATGTTTAAAATAAATTATTACTTAAAATAAAATGAAACAAGATTTAAATAAATACATACTTGGTGATTTATATGATTTATGTTACAGAGCTCATCAAGGCACGTCATTTTCACCAGAAAGACGCGCAATAGACTATGTTAAAAGTTATTCAAAAGTCTTGGAAGAAGATTTAAAACTTTTAGGAGAAAAACAAGGTAATTATAAAGCAAAATTCATTGAAAAATTTTCTAAATGGATGAGCGCAAAGTCTCGTTGTATTTCTTCAATGATTACAGGACCTTCTAATTTTCCTGTAAGACGTGCGCAAAAATACTCTAATTGGGCAGATGGAGCATATAATGATTTTGAAAAATGGAGAACAAAGTATTTCAAAGCTGTAAATCGCGTTCCAACAAAAAGTCCAGAAGATGAATTAGAAATTGCAGAGAAGAGACTTGAAGAACTTAAAATTGATCAAATTGAATATAAAGAAATCAATAAAGCAGCCAGAAAAAGTAAAATAGACAATATCCCTGAATTGACTAAATATTTACTTGAATTAGGCTTTCAGGAAAAACACCTTTTAAAATTAGGAGGTCACTGGAAAGAGCTGAAAATTCCATCATTTGTTCTTACTAACAATAACGCAACTATCAAACGAACTGAAGAAAAAGTGAAAATAATGCAGTCTAGAATTGAAAGAAAATCTACTTGGGAAGATATTGAATTTGAAGGAGGATATGTTACTATTGAAGATGACCGAGTAAAAATTTTTCATGATGAAAAACCAAAAAAAGAGATAATAAAAGAACTTAAATCAAAAGGATTTAGGTGGTCACCAAATTGGAGGTGTTGGACTCGTAAGCATACTGAAAACGCAATTTACACTGTAAATAGGCTTTTAAGCTTTACTAAAAAAACTAAATCTGAAAAGAAAATGATTAATGATAGGATATCAATACAAGAGCAATTAAATAATACGATTTTTGTAAAAAAATTAATACCTAATCATCAGCAACAGCTTCTTATAGAGCAAAATAAGCAAGAATTAGATGATGTGATTTTAAGACTTGAAAAAGAATTAGAATCAATTCCAAAAAAAGACAAAGGAAAAAATATGATTGTTCACGCACATTATTTCCATGGAGGGTCACATTGGTATATTCTTGATATTAATGATAAAAAAAATGAATTTTTCGCTTATGTGATATTAAATGGAGATTATCAGAATGCAGGATTAGGAATTGTATCTATAGATGAGCTTGTTAAGCATGAAAATGTTGAGCTTGATTTTTATTTTAAGGTAGATAAATTAGAAAATATTTTAAGAAAAAAACATCCAGAATTATATTCTATTATTCCAAAAACTAAAAGTAAATCAAAGAAAAATGTCAAAAAAGTTGAAAAAAATGTAGATATAAAAACAGTTGATCATTATTCGGAGGAATACAAACTCATTCGTCGTTTTTTTAATATGTTAAAGAAGCCTGAAAATATTTCCTTCAGAAAAGTTCAATTGCTTTACAATGCGTTTCAAAAGGCAGCATTACACCGAAAGGTACGTAAGACAAGTCTAGATGCAGACTTATTTACCAAAGTCAACAAAAAGATAATTGCGCTATTTGAGGTCATTAAACCAGAGTTGAAAAACCCTAGCAAAAACAATGTTACTATTACGGAATTTAAAGACAAGAAGCTTTACCATGACATTGAAAAATATGTTGGTAGCCAGAAGATAAATACCGCAATTGGATTGCTTAATTCATTCATTCTTATGCAAGGTTACAAGCCAGATGTTGAAAAAGCAACGCGTCTGTTAAAAAGAATTGAAAATGCCATTGCAAAAGATCGCGTTGAAAAAGGCAATCGTTTGTATGATGAAATTGTAAATGCTAAAAAAGCATTAACGAAGTATATTGAAAAACCTTCAGTAAAAATTGAACCTGAGTTAGTTGGCTTATCACTTCCTAAACGAAGTATGTGTACCAATAGAGTGAAGTGCGAGGGAATCAATAAGAATGGACAGTTAAAGAAAGGCTATAAGTTTATACCTGGAGGAAAGATACAGCAAGTATGTAAAAAAAAAAAGGTAGTCTGAATCAGCCAAATTTCAGAGTCTTAGAAGTAGATGTTGCGCAAACCAATACACAGCAAATCGTTGCGGATTTAAAACCAAAGGTGAGTCATTCTGGAGTAGACAAAGGGACTATTCCAGAAGCTCCTTTGGTGGCAAGCAAAACTGCATATAAACTGTCAGCACCTTCCACACCTATTAAGAATAGACCAAAGCCAAGTAAGGGTGCAATAAGCTCAAATGAGTTGATGAACATGCAATTTGACTCGTTAGAATTTGAAGGTATTTGGGGAGATTTTATGCAGTCTCCAGCTAAAAATATGAAGGTCGCATTTTGGGGTGCGCCTAAAAATGGAAAAACCTCCGGAGCTTTAGCCTTGGCTTCTTATTTAACTAATTTCGGCAACGTTCTCTACAACTTCGCGGATCAAGGATTCAATAAGAGTACACAGGATCTTTGGAAACTATCAAATCTTGAACACAATTCACGTGCCTTTTCTTCTCAGGTAAGAACAATAGATGAGTTGGAAAAATTGTGTAAGTCTGGTCAATATCAATTCATATTTATTGACATGATCAATACTTATATACACCGCACAAAAATGAAACCGCACGAATTTGAAGATCGTTTTATTAAAAAATATCCAAACATTTCTTTCATTTTAATATTTGAAGTCACCAAAAGTGGAAATTTTAAAGGCGATCAGGCATGGACACACGTTGTTGATGCGTTGGTCACTGTTAAAGATTTCCTTATGGAAAACACAGGACGTTACGGCAATGGTCAGTATCTCATTTGGCGCGAAGGGTTCAAAAAACGAAACCCAAAAAAATACGATGAGTTGTTTAAAGAGAAAACATTGGTATTATGAAACAATTTGGACTACTAACATTAGCTGTGTTTTTAGCTTATAATGAAATTCAAAAGAAAAAAGAAGCGCCAGTATATTATACAAACCGAATAATAGGAGGTTTTAATGGAATTACAATACCTCCATTTGGTATTTTTATAAAAGAATCTGAAAGAGACAATAAAATGCTTTTAGAGCATGAGCGCATACATTGGATGCAGTATCAAAGAGAGGGCTTATTTCCTTTTTTGAAAAATTACATAAAACAACATCGTGATAAAGGATATGATAACAATCCATACGAAATAGAGGCAAGGTTATTATCTGGAGAATGTGTTGAATGTCTTCAGGGCTATACAAAATGTGTAAGAAACGGTAAGGCGCTTACTGTTCAAAATACTGGATTTCGAAGAGTATAAAACGAACTTTTATAACCTATATTTTTAGAAAATTGGCTACTGTGGTGGCAACTAAAAAATAAAAACGCTGTAAATCAACGATTTACAGCGTTTTTTGTGACCTCGGCAGGATTCAAACCTGCAACCTCTTGAGCCGTAATCAAGTGCACTATTCAGTTATGCTACGAGGCCATTTGTATATTGCGGGTGCAAATATATCTGTTTTTGCAACAAATACAAATAATAAATAGTAAAAAATTAATCTTTTTTTGTTTTAGAATAAATCTACACGATGTCAGTAAAAAATTCTTTCAATCTAAAGCTTTGGTAGTGACGTAATAACGCCAGCCAATGATAGCTAATTGAAATTTAGAAGCCTTGCTTAAATCTAATTGCTTTTTTGAAAAAGAAGGCAATAATATCTTATTCAATTTTGCTAATATTTTAAAAAATGACTTTTTCATTGTTATAAAAATAGTAAAAACAATTCAAAACAATCAGTTTACATTTCATTCTTAATAAAAACTTTTTTATCAAAAGTTGAAAAGTGTGAGTATTACAGGGATATTCGGTAAGTACTGCAACTACAGAATGTTTGAGTTTGAAAAATTACAATTGTGAATAATAATTTGGTTCTTTGTAATAAATATGAATGAATAAAAGGAGTGAAAGTTCTTTTATTGGTTTAAAAAACTGTTATTTTATGTGAAAAGCTTTCAATTCCCTGTGAAACTAATAATAAGTAAACATTAAAATGACAGGTTTTTTGAAATTAAAATAATTCTAAGCAAGAATTTTTGCTGATTTAGAGTTGAATAGCACCAATCTTAGCTATTTAATATTCCCTTCTTTTATAACCAGTAATTCACTATTGATAAAAAGTTAATTACTCCTCCCACGAAATTAAATGCCCAACAGTGATCATGGTGAATGGATTTAAACTATGCATTCATATATACTTTAATTGAAAAAAATAAACGAACATGGAAAACTTCTTTTTCTTTACTGATAAACAGTCATGGGAGAATCAGGATCAATCGAATCAAAGGGAGTTTGGTGCAATAGATGAAAATAAGTATAGGCTGCAAAGCACTCATAAATTTTCAAATTCATATCAAAATTTTGCGATTGCCACATGCAAATCTTTAGTACTCATACAAGAGGCAAGTGGTAATCCCGATTTGATTAATATTGCATTAAAACCTGTGAACCCAGTAGACTGGGAATATGATGGTATTGCTTACTTTATTTATAGAGGAATAAAGAAAGATTCAATCATTATTCCCAATCCAGATACGGGTACAGATTTCCCTGAAATATTGGCTTCTTCTCCAATTGCAGGAGCTCCTGATATAAAAACGGCTGTTATCGAAAACAAAGCGCGTCTCAATGCAGATACGCAAAACCCGGACAATGATCCGGCAATTCCGAGGCATTTAGGATATTCTTATTCAGCCTCAGCTGATCAAACGACAGATGATTACGTCGTAGATGAAGTCTTATTGGAAGAAATCTTCTTTAAAACACCTAACGACATTACATTTCAATTGCCCATAGTAGAAGCAGGTGCAATTTTAGGTAAATTTAGTACAGCGAACCTTGCTGGTTTTGAAATCATTGGTGACCAAATTGGTTTTGAAGCAAACATGGGAACACTTAGAGCATCTGAAGAACATATCTTAGATGTTTCTGCGTATTCAAACAATGAAAAAAAATACTATAAGCAAGAGGTTCTAAACTATTTTGATGCTGCAGCTTTTTATGGAAACTTTATCTTGGTAGATAACGAATTAAAAGCGTTTAACGAAACAAGTGCAACTTTCTCAGAGGTTCTAGATAAAGAACTTTTGTTAAGTGATTTTACAAACAAGCACAAAACGTATATCGATATTCGTCATCAAACAGGGCATTCTTATAATTATTATCAAAATTTCTATTATGAATATGGTTCTTCAACATTAAACAAAAGATTACATCATATTTTAGGAGATTTCATTCCATATCAACACGGAATAAATTCAAATGCATTTCACTATGGTGCTAATAACTGGCCAATATTTACATTTGATTCTATCTCAGCAACAAGACCTGAGGGGAAATTGCCATACTATATTTCTTTTGTAAATCAAGTAAAAAGTCTAGCTAATATTTATCCAACGTTTAATGTAGCTACACCATACAAAACTACGGATGGAGTAGAATGGAAAGATCGAACAAAAGGTCATATTCTAGAAAGAACTCTCTTAGTATACGGAAAAAGTATTTTAGACTTAAATGATGATTCGTATCAAGAAAGCAATTTCGAAGGTGGCAATTATGTGAAATCAATGCCATTGCTCAATTATGAAGATTTTATTGCAAATGGCGAAGATGCTATTTTTATTGGAGAAGCAGAATACAAAGATACCACTGTGAAGATTGTGATAAATAATCTATCAAACGGACCAACAAGCTCCTACCATCATATTAAAATGTTGCTAGACTTTAAGCCGACGCACAGTTTTAGAGGGATTGTCCCAAGACGTATTATAAACCCCGCAAATCCTGTCATAAACGCTAATTTAGAAGAAGCACTATTGAGACACGATGATCATGTACTTGATTTAATGTTTCCAATATTTGATATGAAATTGGGAACTGCTCATACAGCAGGAGAAGTATCAGCACGTGTATATTCTACAGAAAATGCATTTATGACTTCAGGGACTTATGGGTATTATTATGATCAACGATACATTCCAAAAATAGGCTTAGCTGAAGATGATAATAACCTAACTTTTTTTGCTTACATAGAAGAGAAAAATGTATACCGATCTGCACGAGTTAATAACGAACGTGAAATAGCTAATCTAACATCCTTTAAGATATCACAACAAGCAGATTTCCTTTTTGGGCTAACAAAAAAGGATTTAAATGTCACATTACAAAAACAAAGTTTTACAAACATACCGTACAAACGTTTGGTGTTTACACCAAGTGGTACAGTATCTGACTATGTAACCGATTCGGCAAGTCCTACGTTGCTATTCTTTTTGTCGAACAATAGTATCAATGATGGTGTAGAATTCGAACTCGACTTCGAATACTTTGATTGTGTTACCATCTCTAAAGATCAATTCAACACACTAAAAACGCTTAGAGATACTGAATTTGGAGTAAATAATGTCAACCAAGTGTACTTAGGAGTTCGCTACAGCAGTCTTTACGATAAAAAAGCAGAAAATACAACTATTGGTAGATATCAATTATTGCTTAAAGGAGTAGTTGAAAATGGAGGTATACTCAAGGAAAAGCATGTATTTACAAATATGTACATCTACACAAGAATCACGGATAATCGTGAAGAACCAGCAAGTAATTATAAAACAACATTCTAATGGCAATATATATAACAGAAACAGCAGCACAAAATGCGCTTACGCAAGAAGCTGAATTTTACCCAGATAATCAACCGCCATTAAGTTCTGAGTTATTTAGAAGAAATAGAACCTTAAATCGCATCAATATGGGAAAAGGTGCTTCTTTAGCTTTAGATCGAGAAAACAATGAAGAAGCGGTACGCTTATTAAATATTGCGTTATTCACAGTAGTTCAGGAAATACCGGGTATAACACCAGCAGAATTGACAAATGCTCGAAACTTAAAATGGGGACCAGCAGATGTTGATGGAGGTTTTGTAGGAACTTTTGCAGAAATTACAAAGTTAAGCGTAGAAGTTTTTCAGCAAAACACACCAGAATTAGCAGCAATAGCTGACGGTATAGTAGGTAGAAAAACAATTTTTGAGTTAGACAAAGCACTCAACAGAATTGGTGGGTATGATGCAATTAATGGTGGAACAATTATTAATTATGGAGAATCCGAATACATTGGTAAGGATACCGTTGTGTATAATACACCTTCCGGAGTGAATTATGTACGATTATTTGAAGAACCAATTGTAAACGCGAGTCAAGAAATTGTTCGATTAAAAGAAGGAGACATTATTCATGTATTAAGAAAACATCCATCTACAGCAGATGGTTGGTATCAAGTAGTAGTAGTCTCTGCTAGTAAACATACACAAACTCCCGAAGGAGAAGCAGAATTGTTAAGAGCTTTTAAAGATAATATTTCTATAGAAGGACATATTCAAGCTGCATATATATGGGAACATTGGGAAGAAGGACCAAATGGAGAATATAGAGCACCTATGCCTGACGTACATTCAAAATTATACAGAATTCCAGCACGCCCTACGACGCAAACTCCTTTAAATTTTACAAACACGCAATTGAAGGCTATTATTCAAGAACATTATTATGATGAAGTAAAAATATTTCCACAAAATGCAGATGGTGAAATTTTTGATCCAAACGATCCAGATAATCCAAATGCAAGTCCAGCGGATATCATCAGATTCCCTAGTAAAGGAACTTTAATTGAAGATATGCCTTTCTTTAAATTCTGTTTAAATCTGCTTATTTATGCTAATAACCCAGATCCAGAAGGAGATTTGCAGACAGATACTACGAGAAGTATTTATCCGCTGCCAGGGAAAAGCTTTTTTAAGGAAGTAGATCATCGTAGCGCTTATGATAGTTTAGAAACCTACTTGCAAGCAAATCAAAATCCAGTAGATTTATACGATACATTTTTACAGTATGTAACTGGGATAGACAGTAAGTACGATTATATTCATGAAGATGAACCTGTCGATGAAAAAATTCAAGTAAACCTAAATGCAAACGGAAATCACTATATGTGGATTCCTTCCAGACAATGTGCCGAATCGTTATGGCGAATTGTCAATAGAGAGTATTTGGATGCATTAGACAGTGGCGATCCTGTAGTAGAACTAGCAGAATTTGCTATTGAAACCTTGTTTCCTCGACGTTCAGAAGGGAGACGTTTCAAAATACAACTTGGAGCAACTTACGCGTTTATTGGAGCCGATTTTGAAGGAGATGTCTCTATCTGGAGAAAAGATACAGATACCATTGGAGATCATATTTTAAAAATTAGTGCTTTTGGCGAACTCAAAGTAGGAGCAGATGTTGGAGTAGAAGCTGGATTCGGATTTTGGTTTGGAGGAAATAACAGAAAACGTAAAAAAGATGGAATTAGAGCAGCTGTTGGTGCTTCTGCACAAGGTGGAGGAGCAGTCAATGCACTCATAGAATTTGAAATTCCTGTCACAGGAAATGATCCACTATCAAGAGGTCTTGCATCAATGATGTATACAGGTGCAGGAGTTGTATTACCAGTCATAGCGCCTTTTGCATTCTACAGAGCTGCACAAAACTTCAATGTTGATTTATGGAATTATATGACCAAGCTAAAAGTATATACTGGTGCTTATGCAGAAGCAGGAGCTGAAGCAAGTGCTGGTTTAAGTTTTGGGAATTCTGATGATCAAAATGCTTGGGCAAACAATAATGTGGATGAAAAATTTGCCAAGCCTACAAAACTTGCCTCATTATTATCTGGAGCTGCAATATCTGGAGGTATCGGAATAGGTGGAAATTTTGGTTTTGGTTTTGATATTGATGTAAATTATTTTGTAGGAAGTGATTACAGCAAGTGTATGAGAACAGATGGTACACGTGTACCACTCGAAATAAAAATGTTTGCATTTGGAGAAGGATCAATTCATGCTGAATTTTTTACCTCAATTGCTAAAGGGCTTTTTGGTTTCCCAATTCTTCCAGGTTTTGCTTTAAATCAGGGATTGGGAATGAAATTAGGACTTATCTATAATATTTCAGATGAACCAGATGTCATAGATAACGATACAAGTACATTTGATTTTACATTCCAGAAAATGATCAGAAACAGTAAAAAACTGATTTCATTCTATAATTTCTCAGGTGATTTAGATCGTTACTTAGAATACGGGTACGAAACTACATATAACTTTGATCTATCAGGAACCGTTGATGCCATTACAGGAGGATTTAGCGATAGCGCGCTGAAAATTGGAAATTATGCCAATACCACTTCATTTAAATTTGGGGAAACACTTCAAGACATTCTTGACAATCTGGATGGCGTTGAATTTAGAAAACGCTTCAATTTCGCTTATGCTTCAAGGAAGTTGAGGTCCATAAAAAGAAGTCAACGTATCGTTGGAAATCGCTGGATAGGCGCAAAAACGAAATTCATGAACGCTACCAGAGGTGTTGGAGGTTTTTCATTAGCGTCATTCTTAGATTTAGACTATAAAATTGCTGGACAAGACTATATCGAAGGTATCAAAGCTTTGATAATTATGACTCGTATTAGTATTGCACAATTAGAGTTAGATTCTCAAGACATACCTGAAGTCGCATTACTGCAAGACAGACTTGTTACATTCAACGAATTTGATGCTGTAGATGACAGAATAGCTTATGCCTTAACATTATACAATGATACTGCATTAACACCAATATTAGACGCTAATGCAGGTGTCGCAGCCGTATTCTCTAAGCTTCTAAAAATGACTGCAGCCGAAATTGGTAACAGAACTGGATTTTATAGTGGTGATGGAGACTCTTTCTCAAACATGGACCCAGAAATCAAGAAAATGCTGATAGCAATAGCAATGAACTATGTGAGCAAATGGGAAGACATCCGATTGTCGATTCACAATGAGCTTACGTTCGGAGTTGGAATCAGTGGATCATTAGGTCTTGGAGCCAAAGTGCGCGGATTCTTAGGGATAGAAGCAGGCTTAGTAATGCATAGTGATTTAATTGATAATGATTATGTCTATGATAATTATTGGGCAGACTTATTAAAATCACTCTTCGACGTCAACCCGACTGCATTACCAAGTGGAGAAATATTGTCTACTAAAGACAAAGAGACATTAGTTGGATTTCTATTCGATAAGCAACTATAAGCATATAAAGTATCTCGAATACTATGAAAAAACACACAAAACTACGCACTATGCGTATCACAATAACTAAGAACATTTTTTCCATTAAAAACTGTTCATAAATAATATAAATTATGCCGGAAAATAATAACATATTTTATCCTAGTGTAAAAGATCTCATATCTTTTGATAATCTTCCTGCAAGTTTGAGTTTCGTAGAAGAAGGCTTAGATACCATTCTGGAACATATATACTTTAAAGATTTTGTAGTTCACAAAACATTTTATAGAGAGTTTGGTGAATATCGTCTTACCGCAATTATTTTTGAAGATGTCGGAATCTCTTTTCCAGGAACTGATGGATTGAAACTATTACTAAATCCAGGAAATGTTGAAAACAGTATAGAAATTCCAATTGTATTAAATTACTATTGGACAATTATCCGATACAAAAATCAATTTAGCTTCAATAGCTTTGATAATGCTATCAATTCTATTGTTGAAATTTTATTTGAAATAGCTGGAACTACAAAAGAAGCTTTTTTACTAGATGCAATTGAAACCTTTATACCTGAAGGTGGCGGAATCGGAGAGTTTGTAAATCAATTTAACAATGAGTTTTCTGAAACTCTAGGGTTGACAGATGATCAAGATTTGCTAGTGAGTACTAATGAAATTATGGATTTTGTAGGTCAAAACAACTATGAAATTATAGATATTGTTGTAACTCTATTTTTAAACGATGCAGGATTTTCATTTGACGAATTATATGGTAGAGTAAAAGCCTTGTTTGATCGTTATTTTGGAAGATTAGAAAAAGAAGATTTCTATCAAATACTTATACCGCAATTCAATTTTGAAATTACAGATATTGATCTTGCGTTACAATTTCCTAGAAAATGGTTAAGACCTATTTATACAGGTGCAACAGATTATCCTGATGTAGATCCAGCAACGATTGAAATTGGAGAAGTACTGCCAGAACCTTATCATTCAAGATTGATTTATAATGTAGGTCGATTTAAAATTTCAAGTAAAAAAGGATTCGAATTTTTTAACGAAGATAGTTTCGACTTCAAGCGCTCTGAAATAGGAAAAACAGGATTGCAAGTAGAATTTTCTAACTTAAAGTTAGATCTGCGAAAAGACAGAAACATTCCAGAAGCAACAGCAGATGGAAGATCAGATGATTTTCGTGGAGTATACGCTGAATTAGCCGCAATTACATTACCAAATAAATGGTTCAATAATGTTGATAACTCTACATTAAGAATAGCTGGTTACAACATGCTTATTGGTACAGGAGGCGTTTCAGGAACAGTTGCCTTAGAAACTGTAAACGGAACACCAAATACAAACGACGATTACATGCCAGTAAATATTGGTAATTGGGAACTTGGTTTCAAAAACTTTGACATAACGTTCAAGCAAAATTCGATCATAGAATCTAATATTGCGGGACGCTTAAAAATTCCAAAACTAAAAGACGGAGACGGTAATGAAGCACTTATTGAAATCAATGGTCACTTAAATGAAGAAGGCGACTTTAATCTTACAGCCTCTGAACCACAAGGAATTCCATTAAATCTATTTGATTTTATGACAATTAACTTTCTAACATTAGAGTTAGGAAGAGAAGATGACAACTTTTATGTAGGTACATCTTGCGAAATCTCGTTCCAAAATGCGATTATGCAACGCGTATTAGGCGATCAAAAAATTGTGATTCCTAAACTACGTGTGTACGAAGATGGATCTATCGAAATTGTTGGAGGAAATGCGTTTATTCCAACAAATATCTCATTGAACCTTGGACCAATTGAAATTGCCGTAACTGGAATTCACTTCGGATCGCATCAACAAGAGCACAATGGTGTCATGCGTAAATACAACTATTGGGGATTTGATGGTGCCATCAGTTTAGATCCATTAGGAATTGATGCACGTGGAGAAGGAATCAAATACTACTACACAACCGATAATGATGAACATGGAGGTGATGGACACAGTTTCTTGCGCATTCAAACTATTGAAGTAGATTTAATCATTCCAGGAACTGCGGATCCAGATTCTGCCTTAGCAATCATCAACGGAATGTTATCAATTCCTGAACCAGGAGAATCTCCTGAATACGAAGGGAAAATTGGATTAAAACTTCCAAAAGCAAGAATCAGTGGAGCGGCACACATGCGTTTGCAACCAAAAGAACCTGCATTCATCATAGAAGCAGGAATTGAAATGCCAACGCCGATTCCATTGGCAGCAACAGGACTAGCATTCTACGGATTTGGAGGGTTGCTCGGATACAAATACGTTGCCGAAAAAGAAGCGATCGGGCTGGTATCAGGTGAAGATACTTGGTATGACTACTACACCTATCCAAAACGAGGCGTAAATATTGACAAATTCAGTGGGCCACCACGAACCAATCAATACAATTTGCCAGTTGCCGTTGGAGCAGGAACAGTACTAGGAACCATGCATGATGATGGATTCTTATTCTCTACGCGACTCATGGCAATATTATCCTTACCATCGGTATTTATCTTAGATGGTAGAGCCAATGTACTTGGAGAACGTTTAGGAATCTTAGATGACACAGAACCACCATTCTTTGCAGGTGTTGCTGTTGGAGACGATTCATTCGAATTCTGGTTTGGAGCCGATTATCAATTGCCAAAATCAAACGGTTGGATTATCGATCTATACGCAGAAGTACAAGCAGGATTCTTCTTTAACAATCCGTCAGCTTGGTATCTAAACTTCGGTACAAAGCAATCACCAATCTCAGCACGAGTCTTAACCATCATCACAGCTCAATCATTCTTAATGCTTTCTGCACGAGGAATTGAAGCTGGAGCAAGAGTCGATTTATCATTGAAAAAAAACTTCTTTGGTATCAAAGTCGAAATTAGTGCGTATGTAGAAGTTGGAGGCTTTATAAGCTTTGAACGATTCCAATTAGGAGGTTACATTGCCTTTGGAGGAACTATCAAAATCAGTGTATGGAAGATTGTTGGATTCCGAGTGAGCCTTGATGCAATTTTATCTGCAGAAGCAGCAAAACCATTCTTACTATTTGCGCAAATTAGAGTACGTGTATGTATCAGAATCATTGTGAAAATCTGTAAAACGTTCAAAGTAAAACTGAAGTGGGAAAAAAACAAAGAAGTGGACAGAACGCCAATTCCAGCTTTATCTGACGGAAGTAATCCAAACTATCCAGACAGAACCAAAGAAGCAGTACAAGGTGTACACATGTTAACAAATGAAACGTTTGAGTTGAATTACTTCCCGAACGTGCCAGTTGCGAGTAATATTGATAAAGTTATTCCTTTAGATACCTATATCGACTTCAAAGCAATGAAAGGTTTAGTGCCTGGAGCAATATCAGACAAAATTGGAGGTCATACAGGAGCTGCTAAAAACTTTACAGATTTAATTCCGCCAAATAAAGTAGTGCGTGGTGGACACGAATTACGGCAAGTAAAACACAAATACTCAATTGAAAACATTGGTATTTACATGGCAGATGGAAACACTTGGAAACCTTACCATCCATTCAAAGCAGTTGTGCCAACAGATCAAAGAGACAGTCTGGATCATTTGCCTATTGGATACAGGCAACGAAATGGAGAGCAATATGATTCTATCCGATTGTTAGCTACAAATCCATTCTCGTACATGGAAGCCGGTGAGCCAGGTTGGTTTATTCCTGAGGAATACGGATTTACACCATCTGAATTATACTGTGTTTCTACAGAACATACAGGCGATTGTTCTGATTTCTTAGAAAAACCATTAGGAACTAAATATTACAGACCAAATGGATATGTAGGTCATTATATTGATGGTGCTTATTACTCTATTGAAGAGGGAACAGGTGATTTGGAACAAACAATTTATGTGCAAGACATGAATTGGTCTATTCCATTAGTTCATGCTACGAATGGAGAAAATATTGATACAGTTTACCTTGATCGTATGCGTGCCTTAATAAATGGTTCAAACTCTTATCCTAATTTAGGAACAAATACTGCTCTTATTTATACGCAAGCAGATGGTATTGCCACGAATTTAGTAGCACTTGCAGAAACCTACTTAACTGCTATTAATACTTTATTATTTGATAAAAATAGCGAACCATTAACGAGCTTTGAGTTTACAAATGTGTCTGTGGATGCAGAAAACTTGAATGTTTCAGTTCGTGTAAAATCTGATTATGAATTTGCTTCTTCTGGAGCAAATGCACAAATCTTTAGCACCTTATACTTAAGCAGACATTACGGTAGTACAGGTGGATCTTCTTTTGCAGCACCAATAAGAAGTACTGAAACCTTACTAATTTCATCTAATGAGCCAGTAGCTGTAGGTTGTTTGGAAGTGACAGACGTAGAAAACAATCATGATTTTGCAAAATCATTACAATTTAGTAATGCAGACCGATTAATCATCATTTTACCAGAAGCTTCAGTCACTACAAAGTTGAAGTTAACAACCTATGCAGAAGGTGTTACAATTCGTTATTACAAGACAATCTTAAGTGATACGACAAGTACACCTCAATATGAGTTAATTGAAGAAGTATATAAAACAAAATTAGAATTAAACAGCGTTGTCACATATACAAATGAAGATGAATTAACATCAAAAATTACAGTGACACCAAAATCTGCCAATGCGCATTTAATTCGTGCGGTACGTGAGCAAATTGCAGAATTGCAAGAAGCAACCTATGATAGTGAAACAGGACAAATTATTCCACTAACAGCGGCACAACAAGCACAATTAGAAGAATTGCAAGCAGAATTAGCACAGTTAGAAGCAGAAGGTTGTTCAGTACAAGCCAATACAACGCCTAAAAAGCAAATTGTAGCAGAAATTTACAATGAAATCGATAACGATGGAATCGATGAATATCGATTCAGAGTATACAATGAGCAATGCGAAATTGTACTAAGTAGTAGTACACGCTATTATTCAAAAGAAGCGGCTATTAATGAATTAAAAATATCAGTGGCGGCTATTCTAAATGAAAAAGATAGCATTGTTGTTAAAGAAACAGTGGACAGAAGATATTACTTCAATATTGTTGACAACAGAGGTGAAGTAATTGCAAGACGTATTGAATACTTCAAAACACAAAAAGAATGTGATAATGAAATTGCAGCATTAAAATCATTACTGGCATCCAGTACTATGATCATTGGAGAAGAAGGTTGCGGTAAAACAAAAACTGAATTACAACCAGTTGCATCAGCAGGTGTAAAAAGTGTTGTGTTAAATACAAATGCAATCAGTGTTTCAAATACGATTTTTAACGCTTACAAATACTTCCATCCAGAGACGAACTCACAACGTGTGAATTGGTATTCAAAAATGAAATATATCGGAGGTAATTTCTATGCAGTTGGATATCCATCTGTAAATGTGGCAGGATCTAACTACAATGATGGTGTGTTGACAAAACTCAACGCTTTAGGAAAAGTTGTATTCAGTAAAGCGTATTACATTGATGGTTCAAAACCAGTTCGATTCAAAGAAATTGAAGAACTTTCAGATGGAAATTTACTAATCATTGGTAGAGGATATTCTAATAGGTTATACTATTTAAAAGTTGATACAAACGGAAACATTCTGTGGCAACGTTACTTTACTTGTGAGCAAGCTTTAGATGAATATAGAATGTCTGTTGTAAAAACGAATAAGAGAACATTCTTTATTACTTGTCTATCGAGTACAAGAGATCGTTTATACGTATTGGAGATCAATGAAAATGGTGATGTTATCAATCAAACAGGATTAAACAACGGTAGAAAATACTGGTATGAAGTTGGTGCTAGCTGTTTAGATCCGGAAGGAGGATTGATGATTGGAATTCGTAGAAGATCTACAAGTTCCCCACTTCCGCACAGCACAATAATAGTACATTTTGATGCCAATTTACAGTTGAAATTCAACTATTTGATCAACAGTAAATCACAGGTTGAAATTACAGATATGCTCATGCATGAAGATAGATTATACTTTATTCTTGACAATATCACTGCTTCAGAATCTACCATCACATACATTCCTTATAACGATAAAGAATTTAAGGAAATTAGTTCGCGTAAATTACCAATATTCAGAAATTGGAAACTTACAGGTTCAGACGTATCAAATAGTGTAATTGTAGCCAACAATGCAGCTCCAATCTACAGAATTGCTATTCAAAATGATGAAAGTTTAGCTATTGATGCTACGTTCGATTTTAATACGCCAACACCAATTGCTGGTATCAAAGATATCCACTTCGATGGTGAGCAAAAGAACTATACATTGGTTACAAATGAATACTTAGCAGTATTAAAAGACGAGTTGTCAAGTTGTGTGACGAAGAAAGAAGTGAAAACAACACAATTAGAAAAGCGATTATTCACATTCGTTAAAAACAATACATTAATTGACAATGCCAGAATACAACCTGTAGTCATTAGTGAGATTAGAACTTTAGAGCAAAACTTGCAATTAGAAAAAGAATTCTGTCCAGTCGATGATGGAGGTGGAGATTGTAATAAAGAGGAAGTGCTTTGCGAATTCCATACATTCTTAAAAGAAGCATTATTTGCCTGTATTGATTACAATGCCAAAGACTTGTTCAACGATAATTGGGCTTGTTTCTTAAAAATGATTGACAGTATTGAACTCTTTGATGCTCAAAATTCACAATATGGGTTATTAGTAGAATTATCTACTGATATAAATGCTTTAATCAGATATCCAGAAGTAGCAAGACCACCAACGTTAGATGGAGCACTTGAATATGCAAATATCATTTTAGACAAAATCTATGAACTTGGTGACTGCCAGTGTGCTGGAGATTGTAAAAAAGATCCTATCATCTGTGCTGCGTATGACGAATTGGTTCGTTTATACAACGAGTGTTTCTTAAATACAGAAACAAGCGAGCAAGTAGATGCCAATATCGATTGTTTTGATGCATTCAGACAAGTAATCAAAGACTTAGCAAATGTGCCAGGTGTAACATTGCCTGCTGCTGTATCAACAGAATATGATAACTATGTTGTCATACTAAACAGAATAAAAGGTTTAGTTGGACATCATGAGCAAATACTTCGATTTAGAGATTTAAATGCTTCTGCTGTAGAATTAATTAGACTTTTGGAAGAAGCAGGAGATTGTGGTTGTTCTGGTGGAGGAACAGATGAAGATCCGCAAGTATGTAACACATCTGTACAAGAAGTATGTTGGTTATCTATTGAGCAACACGAATACAATCAAACAATTCCAGGAATGGACGCTATTGAGCAAGAGCAAGAAGATATGGAAGAAGCAGTGCAAAGAACTGCACAACCTATCTGGAGACCAAACTCAACGTTCTATGTTCACTATCAATTAAAAGATGAAGTAGACAACGGTGAAAACGCAGGAGTATTCGATTACTACTACGGATTCAAAACGGCAGGCCCAATTGGACACTTCCACGATGCATATGGTGTCACCTATGGAAACGAATATGATGAAAATAATAATATCATCAACCGTGCAGATAGCAATGGAAATCCAAGTATATCAGGAAAACTTACAAATCCAGATTCATATCCATTAACATCGTTACGTCAGTACATAGACTATGACAAATCGTATCCAAATGCAGATGGAAGTTTATTGCAAGCAAAACCAGTATTCTATGGACAAGAGCAATGTAGAATTACGCTATACTTTACAAAACCGTTAGCGTACCATATGCTGCGTTCTTGGGAAGGATACTTAGGTTCCGATCCAATAACAGGTTCGATGCATATTGCCATCAAAGATCCAGTAAGTAATGTAACAATTCCATATCCGTTACCAATCGATTACAATGAAGAAACGGTGCCATTACCAGAAGGAAATGGAGAAGGCGGCGTACCATGGATTGATGATAACGATCCTAGAATTCCGTTGAATATCAGAATGCTAAACAATTTCATTGATTACATCAACGAAAATGATGAGGCAATCGAGTGTACGTTTACCATAGGAAATGCAATTCAGCCACAAAGCTATGCATACTCTGTAACCTTGACGAATTTGAAACCTCTAAAACTGTATACAGCGTTAGTTTACAATGCGTTTGAAGCAGAAGAAGATGTCGTTTCAAGTCAACAAGTACACAATTACGTATTCCAAACGTCACGTTATCAAAACTTTGAAGCACAAGTAAACAGCTATATGTTGGTAGATGAGGATGATCCAGCGAATAATAGACAAGCAGTCTTTAATGTGGAACTTCCAAATCTAACACCAGCTGATATTACAACAGCATACAATATTGTAGACGAAAACCCAGATGCAAATAGTGATGCCATAGAAACGCAATATCTAGATGTATTTGACAGATTGTTAGAAGGTGTGTTAGGAATGACACCATTAGATCCACCAGTAAACACAGAATTCAACAAAATTCTTGATGGTGATGGAAATGTAATAGCAATCTTAATCCGTAATCCAGAACCGTTCAATATTCCAAAAATTCCAATTGCACAAATTAATGGAGAAGAAGAAATATTTGAAGATGGAAGTACGGTTGGACACAGAGGTGCAATACGCGTATTTGATAAAGCTACAGATCAAGATGATGATGCATACAAAGTGCTATATTCAAAAGACTATTCGCAAGCAATCATTATGCATGACAGCAAGCAAATCAATGCAGCAAGGCTAAGCTTCAAATTCAGATACCTCATTTGGGAGGTAAATAAATATATAATTGATTACACAGCAAGAGCCGAAGACATCGTGCTAGCTCAGTAACAAAAAATAAAATTGACAGTTAAAAAAATAATAAGATGGCATTAAGTAATGACTTTTTTATAAAGAAAATCAAAGTAAACAATAGCTATGCTTTTGTAAGCTTCATAGGAGAAGTCGATGGATTTTTCTACTGGGGCACGAGATCATTTGTGAGTACAAATAAATTAACACTTATAAAAACGGATAGTAACTTAGAACTTATCTCTGTAAAAACATACGCAAACGGAGAAATAAGTTATGGGTTTCTAAAAAGTATTGTGCAAACAGCTAATGGAGATCGTTTGATAGTAGGATATTATCATAATATCAATACAGAGCAAAGCGATAAATATTGTATCATAAAATTAGACAGTGATGATAATATGATCTGGTTCAAAACATACGAACATGAGCCAAATATCTATGACTCACACAAAGTTGAACTCAAACCAAATGGTCCAAACTATTTGGTTTGGGCCAACAACCTGTTCTTCACAGTAGATGATAACGGAAACGTTCTTAAAAGTGTAGAAGAAACTTCTTCAAGAAGTGTGCAAGATGTAGTAACGGATGATAGCGGACAGGCAGTTGTGATTGGAAATGGAAGTACATTTCCAAGCGGAAGCCGCGGTGTTGTATCACTTGCAAAACTAAATGGAGACTTAGTGGCTACAGAAAATGTAGAATACTCTACTGTATTTGTACCGTCAGGACCATATGCAGTTGGAACTTCAGGATTTGAAAATAACGGAACACTATTGAGCTCAGGAAACATAGGAGACAGAGTTTTTTTCTTATCATTTCCATACACTAGCACATTTCCACAGGCTACTAGCGCTATGTGGTTTGATGATGGCAATTACAGTTCTGAACTATTCAATATAGATGATGGATATTATCGTCTAAATGTAGATAGAACAACAACACCGAGTTCAGCGGTAGTTCAAAAATTTGGTTTTAATAGAGCAATGCAATGGTCAAAAACAATTGACAAAATGAACTTGAATCCACGAATTTTTTATGCGCGTAACAATGCATTGATGTTTATTCCTTTTGGAGTTGGATATGACAATGATGTTTGGGATGATCAATCCATTGTAAAGGCAGATAAGGAATTAAATCAAAATACTTGTATTCGTGTAAATCAAAATAACAATTCTACACTCATAAAAGAAAATCTAATTCGTGAAACAGGAAGTTTTGCCTTTGAAGCTGTACCTCTTGGACAACAATCGCATGAAGCTGTAGAAGTTATTGAAAATAACAATGAAGTTACCGATGTATGTTTGGCAACTCCAGAACCAGATTTGGAAAACAGTATGATTATGGCGAATCCTACAGCAATTCCAGCTGATGGAAACAATACGTCAACAATTACAGTACAACTCAAAGACGCAGATGGAAATAATATCACTGTTGGTGGCGCTGATGTAGATATAACAACAAGTGCAGGAACCATTACACCAGCGGTTGATAATAATGATGGAACATATACATCTATTTTACAATCAACAACTACAGAAGAAATTGCAGAAACGAGATTTACACTCAATGGAACGCAAAGTTCACAAGTAGCACCAGTAGAATTCTATATTTCAAGTGATTGTTACTTTACAAGTGCATTCAGAAGTAATGGTGCATTTGATGGAAACAGTTCTGTATGCAAGCTTGGAAGCAACCGTATAATTATCGTGGGCGGAAATGGAAATGGAGGCGTTGTTACCTTATTAACAGACAATGGAGAAGTTGTATGGCGAAAACATCTAGTCTTAGTAGAAAGAAGCCTAGGATTATCTTCTGTGGCTGCATGTCCAGATGGACAAAGTGCTATTGTGCTTGGACATTATGCGACAGGCCAAACCAATAGAGTACACTTAGTAGTTTTCAGAATCGACATCACAGGAAATATTGTATGGTCTAAATTGCTTTACTCTCCAAATACGCGATTCAGCACAGGAATTAAGGCTCTTGAAAACACAAATGGTTCGCAAAAATATCTAATCACAGCTTGGTTCAATCAATTTGGTACTACTGACGATATGGAGTTGTATAAACTTGATGAAAACGGAAACATGATAACTTCTAGAAAAGTAGTAGGTGTTTCTGATGAGCAAATCATGGGAGTTGTAACGACACCTTTCGGATTTACAATTTTAGGTTCAGCGACAACGCCAAGTGGTCAAACAATCCGCCACGGCATCGTTTTATCATTCAATGATAACTTAGGACTTAGTTGGGGAAAACGCTTAGGAAATGGCTCGTACCTGTATACAACAGGCGCAATAGCAACATCCGTAACATCAGAGAACTATATAGTGGCTGGTATTCAGGACAATACAAACAAACTATTTATTAGTAGATTTAACAATGGACTAAATTCATACAGTGTAAAAACAACAAATTTAGGTGCTACTACCGATAAATTAAGTCCTTCTGTACGATTAGTAGATGGTGAAAACGGTGCATTCTATTGTATTGCAAACTATACTTCGGATCGTGCTGCTGAAGTACTAAAGTTTGATGGTCAATTAAACGAACTATGGCGAAGAAAGCTTGATTTTGATAGCAAAAATAGTATTAGTCAATTAGTAAATGATGCAAACCAACAACTATATTTAGTTGGAGGAATTGTGGACACAAATTCAGCATATTTAGCAAAAACTAATTTAGAATTACAAAACTGTATCTCTGAAAATGTTGCAGCAACTCCGTATGCACAAGAAACGTTTACAACTGCCGATTTTGCACCAACGCTTGGTGATTTATCATATACATTTCAAAACACTTCTATTAATGTAACAGATATAGCTGCTGAGCGCAGAGATTACTGTAGTGAGAATTGCAATACAACCTCAATTCCACCAAATGAACATACCGTAATTCAGTCACCTAATTTCTATTTACAAGCTGCCGGATCAACAGGGAATGATGGTAGCGCAGAAGGAATTCATACACGCTGGGTTTTCTCAGGAGCTTTAGGGGAGAAGCACTTGCCAAAAGGAAACTACGCGGGAAATACGAACAACTTCAACAAAGAAGACGATTTTGTACGTGTGTATAGAACGCCATATACGAAAGTGGCACAAACAATTGACTTTGCAACAGCGCCAAACATTGTAGATGATGCAAATGCTTTATGGATTTACAATATTGAAGGGAAAAATTTCCATGTATATTTTAGAGATCAAGTAAAATATACACAAGTCCGTTCGGTGGTCAATCCTGCTACGAATTCATTAGGATTCATGCAAAACTATGGTGACGAATTGGTAGAAGTAGAAAGCAAACGACACTTATTCTTTGCGGTAGAAGCAAAACTAAGTTCATCAGCTTCTGGTAGTTCATTACAAACAGAAACACTTTCAGTGTCTACAAACACATTGATCGCACTGAAAAAGGCAACCAATAGAAAAACATTTGCAGGAACAGCATTGCAAAATGTACGACTCTTATGTGAAAATGGACGTTCATTCAGATGTATTGGAACAAATACATATTTGACAGAAATCCGTGTAGAATTATATGGTGATTTCATTGAAAATGCCAACGAAAGCCAAGCGTGGACCCAAATGGGAAGTTATGCATTAACACTGGATGATACTACAGCTTTAGAACAATTAGAACCATCTGTAGGATTGGTAAACGGAAATTGGCCAAGATTTAATGATGACGCTACCGTAAATATTGCAAATTATGTAGATAAATGGAATGTAGTGGAGGCGGATATTCATGATAGAAACTTAAAGCAAGTTGTTGAAAAATATATTCAATTAAGTGATGATATCAACAATCCGAAAGCCATTGAAGAAATTCCTGTAGATGAAAACATTGTTGTAGAAGGAGAGGATGATGTTATGGAAGTTTCAAATCTTGACATGTTAAACATCGCTTCGTATGACTATCACATGGCGCGTATGTTAGGGTTAGGATTCTTAGACACAGCTGCGCAAGTACAACAAGGTGAATTTGTATACATTGCAGAATATGTTACGTTTGGCGATTTGGAAGATGGACAAGGAGCTCGTGAAGTACAACATTTAAGTATGAGCTTGCCAACAGCGACTTCTGATGAACGTTTGCCATTACCAATTGCATTAGATGAAGTAATTCCGGGAGCATATTTTGGAACGGAAACTAGCGAACCTTCAAGCATTACTGATGTTGATGGATACACTCATGATGGTAAAAAACGTTATGTAACGCTATATGCAAATCAAATTCCAGAAGATGTATACAATCCGCCATTCTAAGTGCAAAGTACAGAGTTTGAAGCAAAGGAATACACGATTCCAATCTATGCAGGATTAGAATACAGAAAGCAACGAACAAATCAGCCAGATCCTGGTGTTTGGGAGAAACCAGAAATCTCGCATGACAAACGTTACTTACACCTCGATTCAACAGTTTCAAATGCAACAGAACGTTATGAAGCGTTTCCAATTACCGTACCAGAAGTTGGACAACCAATCTTTGTGCATAAGCAAATTATTAGCGGAACACATTACTATGGTTCTTACGGAATTAATTGGTTCTCTAGAGCAACGACAAGTCCAATAGAAGTATCAATCGTTACAGAATTACAACCAACAAATCCGTTATTACCGCCGTCAAATATTCAGCCGCATCTTATTCAGAAAGAACAACCACTTTTGTTAACTTCTGCCGAAGAGCAAGCGCGTTACAATGCCATTACCGATAGTGATAAAACGTTGGTTAGAATCTCCTTTGATTACCATTCGTATCAAGAATTGATCGACTATTCTGTGCCTGAAGATTCTGCCATTACTGATGCACAGTTGGTGAGCGATACAACGTCTATTTTTGATGATGCAGATGAAATTTATGCCGAAGATATTGATATCTTTTTTAGAAATGAAATGCCAAACAATATCAGAGGGCAAGTCATCAATGTAGAAGACGATCCTGCTAATAATTTGGTATCTATCGTTACGGTTGATGAATATTATTTGGCAAGTATTGATCAGGCATTAACGCCAACAATTCTAAATGGTTTAGAATCTAATTATGAAGGTGGTGTATTCATTATTGGAGAACAACAACACATTATTCATGAAGTAATTCAAACTGCTGGTTTTCCACAATTCAAAGTATATAAAAAAGAAATCAGTGATGCATTGGTAGATGATATTCCAGCTCCAGATGCAGACGAATTACAAGCCATTGAAATTACAAATGATGGTATTTTTATGGCAATTGAAAACATGCAAACACCAGCAAGTTGGGGAACACCAAATCCACAACCTTTAAAAGTGAAATCAGATACATTCGATCAAATTCACCGAGAAGTTGTCATGATACAAGGTGATGATGGCGAATTAGAACGTCACTTGGAAAAAACACGTGGAATTTGGTCTGATTCAGCAAACAATCATACCACAATAACCAAAGTAGATGAAGTTATCGAGTTAGATGCAAATGGCGATCCAATTATGGGACACAAAGGAATGTACAATATTACATTTCATGGCATTGTACTCGATCAACATCCGCAGTACAGTACTAACAGTGATTCTGTAGAATGGTATCGAGGAATTGTTCGTGTACACACTGAAGGCAATTTAGAGGGAAAGCGAAAAGTCTTAAAAGTGGCAAAAATTCTCAACATTGTCAATCTAGGAGATACAGGAACGCCAAGCGATGTACAAGTACTAGCTTTTGATCCTATATTCTCAAACGATACAAGTTATGATCCTATTCAGATTGGTGTAAATGTTTCGGTAAACTTCTATCCAGGATACAAAGTGTACTTATATAAAAATCAATCCTATGGTTTAACAGCTGCAAACCTGTTGCCAGGCGATGATGAAGAAGTACACAATTCAATCATTGGATTACGAAGTCATGATACTGACAATCCGTTTTACTCGAATATCAGTATTCCGAAAATCATGTTTGCGCAAAAAATTGTGGAAGCAATGCAACCAGAACAGCCAGATGGTGCTAAATATGCAACACGCCCAGATTTCTTTGGACGTTCAACATATACTATCACCACAGAATACCAGCACAAACCGCATGGTGTATTGTTCTACAGAGCCAATGATGAAGCAATTTTAAATGCATTGTATGAAAAAGCAACGGTTCGTGAAATCAGGGAAGCGCTCAAAGTTCTGGGAGGAAACAATGAGCAATATTTTGCAAATCGTTGGGCAAATTTCTTAGACTTTGCAACCTTACAAACTGAAGGCGATTATCGAGTGTATCCACCAGTAGGTGTATCACCAGATAATTACAAATTTCCAAATCCTGATAAGGTAGCGTTATTTGAATGGGCAAATGATATCATTGATCGCATTAATAATAATACGGAATTTCCTCCGCCGCAGCCAGTAACACCATTTGTAGCAGATCCGCTAGCAGCGAATACAGATGTAGGAAACATTGCGGTAGGAGATCCACGATTATTAAGCTTTGTAAAAGGAGTTATTTTCAATGCGTTTGTACCACTGACAGAAGTGCCAGTAGTATATGCATACATTAATGGTCCAAATTACAAACTAGTCAATAAAAAACAAGTGTTGCGCGATGAAAATGGTAGTGTATTATTACCAACAGATCCAGCATTTGAAATGGCACCAATGATGAAATTCACAAGTACAAGTCCGCACACAACACAGTTTACAGACTTTAACTTGGATGGAACATCAAATAACATTTACTTCTATGCAGCGCGTGAATTAAGTTCGCAAATGAAACTAGGAGAATTTAGTAAAGCATTAGGACCAATCAAATTGGTAACTTCAAATGCTCCAGAAGCTCCAGAAGTGAAGCGAATCATGCCAGTTTTGGAAAATGTTATTACGGGAACACCAGCACAAATTCAATTGGAAATTAATGCCTATCCAGAAATTCAAAACATCAAAAAAGTGAATATTTACAGAGCGTTCAACAAATTAGATGCACAATCTATTCGTACAATGACGCTTGTTGATTCCGTTGATGTAAATGCTGCAGGATTGCAAGGAAATGAATTATGGAAAGTATATGATGACTTTGCGGACTTGGATGAAGTACCATACGGTGATGGATTGTTCTACCGATTGACAGTGTCAAGAGAAATAGAATATTCAGAAGCTGATTACGGTACCAATTCGCCACAAATCGTTACAGATTATGCGCCATCACAAGCTTCAAAAATTGTAGCTAGTATGATGGTAGAGGTGGCAAATCCGCCAGCACCAACAGTAAAATACATTTCTGAGCCAATTGCGGCAAATGGAGATATTGATCAAATAGCATTGCAGTGGGACAAAACATGTTATAGAGGAACCTATCACTTGTTCAAAATGAATGCGCAAGGAAACTGGGTGAAAATTCATGAGGTAACCACCAATGATGCAGAAGTTTTTGTCTTGTTAGAAGATACTGATTTACAAGATCACAGTCTGTCAACACAAGATGTAAACGGAAACATGATATATCACCATTTCAAAGTTGTGGCACAAAACACATCAGGAATGCAAAGTACTAAAGAAAACATATTAACGATACCAAACGAAGACAATTGGATTGATATTGGAGGTATTGGAGATATGATCATCAGTACCACATTTACCATTAGATAACTCATCTCAAAACTCGCTTAAATGGAAGCTATTTCAATGACAGTTAAAAGTTTAAGCGAGTTTAAAAAAATAATACACATAAAAAATTAGATCATGGCAGAAAAAAATAGAACAGAGCTAAAATCATATTTTGAAACAGGAGATCGTCCAACACAAGATGAATTTGGAGATCTTATTGACAGTGCAGTCAATATAGGGCAAGACAAAGCAAATTTAACAGAAGCATTAACTACAAACGATACAAAGTACATTACGCCAAAAACAGCTAATCATATTGTAAATACGGCTGTGCCAAACGCCACAATTTCTACCAGAGGAAAAGTAGAATTGGCAACACTTGCGGAAATAAATACAGGAACAGATACCAGTAGAGCTGTAACACCACAAGGAGCAAAACGTGCAGCAGAATTGCATGCACCTGTAACCAGCGTTAATGGACAAACTGGAGCCATTACGTTAGATGTTAATGATGGAACAAATGTAGGAAGTGTACGAAAAGGAATAGTTAAGTTTTTTACCACACTGAATGGAACAACTCAAATATTTCACATGAAGTTACCATATAGAGTTGATACTGATAATAAAATGTTTCATTTACATGCAACAGGATATGCGTACGGTTCTTCAGATATTATTGATATAACTTGGGTAGGATATTGCCATGCAAATAGCAGTTCACCTTTGTTAAAATTACGAAACACCAAAACGAGTATATTACACTCTACAGGAATTACTGCAGGACAATATGTTGGTTCTGACCAACATGTGTATGTATGGTTTAAAACACCATCTACCTACTTTACAACTTTTAGAGTAGATAGTATGCGTGTAGGTAATGGAACTTTAATCGAAGAAGGTGATGTTACTGTTACGGTAAGCACTAATACAACATTATAGTAAGCTATAAAAGCAAATAACAAAAGAAGAGCAGCTGTGTAAACAGCTGCTTTTTTTATGTATAGTGGATTGGGTATGGAGACTTATTTTTTCTTTGTTTCAATAAGAATGACACCATTTTCTCCTTTTTCTCCATGCATTTCTGTTGCTGATTTTCCTTTTAAAACAGATACTGATTTTATGTCATCAGGATCTAACTTGGTAAATTTTTCATAAGAAGCTTCTTTTCCATCAATAATGATTAATGGTTTTTCTTTACTATTAGAAGAATTTAAAACAATCTTATTATCATATTTTTTGGTAACTTTTACTTTTACTTCTTTTTCATCATCATCATCATCTCCATCGGAAGAGTAAGCGTATACAAATACATTGTTATCTCCATCACTTTTTTTGATTTCTATTTCTTCTTCGATAATTTCTTCTGGCGATAATTCTTTTCCGTTAATGATGATCACTTCTTTACCATCTTTTTTTCTAATATCGATGGTTTTTACGTCATCTTTATCAGTCCAGGTATTCAAAACTTTTACTTTGCCTTTATCTCCCGTTCTGAAAATAATTTTTTTGTTTTTAGAACCTTCTATTTCTCCATCTTCTTTGAATTCAGAAGTTACTGTATACACGTATGCGTCTTTTATAATTTTGTCAACTCCTTTAGATTTCACAAATAATTCATCACCGCGTTTTCCCAAGTGAATATCTGAAATTGATTTGTCATCTTTAGTTTCAAACTTTCCATTGGCAGCATTATTTTTTGTTTTCAACACTAATGAAATTCCACTAATTTCTCCTTTAGAATTAAAATTAACATCGCTGTATTCAAAAGTGATTTTTTGAGATTTGAATAGTTTCTTGTATGCTTTCAACTCTTCAACTGTAGTGTTTTTAGTAATCACCACAACTAAATCTCCTGCATCAGCTTCAATAATATTTGTATCGGTAGTTGTCGTAATTTCTTTGGCAACAACTTCGGTGTTAAACATAAATACAAAAGCAATAAGCATCGGTACAATAAGCGCTTGTTTCCAGCGATTTATTTGTGTAGACTTTGTTTTTTGTAACATAACGATTCGTTTTTTGATTAATGAATTATAAAAATTGTTTGTTAGTGCAGGACAAAATGTATTTCCAGACACTTTTAATAAGGTTAATTGATATTCTTTTTTAGAAGGAGTTTGTTTGACAGCCGCACTATCTGCTAAAAACTCTAAATTTTGCAACATAAATTTTTTGTGTACCCATGCAAAAGGATTGAACCAAAAGAAAATACAGTACAACTTTGATAAAAAGACATCTATAGAATGAAATTGACTGCTATGCGCTTGTTCATGCTTTAAGATAGCTTCTAACTCTGAACTAGAATACAGCTCAGGATTATAAACGATGTAATTAAAAAATGAAAAAGGTGAGAAGGATGCATTGGTTTCTATATAAATAAATTTACCTTCTTTTTTTGCAAAATTCGAAGTCCAAAGCAATCTAAATAAGGAGAAAAGTTCCACTAAAAATTTACAAAAGAAGAAAACAATACCACTTATGTATGTGTAAAATAAAAGACTTGTCCAAGAAATCCCTGGAGCAGCTATTGGTGTTTCACCAGTGGCATAAATATATGTAGCAGAGAGGTCGTCTGTAATTGCAGGAATTTCAATATACCTTGTAATTACTAAAAATGGTAAAGCCAAGGAAATCAGCATTCCTATTAATAAGAAAAAACGATTTTCTTTAAAAAAAGTTTCTCCGCGTAGTACCAAAAAGTAAACGCCTAAAAACAGGAACAAAACTCCAGCACTTTTTAAAAAATACATAACTAACGCTTCCATTATTGTTCTTTTTCTATAAGGTTAATAATCTCTTTTAAATCTTCAACGCTAATCTTTTCTTCTTTTGCAAAAAAGGACACTACGTTCTTATAAGAATCATTAAAATAATGTTGAATGGCGGAAGCCATGTACTTTTTACGATAGGCTTCTTTGGTAACAACTGGAAAGTATTGATGTGTATTTCCATAAGCTTTGTGACCTACATATCCTTTTTCTTCCAAATTACGCACAATAGTAGACAATGTGTTATAATGAGGTTTTTTCGTTTTAATTTCTGCCATAACATCTTTTACAAAAGCTTTTTCAAGCTTCCAGATGATATGCATGATTTCTTCTTCTTTATTTGTCAATTTTTGCATAACTGAATACAAGTTAATGTGATATGAAATTAATTTCAATACAAATATAAACTAAAAAAACAGTTATGCAACTATAAAAATAGTTAATTAACTAAAATTATAGTTTATTTAACAAAGAATGCCATAAAAGGGCACTCATATATAATTCACCTTTCACATGTAAAAGGAAATAGTATCTTCGTAAAAAAATATTTTAATGGAAAACATATTGTATGTACTTGGAGGATTGGCACTATTGGTTTTAGGAGGAGAATTTCTTGTCAGAGCATCAGTAGGATTATCTTTTAAATTGAACATATCAAAAATGGTAATTGGTCTCACAGTGGTATCTTTTGCTACGTCTGCACCAGAATTATTAGTAAGTATCAATGCTGCCATTAACGAGTCGCCAGCAATTGCTATCAATAACGTCATTGGCTCTAATATTGCTAATATTGGTTTAGTTCTAGGAATTACGGCAATTATTGGTCCCATGGCGGTCAACAATACATTTTACAAGCTTACCTGGCCCGCATTGATGTTGTTTTCATTAATTATCTATTATTTTTTATGGACAGAAAATTTACTCGCACGGTGGGAAGGAGGCATTCTACTTGTTGGTTTAGTAACGTTTTTAGTGATTTTAATTCGCTCAGCGCAAAAAAACAAAGATGATATTGACATTGAAGAAGTAGACGATGCAGCTGCAACCATTTCGTATTCAAAAATTTTCTCTTGGTTAGCAATTGGTGGTGCAGCTTTATACTTTGGATCAGAATTTTTAGTTGATGGCGCCAAAGCCGTAGCACAAAATATGGGCGTAAGTGAAGGAGTTATCTCTATCACTATGATTGCTATTGGAACCAGTGTCCCAGAATTGGCAGCTTCTATCATAGCAGCCGTTAAAAAAGAAAAAGCCATCTCTTTAGGAAACCTAATTGGTTCCAACATATTCAACATTGCTTCTGTATTAGGAATTACATCAGTCATTACAGAAATTCCAGTGATAGAACCACAAATATTAGCAAGAGACATTTTTTGGATGTTAGGATTTGCCTTTATTCTCTATCCGTTTGCATATATTCCACGAAAATATGGTATTGATCGGTATGAAGGAGTCTTACTGTTTGTAGCCTATGTAGTCTTTATTTATTTAGTTTTTTAACGAAAAAAAACTCTTTTATAATAAATTGGGTAATGAATTTTTGTTTTTGTCCCATGTAGATATAAAACATAAAATTTATACATAATGAAAAAGAGAACCCATACAACATTAGCCCTAAAGAAAAGTATTGTAGCTCAAAATTTAACGGGAGGAATTTCAGGAAAACCTAATAGTGCATTACCTGATCCAAAAACAGTACATAGAAAGTTATGTTATTTACAAGATAACACAGCATTACATTGCCCATCTTCCTGATGAATTGCCACTACTTTTTAAATCTCGATAGTCGAGTAAAAATGTGACATGAAAAAAGAGCTTAGCAGTATGCATAAGCTCTTTTTGTCAAATAATATATAATATAATTCTAAAATTTATTAGTACCCTGCAGATTTTACAGTCTTAATAATTCTCCCTGCAATCTTATATGGATCACCGTTAGAAGCTGGTCTTCTATCTTCTAACCAACCTTTCCATCCTTTTTCAACTGTTATAATTGGAATACGGATTGAAGCACCACGGTCAGAAATTCCGTAGCTAAAGTCATTAATAGAAGCAGTTTCGTGATCTCCTGTTAAACGTTGTTCGTTAAACTCACCATATACAGCAATATGTTCTTTAACAACTGGTCTAAATGCTTCACAAATTTCTTCATATACTTCTTGACTTCCACAAGTTCTTAGGGTTGTATTAGAGAAGTTTGCGTGCATACCAGAACCATTCCAGTCCATATCTTTCCCTAATGGTTTTGGGTGATATTCAATATAATATCCGTACTTTTCTGTCAAACGATCTAATAAGTAACGTGCAACCCAAATTTCGTCTCCAGCTTTCTTTGCTCCTTTAGCAAACAATTGGAATTCCCATTGTCCACAAGCAACTTCTTGGTTAATTCCTTCAAAGTTCAATCCAGCATCAATACATAAATCAGCATGCTCTTCAACTAAATCTCTACCGTGAGTGTTTTTTCCACCAACAGAACAGTAATACATTCCTTGAGGAGCAGGATAACCACCAATAGGGAAACCTAAAGGCAATTGTGTTTTTGTATCCATGATGAAATACTCTTGCTCAAATCCAAACCAGTAATCATTATCTTCATCTTCAATAGTAGCTCTTCCGTTTGATTCGTGAGGTGTTCCATCAGCGTTTAAAACTTCTGTCATTACTAAATATCCATTTCTTCTTACTGGATCAGGATAAATTGCAACAGGCTTTAACAAACAATCAGAAGAACCTCCTTCGGCTTGTCTTGTTGATGAACCATCGAAAGACCAAATTGGACAGTCTTCTAATTTTCCACTAAAGTTTTCTTCTACTTTAGTCTTACTTCTCATGTTTTGCGTTGGAAAATATCCATCCAACCAGATGTACTCTAATTTAGATTTGCTCATAATAATTGAAATTCCATTAATAAATTCGAAGGCAAATATAAATTAATTTTAAAAATAACCCGCTCAAAAGAAAGGTTAAGTTTATGTAAATTATTAAATGCTTATTAACAACCCCTATTTTTTTAGGGGTATTGTAAAATTGACATAAAAGATGTGTCAAAATTGATATATTTGTAAAAAAATAAAATATGTCTACACTCAGATTTGATGCTTTAAAGGAAACATTCAATAGAAAACCTTTTGAAATTCAAGAAAAAGGACGTCGTTCAGAAATATTTGGAGAAAATGTTTTCAATGAACATGCCATGCTACAATATCTAACTAAAGATGCATATCAAAGTGTAATGAACGCTATTGAATATGGAACTAAAATAGATAGAAAGATTGCAGATGCCATTTCTACTGGAATGAAAGAATGGGCTATTAGTAAAGGAGCAACACATTATACACATTGGTTTCAACCTTTAACTGGTGCAACTGCTGAAAAACACGATGCCTTTTTTGAAACGATCGGAAACGGTCGCGCTATGGAAAAATTTGGAGGTGGACAATTGGTACAACAAGAACCAGATGCATCAAGTTTTCCAAATGGAGGAATTAGAAATACTTTTGAAGCACGTGGATATACAGCTTGGGACCCTACATCACCTGCATTTATATATGGAACTACCTTATGTATTCCAACAGTTTTTGTGGCGTATACTGGAGAAGCGTTAGACAACAAGGCACCTTTATTAAGAGCATTGCAAGCTGTAGATCAGGCAGCAACAGCTGTTTGTAAATATTTTGATAAAAATGTATCTAAAGTCAATGCATCTTTAGGTTGGGAACAAGAATACTTCTTAATTGATGCAGCTTTAGCGGCGGCAAGACCAGATATTACCCTTACGGGAAGAACCTTATTAGGGCATTCTCCCGCAAAGGGACAACAATTAGACGATCATTATTTTGGATCTATTCCGAATAGAGTAATGAATTTTATGCGTGATTTGGAAAATGAATGTATTTTATTGGGAATTCCTGTAAAAACACGTCACAATGAAGTAGCGCCAAATCAATTTGAATTGGCACCAATTTTTGAAGAAGCCAATCTTGCAGTAGATCATAATTCATTATTGATGGATGTGATGGAAAAAGTATCACAGCGTCATCAATTCAAAGTATTATTTCACGAAAAACCATTTGCGGGCATCAATGGTTCAGGAAAGCATAACAACTGGTCGTTGGCAACCAATACAGGAGTCAATTTATTGAGTCCAGGGAAAACGCCAATGAAGAATTTACAATTCCTTACCTTTTTTGTAAATACGATCAAAGCAGTTCATAACAATGAAGAATTGATACGAGCTGCCATTGCCAGTGCTAGTAATGATCACCGATTAGGAGCCAATGAAGCGCCACCAGCTATCATTTCTGTATTTATAGGATCGCAATTGTCGGCTGTGTTGGATGAATTGGAAAATGTAACCAAAGGGAAATTATCACCACAAGAAAAAACAGATTTAAAACTGAATATTGTGGGTAAAATTCCAGAGATTCTTCTTGATAATACAGACAGAAACCGAACATCACCATTTGCTTTTACAGGAAATAAATTCGAATTGCGTGCCGTTGGTTCATGGGCAAATTGCGCAGGGCCAATGACTGTTTTAAATACGATTATAGCGAAACAATTAAAAGATTTCAAAGTTGAGGTAGATGCTTTGGTTGATGAAAAAGGCTTGAAGAAAGATGAAGCTATTTTCAATATTTTACGAGAATATATCAAAGATTCTAAAAAGATTCGCTTTGAAGGAAATGGGTATGGAGAAGCTTGGGAAAAAGAAGCTACAAAACGCGGATTGAGCAATAATAAAACAACGCCTGAAGCATTGAAAGCACAAATTTCTGAAAAGGCTTTTTCATTATACGAGGAAATGAATGTAATGAGCAAGGTTGAAGTAGAAGCAAGGCATGAAATTGAATTGGAAGAATATATTTTACGCATCCAAATAGAAAGCCGTGTGTTAGGTGATATTGCGCGTAATCATGTCATTCCAACAGGAATTGCGTACCAAAATACTTTGATTGAAAATGTAAGTGGATTGAAAGAGATTTTTGGAAATAACTTTAAAAAACTAGCTGCAGAACAAATCGATTTGATCGAACGAATTTCAGAACATATTGCAGGCATCAATTCCAAAGTAAGTGCAATGATTGAAGAACGTAAAAAAGCAAACAAACTCAGCGGACAAAAAGCTGCAGAAGCGTATTGCAATAAAGTAAAACCATACTTTGAGGAAATTCGTTATCACTGTGATAAATTGGAATTGTTAGTCGATGATAATTTATGGCCGTTAGTAAAGTATAGAGAGTTGTTGTTTACACGATAGATAGTTTAGACTTCTTAGATTTTTTAGATCGTTAGACATGCTTCACTCTAGACTTGCTGTCACTTTTTGAATGCTAGACCATTGTAATATGTCACTACGAGGAGTTTGCGACGTGTTAGTCTGTTTCTATTCAGTTTCATCTCGCAAAGACGAACCATGACAAAAAATGAATTAATAAACATGAATCTCAAAACGAAAAGAACAAACTCTAAAGACAAAGACTTTATCAATTTAGTGAAAGAACTCGATGCGTTTCTCTCAGTAAAGAATGGTGAAAGTGATGATTTTTACAGTCAATTCAATGGTTTAGAGGATTTACATCAGGTGATTGTTTTGTATGCAGATGAAAAACCGATTGGTTGTGGCGCGATTAAAAAATTTGATTCAACTACAGTTGAGGTCAAACGAATGTATGTCCGTAAAAAACTTCAAGGAAAAAATTTAGGTGTCACTATTTTAACCGAACTTGAAATTTGGGCAACTGAACTCGGAAACGAGCATTGTGTTTTAGAAACAGGAACGATGTTGCCAGAAGCCATTCGTTTTTATGAAAAACATCATTATAAGCGTATTCCGAATTATGAACCGTATGTCAATGCGCCCGAAAGTGTTTGTTTTGAGAAGAAACTTGAGTAGATTTCAGTAGTAATCACATAAAAAACGATCACTAAAGTATATTAGTGAACGTTTTCTGTTTGGTATTTCAATAATAATTTAAGCTACTGTACAACGACAAGTTTCGTCATTAACAGTATCTTGGCAGGCGCAGCTATCGAAAGTAGGGTCACAATCTGCAAACAATGAGTATATAAAAGTTACACCTTCTGTTACCGTTTGTATAATTACATGGCATGAGAATGGATCATGACTACATCCTTGACCTTTCACTTTAGCAGTTTGATACTTCGAAATGGTTCTTTTGTTGAGTCTCAAAGACTTAAATTCTTTTTTTTTCATAATTAGATGTTAAAATTTTATCTAAAATAGACCCATTTCATATTCTGGAAAAAGAAAAGTAGTCGAAATTATATAAATACGAGTGCTTTATGTTAGGTGGTTTTGCTAAAAAATCTTTTTGAGAATGTATGTCTAGTGAATGCATGCCAGATTAATATCCCTTGGATTTCATATCTTTATTATAATTATTCATCAATACTTGTGCTCTCTTTTTTAAGTCGGCTTGAACCGCTTGTGGAAGTGATTCTCTATCTATAGCATCAAACAAATCTCTTCTAATTTTGAAGCAAACATTATACGCCAACTGAGGATTTAAGTTGTATAAACTATGAAAATAATCGGTCATCTTTTTTGATAATTCTTTTTCGTTTAGAGAATCTTTATGTTTATTGTACATTGAATTGAAGTAATTGGCAGTGCCTGTTGTATTTTTGTAATTTCTCTGCAACGTACTTTTTTTACACTATGCAAAAATTGAAAAATCGGAAGTTACGGATGGGGTTGAACTTGAACTAGAATTTGAAATTTAGGTTGAACTTGTAGTGCTAAAATTTGTCGCAGTTCCATGGCAGGTATGGTATACAAAATAGAACATGGTGCTGAAATTCCACTTTTAATAGCTGCCAGATCGTCGAGTGTTGAAATGGATTTTTGTTTAGGTATAATGACTTTAAATTTCTTTTTTTATTATGTGATAATTTAAATTAATTTGGGATAAAACTCCTAAATAACAACTGAACATAAAAGCATTATAAACCGATTTTTATGAAAGTAGTAGTACGAAAAAAATCACTAGTTTATAAAAAGGTGCCAATTCTTTGAGCAAGTATAATTTCATCAATAAAAACAGCAAAAAAGTCGCTAACAGAAAATAAAATTTAAACAATAAAAGTATATTTGCAGCATAACACAACAACTATGAGTCAAGAAGTATCAAAGCGTTATGCAATGCGCGGTGTTTCAGCATCAAAAGAAGATGTACACAATGCCATCAAAAACATTGATAAAGGTTTATTTCCGAAAGCTTTCTGTAAAATTGTTCCAGATTATTTAACGAATGATGATGAATATTGCTTAATCATGCATGCAGATGGAGCAGGAACAAAATCATCATTAGCATATATGTATTGGAAAGAAACAGGCGATATCTCTGTTTGGAAAGGAATTGCCCAAGATGCGTTGATTATGAATATTGACGATTTGTTATGTGTAGGTGCCACAGACAATATTATGCTGTCTTCTACGATTGGACGTAACAAAAACAACATTCCGGGAGAAGTGATTTCTGCTATTATTAATGGAAGTGAAGCATTGATTCAGGAATTGAAAGAATTTGGTGTCACGATTCACTCAACAGGTGGTGAAACCGCAGATGTCGGCGATTTGGTACGTACGATTATTGTAGATTCTACCGTAACAGCACGTATGAAACGAAAAGATGTCATTGACAATGCAAACATCAAAGCAGGTGATGTCATTGTAGGTTTGGCTTCGTTTGGTCAAGCAACCTATGAAAAGGAATACAATGGCGGAATGGGAAGTAATGGTCTAACGTCTGCACGACACGATGTATTCCATAAATATTTAGCTGAGAAATATCCTGAAAGTTTTGACAATGCAGTACCAAGTGATTTGGTATATTCTGGAAAAACAAAATTAACAGATGAGGTTGCAGATTCACCAATTGATGCAGGGAAACTAGTATTATCGCCAACAAGAACCTATGCGCCAATTATCAAAAGTATCTTAGATAAGCATACTTCCGAACAAATTCATGGAATGGTACATTGTAGTGGCGGTGCACAAACCAAAATATTACACTTCGTGGAAAACTTGCACATCATCAAAGACAATATGTTTGAAATTCCACCACTTTTCAAATTGATTCAAGAGCAATCAAATACAGATTGGAAAGAAATGTATCAAGTATTTAACTGTGGTCACAGAATGGAAGTTTACGTTTCTCCAGAAGTTGCCGAAGATATCATTGCCATTTCAAAATCATACAATGTAGATGCACAAATTGTGGGTAGAGTAGAAGCCTCTGAAAGCAAGAAGTTGACAATTACTAGTTCGTATGGAACGTTTGAATATAATTAATTTAGAACTTTTTATAACGTTTTATGACGTAAACGTATAGAAAATAAAAACCGTAAGAAATTATGAAATTGCCAAAGAAAAGCATACTCATCGTTACATTTTTAATAGCATTTGTACTAGCTTATTTCGTAACCTCGGCTATTATGGCTGATCCTGACCTAACCAATGTAAAGGCTGAATATACTGGAAGGACTACGGAATTTTTAGATACAATTAAAGAAAATTCAAAAGATTGGACAGACAATCAAAAAGTAATTTCACTAACAGGTGTGATTACCATGAAAGAAAAAAAAGGAGTTTGGCTTGATGATAGTGCGTATTTCGAATTTCCAGAAGGAGTTTCTATAGATGATTTAGCTGAAGGTCAAAAAGTAGCCATAAAAGGTAGCGCAAAAGAGTATGATGCCGCGTTAAAAGAAATAAAACTTAAATACGCAGTTGTCGTCAAACAATAAACCTAAAGCGAATTCTGCCGAGTATCCAATACCTACTATAGATGCTTCAATTTGTCCTTAGCGGCAAACTGTGAAAATTCACATAATAACAATTTCAATTTTGGATTGATAAACTGTTCACAAAAAGGTTTTTGTGGATTGGAATAATAGTAATTGGTAATTGCTGAGCGAGAAGCTTTAAAAGCCATAAAAGGCAATACTTGCGTGATAATCCTGTCTTCAAAATTTGCTTGCAATTCAGATAACATTTCCGAAACCGCTTCTTGTTGTGATTGATTGTAATAATAAATCGCAGAACGGTATTTTTTTCGCATGGAATGTTGAACGGTAGATTTATGAGTATGCAAATGAATTTCAACCAGAACCTTCAAAGGAATTACATTCGGATCAAAACTAACAATAACTGCTTCAGAAAATGTATTGTTTTCTCCAATAGATTGTACCCAACCTTGCGCTACGTCTTTTACACCAACTAAAGATTGAAACACAGCTTCGGTGCACCAATGACAACCTCCGCCAAATGCTATTTTTTGAATCATACTACAAAAATAATCAAACTACAGAAAGTTATCTAAATTTTACAAAATCTAAGCTTTTAAATCGTAGAAGGTTGGATTATGTGTTTGATTTTTAGGAGACTGTTTGTTTTTGAGGAAAATGTAAAAAAAACCGTCGTCTTGTCGGAAATGTACAAGTCTTATGCGGTATCGTTATATAATAATACTAAAATTAGTACTACTTTTATAAGTGTAAATTTTAGTTTGTTTTCATGCTAAAGTCAAGATTGAATTAGAAATAAGCTCACGTAAACAAAATTATTTGTTAAACATCTTTAACCTAGTGAGATGAAAACAGTAAACAACGTAACAACAAAACAAAAAGTACCTGTCATGCAATTTTTTGCAAGGATACGTTCGAAAAAAACATGCCATATTGATAACTTGAATTTAGAGATAGCTAAGTTGCAAAAACGATGCTTCTACATAAAGTATATAGCTGCAATTATATGTTTAGTTGCATCTACTTTTTCTGGAAAAGCACAAGTAAAAGATAGTATTGCTGATGCTTTAAAATTTCAAATAGAAAAAGCCAAACACAACTTCAAACGCACATCGGAAATTCAAAAAAATAATGGTATTGCAAGAGGAAGATTGATCTCCTTAAATCGTTGGGGAGCTGTGTATGTTAAAGAAAAATATGATTCAGCATCTATTATTGAAATGGTCTTATCAGCGAAAATCAAAATTTAGTAGCATAAATCCCTTAACTTTTTGTCCAATTTTTTGTTGCTATTCCAAAATAATTTATGAGCGTATTGACAACAATTCACTTGTTGTACAAATGTTAACAAGAGAAATTGCCGTAAGTGAACGAAAGTTACAACGACGAATCAAAGAAACAACGAGTAAATCACCAAGTCAATTAATAATGTTTATTCGACTTAATAAAACAATAACTGTGTTGTTGGAGAATAATGAAATTGTAGCCGAAATGGCATTCAAATTGGTTTTTCAAGTTCTTCATATTTCTCAAAATGTTTTAAAAAAGAATTCGGAATACTACCTACGGAAGTGTTCAATTCGGAATAATAGCAAGTAGAAATCAATTGAAAAAAAGCGTCATAATATCGGAAATTCACTATCAAAAAGAGGTATTGTTACAGTAAAATGATCAAAAAGAAGGTACTTTTACTAGTAAATAGATTTTCATGCTCAAGTGCTATAAACGCTAAGAATAAGAGGTAATCAAAGAGCAAAAAGAGTTCCTTTTTAAGTCTCATATTTCCGTTTCAAGCAATTAATTTAGGAATTATAGGTATGACGATTGTTAATTTACAACGTTTCTAAATGATTCATGAAGAAGCCAAGAATCTAACTAATAAGTTAAATTTTAACTACATTAGTTCATGTGAACCTGTTGACGTTTGATTTGGAAATAAAATTATAAACGTAAACTAAGAATTAAATTAAAAACAATGTATCGAAAATTAACATTACTAACAATGTCGTTAATTGTTGTCACACTTTACAATTGTACAACAAATACCATTGACGAAGGTGACATTTCAGACTTGCCACCTATTGTTGAAAAGGTCACCTATGATGACGATGTAGAACCGATTATCAACGCAAATTGCGTAGGTTGTCATAGTGGATCAGCAGCTAGTGGCGGATTACAACTTACAGGTTATGCCAATGTAAGAGCTGCTACAGAACAAGGAAACTTATTAAATCGTGTAAACAACGCTTCAAATCCAATGCCGCCATCAGGACAACTTCCTCTAGCAACACGCCAAATTATTGATCAATGGGTTGATGATGGCTACTTAGAAAATTAAAACAATACCTAAAAAACAATAATAAATAAGATGAAAAAAATACTATACATGTGCTTGTTTTTTGCAGTTGGAACTGTAACAGCACAAAAATACTACACCAAAACAGGTCAAACAGATTTTAAGGCTTCCGTAGCAGCATTTGAACCTGTAGAAGCAAAAAGTAATAGTACTACAGCTGTATTGAAAGTAGATTCAGGAGATTTGGCAGCATTAATCTTTATAAAATCATTTCACTTTAAAGTGGCTTTGATGGAAGAACATTTCAATGAAAACTACATGGACTCTGACAAATTTCCAAAAGCAACCTTCAGAGGAAAATTGGAGGGCTTTAACATGTCCGATTTATCAAGTACAGCCAAAGAATATAACCTAACAGGGACGCTCACGGTAAGAGGAGAAAAAAAGGAAATCGCTACAACAGCAAAAGTGTCTAAAAATGGTGAAAAAATAATTATAGAATCATTTTTTTCTGTAAAACCACAAGAATTCGGAATTGAAATTCCTAGTATTGTACGTGAAAAAATAGCAAAAGAAATTAATATATCCTTGAATTATGAGCTCGTCGAAAAAAAGTAAAAAAAGAAAAAAAATCCTTCTCTATTCTCTAATAGTGCTTATACTTGCTGGCGTTGGAGGATATTTTTATCTGTATCAATCGCACAAATCATTACATGATATGGAAATGGTCTTCACTGGAAGTTCACAAGAATTTCAAAATGTCATGGAGGTAAAAGCTAAAACATGGGAAAAAGAAGGAGATAAGGTTGTAGAATTAACAGGAGTTATTACCGCAATAGATTTAAAAGGTATTTCTGTGGATGAAAGCTTCTACTTTCAATTGGAAGAAGGTACCAAAACGGATGGTTTAGCAGAAGATCAAAAAGTAAGAGTTAAAGGAAGAATTATCGGTTATGACGATTTGCTTGGTGAATTAAAACTCGATAAAGCGATCATTATCAAAAAATAACACAAATGAAACATTATTATATATTAATTATATGCTGTTTGTTCAGTATGGGATTGCATGCGCAAGATGATTTATTAGACGAATTAGAGAACGAAGCAACTCCTGAAACATTTGAATCACCTGCGTTTAAAGCCATGAAGATTGGTAACTTACAATCCACTAAAGTCGCAGCAAAAGGAGATTTCTATTTATATGTATCTCACCGTTTTGGAACTTTAGATGATGGACTTTCAACGTTCTTTGGGTTTGACAATGCAAATACTAAAATTCAATTAGTTTACGGACTTTTTGAAGGTTGGCAATTTGGAATTAGTAGAGAGTCATTACGACAAACGTATGCGCTTTCTACAAAAATGAAAATCAAGACTCAGTCAGATGATTTTCCAGTAAACCTTGTTGGATATGCTACTGCGAATATAAATACGCAAGTACGAAAAGATCGTTTTCCATTTTTAAGATTTGAAGACCGTTTAAGTTATACTACACAGTTATTAATTTCGCGCAGATTCAGCAATAACTTCTCGTTTGAATTAGCGCCATCGTATGTACGACATAACTTAACATTAGAAGCAGCTCAAAAACATGATCAATTTGCTATGGGAGCTGGTGGACGTTTAAAAATTAGCAAGCGAATGTCTATCAATATGGACTATGTATACAACTTTAGTAGAGCAGATGGAACAGCATTTAAAAACCCGTTGACTATTGGTGTTGATATCGAAACTGGAGGACACGTATTTCAATTGCTATTCTCCAATGCACAATCAACCAACGAACCAGGATTCTTAAGTTATGCAGAAGGCGATTGGGGAGACGGTGATATTTTCTTCGGGTTTAATATAGTACGTGTATTTTAAGAACACACAACATATAATGGATAAATAAAATAAAGGCTTTCAGATATCTGAAAGCCTTTATAATTGTTGTTAAAAATGTATGCTTCTAGTAGCATTGAACTCCTGGAGGGCAAACAGAATCTGATTGACATCCAACATTTGTAAATCCACATCCATTTGTTGGAGGAGGACAACCATTCGTTGGACAATTTTGTGTTTGCGGAGGGCATCCGTTAGTAATACATCCGTTTGTTTGGTTGCAACCAAAATCAGAGAAACATGGCTCAGCAGTTCCTGTCCATGACTGGAATCCGCCAGTCCATCCACTAGTTCCTCCTGTTAAATTTTCAGACTCTAATGATGCTACTCTTGATTTTTTTAAAGCTAACTGTCTTAAGTTTACTTGCTTTTTTTTCATGATTATAGTTTTGTGGTTAAAGCGTAAAAGTACTAAGAAGTTAAGCGGAATATCTATGGAGAATCCGTAATAAAAGTAGGTTCTTTATATTTTTAACATTAAAAAAGCTTCCAGAAATATCTGAAAGCTTTCGTTTTTATTCTATTCAAAAAATATGTCTAGTAGCAATATACGCCTGGAGGACATACCGAATGTGAGTTACATAAAAGTGTTGCTGGCGGGCAATTTTGTGTCGCAGGTGGGCAACCGTTTGTTGGGCAATTCTGTGTTTGTGGTGGACAACCTACACTTGGACAACCGTTGGTTTGGTTACATCCAAAAATTGTTTCACATACAAAATCAGAGAAACATGGCTCAGCAGTTCCTGTCCAAGATTGAAATCCTCCAGTTACACTATTGGATTCTAACGAAGCTACTCTAGACTTTTTTAATGCCAATTGTTTTAAATTTACCTTCTTTTTTTTCATGATTTATTAGTTTGTGGTCAATACATAAAGCTACTAAGAAACCATAAGTTTATTCGATGGCAAGTCCGTAATAATAGTAATGTTTGTAAAAAGAAAACGGCATTGCTTTTTATTTAAAAATAACGCCGTTTGTATTATTGAAATTTAATGTGCTGTTAATGTGTGTCTTGCGGATCACAATTACAGCATGTTTTTTCACATTCTCCATTTCCAAAGGAAGAACAATCACTATCTACTGGTACACGCCCACCTTTTAATTTCTTTATAGAAGAAATACTTCTTTTGTTGAGTTGCAATGAATTCAAATTTCTTTTTTCATGAGTGGTAATTTTAAATAGTTAATTAATTTTTATATTAAATATGTAATTTAAAAGTAAGATAAATCTATTTAAGTAAAAGGAAATTTAATACATTATTGTGCGTGTTTTAGAACTCTCAGAGAAAACTATAAACAATCAATAAAAATTGTAAATTTGCAAACCTGAAAAGAGAAGTTACATGTTAGAAAAGTTACAAATAGTAAAACAGCGTTTTGATGAGGTGAATGATTTAATTATTCAACCTGACATTATTGCTGACCAAAAAAGATACGTACAGCTCAATAAAGAATATAAAGATCTTAAAATACTCGTAGAAAAACGTGAAGTATACAAAGAGCTTATAGACAATATTGCAGAAGCAGAAGAAATCATTTCTGATGGGAGTGATTCAGAAATGGTTGAAATGGCCAGAATGCAATTGGATGAAGCGAAAGAAGCATTGCCAGCATTAGAAGAAGAAATTAAGTTCTTGTTAATTCCAAAAGATCCAGAAGATAGTAAAAACGTAGTAGTAGAAGTACGTGCAGGAACTGGTGGAGATGAAGCTAGTATCTTTGCGGGAGATTTACACCGTATGTATACAAAATATTGCGAAGGTCGTGGTTGGAATGTAAGTGTCGTAGACTATAGTGAAGGAACTTCAGGAGGATTCAAAGAAATTATTTTCGAAGTTTCAGGAGAAGATGTATATGGAACAATGAAGTTTGAGGCTGGTGTGCATCGTGTACAACGTGTTCCACAAACTGAAACTCAAGGTCGTGTACACACAAGTGCAGCAACTGTAATGGTATTACCTGAAGCAGAAGAGTTTGATGTAGAATTAGACATGAACGATGTCCGTATTGAACGTACAACTTCTACAGGTCCAGGAGGACAATCAGTAAATACAACGTATTCGGCTATTCGTTTACATCACGGACCATCTGGTTTGGTAGTAAGCTGTCAAGATCAAAAATCATCTCATAAAAACTTGGAAAAAGCCTTAAAAGTACTGCGTTCGCGATTGTATGAAAAAGAATTGGAGAAGAAGTTAGCTGCTGATTCTGCACGTCGTAAAAGTATGGTTTCTTCAGGGGATAGAAGTGCAAAAATTAGAACATATAACTATCCACAAGGACGTGTAACAGATCACAGAATTGGATTAACATTATACGATTTATCAAACATTATTAACGGAGATATTCAAAAAATCTTAGACGAATTAATGTTGGTAGAGAATACAGAAAAATTGAAAGAATCAAGTGAATTATAGAATATAAGCCTCATTTTTGGGGCTTTTTTTAAATCTAAAAACAAATACCCAAAACCCAATACCCAACACAACAATGACCACAACACAACTAATTGCAGAAATTCATAAAAAGAAATCGTTTCTATGTATTGGATTGGATGTAGACTTGCAAAAAATTCCAGCATTCTTATTAGAAACAGACGATCCGATTTTTGAGTTTAACAAAGCAATTATTGATGCCACACACCATTTGGCAGTTGCCTATAAACCAAATACAGCGTTTTATGAGGCTTACGGAATTAAAGGTTGGCAAGCATTAGAGAAAACAATTCAATACTTGAATGCAAACCATCCTGAAATTTTTACGATTGCTGATGCCAAACGCGGAGATATTGGAAATACTTCGAGTATGTATGCAAAAGCTTTTTTTGAAGATTTAGCCTTTGATTCGGTAACTGTGGCACCATACATGGGAAAAGATTCTGTAGAACCATTTTTAGCGTTTGAAGGAAAGCACACTATTTTATTGGCGTTAACTTCTAATCAAGGTGCATTTGATTTTCAAACGAAAGTGATTGATGACAAAGAAGTCTATAAGCATGTGTTAGAAACTTCTAAATCGTGGGAAAATAGCGAAAATTTGATGTATGTAGTAGGAGCAACCAAAGCCTCTTTTTTGGGAGAAATTCGAGAAATGATTCCCGAAAGTTTTTTATTAGTTCCCGGTGTTGGCGCGCAAGGCGGAAATTTACAAGAAGTTTGTAAATATGGAATGACGGGCAATATAGGATTGCTGATCAATTCTTCTAGAGGAATTATATATGCTTCTAACGGAGACGATTTTGCTTCTGCCGCAGCGACAAAGGCAGCAGAATTACAATCGGAAATGGAAGCAATTTTAAATTCCTAAATCATTTTATGTTGATGGATTTTACAGATCAAATGCAACGAACATTTACGTTGGCAAAAACACCCAAACGAATCATTTCGTTGGTACCTTCACAAACCGAATTGCTGTACGACTTGGGTTTGGAAGATTGTATTGTGGGAATTACAAAATTCTGTATCCATCCGTATCATCTAAAAAGTACTAAAACGGTTGTTGGTGGTACTAAAAACATCAAACTTGAAAAAATAAAAGAACTACAGCCAGATATCATTCTTTGCAACAAGGAAGAAAACACAAAAGAAATTGTAGAAGAACTTGAAGCGTTGTTTCCTGTGCATGTTTCAGATGTGAAAAACATTGAAGAATCCTTAGAAATGATTGCGCAATATGGTACGATGTTTAAGTGCAATACTGAAGCTTCAAAAATCAACAACAAAATTGAATATCGTTTAAAAGATTTTAAAAATTTTGTAAAAGATATTCCTGTGCAAAAAGTTGCATATTTCATCTGGCGAAAACCTTGGATGGTTGCAGGACAAGATACCTTTATTAATTACTTATTAAAGTTGTGCAAATTTGAAAATATTTACGAATCGCAAGGAAGATATCCAGAAGTAGAAATAAAAAAAATACGTTTAGAAGGCGATCCAGATATTGTGATGCTATCTTCGGAACCGTATCCATTTAAGGAAGAACATGCCTTCGAATTAGGAAGGTTTACCCATCATGCAAAAACGGTTTTTGTAGATGGTGAATATTTTAGTTGGTATGGTTCACGATTGGCAAAAGCTTTTGACTACTTTAAACAGCTTCACGAAAGGCTACAATAAAAAAATCGGGCAATGAATACCCGATTTTCTATTTTTTTTAACTAACCCAAAAAATGTTGTAGTAGATTATTACAACGGCACAAATATAAGTTGAAAACCTAGATTTCAATGTTAAGAGAATATTAGAAATTGATTAAAAAATGTTAAGAATTGTGAAAGTTTATAGGTTGATTATCAGTTGAAAAGTATTTTTTTATAAAGTCATTAAAATTTACAGTATCTTCAATGAAGTAAATTAATTCCCTTTATTATGAAAAAATTACTAATCATTTGTATTGCATTATGTTCCTATACATTTACTGCTCAGTAAAGTAAATGTGCCTGCTGTACTGAAAATCATCAAGCTTTTAATTTTTGGGTAGGAACCTGAAAAGTTACCAATACTGACGGTACGTTTGCAGGAAAAAATAGCAATACAAAAATAGAAGGAGAATGTGTTTTGCGTGAAAATTGGACAAGTGCGAAGTCGAATTACACAGGAACTAGCTACAATTTTTATAATGCACAAAAACAACAATAGGAACAAATTTGGATTGAGAATCAAGGTGGAAGTTTACACTTCAAAGGAAATCGAAAATGAAATCAAATGATTTTACTAAGTGATGAGGTTATTTCTCCAAAAGATCAAAAATATTTAAACAGAGTTACATGGACATTAAATGGCAATGGTTCGGTAGGTCAACACAGGGAAACTTCTGGCGACAAAAAAACATGAAAAACAGTTTTTGACGGATTTTATGTGAAAGAGAAGGAATAGCTATCACTAAATCTGTCATAAACTCTACATTGAAAACAAAAGTCCTTTTTGAAAGTTAGACTTTCCCTAATTGAACGGCTTCCTGCATGGCTTGATAACGTTTTTTCCATGCTACGCGGTCTTTATTTAAATGATCGTCGATATGAACAGGATCTTTTGTGTTGAAATTTCCGCCCCAACGCAATTCTGGATCGTCAATAATTAAACTTAAAAAGAATTTTACAGGATCGGGAACGTTAGGATATTTTGCCAATACTTTTGAATTGGCCCATCCACCATTTCCATACTGTAAATTCATATCGATGCCATGCCCAGCTAAATGGTTAGAAAAAGTAGCAGGTTTTACAATGGCACCTTGTACATTGGTTGTAGTCCTAAATGAACTTGTAACATATACAAACACATTTGCCTGTTTGGCATAACCATTAATTTTTTCAAGAGCAGGCACAAATTGTATGTCACCTCTACATGGCTTACCTGAAAAATTAGAACCTTCAAATAATACCAAAGGCGATTTCTTACTTGGTAAGTTTTTAGATGCTAAATCACTCCACTTACTTCCGTAATATTGATTAATATCTTTTAAAAATTGATTAATTAGCGGGCGAGTCAACAAGTCGCCATCTGATTGAATTCCGTTATCATTAGCATATTTAATCACAGCATTACGTGTACTATTTCCATAAAAACCATCGGCACCAAACTTTGCGAAATTCAATTGTTCTCCATAGCCTTCTGTATTTAAAAACACTTGAATTGCGGTTATGCTCATTTTTGTTCCTTTGGAAATATATTTCTTAGTACGAAGATCTGAAGTGTGTATTTCCCAAAGAACATACATTTCTGGAAGAAAATCGTGACGTTGTAAAATCAACTTTGCTAAATCATCTGTAACAGCATCTCCTTGACTATGATATCCATTTCTTTTAGCAAAAGCAGCTACAGCTGCCGCAGTGGCACGTCCATAATCGCCATCAGCTTGGTAATTATCCCATTTCAATTCTTTTCGAAAACCTAATTCGAATAGTGTTCTTTGCAAATCGGTAATTAAAACCTTATCGTTAGATCCTTTAAATAAAGATTGATTGATATTTCCTTTTTTTAAAGCTGCTTCAAGTAAATTAGAACATTCCATGTGTATACTTTTTTATCTGTAAACAAATTACGAAAAAATAAAAGGAGTGAAAAAGAGTGAAAACACTCAATTTGAATATTATCTTAAGTCGTCAATATATCCCTTAGCTGCACCAGTTCGTTTTGGTCTATTTTGTTTCCTTAAAAAGAATGTAAGTTTATCAAACTGAGCTCTTGTTACTGCTCCTTTTTTCCATTTATACTTTTTTGCAAGTCTAAAGGCATATTTATTATAATTTGGATGACTTCCGCCACCTTTAATATGATGCATTTTTCCCTTATCCAAATGCTTTAAGCGTAAATGATTGGTTCTTCTTCGCCCAGAAGGTAACATCATTCCATTAATGGCGCTATTTGCCCAGGCTTTAGGAATTCCGTAATCTCTACATATTTGTGCAGGAATTAAATGTTGTGCTTCACGACCACGTTTCCATTTTTTAAAATCGATTCCTTTAACTCTTTTTCCGCCGCCTCTTCTAAAACGGGCTCTAGCTAACTTTGCAGAATCTCCATATTTTGGACCTTTAACTAATTGAATGGGCAGACTTTGTACACTTGAATTCTTATTATTTTGCTTCGACAAATGTTCTTCAAGACTTGAAGTTTTCCTGTTGTCAACCAATTGAAAAGTTTGTCCACTACTTGGCTTATGTAGTAAGCTATGAGCAACAGAGAGTTGATTATCTTGCAGTGTTGTCTGAAGGTTTTGATACACGTAAAATTCTCTTTAATGGTTAATTTCAACAGAAATTTAAAGAATACTTTACAAGAAAGTTAGCCTTTGAAAACAAAACATACTCTTTGTCTACGATTTGTATATGCTAAGAAGAAAGCTGTGTGTTTTTAGTGAGTTTGATGGTGCATTCTGCATAGAAGATTACGACCATCACAAAAAATGGAATGACAGAATTAATGGTCTGTTTTTGAAACTCTATCAATTCAGAGAGCATAATATTTAGAGGAATGGTTACCATTAAAGGAGAAATCAATAATAGCCACAATTTAACACCTGACACAGTTCTTAATCCTAAAAACAAAAAAAGTAACTGTCCAGTAATAACAGAAGCCAAAGCAATAAAACTTATAAAATCTCCACGATGAAGAAACTCAGGAAAGTTTAAAATTCCCAACAATTCAAATAAAACCCAAGGACCACCAGCATGTCTTCCGTAAATCATAATAAAAAAGGAAGAAACAATTAGGGCCAAAAAAATCCAACGACGTATGCGTAATTGCATGAGAATTATTTTAGTTCTGCTAAAAGACTTAGTGCTTTTTCTACATTTTCCTTTGAAACATGTAAATCAACAGTGCCACCTAAAATTCCAGCATGTGCAGTATCCATTTTGTTGATTTCAAAATAGTTAATGCCAGCTTGGTTTAAAATGTTTTTAGCGTCCATAATATCTATTTGAACATTGCTTGTATATATTCGTACGTTCTCCATAAAATAAAAATTAATAGTAATACTATTAATATACGAATTAATGGTTGATTTTACTAAGGTTTTCACAAATATTTATACAAAGCATTAAATGTGAAATTTTACTGATTACGTTCTTTATAAATAAAACGACACTAAAAAAACACCATCACAAAATCTAAATTTCACAATGGTGTTTTTTATGTTTTTTACAGCAACTGTCACACCGAGTGCAGTCGAGATGCTAATAATCTAATCTTGCAACACAAAAACTTTTCTTAATAAGTCTGTAGTTCTTGAACCTACTTTATTACGAATTTCGTTCTCTTCAACTGCAATCATTCTGTATACACCTTTCAAAGCTTCAGTAGTTACATAATCTGTTAAGTCAGGATTCACTTTGTTTACAAAAGGAATTTTGTTGTAGTTATTGATCAAGTTTGTCCAAATACGATCTGCTCCAACTTTCGCAAAAGAACTCTGAATTACTGGTTGAAATTTACCATATAAAGCAGAGGTAGTTTTACTTTCCAAATACTGAGTTGCTGCGTTATCCTGTCCTAATAAAATATTTTTAGCGTCTGCAAACGTAATATCTTTCACAGCATTTACAAAAATAGGAGTTGCTTCTTTTACAGCGTCTTCGGCAGCTCTATTAAGCATTTTAATACCATCATCTGCTAAACTTCCTAAACCAATATCACGTAATGCTTTATCAACTTTTTGTAATTCTTGAGGCATTAAAATCTTAACAAGACTATTTCCATAAAAACCATTTTTCTGAGTCAATTTTGACACTTGTTTCTCAATTCCAAAGTCCAATGCTTGACGCAATCCCGCCGCAATATCTGCATTTCCTAGTGTTCCTCCTTGTGGCAATTGATTTACTACTTGTTGTAACTCTGCACAAGAATTCAACATCAATAATCCAACAAAAGCAATAATGATTTTTTTCATGAGTGTGTATTTAAGATTTCTAGACAAATAAAGTACAAAAGGTTTAATCAATTCCAAAATTGTACTCCACAAAAATACACGAATAATTAAAAGAAAACATTTATTCTTGTCGAAAATTAGTACGCTTATATCTCAATAAAAAATAATATCTTACTGAAAAATTATAAACATGAGGCAAAGTCTTTCGTACCACATTACAAAAGCTATTATTAAGTTAAAGGGCATCAAAAAGACATTCAGTCAGGACCCGATAGATTTTAAAAAATTACGAAAAGAAGATGTATATGCTCCAAAAGGAAGATTTTTTATACAACACACAGCAAATTTTTCAATTGAAAAAACACAAATTACAGAAGTAACCACAAATTCAGTCAAAAGTAAATTAGTTATCTTCATTCATGGAGGCGCTTTTGTTTCAGGACCAGCTAAACACCATTGGGATTCCATAAAAACCATTGTTAATAAAACAAATTGTATTCTATGGATGTGCAATTATCCCAAAGCTCCAGAGCATAAAATAACAGAAATCTCAAAAAATATTGATGCTGTATATCAACAAGCATTACAAAAGTATGAAGCCAATCAAATTACACTTATTGGTGATTCGGTTGGAGGAACATTAATTACAGCGCTTACTCAAAGATTAATCGTGCAAAACATTGAACTTCCTCAAAAAATCATCTTGATTTGTCCAGTTATGGATGCAAGTATGCAAAATGCTGATATACCACGAGTTGATAAAATTGATCCTATGTTATCAAAAGAAGGTATTTTAAGCGCTAAAAAAATGTGCGTAGGGACAGAAAGTTTACAACATCCAATAATCTCACCACTTTATGGAAGTTTTGTAGGATTTCCTAATACTGTAATATGCATCGCAACTCATGATATTATGTATCCTGATCAATTGTTAGCGATTGAAAAAATGAAAGAATCAAAAGTAAATGTAGAAATCATTAATGGAGAATATATGCCACATATATGGCCTCTATTACCAGTTATGAAAGAAGCAAAATATGCGCTACAATTAATAATAGAAAAAATAAAAGAATAAGCTCTTATGTTTTTAATGAAGCCTTGCATAAAAAAGAGATACAGTTTAACTGGTATGTTTCTTGTTGTTTTGTTTTTAGTAAGTTGTACTCAGGTATTTCAAAAAACTAAAAACTTACAGATACATAATAGACAATACATAACAGTACTTGGAACAGCACAAGATGCAGGTTATCCACAAATCAATTGTCAAAAGTCATGTTGTTTGTCATATCATGAAGGAAAAGTAGAAAAGAAGTTGATTTCTTGTTTAGGATTGATTGATCTTCAAGCAAAGAAAAAGTGGTTATTTGATGCCACACCAGATATCACACAACAAATCCAAAACCTTTCCAATCATTTAGAAACAGCAAGCGTAATTGACGGTGTTTTTCTTACGCATGCACATATCGGACATTATACTGGACTCATGTATTTTGGACGTGAAGCTATGGGAGCAACACAAGTTCCTGTGTATACAATGCCAAAAATGAAAAGCTACTTAGAAACAAACGGGCCTTGGAGTCAGTTAGTTGCCTTAAAAAACATTCAGTTAAAAACATTGAATCATAATGCTGCTGTAGATTTGACAAGCGGACTCAAAGTAACACCATTTTTAGTACCACATCGTGATGAATTTTCAGAAACAGTTGGTTACAAAATAGAAGGGAAAAACAAATCAGCACTATTCATTCCAGATATCAACAAATGGCAGCTTTGGGAAAAAGATATCGTGGCTGAGGTAAAGAAAGTAGATTATGCATTTTTAGATGCTACTTTTTTCAAAGACGGAGAAATTCCAAGACCGATGAGCGAAGTACCACATCCGTTTATTGTTGAAACTGCAAAACTGTTTGAAACAGAAGATAGGTTCACAAAAAATAAGGTCATATTTATTCACTTTAACCATTCGAATCCTGCATTGCAAGAATCAAATACATTAAAAGATAGTTTAAAAGCAAAAGGTTTCCAATTTGCAGAAGAAGGAATGAGTGTAGGACTGTAAAAAAATGGAATCTTGTTTTCTTATATATTTCTTAAAAAATTCCCGTTTTTTTTGAATATTCCGTAAATTGCAGCCCTAAATTATAGACTTCATTACAGATGGAACAAGCGCAACCCTACAAACCAACTTATAAAGTACGAATCGTAACTGCTGCATCACTCTTTGATGGACACGACGCAGCTATCAATATTATGCGACGAATTATTCAATCTACAGGAGTGGAAGTAATTCATTTAGGTCATGATAGAAGTGTTGAAGAAGTAGTAAATACTGCTATTCAGGAAGATGCAAATGCGATTGCAATGACTTCATATCAAGGTGGACACAATGAGTACTTTAAATACATGTACGACTTGTTACAAGAAAGAGGCGCGGGACACATCAAAATATTTGGTGGTGGTGGCGGTGTAATCCTTCCAGAAGAAATCAAAGAACTCATGGAATATGGGATTACCCGTATTTATTCGCCTGACGATGGCCGTGAAATGGGATTACAGGGAATGATCAACGATTTAGTACAAAAATCAGATTTTGCCATTGGTGATACTTTAAATGGAGAAGTCAATATTTTACACGAAAAAAATCCAAAAGCAATTGCTCGTGTGATATCTTCAGCAGAAAACTTTCCAGAAGTTGCCAAAGACGCTTTAGATACAATTCATGAAAAAAATAAAACCTCGCATACACCAGTATTAGGAATTACAGGAACTGGAGGAGCAGGAAAATCAAGTTTGGTAGACGAATTGGTACGCCGATTTTTAATTGACTTCCCAGAAAAAACAATAGGATTGATCTCGGTCGATCCATCAAAACGTAAAACTGGTGGAGCATTGTTAGGAGATCGTATTCGTATGAATGCCATTAATTCACCAAGAGTTTACATGCGTAGTTTGGCAACACGTCAATCGAACCTAGCACTTTCAAAATATGTAAATGAAGCGGTAGAAGTACTAAAAGCTGCGGAATACGATTTAATCATTCTTGAAACATCAGGAATTGGACAATCGGATACAGAAATCATGGAGCACAGTGATGTGGCTTTATATGTAATGACGCCTGAATTTGGAGCTGCAACACAGTTAGAAAAAATCGACATGCTTGATTTTGCTGATTTAGTAGCGATTAACAAATTTGACAAACGTGGTTCGCTAGATGCATTACGTGATGTGAAAAAACAATACATGCGCAACAACAATCTGTGGGACATTCCACAAGATCAATTGCCTGTATACGGAACAATTGCTTCTCAGTTCAACGATCCAGGAATGAACACCTTGTACAAAGCAGTGATGGATAAATTGGTAGAAAAAACAGAAGCAGATTTACAATCAACTTCAAAGATTTCTAGCGAAATGAGCGAGAAGATTTTCGTGATTCCTCCATCAAGAACACGCTACTTATCTGAAATTGCAGAAAACAACAGAGCATACGACAAAAAAGCAGAAGCACAAGTAGAAGTTGCTCAAAAACTATACGGAATTTACAAGACAATTGGTTCTATTTCAAATGTAAAATCGCATGAAGTAGAAATGTCATTCATGTCAAAAACTGGCTTGGACGAAAACATTATTTTAGAGCGATTAGACGAAGAGGCAGACATCGAATTGGTAAAATTATTACTAAAAGAATTCGATCGTGTAAAGCTAAATCTTGATCCTTACAACTGGGAAATCATAAACGGTTGGAATGACAAGATTAACAAATACAAAAATCCGATCTACACGTTTAAAGTACGTGACAAAGAGATCAAAATTAATACACACACTGAATCCTTATCACACTTACAAATACCAAAAGTAGCTTTGCCAAAGTATCAAGCTTGGGGAGATATTTTAAAATGGTGTTTACAAGAAAATGTACCAGGAGAATTTCCGTATGCGTCAGGATTGTATCCTTTTAAACGTACAGGAGAAGATCCAGCGCGTATGTTTGCAGGAGAAGGTGGACCAGAACGTACCAACAAGCGTTTCCATTATGTAAGTCAAGGAATGCCAGCAAAACGTTTATCTACCGCATTTGATAGTGTAACTTTATACGGAAACGATCCAGATTTACGACCAGATATTTACGGAAAAATTGGAAATGCAGGAGTTTCTATCTGTTGTTTAGATGATGCCAAAAAACTCTATTCAGGATTTAATTTGGCAGATAAAATGACATCGGTGAGTATGACGATTAATGGTCCGGCACCAATGTTATTAGGTTTCTTTATGAATGCGGCAATTGATCAACAATGTGAGATTTACATCAAAGAAAACGGTTTAGAAAAAGAAGTAGAGGCAAAGATTGCTAAAATATACAAAGGCAAAGAACGTCCACAATACAATGGTGATTTACCAGAAGGAAATGACGGTTTAGGTTTACTGTTATTAGGTGTTACTGGAGATCAAGTATTGCCAGCAGACATCTATGAAGACATCAAAGTTAAAACAATTGCTCAAGTTCGTGGAACAGTACAAGCAGATATCTTAAAAGAAGATCAAGCGCAAAATACGTGTATATTCTCCACAGAATTTGCCTTACGTTTGATGGGAGATGTACAAGAATATTTTATTGATAATAATGTGCGTAACTTCTATTCAGTTTCTATTTCTGGATATCATATTGCAGAAGCTGGTGCAAATCCAATCACGCAGTTAGCATTAACCTTATCAAACGGATTTACCTACGTAGAATACTATTTGAGTAGAGGAATGGACATCAATAAATTTGGTCCAAACTTATCGTTCTTTTTCTCTAACGGAATCGATCCTGAATATTCTGTAATTGGTCGTGTAGCACGTAAAATCTGGGCAAAAGCCTTAAAACATAAATACGGAGCCAATGCGCGTGCACAAATGTTGAAATATCACATTCAAACATCTGGACGTAGTTTGCACGCACAGGAAATTGATTTCAACGATATTCGTACAACATTACAAGCGTTATATGCGATTTATGATAACTGTAACTCGTTACATACGAATGCGTATGATGAAGCCATTACGACACCAACAGAAGAATCTGTGCGTAGAGCGATGGCAATTCAGTTGATCATCAACAAGGAATTAGGGTTGGCGAAAAACGAAAATCCAATTCAAGGTTCATTCATCATTGAAGAATTGACCGATTTAGTTGAAGAAGCAGTATTGGCAGAGTTTGACCGAATCACAGAACGTGGTGGTGTACTAGGAGCAATGGAAACTATGTATCAACGTTCAAAAATTCAGGAAGAAAGTTTATACTACGAAACTCTAAAGCACAACGGACAGTTCCCAATCATTGGTGTAAATACATTCTTAAGCAGTAAAGGTTCTCCAACGGTAGTTCCAAAAGAAGTGATCCGTGCTACAGAAGAAGAAAAACAATATCAAATCAAGATTTTAGAAAATCTTCATAATGCACATGATACGAAAGGTTTATTATACGATTTACAATTAAAAGCAGTCAACAACGAAAACATCTTTGAAGCTTTGATGAATGTTTGTAAAGTATGTTCGTTAGGGCAAATTACAGCAGCCTTATTTGAAGTTGGAGGACAATATCGAAGAAATATGTAACAAGTCAAGAAGAACTTTCTGTCTTTTTTAATACTCAAAAAAAACAACTAGAGGTTCCAAACAAAATATATATTACCAAAAATGTATGAATCGTGTCGGTTCATACATTTTTTATATCTATCTATCTGTAAACAAAGTACTTTGCAACTAGTAAACTAAAACTAGAAGCATATTACATGAAGACAAAACTACTTTGTTTATCAGTCTTTCTATTCACTAATCTTTATTGTTATGCACAAATTCCAGCAAATGATAATTGTGCAAATGCAGAAATTATCTCTGTAACTAGTACAAATTCCACTTTGGTAAATTTTAATAACGGGATGGCAACACAAAGTCTATTGAGTAGTTGTGATACTGCAGCAACCCCGTATTTGGATGTTTGGTATGAATTTACGATGCCTGTCAATGGAAATATTCAAATAACTGGTGTAAATTTCACCGATGGTTTTTCTTTATATAATACCTGTGGAGGAGCAGAAATTGCCTGTTTTTATGATGATGGATTCTTTTACAATCTTTCAGTAGGAACATATAAATTACGAGCGGTGAGTACACAAGCAAATGCAGGCGCTGATAGTTTTAATATACAAGCTTTTGAAACTGTAGTCAATGACGAATGCGCTACTGCAGAAGTAATCATGGATGATATTACCACGCAACGCTCATTCAATTATGACAATAGAGGAGCTACCGAAAGTTTAGATGCAAGCTGTGATAACGCGATTAATACTTATTTAGATATTTGGTATGAATTCACCATGCCTGTCAATGGAAATCTACAGATCACTGGGGTAAATATTTTTGATCGATTTACACTATACGATACTTGTGGAGGAACAGAAATTGTATGCAGTGCAGACGATACGTTTGCCTACAATCTTATGACAGGAACATATATTTTACGCGTGAGCAAACAAAGTATTTACGCTTCTGCAGATAGCTTCAATTTACAAGCCTTTGCTTCAGTTGCCAATGACGAATGTGCTACTGCCGAAGTGATAACAGATGATGTTTCAACGCAAAGAACGATTGCTTACGATAATCGTGGCGCTACTGAAAGTTTGGATGCAAGCTGTGATAATGTAAGTAATACTTATCATGATATTTGGTACGAGTTTACCATGCCAGTGAATGGAAACTTACATATTACTGGAGTTAATATTTTTGATCGATTTACACTCTATGATTCTTGTGGTGGAGCAGAAATTATGTGTGATGCAGATGATTCTTTTGCATATAATCTTACCACAGGATCATATCTTTTAAGGGTGAGTAAGCAAAGTATTTATGCGTCTGCGGATAGTTTCAATATTCAAGCGTTTACAGTAATTGCAAATGATGAATGTGCAAATGCCGAAGTGATTACAGATGATATTACCACAGAGAGAACGATCAATTATGATAATAGAGGTGCAACAGAAAGTCTAGATGCAAGTTGTGACAATGCCGGCAATACACATTTAGATATCTGGTATGAATTTACCATGCCTGTGAATGGAAATGTCCGAATTACTGGTGTAAATATTTTTGATGAATTTACCTTGTATGATACGTGTGGCGGATCAGAGTTAGCTTGTTTTAATGATGATGGTTTTGTGTACAATCTTACGATAGGAACATATATTTTAAGAGTTTACAAGCGAGATATTTACGCTTCTGCAGATAGTTTCAATATTCAAGCTTTTGAAGCAACTCCAAATAATGAATGTGCTACTGCGGAAGTGATTACAGATGATATTACCACACAAAGAACAATCTTTTTTGATAACAGAGCAGCCACCGAAAGTCTAAATGCAAGTTGTGATAATGCTAGTAATACATATCTAGATGTTTGGTATGAATTTACCATGCCTGTGAATGGAAATCTTCGAATTACTGGTGTGAATTTTTTAGATAGATTTACCTTATATGACGCATGTGGAGGAAGTGAACTATTTTGTGATGCAGGAAGTTTCTTTGTATATAATTTAACTACAGGAACGTATTACCTTCGCGCGTACAGTCAATCCATTCATGCTTCTTCAGAGAGTTTTAACATTCAAGCGTTTGAGCAATTAACAAACGATGATTGTGCCAATGCAGAAATGATTTCTGTAGCAGGAATTGGAGCTTGTGGAACACAAAATATAACAGTCGATCTAAGAGGTTCTTCGGAAACTGTTGCTCCAAACATTGGAGATTGTTTTAGTACCTCACAAACTTGGTTAGACGCTTGGTATAGTTTTGAAGCTCCAATCACAGGAAATACAACGCTTACAAGTACAAATTCTAACAATACATTTGCAGTATATGAAGCGTGTGGAGGGTTTGAAGTTGCTTGCTTTCCAGATGATGGCGTAATTCCTGTTACGTTTGGAAACACCTATTATATACAAGCAGCTAGAGCTTCTAATTTTGCAGGAGAACTGACCTTTTGCTTAGAAGGTTCGCCTGCTGTAGCTCCAGGCAGCGTTGGAGTTTGTGAAACTATGCCTGCCATAGAAATCTCGACTGCACAAGATAATACCAACGAATGGGTACCAATTTTTGATGCTTCAAGCAATATAGTAGCAGCAATCAACGCAAATGGAAATGATTTGGGGAACTTAAATACAACTTTATTCATTGAAAATGCTGATACACGAGACTTCTCTGGGCAACCGTATTCACGGCGAGAAGTCTCTATCAGTACCTCAAACGCACCGTCAACCAACGTAACTGTTCGCCTATACATGTTAGGTGATGAGGTAGACGATTTAATTCTTGCAGATAGCAATCTCACCAATATTACTGGTATAGAATTAATTAAAGTGTCTGGAAATACTTGTACAGCAGGATATGTTTCTGGAGGCAATTTTATCAATACAAGTAGCAGTTCATATTTAGATACTGATTATTACTTGCAATTTTCAATCAATTCGTTCTCAGTATTCTATCCTACATCTACCAATTTAAGTGAAACCTTAAGTATTCCTTCGATTGAAAATAATGTGTTAGGCATTACCATCTCGCCAACTCTTACAGATGGAATCATTTATATAAAAGCAGATACATCTCTTGCAGATGTCACCCTAGATGTATTTGATATGACAAGAAGAAACATCTATCAAGCAAGTTTTGAACATATCAATCAAACGCAGCAATCTGTGAATCTTAGTGGGTATACGTCTGGTGTGTATTTTATGAAAATTACACATCAAGACAAACAATTAACTAAAAGAATCATATTAAAATAGTTAGTAGTATGATACTTTAGATAAGCAGTGTCACAAAGTGTTTCTTAGTCTTTACGCAGCGTGACGCTGTTTTTATTTAAGAAAAAACCGTCATGCTAAAACTGTAACGGTTTTTTAGGACGTGTCAAATTACATGGAAGATATAAAAAGAAAGACATCCTTAAAAGCGCTAAGAATGCATTGTTTTTTTTGAAATTATAGGCTTGTGCAACGGTTACCTTGTTACCATTAGTTATTTTAATAAGCTTATTTCATCACTATGTACTAAACTTATAAAATCAGGTAAAAACCCCTGTATTTTTTTTATGCAAAATGTATATTTTTGAAATAAAATTTATAACAAATTAAAAATGCAAAGAAACTTATTAGTAGTATTGCTGTTTTTTATGGCACATATGTTAAGTGCCCAAGAGAGCATTGCAGTATCAGGCACAAATGCCACAGGTAGTGGCGGAAGCTCTAGTTATACCGTTGGTCAGGTGTTTTACACTATCAATTCTGGTAGTGGTGGTACCGTCACTCAAGGTGTACAACAAAGTATAGAGCTGAATACTTTAAGCAATCTAGAATTGACTACTGTAAATCTATCAGCAATTACCTATCCTAATCCCGCATCTGATCACATTATACTTAAAATTTCAGATACTGCGTTCGATAATTTAAGATATAATCTTATTGACGTTAACGGAAAAGCCATAGCTAATGGCACCATTACAAATATAGATACGCAAATTAGTTTGCAAAGTTTAGCTTTAGGGATGTATATACTTAAAGTAAACCAAAATAACCAAGAATTAAAAACTTTTAAAATTATTAAGAAATAAAGACTATGAAAAAACTGTACACATTTTTAGTAGCAATAATACTTACAGCAACCACTTTTGCGCAAGCACCAGAAAAAATGAGTTACCAAGCGGTTGTAAGAGACAGTGGTGATGCATTTGTAACAAACCAAGTAATAGGCATGCAAATAAGCATTTTGAAAACTACAGCGACAGGAACAGCAGTGTATGTAGAAACCCAAACGCCAACTACCAATGTAAACGGATTAGTAACTGTAGAAATAGGAACTGGAACACCAGTTACAGGCACCTTTGCAGGTATTGATTGGAGTGCAGATACATACTTTATAAAAACAGAAACCGACCCAGCAGGCGGTACAAATTATAGCATAACAGGTACCAGCCAGTTATTAAGTGTGCCGTATGCTTTGCATGCTAAAACAGCTGCTAGTGTAACAGAAACACAAACTTTAACAGATGTTGTGGCTTTAGGCAATACAGTAAACAATCAATTAAAATTGGTTACAGACCCAACAGAACCCCAAGATGCTGCAACCAAGGCTTATGTAGATGCTCTAGAAGTACAGTTAGCTGCCTTAGAAGATAGGATTACTGCCTTAGAACCAAAAATTGGTGATTCTTATCTTGGAGGAATTATATTTTATATTTATGAACCAGGAGACGCAGGTTATGTACCTGGAGAAAGTCACGGTTTAATAGCAGCAACGTCTGATCAATCAACAGGTATACAATGGACATTATCTGCTTTTCATACTGCAATAGCTGGTGCAGCAAGCTATTCAGATGGTGCTGCAAACACTGATGCAATAATAGCGCAAACAGGAGCAGCTCCAGCCAATACGTATGCAGCAGGTTTGTGTCGTTTATACAGTACCTCGGGGAATAATGACCAAGGGCTATGGTATCTACCTTCTAAAGACGAACTAAACCTCATGTATGCGAATATAGGACAAGGAGATGCATTGGGACTTGGTAACATTGGTAATTTTTATAATAGTGGGTACTACTGGACTTCTACGGAGCTCATAACCAATGCCGTGTTTCTTCAGGGTTTCTTATATGGAAATGTGGTCACCACCACCAATATGGGCATCGAACAAAGAGTGCGTGCTGTTAAAGCTTTTTAGTTATTTATCAATTTAGCGAAGCGGTCTTACGAATATCTTTTAATAAATTAATAAAGGGTTATTAAATTAAATAAAAGTCGCGTAAGCGACAAGTATTAAAAAATGGTATTACATACAGAGCTTCCTGTTTACAGAGATACTTATAAATTGGTTTTAGAAATTTTTGTAAGTACTAAAAATTTCCCAAAAGAATATAAGTATAGTTTGGTTAGAGATAAAGAGCGCGATGTGCTGGTATGTAAATTTTCAGATAAAAGTGGACTAGATAAAGGATATTTATACAGGAACGTTTAAGTACCTTCATAGCATGCTTTGAAGATATTGTAAAATCCTTAAAAAGCTAACATCATGACACAAAACAAACACACAGCCAATTTGTAATCAAAGACATTAAACGTCAAACCAGAAGAAAGTTTTCTTCTGAAGAGAAAATTCGTATGGTAGTAGAGAATTAAAAGGAGAAGAATCTTTGGCAGCAATCTGCCGAGGAGAAAACATCGCTCCATCATTATTCTATAAATGGAATAAAGACTTCCTTGATGCTAGCTAGAAACGCTAGTTGGGAGGTACTATACGCGAAGCCAATATAAGTGAAGTAAAAGCACTTAGAGAAGAAAACAGAGATTTAAAAGAAGTAGTTATAGAACTGACTTTGAAGAATCGTGTATTGAAAAATAGCTTGAATGGTCTCGAATAAAATTTAAGAAGTATATGCGATTTACTCAAGCAGAAAAATATGAGATCATCCAAATAGTAGAAGGTTCAGAGATTTGTTGCAATCAAACATTGAAGGGACTAAGCATCAATAAGAGTACATTCTACAATTGGTATGGTCAATATTTAAAAAAAGGATATGATGGACTAGCTCCCAAAACAAGAGTTAGAAATAGTTATTGGAACAAGATCCCTGATCAAATAAGAAATTAAGTTATAGAGTTAGCTTTAGAGTTAGCTATAGCTATGCACGCAATGATGACTTTAAACATACGATTCGTAACCATAAAAAAGTAAAAGAACTTGGTTTACAATATTTTCAAGCTATTCAGCAATTGCCTTTATTTGCTAATTTCAAACAAAAGAAAAAATTTAAAAGACTTTTTGAAGAAGAATCGTAATCATATTTTTTGCCTTAAAAAATGATGAAAAGAGCTTTAACTCGCTGAAAAGTACTATTTACGTATTGCATATTGAAATAAGTTTATTGCCCATTTATATTTGAAAAAAAACAATGGGAAAACTCGCAACATATTTCTTACTACTTTTTGCTTGTCAAGTAATAACGGGACAAAATATTTGTAGAGATTTTAAAAGTTGTAATGAACTTCAAAACTGGATCAAAGAAGTCAACAAGCTTGAATCAGAAGAACAAAAAATCAAAATAATTCAAAGAATAGAATGTGAGTAAAAATCTAAGCAAGTTGAAGATGATTTACGTCTCAGAATTTTAATTGATGGATATAAATTTTTTACCGTAAATGAAATTCCTATTGAAAGAATCATAATGTTTCAATTAATTCCAGCAAACTGTTTTTCTATAGCATATTCGTCATGTGAATCTGAAGAATTCTCTTTAGGTTCTGTTTTAATCAGTGATTTTGATAAACTCATTCTTAATCAGATTACGCAACTTACCAACATTCGAGCTAAAAGACGAGGAGGCAAAATCATACTCAAATTTGAATCTGTAACAGAGCACGATATTGAATTAAATGTTTCTGGTTTTTTAAATCAAGACTGTACAAAGCTCATAATGAAAACGAGATTAAAAATAGGAGGCAATAAAATTGTAATTAGACGCAGTGATATACTTCAATACATTGAGTTAAATTTAAAAGGAAATAAACTGAATATTTTAATATGAGATGATGTTGCCTAATAATAAAATGCTATGCAAAATTCTTGTTAGACTTCATCAATAATTATTATTCTAAATCAAGAATACATCTTCTCAATATAACGTGAAGGAGTATCGTTCATCAACGCTTTAAAGGTTTTATTAAATGTTGATTTCGAATTAAATCCAGCATCCATCGCAATAGAAAGTAAGGTTTGTTTTTTATGTTCTCCAGCTTCAACCTTTTGTAAAAAAGCTTTTACTCTGTATTCATTGATGTACTCATAGAATGTTTTTTCATATATAGAGTTTAATAACCATGATAAATTATTCGCAGTAGTCCCTAATTCCTTAGCAAGTATTTTTAAACTCAAATCAGAATGCATAAAAATATGTTCATCTTCAACTAGCACTTGTAATTTTTGTTGGATATCAGACACTTCTTCTTTTGTCATTCGATTTCGAGCAATTATTTTTTTTTCAATCGGTAAACGAACAATTTCTGGTTGCGTAAAGCTAAAATAACCCACTGTAAACAGAAAAATGGTAATACAAATCCAAATCAGTTTATAACTGATAATAGAATCAAAATTTCCCAATCCATATGTGTTAAAAATTCCAAAAGCCCAACAAAAAGCAATAGAAGAAATTCCAACTAAGACGAATGTTATATAGCGAGAAACCTTATTTATGTATATACTTGGATTTTCTATATTTTTGAGATGTTTTACAATTTTATAAGATAAATAACTATATACAATAATTGAAACCGCTCCTGTAACTTCCATGGCTAAAAAAGCATAGAACATTATTGGTGTATATTTAGAAGCTACATATTCTTCTGTAGTGATAGAAAGTGTCCATATAAAATAGATAAACAATAGGAGCGAAGGGATATAATGCTTAAAAGACAGTTTGTTATTTGGATGATTTCCAAAAACCAATTTTCTAAAATATAAATACAAAAAAGGACCAAATAAATACATGGTACATTCAGTTAAAATAGCACTGCGCCAAAACAGTATTGGGTCTAATTGGTATTGAAGCATTTCTCTGGCAAAAATAATGGTAGAAAACCCAATAATGATCATCAATATCTTGTTAGCTTCTTTATTTTTTTGCGAAACAAAGTACAACGAGATCATAAGAAAAATTCCCTGAACAATTCCAGAAAATAAGATTAGGTCTAGGAAAGTAAATGTCATCTTTTTTGAATTAAATATAATTAGAAATTATGTTGAAAAGTCTTAAAAAAATGATAATAAGACAAATGTTTATAGAAAAAATACTGTACGCTCTTTAAACCCTTTTTATATAAGGAAAGACAAACCTTAAAAGGTGCCTGCAATTTATAAATTCAAATAAAAACTAAGGTGCGTATGTGTACAAACATACTTGTTTAAGATGCTAATTCGCATTTTAGGAAGGATCAATTACTACTTTAGAATCACTTTAACATCAAAATTTATTTATTAACAAAAAACGAAAAATTAAAGGATTAACTCCTAACAAAAAATCGACCTCTAATCTAAATCATGACAAAATTAGAGGAGCTGTTCTAACAGAGTTTTGTGGCTACGGTTATTCAGATGGTTTACAATAGCGTAAACTTTTTGGAATTGTACCAGAGGAAATTGAACAGCCGATTGTACAGATCGAATTAATTGACCATGCAGTAGATTGCCAGAATGTGTTAATGATGAAAACTAAATAATTAGTAGTTAAAATTTGAACCTATGATGTATAAGAGAGCTTCTTATTCCAAAAGAAGTTCTTTTCTTATTCAGTATTTTTAAAAATCTCGGAGTAGTGTATACAACAAGACGTACAAGTAAGGCTAAAGACAATTTCTAAAACTTCATTTTCTAGTTTTGCTTCAATATTAATTTTAAAAACTATTATTATGAAAAAACAACAGTTGAAAAATTTAGCTTTAAGTAAAAAAACAGTGTCTAATTTAAACAAGACAAAAGCAAAAGGAGGTATATCTACATACTCTCTAGATCTTCAATTTTGTACTTCTGGAAATGTTGCAAGTGCAATTTTAATATGCTACGAGGGATATACTGAACAATTGTGTCACTGCTAAAATGCTTATTTTGAGTAAAAAATGTTATCAAAAAGGAATATCGCTTGATATTCCTTTTTCAATTTTGTATTTTTTATATCATAACCAAAAACTTAAAATCATGAAAAAACAAACAATTAAAAATTTAGCATTCAAAAAAAGTACAATTTCTACATTTGAAGCAATTGAAACTCTAAAAGGAGGAGGAAGAAATACTTCACATACAAGTTGTTTGTGCATGGATACTATGTGTGAATGCGATCCAGAAAAGACTTTTCTTTAAAAATCGTTTTTAATAACGTATTTGAAAAGGAATGCCAATTGGTGTTCCTTTTTTATTTTTAATTATTTTATAGAATCAATCAATATGCAAAACATGTACGCGCTTATAGATTCTATTGTAACGGCCTTGGTTTGCTTGCTTACTGCATTTGTCATTTAACGTATTTACAAGAAAGAACGAAAACAGCAAAATCTAAAAACATTAGTGTAATTAACTGGTTTAGGTTAGCAATTTTTGCATGGGGAATTGGTACCTTGATTACCTTACTCGCTACAAAATATTTTGAAGTGACCGCACAAGCCAAATGTTTGATATATTGGGGAGTTTTCATTTCTTTAATCAATTCGTTATTTATCTTATTGTCATTGCCTTCTAAAGAACATCAAAACAAACGAAATATGATAGTACAACTTGTGCAGCGTTTTTCAGTGAAAGAATTTGTGATGTTATACAGCGGTATTTTTAGCATGATTGCCTTTGTGTTTATAGCAACCTCGTATACCAATCCCGATATCAGTAGCAGTTTTATTTGGTTGATTGATATTCCAATCTCAATAGTAGTTGCACTAGCTTTATTATATGAATTGAATAGTGTATTCATCAATCGAAACATGCGATTTATGTATTTGCTTTGCTTTTTATTGTTCGTATTAATTATGATTGCGGTTTCTCACAGAATCATTCCATACGAGTTGGTTCAAGAGCATGTCAGTTCTGCTAGTTGGAGTCTGATTGGAATCATTACGGCGATTTCGTTTAAATTTATCTTTATTCTCTTATTTTATATTTATTATACAGCTGGAAATTTCTCTCTTAAAAATAACAACAACAATCTGAACTTGTAATGCTTGAAGCAGAACGAAACAGATTGCGTACTGAAAATGAAAAACTACAAATTGCCAATGAAAGTCATATTGATACCATTCAATCGTTGACAAAAAACTCAAAAAACAAGAGCAGAAAGTTTCTGAACTGCAAGAAGCATCTAAAAGTATATTTTCCGATCGGCAGAAAGAGGTATTAGCAAATTTAGGAAGTTGCGGCGAACAAAAATCCTATACAGAAATTGCAGAAGCTATGTATATCAGCGTTGATGGATTTCAGGCGCATATTTATCAAATCAAAAAAATATTAAACATTAGTGGAACTGTTGGAAAAGAACAACTCATTACGTATGCAATAGACAATAATTTATTGGAATTTGCGACTATTGAATGTGCCTAATTAAAATAAAAATTAAGTTTTATTTCATTTTTGAAACAATTAGATTTACACAAGATATAAAATAATTTCATGTTAGGAATCCTAGACTTCTTTTTCGGAAAAAAAACAACTATAAAAGTTCCTGAAATAGGAACATTCACTGCTCGCATTAAAAGAAATACACAAAAAGAAATTGTGTGGTCATGTTATGAATATTCTTCCAATATCAACAAAGAAATAACTTTTTTGCTTTTAGGAAATGCTAAAGGACCATACCAAAGGCAAATCGAAGAGACAAAATCAATTCTAAAAAATAAAGAGGAAATCAAAGAGCAAATTGCAGATCTACTTTCAGAAATTCCCTCAAATATGAAAAAAATACAACACCTAAATTTAGCAGATTTCAGATTAAAATATATAGACTTTTCTCAAAATGAAGGCATTATTCATGAGCTTTCTTACGAATCTGAAGATGGTGGATATTTTGGTGCTGTTTTTAAAGATCAAGTCATTAAAGACATATTAATATAAGCTACCCAAGTATTGTATTTTTATATGCATTATGTATGATTAAGTACATACTTAAGCACTTTACTTATTAAAAATAGCACTGCGTAACCTTTTGTAATACAGTACATAATTTCACCTTCGTATCAATCAAAAAAAACAAACAGATGAAATCAATACAATTCTTTTTTCTTAGTGTATTAGTGCCTGTTTTTGGACTAGCTCAAGAAACATCAAGCACATTAGATGCACGAATCAATGAAAATTTCAAAAATGCCACAAGTTGGTTTACCGATGTTATGTTTGCAGAAATTCCGATCATAGGAGAAGTCGGAATTCCTTGAGTATTAATTGTACTTATTTTAGGAGCAAGCTATTTTACTATCTATTTTAAACTCATCAACATCCGCGGATTCTTCACCGCAATAAAAGTAGTCAAGGGTGATTATGACGAATTAGAAAATGATCATAAAGCTGAGGTTTCAACAGCAGTTTCTTCCGAAAAACAAGGAGAAGTATCACACTTACAAGCACTCACAGCAGCCTTGTCCGCAACAGTCGGACTCGGAAATATTGCTTGAGTTGCTATTGCGCTTTCCATCGGTGGTCCAGGCGCAACTTTCTGGATGATTTTAGTTGGATTCTTAGGAATGGCTTCCAAATTTGTAGAATGTACGCTTGGTGTTAAATACCGTGAGGTGGACGAAAATGGCGTTGTATATGGCGGTCCGATGTATTAGTTACGCAAAGGATTACAAGAAAAAGGATTCAAACGTTTGGGGAAAATATTAGCAGTTGTATTTGCCATTATGTGTATTGATGGATCATTTGGAGGCGGAAATATGTTTCAAGTCAATCAAGCTTTTCAACTCTTTCAATATGTAACTGGAGGAAGCGAAAGTATCTTTTATGGAAAAGGTTGGTTATTTGGAATCATCATGGCAACGTTTGATGGAATTGTCATTATTGGGGCATCAAAAAAATAGCAAACGTTACAGACAAAGTGTTGCCTTTAATTGTTGCTACATACGTAATTGCCATTCTAATTATTTTTGGAATCAATTACCAAAGTATTCCAGCTGCATTTGGTGAAATTTTCAATGGAGCATTCAGCTATGAAGGAGTTGCAGGCGATTTCTCGGTGTATTAATACAGGGTTTTAAACGTGCAGCTTTTTCTAACGAAGCAGGAATTGGTTCATCGTCCATTGCGCATTCAGCTGTAAAAACAAATTATGCTGCGAGTGAAGGCTAGTTAGCATTATTAGAGCCCTTTATTGATACGGTAGTAGTTTGTACCATGACAGCACTGGTGTTAATCATTACGGGACAAATTACTGTTGGAACAGAAGTTTCCTATGAACAAGGAGCTATCTTGACCTCAAATGCGCTAGAAAGTGGCATATTGTGGTTTCCGGATGTATTAACCGTAGCGGTGATATTATTTGCGTTTTCTTCGATGATTTCTTGGTCGTATTATGGGCATCAGGCATGGTCATATTTATTTGGAAGAAGCAAAAAAAACGAATTTATATAAAACGATCTTTTGCATATTTGTCATCATTGGCGCTGCCGCAAGTCTACAAGCAGCAGTCGATTTTGCAGATGCGATGGTTTTTTCTATGATGGTTCCTAATATGATTGGGTTGTATTTGTTGACTCCTAAAGTAAAAGAAGAATTAAAACGGTATAGAAAAGCAATTCGTTTAAAAAAGGACAAAAAATTAATAAAAAAAATGCATCTTTTTTAAACACTTTACGTCTACTGTGTGAATTTAAATTACATATAATGGAAAATCATACAAACTGTACGTGCAACTGCGCAAGCTGCAAAAAAGGAGAATGCAATCAATGTACTTGTGAAAACTGTAACTGTGTAAATTGTAATTGCTAATAAAATGGTAAGATTGTCTTGGAAAAACTTCGTATCTTTCTTAGACAATCTTTTCGATTAGAAAAAAGAATAAATGACAACTACAGAAGTTTGGGAACATTACGCAAATGATATAAAACGCTTCATCATGAGTAAGGTGAAAGACGTCCAAATTACCGATGATTTAGTGCAAGAAGTATTTTTAAAAATACACTCAAAATTAGAAACAGTAGCTGACGAAAGTAAAATAAAACCTTGGTTACTAAGCGTCTGTAGAAATACAGTATTGGATTATTTACGAAAATCAAACAAAGAAGTTCCGTTAGAAAAAGAGGAAACCATTGTTGCAATAGAAGAATATAAACATTCTGAAAAAGATTGCTTACCTGGTATTATTAAAAATCTCCCTAAAAAATATAGAGATCCATTATTCTTGTCAGATATTAAAGGTCTCAAACAAGCAGAAATTGCAGAGAAACTCAATCTTCCACTATCAACAGTAAAATCGCAAATTCAACGCGGACGAAAACTTATTGTACAAGGATATATGGATTGCTGTGATTACAAGTTAAATGATCAGGGTTTTCTTGTGGGAGAAATCAAAGAAAAAGCACAGTGTAAAGTTTGTAATTAGTGTAGTTTTATATCTTAAAATAATTGTAAGTTGCTTAAATTCATCATGTATTCTCATGAGTTTTTTTATTAATATCAAGAAAATCTTTTAGATTCTAAGAAAGCTATATCGGAAAATTGTATTTTAGGTGTGTACCAACCAAAACCAATTATGAAGTACGTACACAAACTAGTATTCAAGTCAATAGATGTTTCTAAAGTTGCTATTTTTAGAATTTTCTTTGGATTGTTCATGACCTATCAAATGATTTATTATTACGAGATAGACTACACATTCCAGTTTATATACGGACCAGAGGTTCTATTTCCATATCAAGGTTTAGAATTTTTAGAACCATTCTCTTTAGGCATTTTAAAAGTAATTCACGCTGGTTTATTGATTTCAGCAATATTAATTACACTTGGGTTTTTGTATAGATATGCCATGATATTCTTCTTTGTAGGCTTCTTTTATTTCTCTTTTGTAGATAAAACATTGTACAACAATCATATCTATCTGATTGCGTTATTTGCTTTTGTGATGATCTTTATTGACGCAGATAAAAAGTATAGTTTGCGAGCTAAATTTTCAAAAAAATCACTGTCACATTTAGTTCCAGCTTGGCATCAAAATATTCTTATTTTTTTAATTTTGATAGTATATTTTTTTGGAGGAATTTCAAAACTATCACCCAATTGGTTGGACAGTAACTTAGTGAGTTACACGATTGATCAAGCGCAAAGCAGTGTATTAACTAACTTATTTCCAAAAGAAATGCTGATTGTTTTGATAAAATATGGCGGACTCATTTTTGACTTGAGTATTGCGTTTATTTTACTCGCTAAAAAAACACGTTGGTTAGGTGTCATACTTGTGGTATTATTTAGCTATACGAATAATTCAATCTTATTTAATGATATTGGAATCTTTCCTTTCTTCATGATTTGTGCTACCATTTTATTCTTTGATAGCAAAAAAGTTGGAAACTATGTAGATTCTATTTTTGGTCTAAAAACAACTGAAACTTCTGAGGGAGAAGGGAAGAAGTCAAAATATAGAACATTAACACTAAGTTGTCTTTTTGTTTTTGTCCTATTTCATCTCTTATTTCCATTGCGACATCATTTTTTGACAGATAATCCAGAGTGGACAAGTATAGGACAACGATTTTCTTGGCGAATGAAAATGCAGTCTAGAAATGTAACACAATTCAATATGTCGTTGATAGATCGTGCTACTTCTCAAAAATACAATTTGGATGGAAAAACCTTTGTAACCAAAAATCAATTTATACATATGCCAGAAGATCCTTATACGTTTGTGCAATTGGCAAAGTATATCAGTAAAAAACTCTATTTAGAACGCGGTTTGATAAATCCAATAATAAAAGCAGATTTGATGGTTGAGTTTAATGGAATGCCAGCACAACACATGCTCAATCCAAGAATTGATTTAACCAAAATGAGCGAAAACCAATTTGAAGAACATCCTTGGATTCCTGAATTTAAAGCATATTAATAATGATTGAATTATAACAGAAAAACTCTTAACATCTAAACCCAAGACCTAAGACCTAAGACCCAAATTACTCCACAATCGTATGCGGATAACCATCCAAAGTCCAATCGATCACCAAACCGCCAGCAAGACTTTCTGCTATCTTCTTTCCATACAAATGTTCACACAAGTACAAAGCAGCTTCAAAAGATTTTGCGCCACCAGCTGAGGTAATATACTTTCCGTCATGTACAAATAAGGTATTATCTCTAATATCTAGCTTTGGAAACATTTCGCGCATTTTTAGAATATCACTTGGAAACGTGGTAGATGCTACATTATCCAACAATCCAGCTTTCGCTAATACAAAAGCACCATCACAATGCGAAGTTATAAATGTTGCTTCTTTATCAACTTTCTGTACAAATGCAATCATCTTTTCGTCCTCTAAATCAGTATCTAAATGATGTTCGGCACTTGGTACAACCAGAATATCAATCTTAGGCATTTCATCTTTTAAATAATTAAAATCTGGTAAAATTCGCATGCCTTCAAATGTTCTTACAGGTGCATCAGTATTTGCTACTGTAAAGACATTCATCGCTTTAATATTCTCACGGAAAATAGTATGCTGAAAAATATCAAAAGGAGCCGTTAATTCTGTATTATACACGCCATCCATAATTAAAAATCCAACATTATAACGATTGGGTTCAAGTTTAGGAAATTGCTTCTTTGGCGCAGTTTCCATCTCTGTTTTTGTAGTGTTATTCTTCGTTTCTTGTCTTCCTTTCGTTTCACAACTAACAATACATAGTGTAAACGTTAAAATAACTAGGATTCTTTTCATTGTGATCAAATAGCGATTAATAATTTGTAAATTTAAACATTAAAAAATACGAACTACAACCAAATGAAATGAACTTGCTAATATTTTGATAAAAACTCAAATTATTGTTAGTGAATTCCATCTGACAAAACTTAAAAAGTAAAAGATTACAGATGAAAACCTTTTTTAAAATTACTCTAGTATTTGCGTTTTTGCTGACCGCTTGTACTAAAACTTCTACCAAAAATAAAGACACAGCAAAAGTAGATGACACGTATGTGCAAGATAACTACGACAAACAAGAAGTTACGATAGAAATGCGTGACGGAATTAAGCTTCACACAACTATCTATTCTCCAAAAGATAAAAGTCAAAAATATCCAATTTTAATGATGCGTACACCGTATAGTTGCAGACCGTATGGAGAAGATAAATTCCGCAAAAAAATTGGACCAAATACACATTTGATGAAAGAAGGAAACATCATAGTATACCAAGATGTTCGTGGACGTTGGATGAGTGAAGGTATATATGACAACATGCGTGCGTACATTCCAAACAAAACAAATAACACGCAAGTTGACGAGTCATCAGATACTTATGATACGATTGATTGGCTAGTAAAAAATGTTGAAAATAATAATGGTAGAGTAGGAACCTGGGGAATTTCATATCCTGGTTATTACTCAACTTATTCTACAATTGACGCGCATCCAGCGTTAAAAGCAGCTTCACCGCAAGCGTGTATTGGTGATTTCTTTTTTGATGACTTCCATCATAATGGCGCCTTTTTATTAAGCTATTTTAGAGCCGTTTCTTTATTTGGAACGATGAAAGATGTTCCGAAAGATTCTGCTTGGTACAAATTACCGGATTTGGGAACAAAAGATCAATATCAGTTCTTTTTAGATGCAGGACCATTGAGTAATTTGAATAGCTATTTTGAATATGAAAAATTAGACAATGTAATTGTGTCAAAATCAGATCAAGTAGATGATGTTTTTTGGAAAGAAATCATTGATCACCCAAATTATGATAGTGTATGGAAGCCAAAAGGATTAATTCAGAATTTAAAAAACATAAAATCGTCTGTAGCGACCATGATTGTTGGTGGATTTTTTGATGCTGAAGATTTATATGGACCATTTGAGACGTATAAAACGATTGAAAAATACAATCCAAACAATTACAATACGATGGTTTTTGGACCATGGGATCATGGAAGATGGGCGAGTAGTAATGTCAAAAACTTTGTAGGGAACTATTACTTTGGAGATTCAATTTCTTTGAACTTTCAACGTGATATTGAAACAAAATTTTTCAATCATTTCTTAAAAGGTGACGGAAGTAAAAATTCAGGATTGCCAGAAGCCTATGTGTTTGACACAGGAAAGAAAGCTTGGAGTAGTTATAACAGTTGGCCGCCAGCAAATGTTGTGAAGCAAGATATGTATTTGAATGCTGATCAAGAATTATCGGGAAGCCAAAAAGGAAATTCGGAAGAAGTATTTGTGAGTGATTTGAAACGTCCTGTACCATATTCAGAAGATATCAAAACAGTGTTTACACCACGAAAATATATGACCGATGATCAACGATTTGCAGCACGTCGCCCAGACGTATTGATTTTTGAAACAGAAGTTTTGGAAGAAGATTTTACCCTGTCAGGAGACATTATGGCAAAGTTACAAGTCGCTACCACAGGAACTGATGCCGATTGGATAGTAAAAGTAGTAGACGTACATCCACATGATGCTAAAGAGCAAGAAGAAGGCATGCAAGATCATTTAGCCATGAGCAACTATCATTTAATGGTACGTAGTGAAGTGATGCGTGGACGGTTCCGTAACAGTTTTGAACATCCTGAACCATTTGTGCCTAATCAAAAAACGGCTGTAAATATCAAGTTGCAAGATGTATATCACACCTTTAAAAAAGGTCATAAAGTACAAATTCAAGTACAAAGCACGTGGTTTCCGCTCATCGACTTAAATCCGCAAACGTTTGTACCTAATATTTATAAAGCAAAGGAAGAAGATTTTAAAAATCAAACACATACCGTTTTCAACGATTCAAAAATTGAATTTTCAGTGTTGAAGTAATGTAAGATGTGCTTTGCTTTCACAACGAATCAAGCCACTATTCACAACGGTTTTCGGTTTTCGAAAACCGTTTTTTTATGACTATATTCGAACAGATTTTAACAAACGAGTATATTTCTATGACAAAAAAATATATTGATTTATCTATGTAAGAATCAAAGCTCGATTTCTCAAAAGATGTTTTGCAGATTTCATTTACTAGAAAACATATTGTAAATAATCGTGTCGAATTCACTTAATGTATTATCATGCTTGAACCTTTTCTAGTTTTAAAATAGTCTAAAAATTTGGTTGATTAATAATTCAGTAGATTTGTGAGATTCAGTACTGTATTGCAAAAATAATTTGGCCATTGCGGTTTAATCAATTAATCTGGCACCAATACTTAAAAATTATCGACAAAATATATGTTTATACATCCCTTCTCTAAATTTTCATCCAAATTTCTCTTGTATTGCTTTTTGGTATGCTCACTAACAAGTTTTTCTCAAGAAGGAGATTCTTTGACAGGATATTCACATAAAAAACTCAAATCATTATATCATAATCTTACATCTGAGGATACGATTTCTGCTCGTATTTATTTAGACAAAATGCTTTCAAATGCAACAAAAGTCAACAATAGTTATCATCTTTCAGAGACAAGTATATTATTAGCGTCATTAGAAAATCGTCAAGGAAATTATACTGCAGCTAAAAGTTATATTGAAAATGCAATTGCGCTATCTAAATCTATTAACAATGAGGATTTAACAGCGCAAGGCTTTTTTATGAATGGTAGAATAGGATACCATAATGGAGATTATGAAAATGCTGTTAAGGCATATGTAGAAGCTCTCAAATACTATCAAAAAATATCACACAAGCGAATGATGAGTGATATTTCCCATAATATAGCATTAATCAAAAGTGAGTTGGGAAATCAGGATGAAGCTTTGCAAATTTTATTAAAGAATTATCATGATTCCAAAGACGTTTCTAAAGAGATTAGAGACAAAGAATTCGGTTTGTATTTTTACACAAATACATTAATGACACTTAGTAATGTATACATTCGTAAAGCCGACAAAGCTAAGACCGATTCAAAAAAGCAACAATTATTAGATTCTGCATCTATTTATAATCTTCTCGGATATCACGAAACCTTAAAAGACAATGATATAATTGGGAATGTCTATTTTATAAATGGAGAAGGAATGATTCGTTATGAAAAAGGACTATTTGATGAAGCTATAGAAAAATTAAGGACAGCTATCGAAAAAATCAAAAAGTTAAACCATCCTAGTTTATTAACCTCTGCATATTATTATAAAGGACTTAGTCATAGAAAATTGAATCAAACAGATATTGCAATTACACATCTAAAAAAAATAGATTCTATCTCAAAAAAGAATAATATTAATTATCCAACCTTACAAGGCACGTATTATACTTTGGCACAAATTTATAAAGAACATCAAGATTCCGTAAATATCTTAAAGTATCAAAACTTATACATTGAAAACGATCGTATAAACGAACATATTAATGAAACTGTTCGACAAGAAATTCACAAGAAGTATGATATAGCTCTTTTAAATTCAGAAATAGAAACACTAACAAATACTTCTAAAAAAGACAAAAATAGATATACAAAAGCTATTGTTATCATTTTCATACTCATTACATCGTTCACTATATTTTTCTTGTTTTACAAAAAACAACAGCGAAAAAATAAATTGGCTTTTGAGAAGTTAATGCAGCAATTAGAAAGCAAGAAAACAGAAGTAGCCTCAAAGTCAAATACTTCTAAAGGTATTACGATAGACAATGAAAAATTAGCTCAAATCATAGAAGAATTAGAGAGGTTTGAAGAAAACAAGTTGTTCTTAGATAAGAGTTGTGATTTGTCCTTCGTCGCTAAACAAGTAAAAACTAATAAGGCTTATTTGTCAAAAGTGATCCATTCTCACAAACAACAAAAATTTGTAGATTACATACGAGGACTCCGAATCAATTATGCATTACAAAGATTAAAAGATGATAAAGTGTTTAGATCCTATGATATTAAATCAATCGCAGAAGAATCAGGGTTTAAGTCGTCTGATACTTTCTCAAGAGCCTTTGTGAAAAATACAGGAATTTATCCTTCGTATTACATTACGAGTATCAATAAAAAACAAGCATGATTTCTTAAGTACAATCGATAATTCGATAATTATCGATTGTATTTTTTTGTAATAACCAATTCTGGAGGTACTTTACTAACTTAACATTTAAAACCCTATTGCATGAAGAAACAACGAAAATTAAGTTTACAAAAGAGTAAGATTGCAAAGATCAACTATACTACCCTTCACAGAATAAAAGGAGGAACTATTACCGATTCTGACACTACGCCTACAGCTTACCATACCTGTAACACTACCCTCACTTCAGATGATTGTAATACTAATGATACGAATTGTAATACTAATGAGACTAGTTGTACTACCGTATCACATCAAACGACTACGCAACAAACGCGTGAGCAAGGAGGTAATTCGGTTATTACTTGTGGTATAGATCCTATAGATGGAATCTAATCATCTTAGTATCATAAAAAATAAAGCCTGCTATTTGAATAAATAACAGGCTTTAATTTTTTAACTCATTTTGGAAGGATTAACAAATTCCATTTCCAGGACAAGATATGGTTTGTGGACATGTTACTTGTGTAGCTGTTGTGCCTCCGCCGCCACATGTTCCATCAGCAGAAGGATTTGGACAATTTGCATCGTGTGTTGGACAACATATTCCTAAAGGTATGCAAGACTCTGTTTTAAAACCTCCATAAATTGAATTTTGTACTTCAAGACTAGAAATTGATGTTTTGTTCAGCTTTAAGCTTTTAAGATTCTTTTTTTTCATAATTATTAAATTTTAAAATTAGTAACTGCATCAAATCTATAAGGGAAAAATTGACAATACAACAAAAGACATCGATGATTATCGAATTATCGATTATGAATCATTCACATAAATCAAATTCTTTTTGAATCAATATATAAGCTTTCCATTTTTGATCTACTGTTGTTAAGTAATCTTGTTGCATTATTGGTAGTTTTAACAAGCAGTTAATAATGCCACATGCTCTTCTTTAAACAGGCTAATTTTCTGTAAATCCTCAATTAAAAAGTTCGACTTTGGAAACCTTGGGTTTAGAATTTTAGACCGCTTTCGCTGTTAGATGTTAGACATGTTGAACATGTTTTTGCAAGAAGTTTAGCGACGTGATAATCTGTTTCTTAAGTCTACGGCTTGTATATGATTAGTTAGAAATTAATCAAATACAAGCCGAATATAAAGTCTACAGGGATTTTAGTGAATAAAAGAGCCCCAACAATAAATTAAAAATGTTATTGGCAGTAGTTTTAATCCCATTTGTTAGAGGAAGAAACCGCGATTTTGCCACCACCTGTAAAGAATAAAGCAACGGCACCAAATAAGTATAATCCTAATAGTTCAACTCCCCATCCACCATGTTGATTCAACGTGAAAATATCACTTGAATGTACAAGGAACAAAGCAAATAATGCACCAAAAGCAAAAACTGCAGCCGCCAAACGTATCCTGAATCCAATAACGATTAGTAATGGGGCAACAATTTCTGTAACATAAACACCATATGCTAGAAAAGCGGGTAGTCCTTTGCTTTCTAACATTCCTTCTATAAATGATACTCCTTTCAATTTGGCAATCCCGTGTAATAACATTAAAGCCCCAATTGCAATACGAAGTATTAATAATCCTAAGTCTGTGTTTTTATTCATTTTCCTATTGTTTAGTTAGTTATTTGTTTTCAGATTAACGGCTAACGTATTTGAGTATCATTTTGTTGCGTTATGAACTGAAGATAACAAAAGAAAATGAACCAGAAGAAAACCTACAAGATTTTGACAAGTAGGCGAGCATAAGCAATTCGCGATACAAGTTGCTCATGTAGTATTTTTAATCCAGATTATGCCATTCATGATTACAATCATTTTTACGACAAGTATTCTTCTATGCGTATCAGATTCTTTTATAAGAACAAAAAAAAATCAGCTTTAAAAAGCTGATTTTTGTTGTTGTTTTTATTTCGAAGCAAATAATTTCACATCTTCTTCTGTGACTTCGTTTCCTCCGAGAATGATTAAACGTTCAATAACATTTCGCAATTCCCTAATATTTCCTGTCCAATCATATTCTTGTAGTAACTTTACGGCGTTGTCAGAGAACTTCTTAGGCGCGTTTCCTTGCTCGTTAGCAATCTTACTTGCAAAATGATTAATCAATGATGGAATGTCATCTCTACGATCGTTTAACGCAGGAACTTTGATTAAAATTACGGCCAATCTGTGATATAAATCTTCACGGAACTTTCCGTCTGCAATTTCTTTCTTCAAATCCTTATTCGTTGCCGCAATCACACGAACATTTACTTTAATATCTTTGTCGCTTCCCACACGTTGTACACGGCTTTCTTGTAAAGCACGCAATACTTTTGCTTGAGCAGACAAACTCATGTCGCCAATTTCATCTAAGAAAATAGTTCCGCCATTGGCAGCTTCAAATTTTCCAGCTCTATCTTTGTTTGCACTAGTAAACGCTCCTTTTACATGACCGAATAATTCACTTTCAATCAATTCACTAGGAATCGCTGCACAGTTTACTTCAATCATTGGGCCTTTGCTACGATCACTTTTTTGGTGTAACCAATGTGATACCAATTCTTTTCCTGTTCCGTTTGGTCCTGTAATTAAAACACGTGCATCAGTTGGCGCAACTTTTTCAATGATATCTTTAATCTGCTGAATAGCATCAGAAGTACCAATCATTTCATAGTTTTTGCTCACTTTCTTTTTTAATCGCTTGTTTTCAACAACCAATTCTTTTTTATCTAGTGCATTACGAACTGTATTTAGCAAACGATTTAAATCTGGCGGTTTTGAAATATAGTCAAACGCACCAATACGCATTGTATTTACGGCAGTATCTAAATCACCATGACCAGAAATCATGACAAAAGGAGTTTCAGGCTTAATCTTTTTGGCAGCTTCCAATACTTCCACACCATCCATTTTAGGCATTTTTATATCACAAAGAACCAAATCATAATCTTCTTTCTTTACCATTTCAATTCCAGCCAATCCGTCTTCAGCTTGTGACACTTCATAGGTATCGTTTTCTTCTGATAATATTTTTACCAATACTCTACGGATGGCAGATTCGTCTTCTATTACTAATATTTTAGGCATATTATTCTATTTTAGAATTATAAACATGAACATCTCGCTGCGGAAATGGGATGCTTATATTATTTTCATTAAATGTGTTGTACACTTTGTATCGCAATCTACTCTGTACTTGTGGCAAATGAAAGCTATCACCAACATAAAAATACAACTTGAATTTTAAAGAACTGTCACCAAAATCTTCAAAAAAGATTTGCGGTTTCGGATCATTCAAAATAGCAGGATCTTGCATTGCGATACCCAAAAGTAACGCTTTTACTAAATCAACATCCGTACCATACGCGACTCCGACACTAATAGATTCTCTAGTTCGTTCATCATTTTGAGTCCAATTGTGTAGTATTTCATTTAAAAACTTGTGATTAGGGATGACAAGAATTTTTTCATCATGTGTAATAGCTTTGGTCGTTCGCAGTCCTACTTGGGTAATTTTTCCAACCTTTTTGTCAATTTCAATGACATCATTCACCATCACAGTTTTATCAACCAGAATGAAAATTCCAGAAATAATATCCTGAAACAATTTCTGCATTCCAAGTCCAATACCTACAAATAAGGCAGTAGAAGCGGCTAGTAATGCCGTAATATGAATCCCTGAGGCATCCAGAGATGTGATGATAGCAATGGAAAAGATAAAATATTTTAAAAAGGTAAAGACTGTTTTAAAACGATTTTTACCATCTTCGTCCAATCTTTTGGTAACTCCAATTCGAGCAAACTTAAGAATAAAATGAGTCGCAATTAATACTATAACAAGTGTTACAACAACTTGAACAGTAATGGTAATTTCTCCATGTTTATATAGAACAACGTCTAAAAATTCCCATGTACCATCCATGATATTAATATTTCAACCATTTGAATATTTCCTTGTAGCTTGGTTTCTTTCCATACATCAAAATACCAACTCGGTAAATTTTTGATGCAAACCAAACGGTTCCAGCGAAGGTAATATACAAAATTACGATTGAAATGATTTGTTCTGTTATACCAACACCAAATGGAATTCGCATGAGCATTACCACAGGCGAAGTAAACGGTATGTATGAAAACACTGTAGCAACCGTTCCATGTGGATCTTCTAACACTGTGAATCCACCAACATATACTGCTAAAATTAATGGCATTAAAATTGGCATCATAAATTGTTGTGTGTCCGTTTCATTATCTACCGCAGCTCCAATGGCAGCGTATAAAGAACTGTACAATAAGTACCCTCCAATAAAGAAAATAAAGAATGCTATAATCAGATTCACTATTGGTAAGCTGCTAATTATATATGATATAAGTACTGAAAAGTCAATATCAGCTCCTTGTGCAATTAATTCTTGTTGTTGAGCGGTTTGCGCACCAAAAAAATCAAAACCGAAGAACAGGCTTAAAATCACAATAATAGTTCCTCCAAAAACAATCCACATTAAAAATTGTGTGATTCCTGCTAAAGATGTTCCAATGATTTTTCCCATCAATAACTGAATTGGTTTTACAGAAGAAATAATGATTTCAATAATACGATTGGTCTTTTCTTCAATGACACTACGCATGATCATATTTCCGTAAATGATGATAAACATAAAGAGCAAATAACCAGCCGCAAACCCAAATCCGAGTTTGGAATAATTAATGAGTTTTGAACTCTGTTCTCCCGAAAATGTTTCTTGTCCAATGGCGACTTGCATTTTAGACTTATTTACCAAACTGATGTCCACATTATTTTGTAGTAATACTTCTTGGGTAAGTTTTTCACTGAGTCTGCTTTCTAATTTTGAAATAAAACTCTGAGAAGGTGAATCTTCAGAATAAAATTTTATTTGTCTCGCAACCTCTTCATTAGAAGCCATATTTCGAATGTGTAACAATCCATACTGTTCCGCTTCTTGTACTTGCTTTTTAGCTTCTTCTAACGTAATTCCTTGAAGAAAATGATATTTTGTGTTTTCGTCTTTTTTGTCGGTTTCTGACAGGAATATTTGCGAAATCTTTCCAGTTTCATCTAAAATAGAAATCGTGCGTTGCTTGTTATTGTTCAATTGTGTCAAATACGCAATCAACATAATAAGTCCAATAAAAATCATAGGACTTACGAATGTCATTATGATAAACGATTTGTTTTTAACTTTCGTTAAATATTCTCTTTTGATAATTAGCGGTAAATGATTCATGTCTAATTATTATTTTCTACGGTTTGAATAAATATATCGTTAACACTAGGAATAACTTCCACAAAATGATTGACTTGTCCTTGCGAAGTTAAATACGAAAGTAAATCATTAGAAGTATCGCTGTTTTCGAGTTTGATGTTAAGTTTTAAATCGTCATTGATGGATTTAAAATCAGAATCTGTCAATTCAAATTTCTGATTAAGAGTTGCTCGTAGCTTTTGATTGTCCTCAGCACCAATTCCAACTTGAAAAGTATTGCTTTTGTATTGGCGTTTTACGTCCGTTAATTTTCCGTCTAATACTTTATTTGATTTGTGAATTAACGCAATATGATCGCAGAGTTCTTCTACTGATTCCATTCTGTGTGTAGAAAAGATTACTGTAGCGCCTTCATCGCGTAGTTGTAAAATCTCATCTTTGATTCTGTTGGCATTAATTGGATCGAATCCACTAAACGGTTCGTCAAAAATTAATAGCTTCGGTTGATGCAAAACGGTTACGACAAACTGTATTTTTTGTGCCATACCTTTTGATAATTCTTGAATCTTCTTGTTCCACCAATCAGAAATCTCAAATTTTTCAAACCAATATTTCAAACGCATTTTTGCTTCCGATTTACTCAAGCCTTTTAATTGTGCTAAATACAAGGCTTGTTCGCCAACTTTCATTGATTTGTACAAACCGCGTTCCTCTGGCATATAGCCAATATCTTTTATATGAAATTGTTGAAGTGCTTCGCCATCGAGTAGTACTTGACCTTCATCTGGCGCGGTAATTTGATTGATAATTCGGATGAGTGATGTTTTTCCAGCTCCATTAGGACCAAGAAGTCCGAAGATACTTCCTTTTGGTACGTCAATAGAAACTTTGTTTAATGCGGTATACTCACCATATTTTTTTACGACGTCTTTCGCCTGAAGAATTGAACTCATGAAAAGTTTTTTTTGTAAGTAACGATCTTGTTTATTTTGTTACAAAATAATTATAAAAATTGATATGTTTTTGCAATTCCACTTTTCAGTGGTGTTTGAAAGTTTTTGATTTTGACTGTCCTTAATGAAAGGGTATTTTTATAAAATCTAAACCGTATATAAAACAAAACCCACCCTTAATGTGATCAAGGATGGGAAAAAATTGCTATGAAAAAGAAAAAATTACTAGCTGGTCTCAGCCAGTAACTTATCAAAGATAGTTTTTTTTTCGTAATACCAAAAGAATTACGAAAACATGTCTTTGACTTTTTCAAAAAATGATTTATCACTCTTCTCTGGATTTGGTACAAAATTGTCCTCTTTTGCCATTTTTTCAAAGAAGTTTTTCTGCTCTTTTGTCAATGTTTTTGGCGTCCAAACGTTGATGTGTACTAGCAAATCACCTTTTCCATATCCGTTGATACTTGGAATTCCTTTTCCGCGTAAGCGTAATATTTTTCCTGACTGAACTCCTGATTCTACTTTAATGCGAACTTTTCCAGTTACGGTATCAATTTCTTTAGAACTCCCTAAAGCGGCTTCAGAAAAGCTGATATAAAGGTCATAATGTAAATTATCACCTTCACGTTTTAAGAATTCGTGTTCTTTTTCTTCAATGACAACTAATAAATCTCCAGAAATTCCATTTCCAGGTGCTTCATTTCCTTTTCCAGAAACTTTTAATTGCATGCCTTCTACAACTCCAGCAGGAATTTTGATAGACACTGTTTCTTCCTCAGACTTCATTCCTTGTCCATCTGCTCCAGCAGGACGCTTATCAAGTACTTGTCCAGAACCATTACAGGTACTACAAGTCGTAGACGTTTGCATTCTTCCTAAAATCGTATTGGTGATGCGTGTCATTTGACCAGAACCATTACAAGTACCACAGGTTTTATACGTTACACCTGGCGCTTGTACTTTTCTGCGAACTTTTACTTTTTTCTCAACGCCATTCGCAATTTCTTCTAAGCTAAGTTTTAAACGAATTTTTAGGCTGCTTCCTTTTACGCGTCGTTGTCTTCCACCTCCGCCGAATCCACCTCCGAATCCGCCGCCGCCGCCAAATGCGCCTCCGAAAATATCACCAAACTGACTAAAAATGTCATCCATGTTCATTCCGCCACCGAAACCGCCGCCGCCAAAGCCGCCACCGTTTTCAAATGCCGCATGACCATATTGATCGTAACGTGCACGTTTGTTATCGTCGCTCAATACTTCATATGCTTCCGCTGCTTTTTTAAACATTTCTTCCGCATCTTTATCATCAGGGTTTTTGTCAGGATGATATTGAATGGCTTTTTTGCGGTAAGCTTTTTTAATTTCAGCTGCCGAAGCTCCTTTGCTTATGCCTAATATTTCGTAATAATCTTGTTTCATCTTTTTTCAACTTGTGTTAAAAGGTCGTTTTGTACTGAGACAACTCAAAAACGTTTTATTGTCCTACCACAACTTTTGGATAACGAATCACTTTGTCTCCTAATGTATATCCTTTTTCAACGACATCAATGATTTTTCCTTTCATGTCATCTGATGGTGCAGGAATTTGAGTAACTGCTTGATGGTCTTCTGCATCAAAAGTGTCACCAGCCGCTACTTGTACCTCTGCTAAACCTTTTGATTTTAGAGCTTCTCGTAGTTTCTTACTAATCAATTCGACCCCTTTTTTTAGCTCTTCTGCCTCCGTTTTGTTGATTTCAATCAAAGCTCTGTCAAAATCATCTAAGACTGGCAACATGGCAACAACAACATCTTTTCCTGCCGTTTTGAACAGTTCAACACGTTCTTTACTTGTTCTTTTCTTATAATTTTCAAATTCAGCAAATAGACGTAAAAATTTGTCTTTTTCTTTTGCTAATTCTTCTTGTAATTTTTCTTCTGCAGAAACTTCTTCTACTGTATTTTCAGCTGTTTCAGCCGTTTTTGCCTCTTCTTGTACAGCTTCTGCTTGTACTTCCGGCTGTTCTTTTTCTACGGTATTATCCTTTTTTTTGCTCATGGTATATGTCCAAAAAATATTATTGTTTGCTCTTTAGATGGCAAAAGTACTGCCATTTATGATAAAATGTCAAAATGTCACAAAAAATATTTTTTAACATTTCAGTCATGAAAATTCATCGGATTTGATAATTTTACGATTCGACTTTTAAATATTAAAATTATAATTTATGAAAAGAAAATTTGGATGCTTGATGGCCTTTATTGTTGTAAGCTTTTTGGCGGTTTCTTGTGGAGAAAAGAAGAATGAAACAAGAGCAGAAGATGCAAAAACAGAGCAGAAAATTACTTCAGAAGCAGTAAAGTATAAAGTGGATACTGAAAAAACAGTTGTGACTTGGAAAGGTTCAAAAGTAATTGGAGGAAGTCATGATGGAACTATGAAAGTATCAAAAGGTACTTTTGCCATGAAAGATGGGAAATTGGAAAGCGGAAATTTTCTAATTGATATTAATTCGTTAACTGTTTTAGATATTCCTGCGGATGATAATGGAAATGCAAGTTTGAAAAAGCATTTGTTATCAGATGATTTCTTTGATGCTGAAAAATATGGAAATGCGGCATTTTCAGTAACTGGTGTTAGTGAAAAAGAAGGGAAAACAATGATTGAAGGAAATTTAACATTGAAAGGTGTAAAGAAAAATATTTCTTTCCCAGCAAAAGTAAGTGTTGAAGGTGATAAAGCTATGATTATAAGTGAAGTGTTTACCATCAATCGTACAGATTTTGGAATGAAATATGGTTCTTCTTCGTTTACAGATACATTTAAAAATAAAGCAATTAGCGACGATGTAGAATTGTCTGTAAGTGTCGTAGCTACAAAGTAATAGGAAATACATATTTGTATAGATAAACCGACTTCGTGTCGGTTTTTTATGTTTTAACTAAAATCTCCTTTAGCCCATTTTTCTTGTAATTCCAAATATTTTTCTTTGGGTTTGCAGTTACGCCAATTAATATTATATTTTTGACAGACTTGTATGTGAAAGATAAGTCCGATGAGTGGATGAAGTACTAAAATAGTAGAGCCCAATGGTCAAACCAATGTGCTAAAACAGTAGATATACTCACATAAAAATGAATTTTCAAGGAATTTTCCATTTGGGACGCACATATTTTCCATTATTCAAATAGCCTAGCAACCAAATGAAGCTTTCAATAATTAGATATGTAATGGTAATGGTTTTCATGTTGCAAATGGGTTCCCCTTTGTACGTAATATATTAGTATAGTGATTACAAAGTTGATTGATTTCTTCAAAGTTTTCGGAGTAAAATAACTTAAAAACAGCTACTGTATCACAGCTAACACCTAGTACATAACCTGTTGGGAATTTTTTTAGTGTTACAGCAGATTCAGTAGCCTCATCTTCTTCCTTGGAAATTACAGGAAACGTTGTTTCATTTTTGGCTAGTTTGAATGCTTCAGCTTCAGTAATTTCTTTGATTGTACTCATATAAATATGCTTAAAGTGACTTTGTAGATTATTTTTTAAGTAAATCTTCCAAAGCAGGTTTTAAGTCAGGAAAATAGAATTGAAACCCTGTATTCTCTATTTTTTGTGAGTTTACTTGCTGACTTGAAAATAGCAGTGTACTCATTTCACCAAATAACATTTTCATCATGAACTTTGGAACATTAGGCATAAAGAATGGCTTTTTTAAGACACTAGCAATTTCTTTAGTAAGCACTTTGTTTGTTGCTGGATTTGGGCCGACAGCATTATATATTCCTGTTATTTTTTTTGTGAGTATATGAAGATACATGCGTGCCATGTCGTCAATATGAATCCATGACTGCCATTGTTTTCCTGAACCTACAGCTGCACCAACTCCATACTTTACAGGTTTTGCCATTTCGACTAAAGCACCACCTTTTTCAGAAAGAACGATGCCCGTTCTGAGAATGGTGACAGGAATTTCTAACGAATTGAATTGCTGGGCATGTAGTTCCCATTGTTTGACAACTTTGCCTAAAAAGTCATTGGATTCGACTTCCGCATTTTCGGTATATTTTTCGGTGAGCGAACTAGGGTAAATGGCAATTCCTGAAGCTGAAATATAATGTTTTATGGTATGATTTTTAATCGTACGAAGCGATTTGAATACTATATTTGCTGTATCTACGCGACTGCTTACAATTTCTTGTTTGTATGCTTCTGTCCAGCGTTTGGCAATGTTTGCTCCAGAAAGATTCACAATGGCATCAACACCTTCGAAACAAGTTTTATCGATTTCCCCTTTGGCAGGATTCCAATAAAAACCAGAGTAATTATCTGATTGTTGAATTTTATCTTTGCGCGTTGTTAGGTAATGCACCTTGTGATTTTGTTGTAAGCATAATTCACTTAAAGCTGAACCAATTAATCCTGTTGCACCACAGATAAGTATTCGCATAGTAATTGTTTTTCTTTTCTACAGTAAAAATACGGTAAAAAAGAATAGATTGAAGCAATGAGTCGTTATTTTGGAGATTAAATAGTATTTATTTTTGTAGCTCGAAGCATTTCTCGTTTCCCTGGCGGACCTGGAAGTCGCTCTACTGTAAAACCAACTTCTTGCATCGCTCGGCGTACACTTCCTTTGGCTGCATAGGTCACTAAAACACCATTATCTTGTAACGCATTATACATTTTTTGAAAGATATCAACTGTCCATAATTCTGGTTGAACACGTGCGCCAAAAGCATCAAAGTAAATAAGATTATAAATTTCTTGATCGTTGATTTGATCAAAAAATTGTTGTCTTTTGGTTAGCTGGAAATTTTCTGTAAGTGTAGTTTTTATTTCCCAATCAGAAGCATGCATGGTATTAAAAATGTCGGTTTCATCTTCTGCTTTGAGTTCACTTATGTAGTTTAACTGAGAAATTTCTGCGGAAGCGACAGGATAAGCTTCTACACCAATATAATTGATGAAAAATTGATGTTTCTTAGCTTCTAAAAAGGTCATAAAAGCATTCAATCCTGTACCAAATCCAATTTCTAGAATGTGAATTTGTTCAGGATTGAAAGTGTTTTTGGTATGCTGTAAGCCCGTTTTTATAAAAACGTGTTCAGCTTCTTGAATAGCACCATGAGTAGAATGATATTGTTCATTCCAATCTTCTAGATGAATTGTGGTAGATCCATCTCTAGTGGTGATAATCTTACGTTTCAAGTTTATTTTTTCAGTAATACACCATCGGCTACAAACGAAAGTGTCTTTTTTGGCTCAGTTATTTTTGCAATTTCTTCGGCTGATTTTCCGGCATCTTCTGCATAATGCTTTAATTCGTCTACAGAAGTTTCTTGAACAAATGCTTTACCATTTACAATAGCTTCACCTTTTGCGTCAAGTGGCACGAAGAATCCGTAATCTTTGAATTTTACCATGACTTCTTTTTCTTCTCCTAAGTCTAGACGCATCCAACATCCTTTTTTAGAACATACAGAGTTAATATTTGATTGGAATTTTACATTAAGAGTGGCACCTACTTTTAATCCGTTATATTTCTCATTGATTTGAGCTGCAGTCAATACATCTTCTGCATTGATTTTTTCACCAAAAGAAGCATACGCAATTTCAGGAGCTTTTGTTTCTTGTTGCTTTTCGGCTGCTTTTTCGTTTGTTTTGCGTCTTTACATCCAATTATAGCTGTTGCAGCTAATATTAAAAATACAATTTTCTTCATTTTTATTAAATATTTCTTAAAATTATTAATTCTTTGTTATGAATCTTTAATTTTACGAACTAAATTTTTGTTGAAAACTAAGATTTTTTTAAAGGTAAATATTTGTACCTTTGCACAAAATTAAGAATTTATATGATGAGTGACCTTTCTATTGATATAAAAATTTCCCAAGTTTCTGAGAGTAAAATCCAAAATGTTGATTTTGAAAATCTAGCGTTTGGAAAAGTTTTTACGGATCACATGTTTGTATGTGATTATGTAGATGGAATTTGGCAAACTCCAGAAATTCTTCCATACCAGCCACTCACTATTGATCCTTCGGCACGTGTTTTTCATTATGGACAAGCTGTTTTTGAAGGAATGAAGGCTTTTAAAGATGATGATGACAACATTTGGATGTTTCGTCCAGAAGATAATTTTGATCGTATTAATAAGTCTTCGCATCGTATGGCAATTCCTGAGTTTCCAAAAGAGTTCTTTTTTGAAGGCTTGACGACATTATTGAAAATGGAAAAGGATTGGATTCAGAAAGGAAAAGGAAATTCATTATATATTCGCCCGCTTGTCATTGCTACAGAACCAGCTATTTCTGCTTCACCTTCAAATAGTTATAAGTTTATGATTATTTGTTCACCTGCACAGTCGTATTATGCTGGAGAAGTAAAAGTATTGTTTGCAGAGAAGTTTAGTAGAGCTGCAGATGGAGGTGTCGGATATGCAAAAGCAGCTGGAAACTATGGCGCACAGTTTTATCCAACAAGTTTAGCACATGCTAAAGGATATCAGCAAATTATTTGGACTGACGCTAGTACGCATGAGTATTTGGAAGAAGCTGGAACGATGAATATTTTCTTTAGAGTAGGAGATACCTTGCTGACAGCGCCCAACAACGACCGTATTTTGGATGGAATTACGCGTAAGAGTGTGATTCAACTTGCAGAAGACAATGGGATTAATGTTGAGGTACGTCGTGTAAAAGTTGCTGAAATTAAAGAAGCAGCTCGCAACGGATCATTAAAAGAAATTTTTGGAGCAGGAACTGCAGCAGTGATAAATCCAATTGCAGGGTTTGAACATGCAGGTGATGAGTTTGATTTACCAAAAATGGAAGACTCTTATGCAACATTCTTCAAAGAAAAATTGATGAATATTCAATATAATATTTCTGAAGATCCACATGGTTGGAGATATGAGGTTTAGACTTGTTTAGATAATTAGACATCTTAGAAGGTTAGATTTTCTCTCTTCTTGGATTATTAGATATAAAAAAAGTGACTTCAATCGAAGTCACTTTTTTGTTTGTATGATACTTATTTGTCATTTAAAATTTTCGCAATGTCTGGTTTAAAATAATTTGGACCTTTCAAAACTTTTCCATCTTCACGGTAAATAGGTTTGCCATCTTCGCCAAGTTTGCTCATATTGCTACGTTGAATTTCTTCGAAAACTTCTAGAATTTTGTGTTGCATTCCGTGTTCTATGATGGTTCCACACAAAATATATAACATATCGCCTAAAGCATCAGCCACTTCTACTAAGTCATTGTTTTGTGCAGCTTCTAAATATTCTTCATTTTCTTCTTTCATAAGGTTGAAACGCAGCATGTTTCTATCTTCTCCTATGTCAGCAGTTGGTGTGTGTTTAATTCCTAAACCAAAAGCTTCATGAAATTCTGTAACGGCTTCTATTCTTCTTTTCAAATCGTATTATTTTAGATAATTATGATTTGAAATATACTTGATTATTTAGAGCGTTTTTTAGGGAAAGTTATTTTATTTTGAAACTTTTATTAACAAGTTATCCGCTTTAATTCGTAATTTTGCAGAAAATAATTTGCATTATGCCTTTTTCTACTGGTCAACTCATTTTTGCCGCTTTTTTTATTGTTGTTTTTGCCGCAGTTATGATTTATGCGTATCGCAAAGATCTTAAGCTTCACAAGCGTTATTACAAAGGAAGTTTGCTTGTTTTGTTAGTTTTTATTCTTTTCATTGCCACGATTGTAGTGATTAAGAAATTCATTGTCTCCTAAAATTTTTTTTAGTTTTTCTATTTGACATTTTTTTGTAAATTCAAGGAAAACTAACTACTAACCACCATAATATAAATACGTTTTATGCCGTTTTTAACGGCAATAGGATTCCCAAATCGTTAAAATTTATATTTGGCGCATATAGTTTGTTTGTAATTTTTAGAACCCTTACATATGATTACAGTAGCTATTGCAGAAGATCATCAAGCCTTGATTGATGGCATTATGTCGTATTTGGAATACGAAGAAGATATTACTATTGTCGGGCATGCTAACGATGGAGAAGCTTTACTCAAAATTGTTCGACGTAAACAGCCCAAAGTCGTTATTTGTGATATTCGTATGCCAAAAATGGATGGAATTGTAGCTACAAGTCATATTAAAAAGGAATTTCCACATATCAATGTATTGGCATTTACGATGTACGATCAAGATAAAGCTGTTGAGCAAATGTTAGCAGCGGGCGCGACAGGTTATATTTTAAAAAATTCACCGTTGAAAGTAGTCTTGGAAGCTATTCACACACTTGCAGAGAACAAAACGTACTATGATGCCAAGTTGAATATTGATCAGATTTCTAAAAACAGTTCGCAATCTATTTTGTCGAGACGCGAAAAGGAAATTCTGGCACTCATTGCACAGCGAAAGACTTCACAAGAAATTGCAGACTTACTATTTATTTCGAAATCTACGATAGATACACACCGAAAAAATATGATTCAGAAGCTCAACTTAAAAGGAGCTAATGAATTATTGGGCTATGCTATAGAGCAGAAATATGCTTTTTAGGAAGGTGATTTTTGCAGAATACCTATGTTTGGGTATGGATTAGTGGTTTGGAATTTTGGAGGTTTGAAAAATAATAAGTGAAAACAAATATCGAAAAAATATAAAACATAACTTTTGTTTTTGTTATTGAATACTTTAGTTAAATCAACATCTCAATTCTCAAAAAGAAAAAGAAATTAGATACTGAATCTAATTTGTAATAATTATGTATATGAGTAATAAAAATATTAAAAGATGCTGTAAAAATAGATACGTGTTAATTGTCGTGAAAAAGACAAAATGTCATTATTATCTGTAAAAAAATATAATTATATGAGAATAAATATTTAATTTGACATCAATTATACTATTTACAAAAGATTAAAACAAAACTTAATAAACATAAAATTATGAGTAGAGAAATTACAATTTCCCCAAAGTTAATAACAAAAGAATACCCACTATTTGAGGGTGAAAAATTTCAAATCTATGCAATTTTCAATAAATGGTGCGGAATTGATGGTAGAAAAGTTATGGAAGTTGAATTTAGACTCTATCCATTAGATAAATTTATGATAAGAGATGTTCATTTTTGTGCAGGAAAAGATCAACTAAGAATTAGTGTTGTTAATAAAATTGCAGATAATCCTTTTATAAAGGAATTTGGGGAAGAATCTGAATTCTATATAAACGAAGGTAAAAAAGAAGACGTTCTAATAATATATTTTGATGAAGGCGAGAAGTATGAGGATTATAAATGTGATTTTATCCCGGGCTCAAATAATAAGCCAAAACGTAAAAAAGGAAATATCTTGGTAGGTGGATAAAAATATACTCTTACACATCTCGAAAAAAATCATAATTCTAGTTAGTTTTTTTCTTACTGGTTTTTTGTTTGCTCAAAAAGTTGATTTTGATGACTTTTATTTGTTTTATGAAAGTGAAAACTTTAAAGAAAGTCTCCTAGAATTAAATAAAATAGATACTGCCAAAATTTCTAAGAATGATATGGCACATTGGTGCTTTTATTATGCAGATACTCAATCTAATTTAGATCAACAAGGTATTGCTCATAAATATATTTTAAAAGCAGAAAAAATATTTAATTCTTTAAATAAACTCTCAGATGTGATAGATTCTAAATTTTTGAGGTTAAGTATTATTTGTCATCAAAACTCGCTAGATTATGACCAGCAATCAGTTATAAATGACATCCTTTCTTATGCAGAAAAGAATAATGACTCTATTAGGTTAATGAAAATTTACTTTCAGATAGGGCACACGTTTGTGGATAACGATAACAAAGAAAAAGCTAATTATTACTACCGTACAATTTTAAAAAAAACTAAAAAAAGTATAGATACAGCACAAGCCTATATGAATATCGGAAGTGTATTTTCTACAATAGAACCAACCAATCAAGATTCAGCACTTTATTATGCAAAAAAGGCAGTTCCTATCTTAATAAAAGAAAATAATTTAGAAAGTCTGACCGCTGATTATAATAATCAAGCAGAAGCATATTATTATAAGAAAAAATATAGAAAAGCAATTCAATACCTTTTAAAAGCAGACTCTATAAATATTAATAAGAATGACAAGAAAACTAGAGTTATTCTCTATGAAAATCTAGCAAAAAATTATGATAGTATTGGTGATTATGAATTCGCAACATATTACTACAGAGATTGGATTAAATTAGCAGATTCTATAAACGATTTAGAACAAGATATCGCTATAGCTAAAGAACGAGAACGCTATCAAAATGCTGAATTAAGAGCAGAAAATCTTGAAGAAAAAGCTAATACATCTAAAAAAAACACACAGCTAATCATCTCCCTCTCCATCCTAGCGCTAGTCATCATTTCCGCATACCTACTCCAAAAAAATACGCGCAAAAAACAACTTTTAGCTGAACAAGCCAAAGATCTAGAAGTACAAAAAGTAGCTAATCTACTTAAAGAGCAAGAACTTGCTAGTATTGATGCTATGATTGAAGGTCAAGAAAAAGAACGCAAACGGATCGCAGAAGATTTACATGACGATTTAGGTGCGTTGATGGCAACCATTAATCTACATTTAGAAAATGTAGGTTCTAAAAACAGTCCAAATGCATTGGATAAAACAAAAACATTACTCAACGAAGCGTATGAAAAAATACGCAACATGTCACATGTCAAAAATGCAGGAGTCATTGCCAATGAAGGCTTATTGCGCGCCATACAAAATATGACATCAAAGATCAGTAGCGCTAACAAAATAGATATTGAAGTCATAGCACCAGAATTGAAAAACCGATTGGAAAACTCGCTTGAATTGTCCTTATTCAGAACGATTCAAGAATTATTGACCAATATTATCAAACACGCAGAAGCAACCAAAGCTACGATTCAGTTAACACAGTTCAATGAAAGTTTAAATATCATCGTAGAAGACAATGGAAAAGGCTTAGAAACTAGTAAAATCAAAGAGAACGGAATTGGATTGAGCAATATCAAAAAACGGATTACGCATTTAGATGGAACACTTTCAATTGATAGCACGCTTGGACGTGGAACTACAATTTTAATTGATATTCCACTGAAATCATAACTGCTGTAAACACAAAAATACCTACAAATGTGTATTTTTTGTATTACAAAAAAGCGCTACATTTACATAAGTAAACTACAACCACTATTCATTATGAAATCATTTTTACTCGCTTTTTTAGGATTTTTCTATATGTTGTCAATGTCAGCACAAACTATTCCTGAAAGTAAATTCATTGAACAACTAGAAACAAAACAAAAGGAACTTAATCAATTACTTGAGGCTAAAAACAGATTAGATGTTGAGGTTGCTATCTACAAAAAAAACATCGACATACTTTCTAACAATAAAGAGAAAACTAAAGAAGAAGTAAAAGAATTAGAACAGCTTATAAAGGATAAAAAAGGACTGGAAACCAATCACAAAAGCCTAATAGAAACGATCACGACAAAATGTACTGAATACAGAGAGTTTCAAACATTTTTAGGAAAATATCAAAATGTCTCACAAAAAAACTTAGACAAATATGCGGTAAGAGCTTGTGAATTGTTTGAGCCAGAAGAAATGACTGCCGCTAAACCTAAAGAAGAAGTTGTAGCAGAAGCAGAAATCGCAGAAGAAAGTGATGATGATAGAGTAAAAAAAGCATTAGAAAAACGTCAAAAAGATATAGATGATTTAGTGGAATTAAAAGATAAAAATGATGAAGCAACCACTGAAGCTAATGCTAAAATAAAAGAACTAAAATCTAAACTGAATGATGAAATTGAAACAGAAGCTAGAGAAACACTTGAAGCTTCTATCAAAGAAGAAACTGAGAAAAGAGATTTTATTGTAAAAGAAGGTGAGGAACTCGTCAAAAAAATTAAAGATTCTTGTACGAAGTTTAAAGAGTATAAAGAGTTTTTAAAAGATCATGAAAATGTAAAAAAAGAAGTTCTTGATGAATTTAAAGCTAGAAACTGTAGATTGTTTGAAGAAAATGAAAAGCTTGATCCAGAAGAATATATTATCATAGGAGATAATAAACCGGTTAAAGTAGACAGTTTATTTAGTACTAGTAGTGCTCGACAAGTTTTATCTAATGTATTTAGCATTGATAGTCAAACTAATTTAGGAACCTTTGAAATCCCTGGAGACAATTCTTTTATCAATTTTTATGTAGATGAAGATGAAGATTTTGCTGAGTTTTTTAAGGAAAGACCGCATGCAATTAGTGTGCGACAAAAGAAGAGTGAAAGTCAAACTAGTGGAGAAGGAGATGGAGAAGATGATGCCCATAAAGTATCGGTGTCATTTGATACGCGAGAAGAGCTTACCTTGGTAGATGCAATTCCAGAAGGAGCATTGTTTAAATCTATCCAGATAGAATTGCGCGAAGGCGGCATTGTAGATACACGATTGGTATTACAATCTGTAGACGGGAAGTTTGAATTTTATTTTGAAGGTGTAACTCCTGTAAGCATTTTAAATTATACACGTAAAGTCAAGAAAAGCTTTTTGCAATATTCTCATTATGTAAGTCTGGATGGAAAAGGTGTTTATAACGAAAATGCCTTGAGCAGTTTATTAGTTAGATATACAGAAGTGCTGAAATATCATCCAAATGCAGGAAGTAATTATGTGCCAGATGATGTGTCGTATAAATTTCCATCAGATGATAAGGATGAAGCTACAAAAACAGAAAGACGCTCCTATCAAGTCATAAATGACAACCATTTGCAACATGTTTTAGACTTAAGAACATATACTGATTTACTTGGTCTATTTGGTGATGAAGCCAATGGATTGTTTCAAATAGAAGGAAGAGCAGAGTTTTTTATTCATCCGTTTAATGTACGTAGAGAAGCATTTTACTATTTAAAAAAGATAATGCCGTATGTGCGCTATTCTCGATTTGATGAAGACAACGATTTCTTATTGGCAACGATGCCAGATGCTACTATGGGAATTACAAATCCGAATCCTGAAGAGCCAGACAATGCCTTTTTTAATGATAGAAAGCTAGATTTATTAGAACGATCAAACATAGAAATGGGCGTGGATATGAATGTGATTAATTTTAGATTATTCAAAGAATCACCTTTCTGGACTTCGCTATATGTACCTTTTAGTTATAATGTTACTAAGGTGCGAACAGATGCAAGTGAAGATAATAATGACACCAATTTTAAAACTTTAGGACTTGGAGTTGGATTAAATTTTGAGATTCGTCGTTTTAATAATTTCGGATTAAACTTTGGATATGAACTAAAAGGCTATTCATTCATAGGGGATTATGAGGAGTTCAACCTATCTGAACCAGGTTATATGCGAACACAAGCAGTAAAAGCAGAAATCTTTTATTATCCAGGACTTGACAAATCAAACTCTATATTCTTACGTATGCGAAGTATTAGAGATATCAGTTCTGGAAGGGGAGACTCCTTCTTTCAACTACAATTTGGATACCGATTTACACTAGGTGTTGGTGCTATAAAAGCGAGGTGATACATCATTTTTATTGTTTCTTCTGACAATTTTTGTGAATTTGCTGCGTTATTAGGTCATATCAAGACTTTTTTAAATAGACTACGCAGGGTAAAGCAAAACTACTTTCACAATCTAAAACAGAAAAACAATGAAAAAACTCTCACTTCTTGTATGTGTGCTGGGATTGCTATGTAGTTGCAGCAGTAATGATGATAATGATACGCAACCAGGATATGCAATAGAAATCAAAAATATTGAAACCTTAGTCGCTGAAAGTAAAATAAAAGTATCCTTTAAACTTACAGATGAAAACGGTATTGGCGTGTCCAATCAAACAGACAGCGATTTTAATTTGTATGAAAGAGCCATCAGTGATGGAGAAACGGAACAACTTATTGACCCAACAGAAGCTCCGCGATTAATTGTCCCAAATCCTCAAAATTATCGCTATGCAACCATGATTGTAATGGATTTAAGTGGAAGTGTCATTGATGAAATCGAAAATATAAAAAGCGCAGCAACGCTGTATGTTTCTAACTTATTTAGTGAAATCAATAGTGGCGCTTTAGAAGTTGCGATTTACTATTTTGATGGAAGAGAACAACTGCAAGAACTGATTGATTTCTCTACTTCAAGTCAAAATATTATCGCAGCTATTGCGAGTATGAATCAAAACTTACAACAAGACATATCTACCAATTTATATGGTGCAGTCGTTCAAAGTTGTGAACGAATGCAGGCGAAAAAATTAGAAATTCAAAACGATCCAAGTACAAATATTTGGTCTTCTTCAATGGTATTTTTCTCTGACGGACAAAATCAGGATTTCTTCAACAATCGCGCAGATATGAACGCAAGTATTAATGTAACTGTAGACAATACAGGTTTTTATGTAATTGGTGCAGGAAATAATGTTGATGCTAGAGTCATTGCAGATATTGGACGTAATGGACAATTTTTAATAGATAACTATTCACAATTAACCACTGGATTAAACAGTGTTTTAGACGTCATTCGTAGAGAAGCCAATAGCAATTATGAACTCGAAATCTGTACTGCAAAAAGTGGAACAAATGTAGCTTTCAGATTAGAATCTATTGGAACACCAACTAGTGGCGGCACAGGAACCTATGATACCACCGGATTTACAGGTAATAATTGTACAATTAACTAAACCTCTAAAGAAGTAAACTCAAAAGTAGTCCCGTTGAACAATCCTTTATCACTAAGTTTTAACGACGGGATTACTAATAATGCCATAAATGATAAGGTCATATAAGGAGCGCGCAGCGTGCTTCCCATTTTTTTGGATAGCTGATCCAATTCTGCGTAAGCTGCACCAATTTCCCAACCAGTTTTGTCACTCATAATTCCCGCAACAGGTAAGGAAACCACTTTCTCAACCGTATCTGACACAGCACAAATTCCACCTTTAGTTGAAATTAAAAGATTCACTGCTTTGCAAATAGCTTCATCCGAAACGCCAACAGCAATAATATTATGAGAATCATGTCCTACGGAAGAGGCAATAGCACCTTCTTTCAATCCGAAGTTCTTAATAAATGCCATCGCAGGAGTATCGTTTTGGTAACGATTGACAACCGTCATTTTTAAAATATCTTCGCCAACATTTGAGACTAAATTTCTATCTTTTACCAAGTTATCTAAAATCAATTCGTTGGTTACCAATTCACCATCAAGAGCTTCAATAACGCGAATTTGACTTTTCGTCGCTTTGACCTGAAAATCAAGTACATTTTTTAGAGAAGTGTCAAAATTATTCAGTACTTCAAATGGCACACTATCTATGTATGAATTTCCCTTAGAAGCAACTCGGATGCCGTTAATGTAGGTTTCTAAAACTTTAAAGTTTGTCAAATCTTCTAGGATGGCAAAATCTGCATCATCGCCAACTTGTAACTGTCCCACATCCAAATTATAATGCGCAACAGGATTCATACAAGCTACTTGTAATACTTTAAAAAGATCATTTCCTTTCGATACAGCACGAGCACACAATTCGTTAATATGTCCAATCAACAAATCATCAGGATGTTTATCATCAGAACAGAACATCATTTTTTCATAGTGCTCATCTAACAACGGGATAAGTGCTTCAAAATTCTTGGCAGCACTTCCTTCACGGATAATGACTTTCATGCCTTTTTGCAACTTTTCTAAAGCTTCATCATGTGTAAAGCATTCATGATCAGTAGAAATTCCTGCAGCAATATATTTGGTAATATCATCACCACGCAATCCTGGAGCATGACCATCTACAGGTTTATCAAAATGTTTTGCCCAAGTAATCTTTTTCATTACTTCTTCGTCTTCAAACAAAACACCTGGATAATTCATCATTTCTGCCAAATACTTAATTTCTGGTTTAGCCAACAAATCCTTAATATCATTGGAGTCAATCACAGCACCAGCCGATTCAAAGCTCGTCGCAGGAACACAAGAAGGCGCACCAAAATTGAACTTAAACGGAACTTTTTTTCCATTCTCAATCATAAACTCTACACCAGTTTTTCCTAGTACATTCGCAATCTCATGCGGATCAGAAACAGTAGCAACGGTTCCGTGTAACACTGCCAAACGCGCAAACTCAGAAGGCACCATCATTGAACTTTCAATATGAATATGTGCATCTACAAAGCCAGGAATAATATAGGTTTCCACATCATGAGTTGCTTCAATAATATCAGTGATTTTTCCATTGGTTACATGAATTTCACCTTTGTAAATTTTTCTATTTCTAATATCTACGATGTTTCCTTGTATGATCATATTGTTTCCTTGTATGGTAAAAAAAAGGATGCACGAATGCACCCTTTTTAAATTCTATGTAAATATAGTTTTAAATTTTATTTCTTATCCGTTAAGAAACTGTAATTCTTAGCATAGTATAACATTTGATTGTCAAACGCTGCAGGTTGCATCACCTTAATATCTTTGATTTCATTTGCAGTAGCATCCATATCTGGAACCAGTACAGGATTTGCAAAACCTTTGTATGGTTTTGATTTAAATGCTTCGTTACGTTTTAAAACTTCGGCATGAATCTTTTGATCTACTTTCACTCCATATCCTTCAACTAACGCTCTTGCTGCTTCAAAATCTCCTTCTGATTTGATACGTTGTGTTTCGCGTAATAATTCACCAAATAATTCACGTAATTTTACATAATCGTTGATGTTGTAGTAAGTTTTACCATCACGAGTTACTTTCTCAATTACATTATCTTTTGCTCCTTTTTCAAAAACCCAAGCAGAAACCCATTGTCTGTTCACCATGTGATCTTCTTCTACATCATCACCAAGGTTTAAACGAATCAATTGTGTCATTAAACCATTTCTGATATAACCATCATACGCAGCTTTTCCAGCACCTTCTGTGTCTTCAACCAATCCAAGCTCTTTAAGTTTTGGATCCATTAAATAGTACAATCCAACTAAATCTGCTCTTCCTTCTTCCATAGTAGAAGCATAGTTTTTCAAGGTTTCTTTAGGTTGCCCAACACCAGGATTAATTTGTCCAGAAGCATGCCCAATAACTTCGTGTAAGGCTGTATGTAATTTGTCAGCTAATTTTCCATACTTTTCTTCCAATTGTAATTCTTCATCGTCATGTACAAACTCTTTCAATCTTCCAGCTCCACCAATTTTAGAATATGCGTTAATGATATTAGTTAGAGAAACTGATTTAGAACCGTGCTTTTGACGAATCCAGTTGTTGTTTGGTAAGTTTACTCCAATTGGCGTACTTGGCGATGCGTCTCCAGCTTCTCCAGCAACATTAATTGATTTGTAAGTAACTCCAACCACATTTTTCTTCTTGTGGCTTTCAATCAAAGGGGAATTGTCTTCAAACCATTGTGCATTCTTATCCAAAACTTCCATCTTTTTTGACAAATCTTTATCCTGAATCTGCACAATTGTTTCATACGAACCTCTATATCCTTTAGGATCATTATACACTTCAATAAAACCGTTTATCCAGTCAATATTACCTTCTGTTGAGGTTGCCCAAGAAATGCAATATTTATCCCAAGTATCTAGACTTCCTGTTTTATAATACTCAATCAATAAACCCAAGGTTTCAGCTTGTTTTTCATTTTCAGCAACACCTTTAGCTTTTTCTAACCAATAGATAATTTTATCGATTGCTTCACCATACATTCCGCCTGATTTCCATACTTTTTCTACAAGCTTTCCGTTTTCACGAACTAACTTAGAGTTCAATCCAGCTTCAATAGGCTCTTCATCAGAGCCTTTATAAGCGGTTTTATAAAATTCGTCTACATCTGCACTTGTTATATCTGGTCCGTAAAAATTAACAGCAGAAACTAATACATTATCAACACCATCTTTTTTATTCACTTTCTTATTGTCCTTGTCATTAAAAATTACTTCGAAAGCTTCACCTTTAAGTTCTGTGTTTGTAGCAGCTAATAAACTGTTTAAGTATTCTTTTGAAAACTCAGCAGGTAGTTTATCGTTTGAGTAATGATGGTGAATCCCGTTTGAAAACCAAACACGTTTTAAATACGTTTCAAATGCTTTCCAATCATCAGTAGTCTTATCACCACTATAATTCACATATACATTCTCTAAGGCTTTACGAATCGTTAAATTATGACGATAGTTTTGATCCCACATAATATCTCTTCCGGCAAGTCCAGCCTGAGTTAAGTAGTATACTAACTTTTTTTCTTTTAAAGTCAATTCGTTAAATCCAGGGATTTCATAGCGAATAACTGCTACATCTTCAAATTCATCGACACCAAACTCCATTTTTCCGTTTTTGGCTACTTCGATAAATTTAGGTTCATAAGGATCGTCTACCTTCACTTTTTCTTTGGCTTCTTCTGCACAAGAAAATAGCATTCCCGCAGCTAAGGCTAATCCCGCAATTGATTTTAATTTCATTTGTTTGTTTTTAGAGTTTTTGTTTGATCAACTGTACTTTCAAAAGATTTCTAAAACGACAAGTATATATTTAGTTTTTGAATAATTCAGTTGTTTTTTAAATTGGTCTTTGAGATTGTAAAAAAAGAAAACTACTGATAAACGTTGTAATCTTCCAATCCCACAAATGTAATCAATTCACTAAAACATTAAAAATTTGTACATTAGCAATACTAACTAATACACCGAAACGCTATGAAAATTTTAAAGTATGTACTGCTATTGCTGCTTGTAGTTCTGGTTGCAGGCGCAATTTTTGTAGCTACAAGGCCCGATAGCTTTGAAGTTACAAGGAGTAAAGTTATCAAAGCTCCCGCTGCAGTTATTTTTAATAATGTAAGCGACTTCAAAAACTGGGAAGCTTGGAATCCATGGATGGAAAAAGATACCACAATTAAGCCGACATATCAAGAACAAACTGCGGGTATTGGCGGATCGTACAGTTGGACAGGAAAAGAAGGAGGAGGAAGTATGAAAAACCTAGCGATGGTAGCAAACCAATCCTTAGAACAAGAACTAAAGTTTGATGATTTTGATCCAAGTAAGGTTGTTTGGGAACTAGAAGAGCTAGAAGACGGAACTAATGTAACTTGGAAGATGATCGGAGAAAACTTGCCTTTTGCATTTAAAGCAGTATTGGCTTTGAATGGCGGAATGGACAATATGGTTGGAGGAGATTATGAAAAAGGATTGGAAAATCTTGATAAAGTCATTACAGAACATATGAAAAATAATCCTCCACAATCATCGTTTCGATTGAGCGTTGTGAGTCAAGAAGATGGAGGTGCACAACAATTCATTGGATATCATCAAAAAATAACTACAGATGCTGCTATGGAGGACATGACAAAATTATTTATGACCTACATGCCAAAAGCTGGTATGTATGCTGCAACTCATCAATTGGAAAACTATACGCCAGGTTCTTTACACTTAAAATGGGATGAAGAAACCAAAGAAGCAGAATTCTATGTTGGGCTTTTAGTAGGAAATCAAGATACATTGCCTCAGTCTGATATGACAATTACAAAAATAGATGCAGGGAAAGTGATTAAGATTTCAAAATTTGGACCGTATGGAATTGGAGATATGGAAGCACATCAAAAGATAGCTGCATATATGTCTGATAACAAATTAGCGCAAGCTGGCCCATCATGGGAATTGTATGTAAATGATCCTACGAAAGTAAAACCAGAAGACGTACAAACAGATATTTATTATCCAATAAAATCAACCCAGTAAATAACCATAATCCTCTTCTAGAAAGATTGCCTGAACTATAATCATAATGAGTAATTTTACCAATCTTTTAATTTAGTACATAATATGAAGTCACTTTTATTAGTTTTCCTTGGCGGCGGATTTGGAAGTACACTGCGATTCCTTCTCGGGAAATATATAAATAGTTCCGCGACAGGAATTCCATATGGAACTTTTGCTGCAAATATTCTAGGAAGCTTATTAATAGGAATCATTTTAGGGCTGGCATCCAAAAACCAAGCCATCAGCGAACAGTATACCTTATTACTTGCCACAGGCTTTTGTGGAGGTTTTACCACATTTTCTACGTTTGCTTATGAAAACCATGTCTTTTTAAAATCGGGAGATTTTATGACATTTGCTATGTACACAATTGCTAGTTTTGTGATTGGCTTTGCAGCAGTTTTCTTAGGAATATATGTCGTAAAATATCTTTAGTTTAATGCTTCTCAAAAGCTTTTATACCAGCATTAATTTCTGTCTTTAAAAAATTTACCCTTGGCGGAATAGGACATGAATATTTATCATTGTATGCGCAGTATGGATTATAGGATTTATTGAAATCAATTTCGATCGTGTTACCAGTAGGAATTTTTAAGTCAATATAACGACCGCCTCCGTAGCTAGCAAATCCGTTAGTTTCGTCTGTAAACGGCAGAAAAAGATAATTGCGATATTCTTCCTGATTCATTAACTCTTGATTTTGATATACTTCTAATGAAAATTCCTTTCCTTTTAGAGTAAACGTAGCAATTCCAAAAAGTTTATATTCTGGCGTTCTTTCTTTTGTAGTAGGCATTTTAAAAACAGGCGAGTTTGGTGTCGTTGTAAATGTAGCATTCACTCTATAAGTATTATCTACAGGAAAAAAATCCAAGCCTTCAAAGGTTTTCAAATCTTTAGCTTTCAATGGAGAAGTAGATGCATCTTTATACTCAGCATTCAATTTTTGTTGAAATTCAGTTTCTCCAATAACCGCTTTTCTCTTCTCAGAACAACTAATATTTAGCAGTAAAACACATAAAAACAAAAAAATATTTTTCATCAGTTAGCATCAGATTTAGTTAAAAATATAGAATAACCTATGGATACCAAAAATACAACTTGTCATCAAAAAATAGAAGATTTTTATTTTTTGTATTCTTTTTTTACGTAGTTTTGATTCAAATAAACAAAAAAATGAGAATCAATACAGTAAATAAGTATGTACAGAGAACTTCTTGGAGAGGAAGTCTGGACACTTGTATATTGTGCTGATATAGATATCATATATAACAATTATAAAAAGTCCGACTTCACAGTCGGACTTTTTATTTTTAGGAGTATTTCAAATCAAAAAACAACTAAACACTAATCAATCAAAAATTAACAATCATGAAAAAAATGTACACCAATTACATTGATTCATTCAAAGGATTATCCAAAGAGATATGGTATCTAGCGCTCATTTCGTTAGTAAACAGAGCGGGAACCATGGTAATTCCGTTTTTATCACTCTATTTAATTAAAGAATTAAATTTTTCAGAAAGTGATGCAGGGTCTATTCTTGTATTTTTTGGAATTGGTTCAGCATTAGGCTCAATTTTAGGGGGGAAACTAGTAGATAAAATAGGTTTCTATAAAGTGATGATAATTAGTTTATTACTCACTGGTTTTGGATTTATAGGTTTACAATACATAAAATCATTTTGGGGTTTATGTTTTGGAATTTTAGGAGTCATGACTATTGCTGATACTTTTCGCCCAGCCATATTTGTATCGCTAAAAGCGTATAGTACCGTTGAAAATAGAACACAGTCTCTAGCCTTGATTCGTTTGGCAATTAACTTAGGTATGGGAATTGGCCCAACATTTGCAGGCTGGATTATCGTTAATAAAGGATACGATTTGTTGTTTTGGATCGATGGTGTTACGTGCGTCATTGCTATCATTGTATTTAGAATTTTGGTGAAAGAACGTAGACTTAAGAAAGAAAAAAACAAAGAAGAAGAGGAAGAAGCTTTGAAATCAAAAGGAACCGTATATGGAGATGGTAGTTATTGGATTTTCTTTGCTATTTGTTTCTTAATGGGAATGGTATTTTTTCAATTAATGATAACCATGCCTGTATATCAAAATGTACAATTCGGTCTCACAGAATATCAAACAGGTTGGATTATGTTTATTAATGTAGCCATCATTGTTGTGGTAGAGATGCCATTTATTAAATATTTGGAGAAATTAAATATTTCAAGTACCAAGCTAATTACCTATGCTTGTATTTTATTTGGATTAAGCTTCTATGTATTGGTATATAATTTTTGGATAGGAATTTTATTTGTAAATATTGTGATTATTACCATTGCTGAAATGATAGGTTTTCCATATACAAATACATTTGCGATCAATAGAGCCAAAGAAGGTTATGAAGGAAGCTATATGGCATTATATGCGTTGTCGTTTTCATTAGCTCATATTTTTAGTTCTAAAATTGGGTTTGAAATTGTAGCAAATTATGGATATCAAATAAATTGGCTGGTCACTGGAACCTTTGGTGTCATAGCTACAATATTAGCTATATGGCTACATAAAAGAACTCAAAAAGGATTATAAATTATGAATTTAAATCAAGTAACGATTTCATCAACTAATGTTGCCACAGCAACAGAATTTTATAAAAAACTAGGATTGCGTCTCATTGTAGACGCACTTCCTAGATATGTACGTTTTGAATGTCCTGATGGCGACGCTACGTTTTCTATTCATCATGTAGAAGAAGTGTCTGAAAACAGTAACGTTACACTATATTTTGAAGATGAAAACTTAGATGAAACAGTAAAAATTTTACAAGAAAAAGGCATTGTGTTTAAAAGTCTTCCAGAAAACAAATCATGGCGATGGCGAGAAGCACACCTTAATGATTTTGATGGACATCATTTAATTTTATTCAAAGCTGGTGAGGATCGAAAAAATCCACCCTGGAGAGTTAACTAATTCAGAATTCAGAATTATTTTAGAAACGTCTTTGCGAGAATTTTAGAGAAGATTTGTGGCAATCTGTTTCTCTTACAATGAAATTATTTTTCTATTGACAGACTACCACGTCATAAATTCCTCGTAGTGACGTTTCAAATTTTAGATTGTAGATACTTCCATAATTCAACACTTACATTCAGAATTATTTTAGATTCCAAATTTTACACTTACACCAGTCTGTAAATCAGGATTGTTATTGACTGTAAAGTCTTGTTGGATGTAAAAAGAAGTTGATATTTTTCGTGTAAACGTATATACAAATGTCCAATAATTGGTATCTTTATATAAATGACGTGTTCCATGTCCCCAAGAATTAAATGAGTCTTCATCACGGACATAAATATTGTAATCGTCTTCGTCTTTTTGGTGTAAACTGGTTTGTAAATAATAATTCAAACCAAACGAATGATAGGTTTTTCCTTTGGATATAAATGTATATTCTGCATTTACTTCAAAGCTTCCGATGAAGTCATTGGTTCCAAAATCAAAATTATCATTCTGTAAATCGATAGCATTCTTACGAAGTAAATTGGCACCTAATCCGAATAAAACAAAATTACGATCGTTAAGGTCAAATTGTTTTACAGCAGCAGCAGAAGCACCAATATCCATAGCCATGTTGTATTTTGAAAGATTGGTTCCTACATGTGCTCCCAAATTGAAATAGATTTTTTTATCGTTCAAAAAAGTAGGATAGTAGTAGTAATGCGTTTCAATTCCTGCAGTTAAAAAATCGCCATTTCCAAGATTAAAAGTTCTTCCATTACGATCGGTATATAAAAATTTAGCTTTATCCAATCCAAAAACACGTCTGTCAAAAGGATCATCTCCACCAGCAACATTATCATGGAAAAACTCAATAAAACGATCGGTTGTCAATGCAGATAGCGGAAACTTTCCATTGGTCAATACAAAAGCTCTTAAACCAACAATAAGTTCTTGGTTTTTTGCAGTTGGAATTGTCAAATTAGCTCTCAATCCTTTGATCACACCATCGGTTTCAATTTCAAAATAACCAGCATCAAGCGTTTCTTCGTCAACAAAATATTGTCTACTGAACCATTCTATATTGCTCATTTCTCTTTGTATTGCCGGATCATTTGGAATATACGTTTTTACATTTGGTCCCCAAACGTTTCCACTTTCAAGCGCAATATCTATTTCCATTCTGCGTGAAGCTTTCAACTTAAAATTATGATTCAATCGGGAAATAAAAATACCAAAAGGGTTGGCAGACAGAATGCTGGGCTTGGAAATTCCGTTTTTACTATACGCAGGAATTGAATCTTGATCGCTTTGTGCGAACAAAGACAAACTCAAGCTCAAAAATAAAATAAACACTAAATTTTCCTTATTCATGATGCAATACTAATAATTTGAGACAGCTAAACTACAAAAAAAGTGAAGTACAATCCGTATATTTAGCCTTCAAAGAAAAATAGTAATAGATGAAGCATTTTGATACCAATACTTTTAAAATCACTGAACCAGTAAGAATAAGTGAATTATCTACTGAACTTGATTTAGAAGAATCTAAAAAAGAAATCAAAAAAGAACTGGAAGATCTTCGAGAAGATTTAGGGAAGCTGCAAGATACGTTGTATGCACACGGAAAGTATGGTGTGCTGGTTTGCATACAAGGGATGGACACCGCAGGAAAAGATAGTATGATTCGTGAGGTTTTTAAAGACTTTAATACGCGTGGAATTGTTGTACATAGTTTTAAAGTGCCAACAGAGTTGGAATTGAAACACGATTATTTGTGGAGACATTATATAGCGCTTCCAGCAAGAGGGAAATTTTCTATTTTTAATAGGACACATTATGAAAATGTATTGGTAACACGGGTTCATCCGTATTATATTATGGGAGAAAATATCCCTGGAGTAGAGACCGTTGACGATGTAAATGATGAATTTTGGGCAAAACGTTTTGAGCAAATCAATAATTTTGAAAAACACATTGCCGAAAATGGAACGATTATCTTTAAGTTTTTCTTGAACCTTTCAAAAGATGAACAGAAAGACAGATTGCTTCGTCGTTTAGAACTCAAAGAAAAAAACTGGAAGTTTTCACCAGGCGACTTAAAAGAACGAAAGCTTTGGGATAAATACCAAGAATGCTATGAAGATGTTTTAAACAAAACAAGCAAACCACATGCACCTTGGTTTGCAATTCCTGCAGATGATAAGCCTACGGCACGTTATATTGTAGCAAAAATTATATATGATACTTTACGAGAATACTCTGATATTGAAGAGCCAGAATTGGATGATGATATCAAAGCAAACCTTGAAGAATATAAAAAACAATTAGAGTCAGAGTAAATTTATAATACTACCAAAATGAAAAAAATCTTAGTTTTACTATGGCTAGCAAGCGCTATTAGTTTTGCGCAAAGTGATGATGAAAAACAACTTAAAAAAGTATACTCCGAATCATTACTTAATGGAAAAAGTTATGCTTGGCTAGATCATTTATCGAACAAAATTGGTGGACGACTTTCTGGATCCACTAACGCTGCAAAAGCTGTTCAATATACCAAAGCAGAATTAGAAGCTTTAGGTTTGGATAAAGTGTGGTTGCAAGAAGTGATGGTGCCTAAATGGGAAAGAGGAAAGCCAGAAGAAGCATTTATTGTAATGGGTTCAAAAAAAGTAATGGTGCCTATTTGTGCGCTAGGAGGTTCTGTAGCAACGCCAGAAGCAGGCATAGAAGCTGAGGTAATTGAAGTGCAAAATTTTGAAGAATTAAAAACCCTCGGAAAAGAAAAAATACAAGGAAAAATAGTCTTTTATAATCGCCCAATGCAAGCAGACTTAATCAGTACGTTTGAAGCTTATGGAGGTTGTGTAAATCAACGTTATGCAGGAGCAAAAGAAGCAATTCAATACGGAGCAATTGGTGTTGTAGTGCGTTCTATGAACTTACGTTTAGACGATTATCCACATACCGGAAGTATGAGTTATGGCGATATTGCTGTGGCAGACCGTATTCCTGCGGCAGCTATCAGTACCAAAGGTGCAGATTTATTGAGCAAAGCACTTAAATTAAATCCGAATGTAAAATTCAAATTCTCACAACACTGTAAACAGTATGAAGATGTTTTGTCACATAATGTCATTGGAGAAATTACAGGAAGCGAATTTCCGAATGAAATCATTATTGTTGGCGGACATTTAGATTCGTGGGATTTGGGAGACGGTTCGCATGATGATGGCGCTGGTGTAGTACAAAGTATGGAAGTATTGCGTTTATTCAAAGAAACAGGATACAAACCAAAGCGTACCATTAGAGTTGTGTTATTCATGAACGAAGAAAATGGATTGCGTGGTGGGCGTAAATATGCAGAAGTAGCCAAAACAAAAGGCGAGAAGCACATATTTGCTTTAGAAAGTGATGCAGGTGGATTTACACCAAGAGGTTTCTCTTTTGACTGTTCTGATGGAAATTTTACACAGGTAGAAAGCTGGCGAAAACTTTTCAAACCATATTTAATTCATTATTTTGAAAAAGGAGGAAGTGGTGCTGATATTGGACCATTAAAAGATGATCAAATTGTATTGGCAGGGTTACGTCCGGATTCGCAACGTTATTTTGATCACCATCATGCTGAAAATGATACTTTTGATGCGGTCAACAAACGTGAATTAGAATTAGGCGCAGCAACCATGACTTCACTAGTCTATTTATTTGATAAATATGGAACAGTAAAGGAGAAGAAAATAAAAGGATAATTATCTTCAAAAGATGTCAATAGAGCCGTTTCAACTTGTTTTGAGATAACTTTCCTATTTTAGAAAATTTACTGTTCATAATTTGTTACCAGTGAATAACAAAGATTGGGATTTAGTGTTAATCCATTTTCGAAATCTGCTGTGTAATTTCCTTCCAAACAATTCCATGCACTTTAAAAAAGATATAAAAGCAAAAAATATAGGTTTATTTTATTTTGTGTATGGAGTATCATTTTAATTTAGGATGAAAAGTAAAAGCGAGACTTGGTTAAGGTATCGCTTTTCTTTTTTTAGAATCGTAATTCATCGAAGAACAATTAATCTTCATTATCTATTGGACATCCTACAAATAGAGAAATTCCTCCGTCACAGTTTCCTGTACAATTTCCTCTACTGCAGTTCCATGCAGTTTGGATTGGAGTGCAACCATCTGTACATCCAATTGTACAACGTCCTGCTGTAAATCCTCCAGTTACTTTTTCTTGCCCAACGCTAGAAATGTTCTTCTTGTTTAATTTCAAGCCTTTTAAATTCTTTTTTTTCATAATAATAATTTTAACGGTTAATACTGAATCAAAACTATGCAAAGTCAAAAGCGTAAAAAAAGGCACATTCTAAAGATTTATAAATTTCAGCTTAAGATTTATAAATTTTGAATAAAAATAAAATTGAGGGATTTGATTTTAATTAACTGATTAACATATAGTTAATTTGGTTTTATTTGTTTTCTATACCTAATGAAAGCAAAATAAAGCCCTTTTTTTGTTGTGAATATTTCATGCGTACAGATAGATTTAAAAAATGAGAAACAAGTTTGCTGTAAACCAATATAACCAGAGGTTTATCAAAGAATTTTTGAAGTAGTGTAGCGGTTTCAAAATTCTTTTTTTGGAAGTAAATAACAGGTAAAAAATGAGTAAAGTTTTATCGGGAGATACTATAAGTACAAGGTTTGTAAGAATAAAGTTGTATATTCAAATAAATTGTATTGTTATGAAAGAATTAAATCAAATAACACGTTTGATGGTATTTGTTCTTATTTTTTTATTCCCTAATGCATGTGTTTTTGGACACAACCTAGATACCCCTATACATCAAACGGAGTTTACAAAATTATCAAAAACCGCGTCAAAGAAATCTCCCTATTTCTATGATGCAGGAAATCAAAAAATGAAATCTAGTTCTACAGATAGTATTTCTATTTATAAAGAATTAGCATTACAGCATGCGCGAAATCGTGATCTGGAACAAATGACAGTATCTGTAGATACGTATATAAAAATGAGTCATGATATAAATTTTGTACATGCTAGTGAATTTAGCGCATTTAAACATGTAGCGCCTTTTCAAAAGATATTTAAAAAATATAGTTTGAACTTTACTGCTTACAATCTATTCTATTTGTTTTCAGCGTTGATTGGTTTTTTTATTGCAATCGTCATGAATTTTAAGAGAAATAAGAATAGAAACGCCATCATATTTATAAGCATTTTTATACTGATACGTTCGCTGTTTATACTACATTTATTTTTATATGATTCAAATTTGAAATACAGATTTCCGCATGCCTTATTTATGTCAACTCTATTTGTGTTTGTGGACGGACCGTTACTGTATTTCTACTTTAAAAGTATTACCAAAAAATATGTGTTTAAAAAGCAACACCTATTACATCTCGTTCCTACCATTGTTATTATGACGGTGTTACTTCCTATCTTAGTACTTCCCGAGGAAGAAAAATTAAAAGTAATGCTTTACACAAGCACGATTGACTATAAATCATTTTTGCCACCAATGGTGTTTGTGAAATTAACATTGCTTTTTGGATATGGTTATTTTGTATATAAGATATACTACAAAGACATCCATAAGAATTCAGAAATCAGTGAGCGCGTACAAAAATGGCAGCGAAATTTAATGGGACTCATTACCTTATACATCTTAAGCTTTACGTTCTATTGTTTAACAGTAATTCGCATTATTCCTAAGAGTGAGTTTTTGTATCACTTTCAAATATGGGTAATGACTTCTATGGTATTATACATAGGTTTTATGGCATACATTCAACCAAAAATTATTACCAATAGTTATGTGATTAGAATCAATAGTAAATATAGAAACTCTGGATTGACGGAAAGTTTGTCGCAAGAATTGAAAGAGCAACTCTTGTATTTATTAAATGAAGAAAAAATATATAAGCAAAATGATATCAACTTAGAAAAGCTTTCTAAAAAGTTGAATACAACTAGGCACAATACGTCACAAGTAATCAATGAGCATTTTGAATTGAATTTCTTTGAACTCATTAACCAATATCGTATTACAGAAGCTTCTCAGATTTTAAAAAATGACATACATCATAATTTAAATATCATTGATGTAGCCTACGAAGTTGGATTCAATAACAAAGTAACTTTCAATAAATCATTCAAAAAACATTTTGCACAAACACCTACACAGTATGTAAAAATGTATCGTGTAGCGTAGCATTAAATCCAAAACATGATTTATAAAAGAAAGTCTTCAGTGGAAAATTGAAGACTTTTATTTTTAGTTATATTTTCAATATTGCTTTTATTCGTTGCCATATTGAATTATCAGTATTCTCAGTAGAAAGGATATGAGTTTTGGCTAACATTTTGATATCTCCAAGCTCATGATTCCAAAAATAAATTTCATCTTTCAAAATCCCATCTCCATCATGTAGCAATATGATTTGATTCCCAGAACCATCAGCACCAATAGCGATTGTATTTTTAGGAAAACCTCTACATTCTCTAGCATTCTTAGTTTCAAGTGCAATATGATTGCAAGTTCGTCGAATCCTCTTGTTATCAGATTTGTCAAAAAAAGGATACAATTCAAACTCCTGTTTCTTAATGATAGATTCTCCTCCGTTTAATTTAAGCATTCGCTTTTTAAATGCAAGAGGAAATACAACATTCAGTTCTGATAGTACTTCTACGATATATTTTTCTTCAATAGGAAAAGCCATACTTAAAACTAGATTAACTACTAAGAACTTCAAAATGATGTTACATCTATTTAAGTAAAATTAAGGTAAACCTTTGTCGGTAAGGGTAACATCTATAGGGATTCCCTCAAAATCATTAAAGATCTAGTTCTTTTATCAAAGCAAAAAAGTAGTGTGAATCCTTTATATCATCTTTAAAACTGTATTCCCGCACATATTAAACAATAAAGAGTACGTATAAACTTCACTTCACTTTTTTAACCTTTAAACGAGTACTAACTAAAAAAGTTTATTTAAATGAAAAAGAATTACATCACAATGCTTTTACTATTTCTGTTCAATGTCAGTGTAGTATTAGCACAAGAAAAAAATGTTTCAGGTAATATTGTAGATGGTAAAGGCACTCCATTATTAGGAGTTACAGTTCTTATCAAGGGAACTACTAATGGAACACAGACAGATTTTGATGGAAACTACAATATTAGCTGTAAAAGGGAAGACATATTGGTGTTTTCCTATGTAGGGTTTAAAACCAAAGAAGAAGTTGTAACAGACAAATCAGTGATAAACATCACTTTAGAAGAAGATGTAACCTCATTAAGTGAAGTGTTGATTGTTGGATATGGAAAATCTAGTAAAGTCGATAATACAGGAGCTATTACAAAAATTAAATCTGAACAATTAGACAATGTGCCAGTAGCTTCGATACAAGAAGCACTTTCTGGAAAAGCTTCAGGAGTTTTTATAGAAAGTCAAAGTGGTAAGATTGATGGAGCTATCAAGGTGAGAATTCGTGGAACTAATTCCATTGGCGGAAATAACGAACCTTTATATGTTGTTGATGGTTTGGTAATTGCTGGCGGAACCAGAGATATCAATTTCAACAATGTAGAATCGTTAGAAGTACTAAAAGATGCTGCCGCAACGGCTATTTATGGTTCAAGAGGAGCAAACGGAGTGATCTTAATCACTACCAAAAAAGGAAAGCAAGGAACAACACGATTCAATGTTGATTTTCAAAGCGGTACAAGTGAGCCTACTAACTTGAGAGACTTTATGAATGCAGCGCAATACAGAGACTTTTTCAGAGTAGCTGCCGTAAATTCTTTTGGAGAAGATACAGGGAATTTCTTTGCAGATACTATTTTGGGCGATTTGTCGCAAGGACAAGATGTCAATACAGATTGGCAAGATTTAGCTTTTAGAAATGCGAAACTATTACAGTTTAGTGTAGGCGCTTCGGGCGGAAATGAAAAAAGCAGATTTTATACCAATCTATCGTACGATCATCAAGAAGGAATTTTGATAGGAAACGATTTAAAGAAACTCAACGGAATTCTTAATTACGAACATACCGTAAGCGACCGTATGCGTTTGGGAATTAGTGCTACATTAAGTCGCTTAGAAACCAATACTGTTGCAGGTGATAATGCCTTTGCTACACCAATTCAATTAGTAGCGCAAGCACCAATTTCACCAGTGAGAAATGAAAATGGAGATTTAATTCGCTATGATCAAGTAGGAAGCATCATCAGCGGTTACTACAGTGCCTTAATTGAAGATGAAAACTCTACAAGAAATAATGTATCAGATAGAATTTTGGCAAATGTATATGCAGATTACCAATTTAATGATTGGTTAAATATTCGTGGTGAACTCGGATTAGATAGAGGATCGAGAAAAGCATTTGTATTTCAAAACTCAAATACACAAGGAAATGAAATTACAGGAGGATTTGGATCTACAACAATTACAAAATTTCAAACCTTCTCACCAAAAATATTTGCTACCATTGACAAAAAAATCAATGACAATCATGATATAAACCTAGTCTTAGGAACAGAAGCACAAAAAACACGAACGGAAGCAGCAGGTGGAAGTGCTACAGGATTTATCTCCGGATTAGATCAAACAGGAACTGGAGCAGTACCAACAGGTGTTGTGGGAACTACGGCAAACAATGGATTTTATTCGTACTTCGGAAGGTTAACGTATAAATTGAACAACAAATACATTGTAGGATTTACTGGAAGATATGATAAAAGTTCAGCATTTGACGATGGTGTGTTTTTTCCAGCAGTTTCAGGAGCTTGGAAAATTTCTGAAGAATCATTCTTAAAAGGTTCAAAAACTATCAGTTTTATGAAACTAAGAAGTAGTTACGGAATCAGCGGAAACAACTTTAACGGATTCCCTAGTTTAGCATTATTCTCTCCAGTAGCATACAATAAATTAGCAGGATTGTCTCCAACGCAATTAGCAAACAATGAATTGTCTTGGGAAACAACATCTACGTTTGATGTTGGATTAGAATTAGGTTTTTTAGATAACAGAATCAATCTTGAGGTAAACTATTACAACAAACAAACGGAAGATTTAATTCAAAGAAGACCTATTGACGCGACTTCTGGATTTACAGGATTTTCAGCAAACGTTGGGAATATAGAAAACAAAGGATTTGAAGTTACCTTAAATACGATTAATGTAGATACGGAAGATTTTAAATGGGAAACCAATATCAATTTTGCTAAAAATGACAATAAAGTAACAAAACTGATCAATGGGCAGCCAATTCTAAGCACCAACGATCGATACATGAATGCACTTATAGAAGGAGAGCCAATCGGAGTATTTTACGGCAGAGAATATGCTGGGGTTGATCCAGACAATGGAGATGCTTTATATTTCTTAAACGATGGTTCAGGCGGAACAACGAACGATCCAAATGCAGCAAACTTTAAAGTGTTAGGAAGTCCAAATCCAGACTGGGTAGCAGGAATTAGCAATCAATTACGATACAAAAACTTCGACCTTAATTTCTTGTTCAATATCGTTCAAGGAAACAAAATTCATAGAGCGGCAGATGGCTTTATGGTTGGAGGAGACTTTATAGACAATCAATTGGCAAGCGAATTAAACTATTGGACTCCAGAAAATCCAAACACAGACATTCCACAACCAAGATTAGTGGGAGGAAACGGAACAGCAACATCAAGCAGATTTTTACAAGATGGTTCGTATGTGCGATTAAAAACAATCTCTTTAGGATATAATTTTAGTCCAAAACTACTAGAAAAAATAAGCTTATCAGACTTACGAATCTATGTGACAGGACAAAACCTATTAACATTTACTAAGTACGATGGATGGGATCCGGAAGTAAGTACAGACTTTTTGGCAAATGGAAGCAATGTATTTCAAGGTGTAGATTTCTATTCGGCGCCGCAAGCAAAAACAATAACACTAGGAGTAAAAGTTGGATTTTAAAAACATAAGAAAATGAAGCAGATAAAAAATAAATATAAAGTATATCTAATGGTAATCATTGCATATGTGTCATTTTCATGTGAAGATTATGTAGATGTTGAACCATTAAACACACTGAGTGCAAGTAGTGCATTAAACAGTAGTGAAAAAGTAATTGGAGCGCTTAATGGCGTATACAATACAATGTCGAGTACAGCTTTGTTAGGAGGTGATTTAATTTTTGTAGCAGAACTCTTAGCAGCTGATGGAAAAATTACCTTTGGAGGAACCTTCAATGATCCGCGTCAAATCATAAACAAACAAATTTTAACTACAAATAGTAGAGTTACGAATATATTCAATATTGGTTATAGTGCCATCAACAGAGCAAATTTGGTGCTAGAAGCTATTGACATTGTAGATGAAGCAGATAGAGATAGAGTAGAAGGAGAAGCACTTTTTGCAAGAGCGCTCATTCACTTTGAATTGATAAAACTATTTGCAAAACCATATAGCGATGGCAATGCAAGTTCAAACTTAGGAATTGTACTCAAAACAGAAGCAAGTCCTTTCAACGGAGGCGATATCTCTTCTGATTGTAACTCAAGAAGTACAGTAGAACAAGTATATGACAGAATTTTAGCAGATTTAATAGCGGCGAGCGCTTTAGTTCCAACAAGCAATGGAATATATGCTAACAAATCCACCGTAAATGCAGTTTTAGCAAGAGTGTATTTGCAAATGGGGAACTATGCAGGTGCAAGAGATGCTGCAAATGACGCTATCAATGACTCAGGAGCAAGTTTAGTTCCTACCTATAGATTTGCTTTTGCGCAAGATGCAAATACGTCCGAAGATATCTTTTCAATACAAGTATCAGAAATTGATGGAGCAAACGGAATGAATACCTTTTTGGCGCCAAGTGCACAAGGTGGTAGAGGAGATGTGCGAATTACAGATGGTTTTGCCAATTTCCTAACTGCTGAAAACAGAGGATTCAATGCAAACTCAAATGTTGCCATGATTATAGGCAGCTACACAACCAAATGGTACAACCAATTTGGAAATGTTCAAATGGTACGACTACCAGAATTACTATTAATGCGTGCAGAGGCAAACTTAGAACTAGGAACTTCGGTTGGCGCAACGCCTCAACAAGACTTAAATACAGTGAGAGCTAGAGTTGGACTACCTAGTGTAACTGCTACAATTAATAGTGTATTTAATGAAAGAATCTCTGAATTAGCTTTTGAAGGACAATATTTACATGATTTCAAAAGAAGACAATTAACAATTGAAGGTTTTTCTTTTGATGCGAATGAATTGGTATTTCCGATTCCACAAAATCAAATCAATGCATGTCCAGACACACAACAAAATGCTGGATACTAAACCTAAGTCATGTATTAGCAGTCTTTACAGGATGATAAAGTTTAATAAAAGGACAATTTTGATTACTGCTAAACTGCTAATGCATGCAAAAGCTAAAAAAACATTATTAGTTTTTTAGTTAGGCACTTCTTCGAGGCAAAACACAAAAGAAGTGTTCTCAAAAAATAAGGCTTTCAAAATTTTGAAAGCCTTATTGATGTTATAGTATAATTGTATTAGTCAAAATAACTAAACGTTTCTCCATCTTTAATCGTTAACAATGTTTCGTAAATCAAACGAATAACATTCTCAACATCATTTTTATGTACAGTCTCCACAGTTGTATGCATATAACGTAGAGGTAATGAGATTAACGCTGAAGGAACACCACCATTGCTATACGCAAAAGCATCTGTGTCGGTTCCTGTAGAACGACTAGATGCCATACGTTGGAAAGGAATATTTTTCTTCTCCGCTGTTTCTATAATTCGTTCACGTAACTTATTCTGTACTGCAGGTGCATACGAAATTACAGGTCCATCGCCCATTTTAGTTTCTCCTTGTGTCTTCTTATTAATCATTGGAGTTGTAGTATCATGGCAAACATCTGTTACAATAGCTACATCAGGTTGAATCGTTTGTGTAATCATTTCAGCACCACGCAACCCAATTTCTTCTTGTACAGAATTGGTAACATACAATCCAAAAGGAAGCTTTACTTTATTCTCATGTAACAAACGTGCTACTTCAGCAATCATAAATCCACCAGCTCTATTATCAATAGCTCTACAAACAAACTTATCCCTATTCAATACATGGAATTCATCAGGATATGTAATTACACAACCTACATGTACACCAAGCGCTTCAACTTCTTTCTTATTAGAGCATCCAACATCAATAAAAATATTATCCATTTTTGGAGGTTCTTCTTTCGCTCTATTTCTTGTATGAATAGCTGGCCATCCAAAAACACCTTTTACAATTCCTTTCTTCGTGTGAATATTCACCCATTTAGATGGAGCAATCTGATGATCACTTCCTCCATTTCGAATCACATATAGCAATCCATTCTCGGTAATATAATTTACATACCATGAAATCTCATCGGCATGTCCTTCAATTACAACTTTATATTTTGCTTTAGGATTAATAACTCCAACAGCAGTTCCGTAAGAATCCGTAATAAATTCATCTACATAAGGTTTCAAATAATCCATCCAAATCTTCTGTCCATTCCACTCATAACCAGTTGGAGCTGCATTATTCAAATATTTTTCCAAAAAAGTCATTGACTTTTTATTGATAATTTTCTTTTTTGCCATAAAATTTTAAATTAATTCAAACGAAAATAACAATATTAAAACAGAATTAATAATTGAACTCATGTAAACTTTTAAGATTTAAGTAAAAAAGAGAACTCAAAAAAGCAATTTCTAGAAAAATAAAAAAAGGTTAAACAAGTTTACAATAAGAGAACGAATTATTACATTTGATATAAAATTGAAAGAATTTCAGTGACCACATGAAAAAGATGAGTCTCATCATATTATTAATCTCTTTTGTCAGTCAAGCGCAAATCTTTACACAGGACACAACAAAAGTAAAGCAATTCATCATTGAAGGTGATACCATTGCACGTACTACAATAGAACTAGATGAGGTATTAGTGTTGAATAAATTGAAATTCTCATCAAAAAAGGAACGTATTCGCTATCTTGTCTTGCGTAGAAAAACACTCAAAGTATATCCTTATGCCAAACTAGCTGCTGACCGTTTAGTCAAACTAAATGAACGTCTCGATAAAATAGATTCTAAATCCAAACGAAGAAAATATACCAAAAGAGTACAAAAATTCATTGAAGACGAACTAACGGCCAAGTTAAAAAAGCTAACCAAAACAGAAGGACAAATACTAGTAAAGCTAATTCATCGACAAACAGGCGAAACAGCGTTCAAATTAGTAAAGCGTTTACGAAGTGGCTGGAAAGCTTTTTGGTATAATGCTACAGCAAACCTATTCAATATATCTTTAAAAAGAGAATTCAAGCCAGAAACCAACCACGAAGACTACCTTATAGAAGACATACTTCAACGAGCCTTCAATAACAATCAACTAAAAAGGCAACCATCTGCTTTGCCATTCTCTTATGTTGAGTTAACCGATAAATGGTCTGGAAAAACTCAAAAAAAGAAATAGTTATACCTAATCCCTAACACCCTATTTTCCATCTTTCGGTTTCCCTTTGCTTTTTTAATTAGCAAAAAAGCAACTGGTCACGTTTTCGTCAGTCGCTCTCTATGGATGTATTTTCAAAAGTCAATAATAACATCCTAAGTATATAATAAGGATATAATAAGTATTTATGTTGTA
>NZ_JAKVBC010000013.1 GCF_022447245.1 Kordia sp. | reverse complement strand
TCTATAAACTCTGATGGTACAGCTTCCGTCAACCAAACACCATTTTCGGATTGATAAAAGGTATAACCTTTTGCGTGCATCTCGCCACTTCGTATGGTGAGAATGATTGGTTTTCTGCGTCTGCTTCCCACATTGATAGCGGTTTCTTTATCTGCACTTAAATGTACATGCTGTCTTGAACCTTTGATGAGTCCTTTTTCGCGAATTGACTCCATAAATTTCTCAACCGTTCCATGATATAGATAATTTGGTGGCTCTTTGGATTGTAGTGCCAAATCAATATTCACAGAATGTCCTTGGTTTGCTCTAATCATGGTTTTGTCTTCGTTAAAAGCAAACCGTTTTTTATTATTGGTTGCCACTACTTCTTCTAAGGTTTCCATAGAAAGCGAATAGTTGTCTACGTTTATCTTTTCAAGCAAGGTTTTTACGGATGTCCAACCGTTTGCATCGAGTGTAATTCCAAGTTTATCAGGATTGTGTCTAAGCACATAGCTTAGAAATTTGCTTATATTTTTAACTTTTTTAGTCATTGTAATTGTAATTTTTTTAGCAGTTCATCACCTTTAGGTAAAAAAGGACGTTCTGTAGGAATTTGTAATTTATCCAACTGCTTCGTTTTAACAAATTCATATTGTTCTGCTACAAATGCAGAGATATCTTCTATTTCAAGTATATCATCTTTTGCATACGAACGAATAAATTCATTTCGAATCCCAATTTGAATGGCACGTCGTTCTAGTTTTGCTCCATACGGGTTGTGATCTGGATCCCATTGCAATCGTACATTAGATGATTTCACGGCTTTTTTCCACGTTTCATATAATTCAGATTTGAAAGAAGAATGCACTGCATTTTCCAAGTATTTTTGAAAAGCTTCGCACTTTAAATGAATGGCTAAAACGACTTCTTGTCCTTCTTTCTTTCCCCAACCATTTCGGTACAGCATCCATAAAAAATTGGGTTTTATCTAGGTCATGCGTTCTAAGCCAAATGGTCCATCAAAAAATTGATTTTGTACGGCAAAATTACCTATTGCCGGTCGATAGGATTGATATACGATTATTTTTTCGGCATCGTATTGTGCCATAATGTGATGACCATTTTGTGGCCATTCACATTGTTGTTCTATATAGTTTTGTGTGTTAAGTTTCATTTTTTTGTAATTTTTCAATAAGCTCTTGTGTTATTGTGTTTGATGAGTTCTTAAACTTTTCACCAATACATACTTTTGTAATTTTAATGTTTCCAACAATAGCATCATTAAATTCTGTTAACTTTTCAGCTAGAACCCATAGTTCATTATGATGATGTGATCCCACATTTTGAATTTCATATTTATTGAATTCTTCTTCTGTTATTTCAAACTCAGTCACAAAACCTAGATAGTTGCCAAATTCATCTTTGGTATTCCATTTGGAAGCAATTTCAAACGCATATTGTTCATTCAATACAGGATAAAAAATAGGTTGCCATTCCAATCGCGGCGGAAACTTTTTAAAGCCACTTTCTGCGATCAGTATCAATTCTTTTTCTCCTATTGGTCTATATAAAGTTTTCATCATTTAATAATTCATTATACATCTCATAATTCTCCTGATCGAAACAACAGAAGTAGAGTTCATCAATTTTGTTTTTTTGTTCATAAGCTGAAATGGTTTGTATGGCAATTTCAGCTGCTAATCTTTTGGGAAACTTGTAAATCCCTGTGCTTATGTTAGGAAATGCAATGGTTTTGATATTGTTTTCAATTGCTAGTTTCAAACTGTTTTTATAGCAATTAGCTAAGAGTTCTTTTTTATCATTTCCACCTGTATTCCAAACTGGTCCAACGGTATGGATAACATAGTTCGCAGGGAGTTTTCCAGCAGTTGTAATGACTGCATTGCCTGTTTTACATTTTCCTTGTTGCGACCTAATTTTTTTACAAGCTTCTAAAATTTCATTTCCACCTTTTCTGTGAATGGCACCATCAACACCGCCGCCGCCTAATAATGAGGAATTGGCAGCATTGACAATTGCATTCACTTTTAAAGTAGTGATATCAGCTTGTATAACCTGTATTTTCATTTTATCCAAAGTCATAGACATACGTATCGATGTCGTTTGTTAAGAGTGTTTTTTCTATGATAGGCTCAATTTTGTTCCAAGTTCCGCCAGCTAAACCACAACCAATTCTGGGCATGTGGACACTGGCATTTAATTCTAATGCTTTTTCAGCAACTTTTTCTAAGCATTGTTCTACAGCTTTATAACGAATAGGAACTCCATTGCTTCCTGTTTTCATTCCTTGTTGTGCAATCATATTGATGACATATACATATTCTGACACTTGAACTGTTTGAATGTTTCCTAATTCAAAATCATTTTTAGCTCGGTTTCGATGCCATTTTCTATACGCTTCTTCAGGAGCTTTCCAACGTTTAGAAATGGCTAATACGAAACCTTTTCCCCAACCGCCCAAATTATTGCATATATGAATAATTATTTTTGTTCCTTTTGCTTGAGGATTGGTTGCATCACCTTTTATGTATGTTATTGGTTTCATGATTTAAATTGTTTTTGAAAAGCATTGATGAATTTTTCATTTCTGGAATAAATTGCAAACACCACTTTTTTGAATTGATTTTTAAATGTTGTTTCTAAAACTTCTTTGAAAAGTTGTGCAATTAATTCTAGATCGTTTTGAAAAACGCCGCAGCCCCAAGCTCCTAAAATGAGCGTATCATTTTTCTCTATGAGAGCTAATGCTAACATTTTTTCAATTCGTGTACGCATGAGTTCAGCAACTTTTTTTGCTTTGCCAGCTTCTTTTCTTTTTACAACGCCATAGTTTACAGCAGCTGAAGTAATCACAGAACACAACACTGGATTTTCAATCAGTTCACCTTTGTTATCTCTAAAGAAAGGTACTTTTGGACTGTAAATCATGCTGTCTGTATAGATACACGATTTCATATTTCGATGCCTTTCATAGAATTCAAAATTCGCCATTTGACTTTCATATAAACTGGAAGCTACTGCCAAACTTTCTTCTTGTGCCAATGCTCCATTTAAGAATCCGCCACCTGGATTTTTAGCAGAAGCAAAGTTTAAGCACATTACATTTTTTTCTTCTTTTAATCGTAAAATAGCACTTAGCGAAGTTTCATTTGTTACTTCGTAGCTTGTATTGTATGCGTTTTCTAATTGTACAGTAGTTAACATTTCATCCAAAGCTTCACTGGTGTAATAGGCTGCATTTTCAACGGAATATGCATGTGAATCTTTGATGTGTACGACTGTATTTTGAAACATATAACGTCCATTTTTTTGGATGTCTAAAGTTTCTATTGCTTTGAGTTTTCTTGTTGATTTTTTCATCTGTTGATTTTTATTGTTTTTTATCTGTCAGATGGAAACTTTGATACTTAAAATAATCATTAACATAAATAATCATTATTTTAAGTATGTTGTTTTCATTTAATTAATTGGCGGTTTCGCCAACATATTTTTAACAGCTTTTCCAACAGGAATCCGATATACGGGAATTTTGATGTTGTATTGCTGTATGTGTTTTTTTATTTCGTTATCAATTTCATCTTGATCATATCGTGATGAAAAATGCCCTAAGATTAGTTTGTCTATCTTGATATTGGCAACCATTTCAAATACTTCTTCTAAGGAACTGTGTTTGTTTTTCCCAGCTTTGGTATTTGTCTCTTTTTTGGTTAGAAATGTAGCCTCATGAATGAGAATTTCACTGTTATGATAGCGCTCATAGTCTTCAATTGGTGTATCTGCCGAATATGATAGTATGTTTCTCTTTATTTCATTTGTTAGGAAATGATCTCCATGCTGTTTTTTGATTTTGATCAATTCGTCTTTAGGCAAATTCACAAATTCCGATTTGAGTTTTCGCTTGGTTTCATGCACTTTGAAACTAAGACTTTTTAATAAACCAGGTTGTACTACATGACCGTTTTCAATAGCTTCTACTTGGATTGAATTTTTGACTGAAATTATGGATCTGTCTTCAATGGCTTGCCAGTTTGTTCCTGAGTTATGCGGATCAAACTTGGTAAAGAAGTCTTGTAGAAACGGAAACGAACCTGAGTCTTTCGGATAGTAAATTGTAGGTTTTAAACCTGCAAATAATTGATTAAATTGTAATAAACCTGTCAAATGATCTCTATCGGCGTGAGAGATAAACGCATGTTTTATCTTTCCTGCTTTTCCAAGTAAACTTGAACAAACACCATCACCGGCATCAAATAAAATGCCTAATTCTTCTATAAAATACCACGTTGCATATAATGCTGTTGAGTATCCGTGTATTGTGAGTTTCATGTTTTTTAATTTTATATTCTTTAATTTTTACCACGAATACACGAATTTTTTGTGTTGACGTTATATTCCTGGTTTTTTATTCAATCGATCTCGAACTTCCATTAAGGCGAATCCTAATAGATTTTGTCCTCTCCATAAATTTGGATTGTGCGCTTTTTCATTTTTTTCACTCATTCCAATTCCCCAAATTTGGTCTCTTGGACTGGCTTCTACTAAAACCCTATTTTTTGTGTTTAGTAGAAATGTTCGTAGATCTTCATGCTGCGAAAATTTATGATAATTTCCTTTCACTACAATATCGAATTTGTGTTCGTTCCAAATGACAGGATCAAAGTTTTTGACTTGTCTTCCCAGTTTTTTAGCACCGTGTGGACTATGTACCACTAAAATTTTCTTTTTAGCTTCTTCATCCTTAAAAATACGTGCTTTTTCAGCCATCATCCAATGTTCAGCGGTTTTGTAAATTTCATTATTTACGGTAAACTCAGATTCCCACCATTGACTAAAACAGCTTTTGGTAATACTTCCGTCTCTAGAAGGTTGATGTCCCCAAAAAAAGAGAAATTTTAATATTTCTTGTTCGTTAAAACGTTGTTGTATATGTTGTAATGTATGTTTCATTTTTTAAATGTTACGTGTTGTATGCTAAATTTTAAATTGATCTAGCATACTTTAAGTTAAACTTTCGTGGAAACGATCAATTAGATTGTGAATGTCTTCATAACGTGCTAATTGACATTTCCAAGTTTCTGGAATGCCATCAAACCCATAATAGATGCCTGCTAATCCACCAGCAATTGCGGCAGTTGTATCGGTATCTTCTCCTAAGTTGACAGCTTTTAAAACACAGGTTTCATACGAATCGGTTGTTAAAAAACACCATAAAGAAGCTTCTAAGGAATTGAGGACATAGCCGCTTCCTCTGATGTATTCAGGATCACGTTTAGAAATATCTTGTTGTAAGATTTCATAATAAAACCCTACTTCTTTTTCGTTGAAATCCTGTGCTTTTATAAAAGCATTTACAGCTTCTTTTACTTTTGTATACGCTTGAAATTTCTCAGTTCCATTTAATAGTAATAAACTAAGTTCTACATAAATAAAACATGCTAGTATCGATCTCAAATGTCCATGTGTCATTGAAGAAACTTCTTTTGTGATTTGATAGCGTTCTTCAATATTTTCTTCGTCTTTTAGGAAATATACTAAGGGTAAAATCCGCATGAGCGAACCATTTCCATTATCATATTCGCCCATACCGCCACATATTTCTGGAGTATGACCTTGCTCTAATCTGTAAATTGCTTGTCGCGTCGTGATTCCGATATCAAACACACTTCCATGTGGTGTCCAATAGGAACGATCATACCAAGCGACAAATTTTTGAGCAATAATTTTGGTGTTGTACCCAGAAAGCAATCCTTCCATCAAGCAAAATGTAAGTGAGCTGTCGTCAGACCAAGTTCCTACGGGTTGATTGTGTGTGCCATGACCAATCATATCTGTGGCAGGAAATCGTTCCATACGTTGTCTACTTAAAAACTCATACGGAACGCCCAATGCATCACCTGTGGCAACTCCAAATATTCCTCCTTGTAAGCGTTCTAATAAGTTCATCTTTTTAAATTTTAAATGCTAAATGTTTAATTTTAAATTATTTTTCACTCATAACTCATAACTCATAACTCATAACTCATAACTGTATCTGTACTACCTTTTTTGAATTCACATCTCTAAATGAGTTTGTAGTGAAAATGGTTTTATATATGTTTTCTAATTGTTCAAAACCTTTGTTAAAGATTCCGTGACTTATGATTAAATGTAAATCGCCTACATTTTTTTCTTGCAAAGCATTTCCTAACCCTAAAAATGTACCGCCGCCATCACAAATATCATCCACAACAACCGCTGTTTTTCTTTTTAAATCGTCTGCATATACTGTGAAACCTGATAATTTCCCAGTTTTTACATCACGTTTTTTAGAGCATTCTATCACTTCAATTCCTCCTAAATATGCTGATAGTTTGTATATCTTTTTTAATGCGCCACCATCAGGAGAAATTAATACAATATCTTCTTTAATAGTTTGCAAGCATTGTTTTACATATTTTTGATTATCAATAACTTCTATATTATTTAACAATGCTGGTGTAACTTCCGAATGCGGATCAAAAACGGTGACTTTTTCATAGTTTTGACTGTTGATGATGTCTGCATATACTTTGACACTTAGTGCTTCTCCTGAAACCATGACACGATCTTGGCGTGCTGCTGGAAAATACGGAATGAACAAACTGATTTCTTTCACATGCATTCTGCGTAAAGCATCCGTTGCGACTAAAATCATTCCTACATCTGCAAAAGACCGAATGCGGTGTGTGATGGTGATCGCTCCTTTTACGGCTTCTTTGATTTTGATATGAGGTTCACCTCCAGAAAATGTAAACATTTCAAAGTCAATTGATTTTCCATAAGGAGTAAAGTCCGAATCTAAGTGTATAAACTTCATATTAGCGTTATTTATACGCAAATATAAAATGCTTTTTTAGTTTTACAAATTATTTTGTGTTTTTTTTACGTTAATTTAATTCTTGAAATTTATCTGAAGTTTAAATTCGAGTGAAGGATAGAATCAGCATCCCTTTTTGGTTTACTAAGTCATTACGTGGAAGCATGACGAAGTAATCTGTTTCAATTAAAAACATATTGCCGCAACAAATTAGAAATTTATCTAACAATGACAGGCTTTAAAAAAGATACAAATGGTAGCTTGACCGTTTACGGGGACGTACAAATTATTTTATATCAAACAAGAAGCCTTCTTTTTGAAGCTTGAAGTATTGTTTTTTGTTGAATTTGAATAGATTGGCAGGTCTTCCGCGGCCTTCTGAGACTTTTTCGTCCAATTCTTCTAAGATGTCAAAGCTTAGTATTTTTTTACGGAAGTTTCTACGGTCAATTTTTTTCTCCAAAATGGTCATGTAGAGTTTTTCTAAGTCAGAAAATAAAAATTTGGTTGATAGCAAGTCAAAGCCAATAGGCTCGTAAGTCAATTTACTACGCAAACGTGCTTTTGCTTTGTCTAAAATTATGTGATGATCAAAAGCGAGTTCAGGTAATTCGTTGATGGGAAACCATGCTACGTCTTGTGCGTCGGTATCCGCTTTAATTTCATGATGCGAAGGTTTTACCAAAGCAAAATACGCTACAGAAATCACACGATTTCTAGGATCGCGATTAGGCTTTCCAAACGAATACAGTTGCTCCAAATAATCAATCGTAACATTAGTTTCTTCCTGTAGTTCACGTTCTACAGCAGTTTCCAAACTTTCATGTTCTAATACCAATCCACCAGGCAGTGCCCATGAACCTTGAAATGGAGGTACTTTTCTTTTGATCAAAAGCACGTTCAATTGATGGTCTTTGTATCCAAATACGACGGCGTCTACAGCTACACGAATATTTTGCATCATGGGACAAAAATACAAATTAACTGTATTTGATCTTTCTTAAAATTCGAATAGTTGCTTTGTACAATTCATAAATATCACGATCGTACTTTTTTAGTAATGGTTTAGCTTGAGTTAATTTGTCTTTAGCTTCATGAAAACCGTTCAAATAGCAAATCATGTACGTAGCAGGAAGATTGCGTAAATCATGATCTTCGTTTTCTGAAATCGAAATGTTTTTCTGTAATTTTTCTAAAATGGTATTGTTGGTATTGTAAATATGGTGTAGTGTTTTTTTGTTGAATTGCGGTGCTTCAAAAATTAAATTACTATACAAAGTGTACATTCCATTTGGTTTAAAGGTGATTGTTACCTTTTCAAGCGGATAATATTTGTACTTGTTTTGCAAACCAAGCGGAACGTATTCTACAATGGTAAAAACGTCTTCATTATAGGTGATTTCTACCTGATCTAATGCGGAATAAAACAACTTTACTTGCTCATTGATTAATTCGATATCTACACGAGAATATAGGATTTTATCGTTCTTTTTTTGCTTAATGCCCGCCCAACAGACAATAAATTGTTCTTTAAAAACTTGGTAATGCGATTCTAGATTTTTGTGCTCGTTATTGATGAAATTAATGACACTGTCTAACGTCAATTTGATATTGTTTTGCGCATTATTTTCAATGGTTTTTACAATCTTAGAATTGACATCTTTAATTTCTATATCAAACACCTTTGGCATGGAAATGCTACCATCACGTAGAAAGATAGAACCTCCATAATATTTCCAAATATTTTTGCGCAACGATGTAATTTGATTGTTGGCACGAATCGTCACTAAACCAACTACTTTTCCATTGGGCAAATGTGGAAAGTAGATGTTTTCATACTGAACGATTGGTGGATTTTGCAAATAAGCATTGATCAAATTTTGAATTTTACTGTCATCAAAAAAGTCAACACCTACAATTTTATTGTCTTCATCTTCCACGCCAATGACGATGTACGAATTGTTTTTGGGATTGCTGTTAGAAAGGGCGCAGATATGCTTTAGAAACTTTGCTTTTCCTTCTTTTTCGCCGATATTGAGTTTTCGCTTTTTATCATAAAAACTATTCTCATCGTTGTGAGCGAGTAAGTTTTTAATCAAAAGGCGTTTATTGATCATAGCAAAGTGAGTTCTTTTTGAATATTGTTTCTAGCGATGGTTTCCCATAAATCGTAATACTTTTTGGTGTAATAAATTCGAGGACGTTCTAAGAAATGCTGCAATACTTTCTTTCTTCCTTTTTTATACATAAAATCTGGAAACATGGAATATTCCTTGCGAATGTTTTGGGAATACCTTTGATATGTTTCCCAAGGCGTTCCTAAAATTGCCAAATCCCAGTCCAAAAGATAGGCATTATCTTCATTTTGAACATTTAGGATTTCATGTTTTTTTGTAGAAATGATTAAATCTACGCAATTTTCTACTCTTTTTGAATCAATTTGTAGCTTTTTAAGCTGTTTTTGAGCAAATTTTGCACTTTTAAATTCATTATTACTTTTTGTAGCATTGTAAATAATATCATGATACCAAATGGCAAATAGAATCATATCATAATCCATCAAATTTACGGCATCTTTAGTTGCCAAATGTAGCATGTAATTTAGATGTTGTAAGTTGTGGTAATGACGATTTTTTCTGGTATAGGCATCTTTGATCTCTTCCCAATGATTATCAATAAATAATGCATCATCGGTATATTTAGATGTTAAATTTAACCAAAGAGTATACAGATCAGTATTCATTATGATTTTTTTACAATTGTACTAGAAGCTTGTGCTGTACACATCACCATCAAATCTGCAACATTCACATGTGGAGGACGTGATACAATAAAGTACGCAATTTCGGCAATATCTTTAGGAGTGAGAGGTTGATATCCTTGATAGACTTTCTCAGCACGTTCGGTATTTCCTTTAAAACGAACATCACTAAACTCAGTCTCTACCAATCCAGGATTAATAGCGCCAACACGAATTCCATGTGCGTTTAAATCCAATCGCATTCCTTGATTCAATGCATCCACGGCATGTTTGCTGGCACAGTACACATTTCCATTTGGATATACTTCTTTCCCTGCAGTGGAACCAATATTTATAATATGCCCAGCGTTTCTTTCCACCATTTGCGGAATAATAGCGTTGCTTACGTACAGTAATCCTTTTACATTAATATCTAACATGGCATCCCAATCGTCAATGCTTCCAGTTTGAATCGGATCTAAACCATGTGCATTTCCTGCATTATTGATTAAAATATCTATGGTTTGAAAATTTTCAGGTAATGAAGCCACTGCTGTAGCTACTTTTTCTTTGTCGCGTACATCAAAGTTAAGTGTGTGTACTTCGGTATGCGCGCTTAATTCTGTTTGCAATTTGTCCAGACGTTCCTGTCTTCGTCCGCACAAAATCAAACGAAGACTATTTTTGGCAAATTCCCGTGCAATCTCTCGTCCAATTCCGCTTGTTGCACCTGTAATAAAAGCTGTTTTTTTCATATTTATTTCCCATGAAAACGGGATTTTTTTTTAATTAAACTAAAAATCTCAAAACTATCATCACGGAACTTTATGTCCCTGACTTTCCACCAACAAAGTAAACCAATCTTCCAACGACAAGTCTATTTCTATTGCTTTAGCGGCATTCGTAATACGTTCGGGAGTTGTTGTTCCAATTACAGGATGTACGTTTGAAGGATGTTTTAAAATCCACGCTAATACCAATTGATCTTTGTTTGCGTTGTATTTCGCTGTAAGTGTATTTAAAACTTTATGAATTCTGGTAGTTTGTTCGGTTTCTTCTCTAAAAATGCTTCCTAGTGGTTGCCATGCCATTGGTAAAATGGAATTGGTAATCATATAATCAAGGGTGCCATTGTGCATGGCATCAAAATCAGTTAATGAAAACTGAATCTGATTGGTAGAAATATCACTTTTTGTATCGATCATTGTCATTTGTGATGGCGTAAAATTAGAAACACCAAAATTTTTGATTTTCCCTTGTGTTTTTAAGTGATCAATTGCCTTTGCTACTTCATCAGGATGCATTAACGGACTTGGTCTATGCAGTAGCAAGAGATCTAAATACTCGGTTTGTAAATTTTGAAGTGAAGTTTCAACAGACCAAATAATATAGTCAGCAGAATAATCGTAATGTTTTATGTTATTTGGGCGATTTTTGGCCTTGTATTGAATACCACATTTGGAAATAATTTCGATACTTTCGCGATCAATCTTACTTTCAGAAAATGCTTTTCCAAAATCGGCTTCTGTGGTGTAATCACCATAAATATCTGCGTGATCGAAGGTTGTAACTCCTACATCTTTACAATGATGCATCAGGTCAATCATTTGTGTGGTAGAAAGCTGTTTTCCCCAGATTCCCCAGGTCATGGTACCTGCAATAATTCTTGAATAATTTGAATTCACAGTGTAAATAATTTTATTGTAAAAGTACGAATTAGATGGTTAGTTTTTGCGTCATTCTGAACTAGTTTCAGAATCTCACAAAATTATCACATACTGTTATGTGAAGCTAAATCAAGTTCAGCTTGAAGAGATATCAAAATATCTAAGCAAGTCTAAGAGCGATACCAAAGCAAATCGTGTCTAACATTTCAAGATGTCCTTAAAAAACCGATGCTTTAATCTTCTTCCAAAGCTGTGTTAAAATAAACCCTGAACTCAACGCAACAAAGGTTAACGTAAGTGCTAATGTTGTTTCTCCATAAATCCAATACCCAGTCGCAAACATAATGCTGTAAATAAAGATCATAGCGACTAACATGGCTAAAATTCCTGAAGGAACATTCCAAGGTTCTTTATCAGTTACAATTTCAATATTTGCGGCTTCGGCATCTGCAATTGTTTTTTTCCAGCCAGGTCCACCAGGTTGAATCTTTTTATAAAAATTGAATAAAGTTTCTTTAGTTTCGGGTTGTGTCATAAAAGTTACGATGAGCCAAACAACAGTTGTAATTAGGACTACCAAAGGAAATTTTAAATACTCAGGCATCAATCGCTCAATAATGTCACCAGATTCAGTTGTATGAGTAAAAAGTAAATCTTTAATTGAATCAATACTAAAGAGAATTGAAATCACTCCAGAAACTGCCATTGCTGAAATTTCACTCCAAGCATTAATTCGCCACCAAAACAAGCGTAAAATAAAAATTAGTCCAGTTCCTGCTCCAAACATGATGATAAACTTAAAAATTTGCAATGCATCCTGAAGAAACAGTGCTAAAACAGCGCTCAAAATCATTAAAACTACTGTTGAAATTCGCCCTACATTGACCAATTCTTTTTCAGAAGCATCTTTATTAACTGTGGTTTTATAAAAATCATTAACAATATAAGATGATCCCCAATTTAAGTGTGTAGAAATTGTAGACATATAGGCTGCAACAAGTGAAGCTAATACCAAACCTAACAATCCACTCGGTAGTTTGGTTAACATCGCAGAATATGCAACATCATGTCCTAGTTTATCTTCAGTAATTGTTGGAAAAGCTTCTCGAATACTTTCTAAATCAGGAAATACAACTAGGGAAGCTAAGGCAACAATAATCCATGGCCACGGACGTAATGCATAGTGCATAATATTAAAAAAGAAGGTAGCTCCTATCGCATGATTTTCATCTTTTGCCGCTAGCATACGCTGGGCAATATAACCGCCACCGCCAGGTTCAGCTCCTGGAAACCAAGAACTCCACCATTGTACCGCAAGCGGAATTATAATTAGAGTAATTAAGGCTTCTTTTTTTCTAAAATCAGGAAATATATTAATCTTGTTTGCAACATTTTCATGTGTAATCAAGTTTTCTAATCCACCAACTTCGGGAAGGTTCACACAATAATATGCGGCTCCAATAGCACCAGCCATGGCTATAAAAAACAGTAAAAAATCTGTATATACAACACCTTTAAATCCGCCAATAGCACTAAAAACTACGGTAATTGCTCCTGCATACACTACGGTTTCCCAAGGTTGTAACCCTAGCATCACACTACCAATTTTGATAGCGGCTAAAGTAACACCTGCCATTGCTAAAACATTGAAAATAACTCCAAGGTATAAAGATCGAAATCCTCTTAAAAAACGAGCAGGTTTCCCACTATAGCGTAATTCGTAAAATTCAATATCTGTAGCGACATTCGATTTTCGCCACAATTTTGCATATACAAAAACAGTCAATAAACCAGTAATTAAAAAAGCCCACCATTCCCAGTTTGCTGAAACACCTTTTTCTCTAACTAAGTTTGTAACAAAATTTGGTGTATCAGTTGAAAAGGTCGTCGCTACCATGGAAACTCCAAAAATCCACCAAGGCATATTTCGTCCCGATAAAAAATACTCGGTACTATTTTTTCCAGAAGTTTTCGAAACATAAATTCCTATTCCTAAAACAATGGCGAAAAATCCAAAAATAAGGCTATAATCTAATCCTGATAATTCCATAAAATACAGTTCAAAAAAAGACAATACAATTGACAAGCTGCGCAACTATAAGGCTTTGAGTTATCAACAAAAAAATGAGATCGTTTCCGATCTACTATGCTTTTGAGTTTTAAAGGCTTCAATATATAAATATCCTAAATATTTTAACCTATTATTAACAGCAATAAACGAATAATTTTGACAATTTGCATTGTTAAAATGTGATTAGTAAATTCACACCTCAAAAAAAAGTACCTAAATGGAAGAAACAATAGATATTAGAGCCATTAACGAAAAAATTGAAAAAGAAAGTGCATTTATCGATTTACTTACGATGGAAATCAACAAAGTAATCGTTGGACAAAAGCACATGGTAGAGCGTTTATTAATTGGCTTGCTTGGAAAAGGACATATCCTGTTAGAAGGTGTTCCTGGATTAGCAAAAACTTTAGCCATTAATACGTTAAGTAAAGCTGTGCAAGGAAGTTTTAGCAGAATTCAGTTTACGCCCGATTTGCTTCCAGCCGATGTTGTAGGAACACTTATTTACAACATGAAAGAGAATGATTTCTCAATTAAAAAAGGACCAATTTTTGCCAACTTTGTATTGTCTGATGAGATTAACCGTGCACCAGCAAAAGTGCAATCGGCTTTGTTAGAAGCAATGCAGGAAAAGCAAGTAACTATTGGGGACGAAACCTTTGTGTTAGACAAACCTTTCTTAGTAATGGCAACGCAAAATCCTGTAGAACAAGAAGGAACTTATCCATTACCTGTAGCACAGGTAGACCGTTTTATGTTGAAAGTTGTGATTGATTATCCAAAAATGGATGAAGAACAACTCATCATGCGTGCCAACTTAAAAGGAAGTTTTGAAACAGTAAATCCAGTCGTATCTGTAGATCAAATCTTAAAAGCACAAGAAGCGGTGAAAGATGTCTACATGGACGAAAAAATTGAAAAATACATCTTGGATATCATCTTTGCTACTCGTTATCCAGAAAAATATAGACTAGAAGACTTAAAACCATTAATCAGTTTTGGAGCGTCGCCTCGTGGAAGTATCAACTTAGCCAATGCAGCTAAATGTTATGCATTCATCAAACGTAGAGGTTACGTAATCCCTGAAGATGTTCGTGCTGTTGTACACGATGTATTACGTCACAGAATCGGAATTACCTATGAAGCAGAAGCTGAAAATATAACTTCCGAGGAAATCATCAATAAAATTGTAAACGAAATTGAAGTACCATAGACTAATTGTGTGTTAACGAGTGTTAAGTTATTTTAAATAACGAACACGCTTATTACATTAGCAAACCAATCTAAAACTTTTTACCGTTCACTGTATACCGAACACTGTTGCATACTGAAAACAATGGATACAAAAGAGTTACTTAAAAAAGTACGTAAAATAGAGATTAAAACACGCCGATTGAGCGACCACATTTTTGGAGGAGAATATCATTCTACTTTCAAAGGTCGTGGAATGACGTTTAGCGAAGTGCGTCAGTATCAATTTGGAGATGATGTTCGAAATATTGATTGGAATGTAACGGCTCGTTATAATGAACCATATATCAAAGTATTTGAGGAAGAACGCGAGTTGACAATGATGCTGATGGTTGATGTTTCAGGATCCGAACTTTTTGGAACAAATTCGCAATTCAAGAATGAAACCATCACAGAAATTTCAGCAACATTAGCTTTCTCAGCAATGCAAAACAATGATAAAGTTGGACTGATTCTGTTTTCAGACGAGATCGAATTGTTCATTCCACCTAAAAAAGGAAAATCACACGTATTGCGCATCATTCGTGAACTTTTGGAATTTACACCCAAAAGTACTAAAACAGATGTTTCACAAGCTTTGCGATTCTTATCAAGTGTGATGAAGAAAAAAGCAATTGTCTTTATACTCTCTGATTTTATCGCAGATGAATATGAACAAACCTTAAAAATTGCTGCCAAAAAGCACGATTTAACAGGAATTCGCATTTATGATCAACGTGAAGAAACCATTCCGAATCTAGGAATTGTACAAATGCTCGATAGTGAAACAGGCGAAACGATGTTGGTCAATACAGGTTCAAAAGCAGTGCGAACCAATTATACAAAATATTATAAAGGCAAGGTAAACTACTTCCAAGAATTATTCTCTAGAAGTGGCGCAGGTACAATCAGTGCTAGTGTAGACGAAAGCTATGTAAAAAAACTATTAGGCTATTTTAAAAGAAGAGGCTAAGCGAATTATGAATAACGAAGTAAGAAGTATGAATAAAAAATTACAACGATCCAAAGTCGGCAAAGTATTATTAAAAATACACGCTTTTTGGATGGTTTTCTTTTTGCTATTCACCGCACAATCATTCGCACAAAAAGTAGAAGCGGTTGTGGATTCTACACAAATAAAAATTGGAGAAGAAATCAAGCTTTCTATTATGGTAGAAGCAGATACTGCAGCAACTGTAGTATTCCCTGAAGGGAACAATATCTTCACGCCATTAGAATTGTTGGAAGCTTATGAAGCAGATACTGTAAAACAAAATGCGAAATACAGTCTTATCAAAAAATACGGAGTTACACAGTATGACTCAGGGACGTATTTCATTCCAAAGCAAAAAATACTTATAAATAACAAACCATACTTTACGGATTCTATTCGCATTGCAGTGGCAAATGTTGTGGTAGATACGCTCAAACAAAAAATGTTTGATATCAAAAAAATCACGTCGGTTGAAAAAGCTAGTAGCACTTGGTGGATTTATGCACTTATTATTTTAGGATTGCTTACTTTATTTGGTGCGTATTTTTATTTTTTTGTTTTTCAACTGAAAGCAAAAAATAAGAAAAAGAAAAAAGCCGAAATTCCACCGTACGATCGTGCATTATTACAATTAAATGAGCTGGATAAATCAAAATTATTGATCAATTCAGAATACAAAGATTACTACTCTGAACTAACAAACATTGTACGTCAGTATATAGAAGAAGAAGTACGAATTGATGCTTTAGAAAGTACAACAGCTGAACTCATTCGTAAAATAGAAGCTCAAAAAGATGCTGGTTATTTAGATTTAAGAGATGAAACCATCAAAAATCTAAAAAATGTATTGCAAACGGCCGATTTGGTAAAATTTGCAAAATCAAAGCCTGATGATAGTGTTGTAAAAGCAGATCGTAATTTGGTCGAAAACATTGTTGTAGAAACCAAAGAAGCGATTCCTGAGATTTCAGACGAAGAATTACGAAAAGACGAAGAATACCAATTAAAACTGTTGGAAGAACAACGCAAAAAACAACGTTTTAGAAATACGGTTATTGGTGTTATGGCAATGATTATTGCTTTTGGAGGATTAATCGGATATGCAACTTTAGAATATGTAAAAGAGAATACGTATTTAGGTCACTCTATGGGTGATTTATTAGAAGATGAATGGGTCACAAGTAAATACGGAACTTCCGATTTTACCATTGCAACACCAAAAGTATTGAAGCGTGCTACGCCATTAAAAGCAAAAGATTCAGTTCCGTTACCATCTGAAACTGAAATATACAGTTATCAAAGTCATTTAGCACCATTCTCAGTAAGCTTAGGTGTAACAACTTTTACGCAAAAACCAGATATTACACTCGATGACATTGCACAAGGAATTGTAAAGAAATTTGAAGAAGAAGGCGCAAAGAAATTTGTGGTAAAATACGATGAGTACGAATCACCAACAGGAATCAAAGGACTCAAAATGTACGGAACTGGGATTTTTGTAGATGACTTAAGTCCTTTTAGCAGTACACAAGAAAGCGCCTATGAAGCGTATGTGTTTGAAGAAGGGCGCGGTATACAAACCCTTATTATGATGTATGCTGAAGATGATGAAGATGGGAAAAAACTAGTTGATCGAATTTTAAGTTCCATCACGCTAATAGAAGAGACAAAAAATGATAGATAATTATACGTTTGCACATCCACAGTTTTTCTGGTTGCTATTGTTCATTCCTTTAGCAATAGCTTGGTATGTATGGAAAAAACCAAAGCAGCTTGCCGACGTAAAAATGTCAAGTTTGCAAGGCTTCAAAGTAAAACAAAGCATATTACCCAAATTAAAACCAATACTTTTTGCATTGCGAATGTTAGCAGTTGCTGCATTAATTACAGCATTAGCACGTCCGCAAACCAAAGAAGTATCCAAAAGAATCAAAACCAACAAAGGAATTGATATTGTGATGGCAATTGATGTATCGGCAAGTATGTTGGCAAAAGATTTAAAGCCAAACCGACTCACTGCATTAAAAAGAGTGGCTTCTGAATTTATTGATGGGCGACCAAGCGACCGTATCGGATTGGTAGTCTATGCAGGAGAAAGTTTTACTAAAACACCAATTACAACGGATAAAAATATCATTCAAAATGCATTGAAAGATATCAAGTATAAGTATGGTGAATTAATTGGAGGAACTGCCATTGGAATGGGATTGGCAACAGCTGTAAATCGTTTAAAAGATAGCAAAGCCAAAAGTAAAGTTATTATTCTATTAACAGATGGAGTGAACAATGCAGGATTCATTGAACCGCAAATTGCTTCCGAATTGGCAGTAGAATATGGGATCAAAACCTATACAATCGGAATTGGAACCAATGGAACGGCTTCAACACCATTTGCGTTAAACCCTGATGGAACCTTTTTGTTTAGAAACATGCAAGTGGAAATTGACGAAAAGCTCTTAAAGCAAATTGCCAAAACCACTGGAGGAAAATATTTTAGAGCGAATAATAGCAAAAAGCTGGCGGAAATCTATGATGAAATCAACAAATTAGAAAAGACAGAAATCGAAGAGTTTCGCTATACAAACTATGAAGAGAAATTCAGAATATTTGTGTTTTTTGCTGGAATATTATTGTTGATAGAAATCCTATTGCGCAATACCTTATTTAGAAGTTTTATTTAAGAATGAGTGCAAAAGGTGTCATTATACTAGGAAGTTCGAGAAGTAAAGGAAACACACATACCGTTGTTTCTGAACTTCAACAACAAACAGGTTTTGATCTGATTGATTTAAAAGCATACAAAATCAATCATTTTGAGTACGATCTAAAAAATGAAGACGATTTCAATGCGTTGTTTAAAAAATTGACAGCAAATTATGAAACCTTCGTCTTTGCAACGCCCATTTATTGGTATACGATGAGTGGTGTGATGAAAGTGTTTTTTGATAGAATATCAGATTTTTTGTTTGAAGAAAAAGAAATAGGAAGACGCTTGCGCGGAATGAACATGGGAGTTATGAGTTGTGGTTCGGATCAAGAAACAAAAAAAGGTTTTGAAATGCCTTTTGTAGAAAGTGCAAACTATTTAGGTATGGAATATGTAGGACATATACATACATGGATTGAAAATAGAAAAATACCGCAAACAGTGCAGCAACGCATTACTGAATTTGCGAATCGATTGATGAAGAAATAATTTATGTTAGAAGAAAAAAAATACTTTTACTTACTAATGATCATCCCAATTGTGGTGTTGGTGTTCATACTCTTGCAGTTTTGGAAACGAAGTGCACAGCGTAAATTTGCCAATAAGCAATTGTTAGAACGATTAAGTCCAGAAAAGTCAACTTTTAAACCCATTTTAAAACTAGTAATTTGGTGTTTGGCAATAGGTTCTTTAGTCGTGGCATTGGTAAATCCGAAAATTGGCACAAAATTGGAAACCGTAAAACGTGAAGGAGTAGATATTGTATTTGCCGTTGATGTCTCTAAAAGTATGTTGGCAGAAGACATTTCGCCAAGCCGATTGGATAAAGCAAAACGTATTGTTTCTGAAATAATTAATAAATTAGGAAGCGACCGTATTGGAATTATCGCTTACGCAGGAAGAGCGGTGCCGCAATTGCCAATTACCACCGATTTCTCGGCAGCAAAAATGTTCTTGGCAAATCTGAATACAAATATGTTATCATCGCAAGGAACGGCCATTGACGATGCTATTCGTTTGGCAAAAACCTATTATGATGATGTAGAACAAACCAATCGTGTATTGGTCATCATTTCTGATGGAGAAGATCATACAGGTGGCGCAGGACAATTGGCAGAAGAAGCGACCAAAGAAGGAATAAAAACGTATACTATTGGAGTAGGAACTGCAAAAGGTGGACGCATTCCGTTAAAAAGACGTGGAATTGTAGAATCCTACAAACGCGATTTACAAGGTGAAGTTGTGATTACACGATTAAACGAAAAAACACTAAAAAACATTGCCTCAGAAGGCGATGGTGAATATATTGATGGAACAGTCACAGAAGATGCAGTAGCAGTAATCACTGACCAACTATCAACAATGAACAAAACAGAATTTGAAGCTAAAAAATTCTCTGAATTTCAAGATCAATTTCAATGGTTTCTTGGTTTAGGAATCTTCTTATTATTGTTAGATGTTTTTCTATTGGAGCGAAAAACAGCATGGTTGCGAAAGTTGAATTTATTTAATGAAAAAGGATCATGAAATATGTAAAACACATACTGCTTTTATTGCTTTCGGTTACTGTAGCAAATGCACAGGATAAGAAAGAGGAAGAAGCATTCAAAAAAGACTCAAAAAACTATACATACGCAGCCAATAATGCGGTAAAAGATAGTAGTTACGCAGATGCGGAAGCAGAGTATAGAAAAGCAATCTCAAAAGATGGCGAAAATGTAGCAGCAAAGTACAATTTAGGAAATGTATACTACAATCACGAAAACTACGAAGAAGCGTTCAATCGATACAAGCAAGCTTCAGAAGTAGCAACAACAAAAGCCGAAAAGCACAAGGCGTATCATAACATGGGGAATGTATTCATGAATAATAAAGAATACGAAAAAGCAGTTGCTGCCTACAAAAAGGCATTGCGCAACAATCCATCGGATGATGAAACGCGTTACAATTATGCTTTAGCTAAAGAAATGCTCGATAAAAACCCTCCGCAAGGAGATGATAAAAATAAGCAAGACAAAGACAAAAAGGAGCAGCAAGAAGAACAAGACAAAAAAGATCAGGATAAGAAAGATCAAAAAGATAAAAACGAAGATAAAGGAGACAAGGATAAAGACGAAGGTGGAAAAGACGACAAAAACAAAGACGGTCAAGGCGATAAAGAAAAGGAAAAACAAAAGAAAGATAACAATGACGGTCAAGGAAAAGCAGATCAAAAAGACGATAAAAACAAACAACAGCAACGACAACCTAAGCCAAATCAATTGTCTCCTCAACAAGTAAAAAGTTTGTTAAAGGCAATGAACAATGCTGAAAAGAAAACGCAAGACAAACTGAACGAGAAAAAGGTAAAAGGAGTTAAAGTAAAAGCTGAAAAAGACTGGTAATTATTAGAAACACAGAAGCAACAACGACCAAAAGTTCGTTACAACAAATGAAAACAAAAGCATACATATCAACTATCATTTTCTTGCTATTTGCAGGCGTATTAGCTGCGCAAGTTACCTTTGAAACCAAAGTAAGCAAAAAGAAATTGGGCGTAAATGAGCGTTTGAAAGTAGACTTTGAAATGGACAGAGACGGCGATAATTTCACAGCGCCAAGCTTTACAGGATTTCGTGTAGTAGGCGGACCTATTCAGTCTATGAGTCACGTTTGGAACAATGGAAAGCGTTCATTTTCAAAAACCTATACATATTTCTTGCAACCAATAAATGAAGGAACGTTTACCATCAAACAAGCAAAGGTTGAAATTGACGGACAAACGTATAAAACGCTGCCTGTAAAAGTTACAGTAACCAAAGCTGTAGACAAACCTACAGATGGCAGTAATCCTGATTATGTAATTTCAGAAGGAATACATTTGGTTACAGAAGTCTCTAAAGGAAATCCATATTTAAATGAACCCGTTACGGTTTCATACAAGTTATATGTAAAGCCAAATATCATTGTCAATGATTATGCGCCGCTTGGAAAACCAACATTCAACAATTTCTGGAGTCAAAATATTCAAGCAAAAAATGGTGCGCAAACCACTACGTATAAAGGAGAGCAATACAGATATGCTACACTGAGAAGATTTGTGTTATATCCACAAAAAACAGGAAAACAAGTCATAGAACCTTTTTCTATTGATCTGCAAATTTCAGTACCTACTCGTCGTAGAGATGTCTTTGGAAGACGTTATGAAACCGTACATAAAACCATTACTTCTGCGCGTAGAACAGTGGATGTAAAAGAATTGCCAGAGGCAGGAAAGCCAGCTAATTTTACAGGTGCGGTAGGCGATTTTGAGTTCGAAGTAACGACAAGTAAAAAATCTTTAAATGCAAACGAATCACTTCAAGCAAAAATAGAAGTATCAGGAAAAGGAAACCTAAAACTATTTGATTTACCTGAACTAAAATTGCCAAGTTCTTTAGAAGTATACGAACCTGAATTTACGGAACGTGTTACCACTCGAATTAGTGGAATGCAAGGAAAAATCTCAGACAGTTATACGGTTGTGCCACAATACAAAGGAAAATATCCAATACCAAGTGTATCCTTTTCGTATTTTGATCCAGAAGATGAAACGTATAAGACTTTAACCTCTGATGAAATTGTTATTGATGTTGTGGAAGGTCCTGTAAATACAGCTACAGCTAAAACAAATACCGATCAAAATTCAACACAAAAACAAACAATTACTACAACAGGGTCACAATTTAGATACTTAAAAACAGCCGCAAATTTGAGCCCTGTTACAAAAGCAGACTTCTTTAAATCAAACTTTTTCTACGGATTGCTATTAGTTCCTTTCTTATTCATTCCAATTATCTTGATTGCTAGAAGAAAGAAACGAGCGTACGATAATGATATTCAGGGAAGCAAAACGCGTACTGCAAATCGATTGGCGAAAAAATACTTATCGGAAGCGAAGAAGAAACTGAATGATAAAGAAGCGTTCTATGAAGTATTAGAAAGAGCATTACACAATTACTTACGTGCAAAACTAAGTATAGAAACCTCTGAATTTAGTAAAGAAAAGATACGTCAACTATTGACGGAACGTAATGTAAAAGGAGAAAGCGTTCAAGATTTTATCAGCTTATTAGAAAGTTGTGAATTTGCTCGTTATACACCAGCTTCAAACGTTGCAATCAACAATGATTATGAAAAATCGGTGCAAACCATTTCACAAATTGACAAACAAATAAATAGATAAAGAAATGAAAACTAAGATTACATATATGCTTCTCGTGTTCATTTCTAGTTGTGTACTAGTGTTTGGACAAGACAATGCTACCGCATTTGAAGCCGCAAACAAAGCTTACAATGATGAAAACTTTCCAGAAGCCATCAAACAATACAAATCTATTCTAGAAACAGGAAATCATTCTGCAGCAGTATATTACAATCTTGCTAATGCGTATTACAAAAGCAATGAAATAGGACCAAGTATTTACTATTTTGAAAAAGCACTACAACTATCACCAAAAGACGAAGATGTTCTCAACAATTTGGCATTTGCCAAAAACATGACCATCGATGCTATTGAATCTTTACCAAAAACGCAATTTGCTAAATTTGTGAGTAGCATTACAGAAATGTTTACCTACAATCAATGGGCTTGGATTACTGTAATATTTGGGTTTCTATGTGTAATTTCATTCTTACTGTATCAATTTTCATATCATACATTGAAAAAAAGAATCTACTTTTTAATAAGTTTTATAGCTTTCCTTTTTATCTTAGGAACCGTAGCCATTGCATACCAACAATATGGGAAAGCACAATCAGATCGTCCAGCCATTGTATTTGCTAAAGAATCAGCTATAAAGGCAGAACCAAACTTACGTAGCGATGAGGTATTTGTACTGCATGAAGGAACCAAAGTACAAGTATTAGATACGGTAGATAGCTGGAAAAAAATTCAACTCATTGACGGAAAAATTGGTTGGATCGTCGCAGAAGATGTGAAGGAATTATAATCTTACGTACTTAATACATATATTTATATTCTACAATACCATTACGATGTAAAATTGGTGTGTAGACATATAAATAAACAGTGAAATACGTCATTCTACAACCAAGACTGATCTATGGCGAATTTCATCTGAAAAAAACCATATAACAAAAAATAACAGATGAAAAATTTATTCTCTAATCTCAAAGGTGATGCTTTTGGAGGGATTACCGCAGGGATTGTTGCTTTGCCATTAGCCTTAGCTTTTGGAGTTTCTTCAGGATTAGGACCAAGCGCAGGATTGTATGGAGCAATTTTTATTAGCTTCTTTGCAGCTTTATTTGGAGGAACCAACACGCAAATTTCTGGACCAACTGCACCGATGACAGCCGTAAGTATGGTTGTAATTGCAGGAATTATTGCTACCAATGGAGGCGATGTAGACAAAGCTTTACCCGCAATTTTAACAGTCTTTTTACTTGCTGGTTTAATACAAGTAGGTTTAGGAGCAATTGGTTTAGGAAAATATATTAAATACATTCCCTACCCTGTAGTTTCAGGCTTTATGACTGCCATTGGAGTCATTATATTGATTACGCAAATTTTACCTTCTATTGGATATTCAGCAAAAAATGATGATGCGTATGTGGAGCAGTTTAAACCACAAGCCAAAGAAGTCATTCTAAAAGATTTTATAAAACAAGAACAACAAGAAGGTATTTTAGTAATAGAAAACATTCAAGAAGTAGCAAAACGCGGAAACGAAATTACAGATGCACGTATTTTAGATGAAGCGAGAACACTTGCAAAAAATAATTCTTCTGGTGTAATAGGTACGTTAAAAGTATTGCCACGTGCTTTACAAAATATCAATTGGTTAGAATTATTATTGGCTTTAGGAACGATCCTTATTATTTATGGTTTTAAACGAATTACCAAGGCTATTCCGAGTACTTTAGTGGCGCTCGTGGTGATGTCCGCAATTGCGTATGGTTTTAGTTTAAACTACAAACCTATAGAAGAAATTACAGGTGATTTCCCGATGCCGAAAATGGAAATCTTTACAGAATTCAGTATTACAAGTATTACACCATACATACTTACAGCACTAACCTTGGCATTGTTAGGAGCTATTGACTCTTTATTAACGAGCGTTGTGGCGGATAATATGACCAAAACAAAGCACAAGCCAAACAAAGAATTGATAGGACAAGGAATAGGAAACTCTATTGGTGCTATTTTTGGAGGAATTCCAGGAGCTGGAGCAACAATTCGTACAGTTGTAAATATCAATTCTGGAGGAAAAACGCGTTTGTCAGGAATGATTGCAGGTGTATTATTATTGGTAATTTTACTAGCATTAGGACCTGTAGCATCAAAAATTCCGGCAGCAGTATTAGCAGGAATTCTTATTACGGTAGGTATTGGTGTAATGGACTATAAAGGATTAAGAGCCATTGCAAGCTTGCCAAAAGATATCAAACTTGGTCCTTTAAAATTAAGCTCAGAAGTATTTATTATGTTGGTGGTATTAGGATTATCAACGTTTTGGGATTTAATCTATGCAGTTGGAATTGGATTGGTATTGGCGTCATTGGTGTTCATGAAAAAAATTGGAGACATTACCGCAGAAACTTCAGATGTAAAAACACTCCAAGAAGAAGCTTGGGAAGATGAAATTGGCTTCCCAGAAAACTTAAAAGAAGAAGTCTTTATTAAGCATATTAAAGGGCCATTATTCTTTGGGTCTACAAGTGAAATACAAGCGCTTGCCAAACAATTACCAGATACTACACAAACTGTTATTATTCGTATGGGAAGAATGCAATATATGGATCAATCAGGATTGTATACATTGGAAGATATTTTATTCAATTTAAAAACGAATGATCGCAAGGTTTTATTTGTAAACATACAAAAACAACCGAGGCATATGATGGAGCGTATTGATATTATTCCAGATTTAGTTTCGGAAGAAGATTGCTTTGATACCTTTGACGATTGTTTAAAATGGATTAAAGCCAAGGTGAAAGACGAATTATAAACAAAAAACTATAAAACATACAAAACCCATCAAATTTTAAAAGTTGATGGGTTTTTTTCTATTTGATATAAAATAAATAGTAACTATTATTTATCGCAATTTTGTTCTTTGATAGCTTTTTCAATAGCTTCTTTAAATTTCTTTTGATCTTCTTCTGAAGTATATTTGTCTTTGAATTCAGCGGCCATTTTCATCACTTTTTCACCAAGCTCTTTTACTTCTTTCACTGCATCTACATCACCAGACATTGCTTTTTCTTGTAATTTTATAGCTTGACATTGTAATTCTGCTAATTTAGCAACATCACTTTCAATAGATCCACCACAACTTACCATAAAAAATGATATAAGGGTAACTGCTAATAAGATTGTTTTCTTCATAATTGTTTAAAGGTTTTAAATAGTTTAATATAAATTCTAATTAAGTTGTTTTGGCTATACTGTTACAACATCAATAGCTTGGGTGAGGGACAATATACTTTTTAAAAAAGTAATGGGGTAAATTAGCTAAAATCTTTTACTTCAAAGCAAGTTTTCCTATTATTTTTTTGAATAGAAATTTAATGAAAGATATTACAGAGGAGAATAGACTTCTAGGATAGTATATAGTATTTAATTAAAGCCTAAAAGAGCATGTCTAAAATAAAATCAAACACACTATAGATGATGTAAATAATCAAAGCCAAAAGTCCAAGAAATATAGCCAAACAGCAACCGCAATTTCCTTTTTGACCTTTAAAGTTTGCTCGAAATGTAGTGTTGTTATTCGTAGACTCATACTCATAATTGTCGTATGCAACGAGTTGATTTTCGCGTAAAAAATATCCTTGCCAATCATTTTCTGGTGTTGATAATACCCAATCGGTATTACAATGCGTACATTCGAAAGTAGTCTCAGAGGTATCCTGTGCAATTTGATTCGAATTCACAACACGAATAAAAGTGCCGTCCAAGCACTTTTTTTCAAAAGCTTTTTCAAACGCAGCAAAATCTTGATGCGAAAAAAAACGTTCTGTCGCAAAACCGGAGCAATGTTCACACATGAATTTTAAAGTAATTTTTTAGATATCTATTTTTGGTTTAGAAGTGGTTTTTTCTTTTTTAGATTTAATTTTTAAAGAATTTGTGCTCAATCTGCCCATGAAAGGGTTCATCATATCTTCGTCATACAGATGTTTCATTCCTGGATCTCCACAATATTCACACATAATTAATTTTCGTTTTCTTCAATTTCTTTTAAATCGTTTTCTTGCTGACTTTTATCCGTATTGAACGAATCTAATACATTACTCTTATTCGTTTCTTCCAATACATAGGCAAACACAAATCCACCAACATCTTTTACAGGTTCATACAAGGCTGATCCTTCAATCTTATCTTGTTCTATAAATGTCATGGTATTATTGGTACGCTCAAAAAATACCAGTACAGCTCCAACAATCACAGCTATTTTTAATCCACCAAAAGCACCGCCCAAAATCTTGTTCAAAATACCTAACGAAGCAAAATCTGCTACTTTGGTCAATATCTTTCCAGCCATGGTTACCGCCACTAAAATTACAATAAAAGTAATTGCAAAGGCAGTTAAATTGACATATTTTTCTTCCCAAGACGGGAAATTTTCAACTAAAAAGTCGCCCGCGAAATACGAAAAGTGAATTGCGCCGTATAATCCAGCGATCAATGCTACGAGTGAAGCGATTTCTACGAAAAGTCCTTTCATGAGTCCTCGTACAAACCCAAGGACAATTATACCGCCCAAAATGATGTCAATAAAGTTCATGAGTATCGAGTTTTTACAAATATAGAACTTCTATTGGTAGTTTTTTATTGTGTTTTGTTACGGATGCCATCTTTAAAAGAAAGAAAAATAATGATTACACCATTAATTTGATTGTGAAAGAAGACAAGTTTTTGTACAAAAAAAATAAAAATATAAGTGCACGTTAGCTACCTTTGCAACCGAAAAGACAGGAACAATGGCAAGAGATGAAGTATTAAAAGAACGTTGGAATACGGTAGTGGAGAAACTGACACATCAGTTTGCGGAAGGCGACACCTTGGATTTGGATGCAATTATTTATTTGATTGGTGTTCAAGAACTTGGTCAAATTCATCGAACGTTTAAAAAAGATGATAAAGTAAACCTGATGCATATCGCTATTTGCCGACTGTTGGAACCATACGGTTATTATGAGTTTGATTACTTTGATGATGATGGCTGGCCACACTATAAATTTAAGGAAGAATTACCAACCTTAAAGGCTGGAGAACAAACCGTATTGATGAAAGAAGCCATTGTCAATTACTTTTTAGAGAAGGAATACATTGAATAAGCTAGTTTTTTCTAAATTTGCAAGCTAAATCAAAATATCGTCATGATAGATAAGATCAAGGAACATATTGCTGAAGTTGAAAAGTTTACAACACAAGCAAAAGAAGACATCGAGAATTTCAGAATTAAATACTTAGGTAGAAATGGATTGTTGAATGAGTTTTTTGCTGAGTTTCGAAATGTTCCGAATGAACAAAAGAAAGAATTTGGGCAAACGATCAATAAACTAAAAACGGTTGCTCAAGAAAAAGTAAACGCGCTCAAAGAAGCTTTAGAAAATAAAGCAGAAGAAAAAGGTGTGTATGGTGACTTAACACGTCCAGCACAACCGATTGAAATTGGTGCGCGTCACCCTATATCTTTAGTAAAAGATCAAATTACGGAGATTTTTGCTCGTATTGGATTCAATGTTTCTGAAGGTCCAGAAATTGAAGACGATTGGCATAACTTTACGGCATTGAATCTTCCAGAATATCATCCAGCACGTGATATGCAGGATACATTCTTCATTCAAACAAATCCAGACATCTTGTTACGAACACATACAAGTTCTGTACAAGTTCGCTATATGGAAAACAATCAGCCACCAATTCGTACAATTTCTCCTGGAAGAGTATATCGTAATGAGGCGATTTCGGCACGTTCACACTGCTTTTTTCACCAAATAGAAGGATTATACATAGACAAAGACGTAAGTTTCGCAGATTTAAAACAAACGCTGCAACACTTTACCAAAGAAATGTTTGGGAAGTCAAAAATTCGTCTGCGGCCATCGTATTTCCCTTTTACAGAACCAAGCGCAGAAGTAGATGTATATTGGGGATTGGAAACCGAAACCGATTATAAAATTACTAAAGGAACTGGTTGGTTAGAAATTATGGGCTGCGGAATGGTAGATCCAAATGTATTGGAAAATTGCGGAATTGATTCTAAAGAATATTCAGGTTTTGCTTTCGGTATGGGAATCGATCGTATTGCGATGTTATTATACCAAATTGGTGATATTCGTTTGTTAAGTGAAAATGATGTACGTTTCCTAGAGCAATTTAAGTCTGCATTATAAATTTCTTATTGTGAGAACGAAGTGATTACAAACGTTCTCAATTTTATAATTAATTTATTTATCAGATAATTATTGAAATTTAAGCATGTGAAAAAAGATATTGAAATTCCTGAAGTAGAAGGTGTGTACATGGCCGTTGTGCAAGAATACAACGATATCTACAAAACAGACGACTGGAACGCCTATATCATCAATGACAAAGACGTAGATTTAGAAATGGTCTTGGTGGTTTCTCGTGGCTATGATGCGGACAGAGAAACTTCCATTATGCGTCATAAATTGGAAAAACTTCCTGCAAAATCGTATGCGAAAGCAGAGTGGATGCAAGAAGATGTATTTGCGCTCAATAATGAATTTCGTGTGACCTTTTTTGAAGGAAATAAAATGTACGATAAAAAGTATATTTTTAGAAAAAATACAATCAATATAAAGGCTTTTCAATCAATTCCGTTGATGGATACTAAAGGTATTTTGGTGAAATAGATTGTTAGAAGTGCTTCACTTCGACAAGCTCAGTGTGCACTTTTAAACCCATTTCATTTTGGGATTTTAGTAGTTAAGTAGATGAGTCTTAATTTTCAAATCAACACATTGACAAATCATCAAATTAGATTAGTCTAACTTCTCAGTCAATTTTTTAAATACTTTTTTAGGATCTCTATTCTGATACAAAATCGCGTAGACCGCATCAATAATTGGAATTTGTGTCTTCTTTTCGTTCTTCTGATTCAATAAGAAAGCACTTTTGGTAGCATAATATCCTTCAGCAACCATATTCATCTCCATTTGCGCAGATTTTACGGTGTATCCTTTCCCAACCATATTTCCAAACATTCGATTTCGAGAAAACACCGAATATCCAGTTACTAATAAATCGCCCAGGTAAGCAGAATTATTAATATTACGCTTCATTTTGTGTACTTTCTTAATAAAACGCTTCATTTCGCGAATAGCATTACTCATCAATACACTTTGGAAATTATCTCCATAACCCAATCCGTGTGCTATTCCTGCAGCTATTGCGTAAATATTTTTCAACATCACTGCGTATTCTGTACCAATCACATCATCACTAATTTTTGTTTTGATATAATTGCTAGACAATTTATCTGCAATCGACTGTGCTTTCTCTTGATCGGCACACGAAATCGTTAAATAGGACAAGCGCTCTAAAGCTACTTCTTCTGCATGGCAAGGCCCTGCAATTACTGCAATATTTTCAAATGGAATTTTGTACACATCATGAAAATGCTCGCCAACTAACAATCCAGATTCTGGAATGATTCCTTTTACAGCAGAGACAACCGTTTTATCTGTAATATCAACAGTTAATTTTTTCAACTCACCATAAATGAACGCGGAAGGAATTACAAAAATTAGTACATCAGCATACGAAGCAATTTCATCAAAATCATTGCTTATTTTCAATTTATCCATATTAAATTCAACAGAACTTAAGTAACTTGGATTGTGTTGTTCTTTTAGCAAATGTTCTTTTGTATATACGCTACGCATGTACCAACCTACTTCATTTAAATTTTCACAAAGCATTTTTACAATGGCAGTAGCCCAGCTTCCCGCTCCAAAAACAGCGTATTTTAAATTGTTATCCATAAAAGGTGAATCTATGATCCAAAAATACACAAAATATCCTTGCAATGTTACTGTTGAAAACCAGAAGTTCGCTCAATACATAAACTAAAGTTTTTTAAGTATCTTTAGGTGAAGCAGCAAAAAAACTAAAGCGTATTTACACGTGGCGGCATCTAATGTTGGCGCTATTAAACTTTATGAAAAACTAGGATTTAACACAAGGCGTAACATGAGTTTTTGGCATTTACAAACATCCTAAAAGTGAGTAAAATGCTTTCTTTTTACTAAAAGTAAGACTGTTAATTTCCGCTCCATTTCATTTTTTGGCACACGTTTTGAGTGTAATTACACATCAACAACAAAACGATTGGCTTATGAAAACTATAAAATTACTTTTAGCAATTACATTATTTAGTTCTATGATGAGTTCATGTTATACAGAAGTCCTTATAGAAGACCCAATTATTGACGAGCCAGGAATTTCGTTAAATCAGTTGTTAAGCTCTTATGAATTGTGGTATGTGAATATTAATCAAACAACTGGAAATGGTGAAGTGCCATTTTTACAACGAGCATTTACTGTATCATTTATTAATGGAACGATGTATGCAAACAATAATATTTCGGGAATTGGAAGCAATGGAAATGGATATGGAATTGATGTTGGAGCGTATGGAACTAATTTCGACACGGTAGAAATTGATCATGACATTGATGGTTTTTATCCATTGCGCGTAGATCAGTTAAGTGCCAATAGAATTCGTATGTATGATGCTGGTAGCAATACTAGTTATTACTTAACAGGATATCAGCGTTCAAACTTTGACTATGATTTTGTATTCTATGATAACATTCACTATTTATTACAAGAATTTACAGCTTGGAAAAAAATATATACAAGTCAAGAAGGAGCATTAAATGAATTTGATAACGAGAATTTCCTGTCATTTTTATCAGGAGGAAATGACGATACGTTCTTGTCTTCTACAGATCCAGAAGATACTGCAATTGCAGATTTGATCTATGATTACGAAGGAATTTATACAGTGTATGATGTAGAAGGTGATCCATATGCGAAAGTTTTAACATTAGATTATGATTATTTGGATAATGAATACTTCGAATTGAACGTTATTAATGACCAGACGATAGAGTTATTCCATCCAGATTCAGGAACAACCTATGAATTTAATGGAAGAGGATATATTCAATACTTACGTCCATCAAGTGATGGAAGTTCAACAAGATTGAAGCAAACGGATAAAAAACGTAAAAAAATTATCAATAAGAAGTTCAATAAGGACGACTTTAAGAAATAAAAATATATAAAACTTTGGTTGGTTATTTAGTTTAGAAACAGTCTTTACATTCGTGTAAAGGCTGTTTCTTTTTTAGTGAGACTCATGATTGTGATGCCAGCGGCACACAAAATTATGTATATCGATATAATTTTGAAGTAGAACGAAATCTTCAAGTGAAGCATTATAATCTTTTCAAATAAAGCAAGATTTTTATATCTTTCAAATAGTAAAACTAATACCTTACAACAAACACCTAATACCAATAAAAACATGAGTTTATTCGCTTTTATAAAAGATGTAGGAGAAAAATTATTTGGAGGAAAATCTGCAGAAGAAACCGTAACAATATCTACAGAAAATATTGTTGATGAAAAAGTCAATGCCGAAGCAGCCATTGCAGAAGCCATTCACGATTTAGACTTAGAAGTAGAAAACTTATGTGTTTCGCTTGATGGAGATATTGCAATAATTTCAGGAAAAGCTGTAGATCAATCTACAAAAGAAAAAGTAGTTTTAGTCGCAGGAAATACTATGGGAATTGCCATGGTTGATGATCAAATGGAAGTAGAAGAGCAAGTGGTAGAAGCACAATTTCATACCGTAGCAAAAGGCGATACACTTGGGAAAATTGCAAAGCAATATTATGGCAACGCAATGAAATACCCAGAAATTTTTGAAGCTAACAAACCAATGTTGAAAGATCCAGACAAGATTTACCCAGGACAAGTGCTGCGTATTCCTACATTAGACAGCTAAATCCTTTTGGATTAGGAATTTATATGCAATTTGTAGTGAAAAAACTATAAAAAAGGGGAAAAGTCCCCTTGTGTGGTATCTTGAAAACTTCCTAATATTGTCTATCAAAAATAGCCAATACGATGAGAAGTAAACGCGCTTTAATAATTATTCCACTTTCCATATTATTATTGATTTTAATGGTGATTACTGCTTTTGTAACTCCAAAAAAAGAAATTATTGGAGCTTGGGTGTCACAAGAAAATCCAGCAGAAAAATTGGAGTTTTTACAAAATGGTATTGGAAAATCATACTCTGAAAACACAGAAGCAAAACCGTATCATTACACAGTTTCTACAAAATGTGATGAGCACAATGCATATCAGTCATTATTTGTAAAGATTATTGATGATAAAGAAAACTTTTCTAAATGCTACGAATTAAAAGATGTTTACAATCAAAATGATGACGTTTTATTGTTGGTAGACATGGACAACAATGAAGAACATTTGTATACGAAAGTATATTAGTTTTTTACTTGAAGATTCAATGATTGAAAACCAGAGTTAGTCGAAGCAGGTGTAGCAATCCAAAAAGTCTAAATTACTTTCTGTAAAAATTCATCTCATCCACATATTTCCACACATGTAGTGGTAATAATGGTTTGATGTTTTTTTGCTCTTTAATGGCATTTCTAATAAATGTGGAAGAAATTTCCATAATTGGAGCCGTTACCTTATGAATTTTTGGATGATCCTTAAATTTATGTTCTACAGTTCCATCAGAAATACGTGGATACACGTACACTTCATGGTTTTCTAAAATGACCTCATAGTTTTTCCACTTATGCAAGCTTTTCAAGTTGTCTTCGCCCATAATTAAGCAAAACTCATACTTTGGATATTTTTCTTGTAAATGCGCTAAAGTGTTTACGGTGTAATTGGGCTGTGGTAAGTCAAATTCTATCTTGCTAGGCTTAATTTTTGGATACTCTTCCGTAGCAATCATAACCATCTCATAACGATGATGATTGTCTAATAAAGAGCTTTTCTTCTTAAATGGGTTGTGAGGTGTTACAACCATCCAAATAGCGTCTAAATCGCTGTATTCCGCCATGTGATTGGCAATGGTTAAATGTCCAATATGGATAGGATTGAATGTGCCAAAATACAAACCAACTTTCATCTGTTTACTTTTTTTTTTATCTACTTAAAGAGTGTCAATTTCCAAAAACTCAGCAACTATGCGTTCTGCTTCAGCTTTTGCAGTGGCCAAATCGTCATTCATAATTCTAACATCAAATTGAGGAGCATTTGCCATTTCAGCAGGCGCTTTGGCAATGCGCATATTGATTTTGTCTTGACTTTCCGTTTTTCTATTTTTCAAACGTACAATCAGTTCATTAATATGTGGTGGTTCTACAAAAACGGTCATTGTTTCTTCTGGGAATTTTCGTTTAATTCGCAATGCACCAACTACATCAATATCAAAAATGACATTTCTTCCTTCATTACAAATACGATCAACTTCTGATTGTAGCGTACCGTAATAATTTTCAGGATATACTTCTTCCCACTCTAAAAACTCTTTATTTTTAATTTTCTGTCTAAAATCTTTAGGAGATAAAAAATAATAATCTTTTCCGTCTATTTCATTACCGCGTTTTTCGCGTGAAGCTGCTGAGATAGAAAATTCTAAATTTAATTCAGGAATGCCTAATAAATGATGTACAATAGTAGTTTTTCCAGCGCCTGAAGGAGCTGCAAATACAATGAGTTTTCCTTTTTTCATTACAGTACGTTTAAGAGTTGTTCCTTTATTTTTTCCAATTCATCTTTCATTTGTACGACCAATTGTTGCATTGGTGCGTAATTGGATTTAGAACCTATGGTGTTGATTTCACGACCAATTTCTTGGGTGATGAAACCTAATTTTTTTCCATTAGAGTCTGGAGAATTTAAAGACTTTGAGAAATAATCTAAGTGATTTGCTAAACGTACTTTTTCTTCTGTGATATCGAATTTTTCTAAGTAATAAATTAGCTCTTGTTCGAAACGATTTTCGTCTACTTGTTCTTTTAAATCATCTAATGCACGACGTAAACGTGTTTTTACAGAAACCATGCGTTCATCGTCCATATCAATTACTTTTTGAAGCAATGCAGCAATATTTTCAACGCGTAATAAAAAGTCTTTTTCAAGTACTTTTCCTTCAGCAATTCTATATTCGTCTAATTGTGTGATAGCATGTTGTAACGCATTTAGAATTACTTCAAACTCTTTTTCGTCAATTTCTTCACGTTCTGTTTTTAGTGAGTCTGGCATTCGAACAACCATTTTCAACAATTCAATATCATTTGCATCTGGTTGAATGTCACGAAGCTGATTCATGTATTCTTTTACCACTGCTTTATTGATAACCGTTGAGGTTTCTTCAGCTGTCATTTCTAAATACAAAGAAAAATCTACCTTTCCACGCAACAATGTTTTAGCAATTGTTTTGCGCATCAACAATTCTTTTTCTCTATAAGAAGAAGGAATTCGCGCATTTAAATCCAAACTCTTGCTGTTGAGTGATTTTAACTCAATGGTTATTTTTTTAGACGGAAGTTGCTCTACAGACTTTCCGAATCCTGTCATAGATTTTATCATACGGCAAAAATAGTAAAATTAGTGACAACGCCTTCGTTTATGCATTTCTATTCTGTATGTTTTCAAGACTTTCATTAAAAATATTTTTATGGTTTTCCTGAAAATTTCAAAAGTTATTTAGACGATAAATTTTTAGAAATACTTCATAATATCCGTCGTTTTTTTATTTTTGATAAAATTACCTATGCCATTAATATTATTATCTATTGCTCCAGCGCTTTTGATCATAATTTACATTTATTACAGTGATAAATATGATAAAGAACCGCGACATCTCCTGTTTATATGTTTTTTATTAGGAGCAATTGGTAGTATTTTAATTTCTTCGGTTTCACATCTTGTTATTTCACAATATTTCCCTGGACTGGAAGAAAAAGAAATATGGATTCAGTTGTTCAAAGCTTTTATTGTAGTTGCGCTGATAGAAGAATTTAGCAAATACATTTTTGTGCGCTATTTTGCACAGCGACACAAAGAGTTTGACGAACCCTATGATGGTATTATGTACGCTGTCATGGTTTCTATGGGTTTTGCAGTAACCGAAAATTTAGCCTATTCATTTCAAGGAGGTATTGAAATTGCTTTGTACAGAGCGTTTACGGCGGTTCCTGCACATGCTACTTTTGGAATCATTATGGGGTATTATATGGGGAAAGCTAAATTTTCCAGGAAGCGTATCAAATTCAATTTGATAGGTTTGGGATTGGCTATTTTCTTCCATGGAATCTATGATTTCTTCCTTTTTATCAATTACATTCCTGGAATTTCTATTGGTGCTTTTGTATCCTTGGCTGTTGGAATTTTACTGTCACAAAAAGCCATCCGGATTCACCAACGGAATTCACACTTTAGGCCAAAGTAGCAAAGTCAAACGCTCTTTTTTCGTTGTAGTACACATCATCAATATCATAAAAACCAACATGTCCGCCGTATTTTGGCATTTCTAAATAAAAATTTTCATTCTTTTCAGCCTCTTCAATCGGAAAGCAACATTCAGACAAAAACGAATCATTTTTTGCATTGATCAGCAAGGTTGGAATTTTTATATATGGAATGAACTGTCTGGACGAGCACTTTTTGTAATAATCGAATGCATCTTCAAAACCATGCGCTACCGAAGTGTACAAATTATCAATATGCAACATTGAATTCGCTTTTTTAATATCTTCCAGCTTGATCAAACTTGGGAATGCTTTGTGTTTGTCTTTTAACTTTTCATGCAAATGTTTGATGAACATTCTGTTATATAAATAGTTTTCCAAACGGCGCATTTGCTGTAAAGAACCTTCTAATTGACACGGAACAGAAATGGCAATAGCAGCTTTTATTTCTTCCGGAATTGGAATGGGTTCTCCTAAATATTTCAATAACATATTTCCGCCCAAACTAAATCCTTTCAAAACAATGTGATTGTACTGCGGATAGTTTGTAACTATATATTCCATCACTTCTCGCAGATCCTCGCTAGCGCCCGCATTATACGATCTGAATAATTTGTTCGGTTCTCCACTACAACTTCTTAAATTCATCGCCACAGCGTCGTATCCGTTGCGATTGAAAATTTTGGCAGTTCCTTTAATGTAAGAACGTTGTGCGTTGCCTTCCAAACCGTGTAAAATCACAATAAGCTTGGAAACATTTTTTTGATACGCGGCGTAACTCCAGTCCAAATCTATAAAATCCTGATCATTCAAAGTGATGCGTTTTCGCTTCTGATATACGCCAGTGACACTTCGGTATAAACCAGAATGAATCGTCGAAAAATGACCGCTTTTAAAAATAAGTGGAGGATTGTAATGACTTTTTAGTATTGGCATGTTATTTTTGGTAATAAAAAATAAAAAAATAAATATAATGTATTTTAAAGAATTTGACATTCGTTGGAGCGATTTAGATGCAAATCGTCACCTTGCTAACTCCGCATATATCAACTTTATGAGTCATACACGCATGGGATTTTTAATTGAAAATGGCTTTACGCAAAGGGAATTAGCCAAAAACAATATTGGTCCTGTCGTTTTTTATGAACACATGTATTACTTTAAAGAAGCTTTTCTAGGAAAACCTGTTAAAGTATCCTTGGAAGTCGCAGGCTTAAGCGAAGACGGAATGTTCTTCGAATTTGTCCATAATTTTTATGATGCGAATGGAAAAAACTTTGCTAGCTGTGAAATGATGGGCGCTTGGATTGATTTAAAAACGCGTCAATTAATCGGTTTGCCAGCACAATTCAACGATGCAATGCGCAACGTTCCACATGCACAAAACTTTAAAGCTTTGACCAAAGAAGATACACGTCGTTTTGGCAAAAAGCCGCAAAACTTAGAGTAACTATTTGATAGTTAGTTCAAGAATGCTACATTTTGTTACACTTTATACTAATTATAGCTTAAAATTATTGTAAAAAAGTGTGTTTTATTACAGTAATTTTAAGCTATAAACAGCGCTACTTAAATTGAGTAGTTGACATCAAGAAATTGTAGAAATTCTCTTTCTGTGTTATTGTTTTATTTCCAGAATCGTAGCGTGTCTATATAGTCGTTAATACTACTTAGCCATTCACTAACCTGTAAAGAAGCTTCTGCATCTACCGATCTACCGAAGATATATACTGTAAATACAACATAGATGAGTAGCAGTAGTACAGCGCTTACCATTCCCATTTTTGGTTTTGCGATATAGATAAAGAAGGCAATGAGTGTAAATATGAATAATAAGATTCTGAGTTCTGCTACGTTTTGTACGGTATCAGGTGACATTGCAATAGGTCCGTAGAAAATGGTAAATAAGAACAATGGGAATCCTAATGCAAAACATACATCAAAGATGTTACTTCCTAGTGCATTTGATACGGCATCATCATAATTTCCTTTTTTAGCATCTTTCATTGAAAGAATGGTATCTGGAACACTCGTTGCAGCACTTGCTAAGATTACTGCGATAAAATAAATTGGAACTCCGAGTCCGCCATCTCCAAAGTATTCAATTCCATCTCCCAACCATTCACACGCTTTTACTAAGAGCAAACAAGCTGCACCAATAACAAGCATGGCTACAATTAACAATGTCCAGCCATTTTTTGAGTTGATTTTATCTTTAACAAATACAGGTTCAAGATTTAGTGTAATAAGATTCATAAAAAATCCAGCATCCGATTCTTCTTCCTCTTCGTCCTCATCGTCTTCTTCCTCTTCTTCACCTGCTGATTTCATAGAGGTAAGCATGTATATTGCATACGCTGCATATAATCCCATTAAAATAAGTCCGTGTGTCCAATTTAAGGTGTCTCCTCCTAATAAAAAGATTAATACAAATTCACACACCAAAAGCGAAATTCCGTCTCTTAAAAGTACTTTTTTGGAGACTTCTACATGTGAGGTAACACGTTTTAAAACCACTACTAAAATCACAACTGCAGGAATAATCATTCCATTAAAAATGGCACTACCTGCCGTAGTTCCAATTCCACCTGCAAATCCATCTCGGTCTTTTAAGACAAAGAGAAAAAATAGCGTTGTAAATAGTTCTGGCATGGAGGAGCCAATAGCATTAATAGTTGCGCCACGAACACCTTCGCTAAGATTTCTTCCTAGATATTCAGAAGCGGCTTCAAAGCCATCACTTGCACGCCATATAATGATACAGCATAATACAATTAGTAGTATTGAAATTAGAATCGACATAGTTTAGTTGATTTATTATTGATTAGTTATTGTTACGGTTGCTACTCTTGTTCCTTTGTCAGTCGCTAAAAGTAGTTTATTTCCATTGATGAGTTCTACACTTTGTCCAGGAGGAATTTCCGTGTCGTTTGTTAGGTCTTTTAAAGTGGTTAAATCTTCATTAACAAGTAACCATTTTCCATGGTGGAAAGCAAAGTAGCCTAATCGTTTTTTATCGTAATTTGTCAGTTTTTCATTTCGAATGATATTTCTATCTACATGCCATTTATGCAATGTGGTATTGTGGCAAATTACTAAACGCTGATTTTCAGGCTTCCACACATTTGGTTCAAGCTGGTAGAAGAAATCTAATACCGGAATGGAATGTTTGTACTGTGTGCCGCAGAAAGGACATTTGGTAACTTTAGAATTGTCAAAAATAAACCATTGTTGCTCGCAAGATGCATTGCTGCATTTTAGTTTTAAATCGTCTGTTTTTATCAATGCTTGTTCCCAACTTTCTGCAATTGGACGTTCTCTAGGGTTTTGTAAACCTTTGATGAATGCTTGATCGAACAGTTGTTTTAAATACGGTCCTGCAATTGTGTACGGTGTACTATTTAAATCGGTCCAAGGATGGAAATTTTTCACATTATCGCCGTATTCTCGTTTGAAATTTCGGTTGCTGTCATCTGTAGGATGCTCAATGAATAAGGCTTTGGATCCCATTAGTAAATCTTCTTCTTCGTCGGCTTCCATCTGTCCAAAATAGTTTCCGCCGCGCAATGGATGTCTGTAAAACAGATACATGTAGATTAATACAGCGAGTGCATGTAAATCTGTAAGTCGATTCGGTAAATTTCTATTCGGATCTTTGGCGTCCAAATGCTTTGTGGCAATTACTTCTGGTGCAATAAAGTCAGCTGTTCCAATCACTTCTGGTGGATATAAGCCTGGAACTACTAAACCATCAATATCAATAATTGCAGCAGTTTTAGTAACAGGATCAATCAATACGTTTTTATAAGATAAATCAGAATGTGCCAAACCAGCTGCATGCAATCGTTTTACACCACGTGCAATGTTTACACATACTTGAAAATAGCTAAGCCAGTTTCCAAGTTCTGATTTAGCCAAACGCAATTTTGAAGTTTTTGATCTAAATTTAGCACTTGCATACCATTTTCCTTCTTTTTCTGCGCCTTTTAGTAAGTCTAGATTTTCATATCCTTTCGCAAAAAAGAAATTTTTAGAATAGGTTGGCACTACAATACCAATTAAGTCTTTTTCAGAAATAACATCCGTAGGCCATGAATATAGTTTCTTATAATAATCGCCGCCTTCTCGTTCAAAAAAGCTTTGATAATAGGTAGTTACAATTTTCTTTAATCGTTCTATAGAATTGTAGTTCTGCTTGTCTCTATAAAAGGCAACAACATAGTCTTTGTTGGGACTGAAATACACATCTTTCATTCCTCCGCGCATCGGGTTTCCATTATCAACATATTGATAACTTTTGCTAGTGTTTATGATAGAAGTTACTGTTTTCGTTGCCATACTAAAGTTTCTAATATATAATTGCTAAAGTTCGATCGTCATGGTTTCCTTTACTCCAAAAGCTCATCCAATTGCTTAGTTGTATTTCGGCTACTGAGAGTTCTCCGCCAAAATCAACACCAATTCCATCTTCGTTATTTCCTTCTAAATCTGTAATAAATTCAAGCCATTTTCCTGTTTTTTCTAGATTTGCTTCTACTTCGAACTTAGGATCATAAATACCGTCAGTCATTAAAAATAGATAGGAGAAATCTGAAATTATGTGCACCTTGAATCGGGTTGCCATAGGTCTTTCTTGCGAGTGAAATATAGATGGTTGTGTTAAAAAGCGCGTGCCGCCCCCAAATTCACCAACATCTAGCCAATTTAATAAACGAGCTTCTGTTTTATCTTTATTTACAATACCAATTGGACAATCGCCCACACCAAACGTAAGGAATACATATCCTAATTTTATTTTTTTAATTGCGGTTACAATTAATGTTGTATGAAAGTATTCTGACTTATAATTTGCATTCTTCTTTGTAAATAATTCAGGGTGTTTTTCAAAAGTTTCTTCTGCTAACGAATTGATTTTAGTATGTGCATGTAATACTGCTTTGTACAGTACTTTTTTACCATCATTTCTAGCTTCTTCAAGCAAAGGTTCATCTTTTGTCTCAGCAAACTCGTCCAATTTAGTTTCAATTAGTTCCAATTGCTTATTTGGAAGAATTTCGTTTTCAAAATAGTTAATGATTTCGTTACAAGCAACTCTTGAGCCCTCTCTGGAAAAACTAGCACTTCCAGCACCATCGGCAACAGCGACAACACTCCAATCATTTTCTTCAAAATGTTTGTATGCAAAATCATCATCTCTAAAACTTCCGTCATTTTGGTGCGATCGTCCTCTGTTGGAAGCAATAATTATTGATTTTTCTCCTAATGATCCTGAGGTAGATTTGTTGTCTTCTTTCCAAAAAATTGCTTCTGTATCACTCGGAATGTTTTTCCAAAGTGATTTAGGATCTGGATTGAAAACAATATCAATTAGTTTTTCGTTTGGTTCTGAAATTTCAGGTTCACCTTCAACTTTAAATAGTATTTTTAGTTTAAAGTTTCCGCTGATTTTTGGTGTTCCTTCTAGTGTGAGTGTTTCTTTATCTAAGGTAAGCCCAAGTTCGTCAAGTCCTTCAAAATGATATTTAACTACATGGTGTTCTTCAAAAAGAAACTTATTGATGGTGTGAGTATATGGAATATTTTGCGTACCGTTAGGAACACGAATAGTTTTATCCGTGAAGTTAATGATATGCGTTCTTATTTGCCATTTTTCCATAATCTCGTTTTGGATATCTTTTATTGTTTGTATTTTATTTTGAAAATATTCGTCATTACTAAATTCCTCTAACAGTTGGTCATTGATGACTTTGTTTTTAGAATGGAGTAACTTTTTTATGTATTCGCTTGGAGTACTCATTGATTATCCTTGCGTACGATTTACATCAAAACCACCAGTTCCTGCACCATATCTTCCTTGATTTCCACATGCAGGACAGGTTGAAATTTCTTCATCTCCTATGCAATGAACTTGACCACATTGGCATACGGCAAACGCAATTTGATTTCCACAGCATGGGCATGTAGGTGCGCCAATAAGTTCTTCTGTGTTTACAGTAAATGTGAGTCCGCTGTTATCTGATAATTCTTTATAAGTATGGTCAACTTGATAGGCTCCATTAAGTCTATATGCTTTTGTGCCTAATTCTACACCTCCAAACATCGATTGTCTGATGACTTTTTTATATTTCATCAAATAATCTTTTTTGGTGTTTTGACACTTACCGCTAATCACTACAAAATTATCGTCTACTTTATTTCTGTTTTCTGTTGGAAGGTCTTTAGAGACGTCTACTTCTTCTAAATTATCAGACCTTAAATTTGCAAGCTCAAAACCAGATTTGTTGTTTTCAACACTTTCACTACTTGTTTTGATAGAATCTGTAACCCATTTAAAGAATTCTTTATAGGCAGTATGATCTGTATTTTTTAGATGAATGATGTTTTCAGTAAGCTGATTTAGTACATGTGTATCCGCTCCGTCCCCTAAAGAAACTGCTACTAAATTTGCAGTAGATTTCCAGTTGTTTTGCCATTCTCTGATCGCCACGCTACTGTCATCGGTAGGAACACCATCGGTAAATAAGAATACAATTGGTTTCCAATCTCCTTTTTGTTGCGCGGTAGTTTGTACTAAATTCTTTCTGAGTTCAAACATTAAGTGTCCCAAGCCTTTTCCTAAAGAAGTTCCGCTTCCAATAGGGAATTTTGGTGGATAAAAGCTGATAATATCTTGAAGAGGAACTAAGGTTTTTGCTTCTCCAGCAAATACGACTATTGAAATCCATACTGTTTCTAGGGCTCTAGGATCTGTTTTTAGTTCTTGAATAATATTTGCAATTCCGTCTTGTACTTCGCTGATAGGGTCACCTACCATAGATTCAGAAACGTCAATTAGAAAATATATTGGTAGTCTTCTCATGCCATCATAATTAGTAATAATAAAATTAGTAGTACAAATTGTGCAGTATCTAATGCAATACCGTTGCCTACTTGATGAGGTTTAAAAAATTGACTAAATGCTTTAAGAATGGGCTTTATGACTAATATTATATAGCCAAATCCTTTTTTGTATTTAGGTAATATTCGAGCTTCGTATGCGTATAGTTTGCTAAATAGGAATAATGCTATAATTAGTAAACCAGCACATAATTTTAGTAATACCATTTAGATTACAATTATGTCTTCACTTGGTGGAGGAGGTAAAGAAACAGTATCAGTGGTTCCCAAACTTTTATTTCCTTGTTCAATAGTGTCAGAAACCCACATAAAGAATTGTTTCAATGTGTTGCTATCGGTTGTTTGCAAGTGAACTACAGTGTCTGTAAGTTCTTTTAATTTTTCATCATCAGCAAGGTGACCAGCAGCACAACCTACAATTGTACCGAAATTAACTGCCTTAATTTTGGGAACTGTTTCTCGATATAATTGTACGTCAGAAGGTTTTCCATCAGTAAATAAAAATAATAATGGTCTCCAATCTCCTTTTTGTTCTGCGGTACCTTTGCGGATGTCTGTTTTTACTTTTTGAGCTAGAAAATCTAACGCCTTTCCAGTGAATGTAGGACCACTTTGCGGACAGGTAATTTCAGGTAATTGAAATGATTGTAAGTCCGTTAGTGGAATTAATTCTTTTACTTCTCTATCAAATGTAATGATGCTAATCCATAATGTTTCTGAAGCTTGCGGATCAGAACGTAATGTACTTATCATTCCTGATAAAGCATTGTTTAATGCTTCAATAGGTTCTCCATACATGGAACCAGAGGTATCTAACAAGAAATATACTGGAAGTCTTCTCATAAGTCTATTTTAAAAGATTTTCTAGGTTTTCAGGCAGTGATCCTGTAGCTTGTTTTAAGTGGTTTAAAAGTGCAAGCTCAGTTGCATCTATTTGTCCGTCACCTTCAATTTGTTTTGCTAAATATGCGGCTTCATCAGCATCAATTTCACCTTTTGATCCTTCATCATCCAGGACAAAACTGGAAATAGCTTTTACAAATAAATCGGTCCATGAACTGTCATTATCTTTTCCAGAAACGGCATCATTTAGCTCAAATAAGAAGTCTGCTTCTTCCTGATCAATAACACCATCGTCATATAATACAGCTTCTAATTCTTTTACTTCACCAGCATCAATTACTCCGTCAGCTAATATATCTTTCTTTAATTCTTCTAAGGTTTTCATTTTTTGATTTTATAAATTTGGTTTAATGTTATAATACAATATTTAATTCATCTGGTGGAGGCGGCAATTCATTTAAGCCACCTGCTTCTTTTCCAGAATCTTCTACTTTTGCTGAGGTCACTCCAATAGAGGCTGTTACCCAAGCAAAAAATTGTGATATGCTATGACTGTCGGCAGTGTCTAAACTAACCACATTTTCTGTGATTTGTTTTAGCAGCGAGGTATCTGCGCCACTTCCTGCGGCACAAGCTACTACTATTGCAGTATGTCTTCTGCCAAGTTCACTCAATCCTCGTTGAATATCATCTGTAGGGATTCCGTCAGTCATGATAAAAATTAGAGGCTTCCAGTCTCCTTTACTATCGATCGTAGTAGAAGCAACTTCATTGTCAATACATCTACTTACCAATTCTAAGGCTCCGCCCATAGCAGTTGTTCCGCCAGCTTGTATGTCAGGTATTTGAAACGAACTTAAGTCCGTCAAAGGAACTACTTGTTGTGCAGTACTACTAAAAGTAATGATGCTTAAATAAGCAGTTTCAATTGCTTGTGGGTTTTGTCGTAGTGAACTAACCATTAATTGAACACCGTTTTTAACAGCTTCAATTGGTTCTCCCATCATTGAGCCAGATGTATCAAGTAAAACGTAAACCGGTAGCTTTCTCATAAGTATTATCTAGCATGATTTGTTAATATTTTTTGAATTGTCTGTAAGAATATTTTATCGTTAGATGGTTCTCCGATGGCATCAAATTTCCATTCTCCATTTCTAAGATACAATTTCCCCATAATTAATGCTCCTTTTCCAGCATACGATCCATCTGTTACGATATCGTAGCTAGAGTGTACATTGTTTACTCTTGTTGGTGTTCCTTCGTACATTCTAATCTTTGCAAAAGGAATGTGAGAGAAATCAAAGTTTTGCCCTTTGTTTAAGTAAATGTTTAAGAAGAAGAATATTTTGTCAATGTTAGCGTCAACTCTGTTTAAGTCTACGCTGATAATTTCATTGTCAAGTCCGTCATCTCCTCCAACATCACCTTGTCTGTCATCACCACTATGACGAAGTGCACCATCTTTAGAACTTAACTTTCCTAATGGATAGTTGTTTTGTTGTAAGAATCCGTTGTATTCAGGAGAATAAATCCAGTCTACAAGTTCTCCGTTTGTGTCTGTCATGATGCAGCTCAAGTCTAAATCAACATCTTCAACGACTTTCTTCTTACCTCCAAAGAAGCCTTTTTTTATTGTTTCTATTGCTCCCCAGTTTACACCTACACAAAAGTTAGTAAGTTTTTCTCCTGATGATTTTCTTAAGTCAATTTTCTGCCCTTTGGTTAAATTTATAGCCATGCTGATTTTAGTTTTAATGTTTAGTTACTTAATTAAGTAGTTTTGATTGTTTTTAAAAGTATGTTTTACATGTATTTCTGAGAAATTACGTTGATAGTTTCTGTTAAGTCACTGGCTGAAGTTGGATCTCCAATTGCATTGAATTTCCATTCGCCATCCTTTTTGTGGAGTGCGCCCATTACCATAGATACATATCCTTGGAAAGATGGATCGGAAGCAACATCGTACGTAGCAAAAATTTGTGATACTCTATCTGGCGTTCCTTCATACAATCGTATCGAAGCGAAAGGAATCGTAGCAAAATCTTGCTTTTTATAGCTGTTTAAGAAGAAAACAATTTTTTCAATAGACGAATTTATTCGAGTTAAGTCTACCGAAATGATTTCATTGTCCAAACCGTCATCTCCAGCTGTATCTCCTTCACGATCGTCACCACTATGAATAATGGAACCATCACCAGACGCTAATTGCCTGAAAGAAACAGTGTCTACAAGTATTTTGTTAGCATCAAACATGCAACAGCTTGCATCTAAATCTACAGCTTCAACAAAAGTTTTTGTTACTTTTTCTGTTTTGCCGCCGAAGCCAAGAAAACCTCCTTTTTTTTCATCGATGGTATAAGAGCGTTGAATAGCTCCCCAATTTACACCGACACAAAATTTTAATAAATTAGAAGATTCTCCTGAAGGTGTTTTTTTTCTGAGATCAATTTTCTGTCCCTTCGATAGATTGATAGCCATGTATTATTTAGTTGTATTTATTTAAGAAATCACCAAGGCCACCAGGCATACCAGTACCTATAGCTTCAAACTTCCACTCGCCATTGCGTTTGTAAATTCTGCCAAATTCTACAGCCGTTTCTATTGAAAAGTCTTCGTCTAACTCAAATTTCATTACTTCTGTATTGCTTGAGTTGTCCACAATACGAACAAAAGAGTTGCGTACTTGTCCAAAGTTTTGTTTTCTAACATCATATTGATCAATAGTCACTACAATACAAATCTCTGTAGCTTTATCATCAATTTTAGATAAATCGATACGTATAGATTCGTCATCTCCATCTCCTTCACCAGTTCTATTATCTCCTGTATGCTCAACAGCACCGTCAGGTGATTTTAAATTATTATAAAACACAAAGTGTTGATCTGATAATATTTTTTTATTGTCACCCAAAATAAAAACGGATGCATCTAAGTCAAAATCGGCACCTGTAGCTGTTGTATTTGTATCCCAGCCCAGTCCTACAGTAAAATTTCCTGTAGTTAACTTTTCTCTTTGCCCTTTTTGTAAGTTTATTGCCATGTATTTATTATTTAATTACTTCTCCAGAGTAATACTTGTTCACGAAAAATCCTAAATCTTCTTTATATCCAATACCAGAAGCTTCAAACTTCCATTCACCATTACGTTTGTATAATCGGCCAAATTCTACAGCTGTTTCAATTGAGAAGTCTTCGTCAAGCTCATATTTAGCTACCACTTCATTTTTAGCATCATCTACAATTCTGATGTAAGAGTTGCGTACTTGTCCAAAGTTTTGTTTTCTTGCTTCGTAATCTTCAATAGTTACTACAAACAGAATTTCTTCAATTTCATCTGGAATTAAAGTCAAGTCAACAATGATTGCTTCATCATCGTCACCATCACTAGAGTTCCCATCTGGATCATCTCCTGTGTGTATTACAGAGCCGTCAGGTGATTCTAAGTTATTGTAAAATATAAAATGAGTCTCTTTTGCGAGTCTTCGGTCTTTATTTAAAAGAAATGCTGAAGCATCAAGATCAAAGTCATGCCCAGTTCCTTCATTTGGATCCCATCCTAAACCTATCGTCAATTTGGATAAGCCGATTCCAATTTTTTGTCCCTTTTGTAAATTTATAGCCATTTGAAATATTTTTGCTGTGAATCTCAAATATAAAAAAATGCTACTAGAAAGTGATGTATATTAAAAAAAATTCAATAAGAAAAATCGTTTAATTTATAAGCGTAACGTGTATTTTTCTTATAACAGGTGCAAAAAAATGCAAATTAATGATGAAAATAACGTAAATTTTAGTAGTTCAGATATTTGAGTGTTAATGGTTGGTGTTAAATATGTAATGTGTTGATAATGTGTATTTTAAATTATTTTTTTGAATATTAATTAAAAGACATACTTTTAAGTACACCTAAAAAACTTTATTAACTAACATCAAAAAAAATATGGAAAATATTCCTGTGAATTGGATTGCGCTCGAAGTAGCGGCATTATCTACACTAGTCATTGGATTTTTATGGTACGGATTGTTATTTCGTAAAGCTTGGATGAAAGAAAAGGGCATGGCATTACGTTATGGCTTAAGTGTTGTATTGGCTATTATAGCTGTATTTTTTATTTATGCAACTTCGGTAGCGACAGGAGGATTAGGATCAGATGATTTCATGGTGTTGAAGTAAGTAGATTTCATACATTTGGTCATGGAATAATACATGGTGCCGGAGCAGCATTATTTTTGGTGATGCCAGCATTGGTTACTAATTCGCTTTTAGAACAAAAGTCACTTAAATACATATTGATAAGTGTTGGATATTAGGTTGTTACATTCCTCATTATGGGTGGAATTGTGAATGCTTGGGTATAATTGACAAATATGTAAATGCAAAAAGAGGTTGTTAACAACCTCTTTTTTTATTTTATTTAGTTTCCGTCAATTACCCTTTCCAAATAGAATGCTGTAATCCCACTATGTATGGAATGCCTCTAAAAACGCTAATATCTAGGGCTTTTCCACCGCCACGATATTCTACCCAACGGTTGTATCGATGACGAAAAATACCATTATTAATTCCTATCACCCAAACGGTTCCATCTTGATCGCAAGCAATTTTTTGTCCAATTCCTCTTCCGCGAAGTTGTATCCAACCCATTCCATTTCCTTGCCATATGCTCCCGTCTTCTCCAATGATGTATGGGACGCCACGATGTGCAGCAATATCCACAGCTTTTCCGCCACCAGGATATAAATTCCAGTTTCTGCCATCAAACGAAAATACATTATTATTGATACCTATGATCCATAGTTGTCCATTGTCACTGTAAATTCGTTTTCCTAATCCGTTTCCAGGCATTGGAACCCAACCTGAGCCCGTTCCTTTCCATATTCCGTTATTCACTCCGATGATATATGGAGTTCCTCTGTGTACCGTAATATCAATGGCTTTTCCGCCACCGGGATATTCTCGCCATGAGCGACCATTAAAGGAAAAAATACTATTTCCCATGCCAATTACCCAAACGTTTCCATTGTCATTGCAAATAGCTTTTCCTTTTCCACCACCGCGTAATTGTTTCCAAACTTGAGCATTAGCAGCAGTAAAACAAAACAGTACTAAAACGAGTGTATATGTAATTTTTTTCATTGTAGTGTTATTAAAAGTTGTTCCTAAAAATACAAATTTAATACCATTCAGAAATTACAGATAAGAATATAAAATAAAAAAAGCCTCAGAAATCATTTTTTCCAAGGCTTTTTATACTAAGTTTTATTCAAATTATTATTCTCCTCTGTCTCGTTTTCCTGGATATGCAATTGTACCGTGTTCCGATAAATCCAATCGTTTTTCTTCCACTTCAGCACTCACACGTAAGCCGATTGTTTTCTTAAGTGTGTATAAAACAATGAAAGATAAAACGATAGCCCAAACAGCATACGCTAAAACTCCAATAGCTTGTGTGCCTAATTGAGAGGCTCCACCACCATTAAAAAGTCCAATGCCTTTGTCGCCATCAATACCCCAAAGTCCTATTACTAAAGTTCCCCAAGCACCAACAACACCATGAACAGAAACCGCACCGATGGCATCATCAATTTTTAGCTTTTTCTCGATAAATTCAATAGAAATTACTACTAAAACACCACCAATTAAACCAGCCAAAACAGCACCTCCACAAGACATATTACCACAGCCAGCAGTAATACTAACCAAACCGGCTAATGCACCGTTCAACGTTTGTGCTAAATGAGGTTTTCCATACCAAATCCAAGTAGTTATTAATGCTGCTAAACCACCTGCTGCGGCAGATAAATTAGTGATTAAAACAACATTAGAAGCTCCTATGGCATCTGCGCCTCCCCAAGCAAGCTGAGATCCACCATTAAAACCAAACCAGCCCAACCATAGGATAAACACACCTAAAGTTGCCATAATTTGGTTGTGCCCTGGAATAGGAATCACTTTTCCGTCAACAAATTTTCCGATACGAGGTCCTACTAAGATAGCAGCTACCAAGGCAGCCCAACCACCAACAGAATGTACAATAGACGAACCTGCAAAATCAATAAATCCAAGCTTAGTTAACCAACCTTCTCCTTGCCATTGCCAACCTCCAGAAATTGGATAAATCACCGCGGTCATTACTAATGAGAAAATGATATAGGTAGAGTATTTTGTTCTACCTGCAATCGCTCCAGAAACAATCGTAGCAGCAGTAGCGGCAAACATAGTTTGGAAAAATAAATCGGCACCTTCTCCTTGGAATAATCCACTCCAGAAAAACCAACCATTAGAAGTGTCTCCATACATTAAAGAGTATCCAACAAGCCAATATGTTAACGAACCGACGCAAATGTCTAGAATGTTTTTCATAGCGATGTTAACCGCGTTTTTAGAACGTGTCATACCTGATTCTACTAGTGTAAAACCAGCCTGCATAAAGAAAACTAAAATGCCTGAAAGAAGCATCCAAAGCATTCCCAAATCTGTATTAATGGCATTTACCGCTGCCTCTATGTCTTTAGTAGTCGCAGGAACAACTTCTTGAGGCGTAATTATAGTTGGTAAAATTGTTAAAAAATTATCCATCATAATTGTATTTATTATTAGTACTTATTTTTGATTAAAATTTGTAGATAGCAGCTAAAACAAAAGAACCTAAACTTTTAGTAGCCATTAAATCTGTATCAATAAAGATGTCTTCTGAACCGCTGTCAAATCGGAATTCAGGCTTAATGATTAAATCTTCATCAATTACATAACTTCCAGTAAGTGTTACGGCAATTACACTTGGGTCATCACTTACGGCATCACTTTGTGTTTGAAAATATTCTCCGCGGATACCAATAGTTAATGATTCTGTAGCGCTGTATTGAGGTTAAATATCTACACCGTAAAACCCTTCGCCTTCATTGTCGGCATAAGCAGCGTTAATTCCAATAAAAATTCCTTCTGAAGCGTCAAAACCTCCAGTGTAGTCAATTTCAAAACCTAATCCAGCTTTATCATATAAAAGATTTAAGAATTGATTGTTGTAGCCTAATTGAGCTCCGACAGCATAACTGCCATCAGGATTAAATTCGGTAACATCAGTTTGGTTAAAAACCCCAAGCATTAAGCTAAAATCTTCAGAAAGTGTAAAGTCAGCTTTCAAACCTGTGTGTGAAAAAGGTCCGTTCGAAAATAAATACGAAGTACTGTAGTTAAAGTTTCCTGTTGGAGAGATCACTTCATATCCTAAAAAGGTGTTGAACTTTCCAATGGTCAGTTTAGTATTTTCGCTAACATTATAATAAGCGAACAACTGATTTAATACAGTGGCACTTGCAGCTTCTTCTCTAGGTCCAAAAACTAAATCGGCAACAGCACCGACTTTCCCTTTCTCATAGCTAGCAATAAGATTAGCCATACCGAGAGAAAAACCAGAGGTGTCTGCAAACGAAGTGGTGGGTGCTATTTGATCTGCATCATTAGGGGCTGTTAAATTGGTTCTGTGATAGGCATCAACACTTCCTTCAAAAAGGAATTTCTTTTTAGGAGTTTCTGAGTTCTCCTCCTGTGCATTTACAATTAAAGTTGTTAATAGTAGTGTTAGCGTAAAAAAATGTCTCATAAAGTCTATTTTGTATTAGTTAAACGCTTTCAAAACTATATAAACTTTATTTTAACCCTTAAAAAAACAGGGGCTAAGCTTTAATTTTTATTGATATACGAATTTAAACCCTATTTTTTTATGGGTATAATTTTTTTTATTCATTTTTTTAATAAATCAACAATCTTAATTTTGAGGAATATTCAAAATTTTAATAAAAACAATAATTATATTTCATCGAAATGTATTTTTCGCAAACGTTTTCGTAAAAATCAACAATTTTTGATGATTTTTTTTAGCTGTGTTTTTCGTAAAAATTGGACTTAAAATTGCCTTTTTCTCATTTAAGAAGCGTTTAATTATGGATTTGAGAAAAGTGAGATCTCTTTTTTTATTATAAAATTCTGGATTCTATATTCGTTAACGAATCATGGTTGAAAAACCTCCAAAATTATTTGATGATGCTAAAGAAACAAGGACTCTATTTGCCAGAATTTGAACACGATAATTGTGGTGCAGGATTTATATGTAGTTTAACTGGGAAACGATCTAATGATATTATTCATAAAGCACTTGAAATTTTAGTAAAATTAGAACACCGAGGAGCTGTAAGTTCTGATGGTGTTACAGGAGATGGTGCAGGAATATTAATTGATATTCCGCATACTTTTTTTGAAAAGTTTTGCAATTTTAAACTGCCTAGTGCTGGTGAATATGCAGTAAGTAATGTATTTCTTCCTCAAAAAATAAATCAGCGTGAGTTTTGTATCGAAGTTTTTGAAAATGAAATCAAAAATCAAGGACTTACACTTATAGGATGGAGAGATGTTCCTGTAAATAGTGATATCTTAGGAGAAATAGCAAAAGAAACAGAACCTTTTGTAAAACAACTATTTATTGGAAAAGCAAACGCAAAGCAATCTAACCAAGATTTTAATTTAAAACTATTTGCAGCGCGCAAAATAGCAGAGCATACCATATATAATTCTAAATTGTCCGAGCAGCAGTTCTTTTATGTACCAAGTTTGTCTACGAAGATTATCATTTTTAAAGGATTGTTAAAACCAGAACATATTAATGAATACTATCTTGATCTGTTTGATTCAGATTTGGATACACGTTTAGCATTAGTACATCAGCGTTTTTCAACCAATACCTTTCCAACGTGGGATTTAGCACAGCCATTTAGATACATTTGTCATAATGGAGAAATTAATACCCTTCGCGGGAATGTATCTCGTATGTTTTCTCGTGAAGAAATTATGAAAAGTCCATTGTTTGGCAATGATATAAAGAAAATATTACCAACGATCTTAAAAGGAAAATCAGATTCTGCAACCTTAGATATGGTGGTGGAATTGTTGCTCATGACAGGTCGATCGTTACCAGAAGCAATGATGATGTTGGTGCCAGAAGCTTGGGAGAAAAACCCAGACATGTCTGATGCTAAAAAAGCTTTTTACGAGTACAATTCTTGTTTAATGGAACCTTGGGACGGACCAGCATCTATTCCGTTTACAGATGGTAATTACATTGGAGCCGTTTTAGATAGAAATGGATTGCGCCCGTCACGATATACAGTAACGAAACATGGAAATGTAATCATGTCATCAGAAACGGGAGTAGTTGACATTCAACCAGAAAATGTGGCGTATCATGGGCGTTTAGAACCTGGGAAAATGTTTTTGGTAAATATGAATGAAGGAAGAATTGTAAATGATGAGGAAATCAAAGAATCCATCGCAGCCAAATACCCATACCGAAAATGGTTGAATGAAAACTTAATTCATTTACGAAATATATCAGCTAAAAAAGGTCCGATCAAATATGATGAAATTGAACTCAAAAAACGAGAAGTAGTTTTTGGATACACGCAAGAAGATTTAGACACCATCATTCGCCCAATGGCACAAAATGCTAAAGAACCAATTGGATCTATGGGAAGTGATACACCAATTGCAATTCTTTCTGAAAGACCACAATTAGTATATAACTATTTTAAACAATTATTTGCCCAAGTAACCAATCCGCCATTAGATGGTGTTCGAGAAGAATTGATTACAGATATTAGTTTGACTTTGGGAAGCGATGTCAATCTTTTTGATATAAATGCAGAACACTGCAAAAAACTCAAAATTCAAAATCCAGTTATCTCAAAACACGATTTAGATAAAATTAGAAACTACGAAAGCAATCCAAATTTTAAAGTAGAATCTATTTCGATTTTATACGAAGTAAATAGAGGGTTGAACGAATTGGAAATTGCGCTTGAAAATTTAATGCACAAAGCATCAAAAGCCATTGATAATGGAGCAAATATTATCATTCTATCTGATAGATATGTAGATGAAAAACATGCGCCAATTCCAGTATTATTAGCGTGTTCATACTTAAACCATGCATTACATAAGCTCAAAAAACGCTCACAAATCAGTCTCATTATAGAATCTGCTGAACCAAGAGAAGTACATCATTTTGCCTTACTATTTGGCTTTGGAGCGAGTGCCGTAAATCCGTATATCGTCAATGAAATTGTAGAAAAGCAAGTACTCAATGGAGATATTACAGATTTAGAATACTTAGCTGCCATCAAAAATTATAACAAGGCCATTGGAAAAGGAATTCTAAAAGTGATGAACAAAATCGGAATCTCTACCTTAAACTCGTATCGAGGATCACAACTATTTGAATGTGTCGGAATCAACACAGCAACAGTCAAAAAATATTTTCCAAATACACCAACACGTATCCAAGGAATTGGTTTGCGTGAGATAGAACAAGAAATTGTAAAACGTCACAAAAAAGCATTTCAACCAAATGAAGTAAATGCAGGTATTGAAGTAGGTGGAGAATACAGATGGCGACGCGGACAAGAAAAACATATGTTTAATCCGTTAACTGTAGCAAAACTTCAAGAGTCGGTACGTACCAATAAAGCGACTACTTTCAAGGAATACTCAAAACTAGTAAATGATCAATCCAAAACATTAATGACAATTAGAGGTTTGTTTGAATTTGATCAATTTGACCCAATACCACTCGATGAAGTAGAGCCGTGGACGGAAATTGTAAAGCGTTTCAAAACAGGAGCTATGTCGTATGGTTCTATCAGTAAAGAAGCCCATGAAAATTTGGCGATTGCCATGAACAGAATTGGCGGAAAATCAAACTCAGGTGAAGGAGGAGAAGATCAAGAACGCTTCTATAAAAGTTCACAAGGCGATTGGAAAAATTCAGCTATCAAACAAGTAGCTTCTGGACGCTTTGGAGTTACATCTAACTATTTGACAAGCGCGAATGAAATTCAAATCAAAATAGCACAAGGAGCAAAACCCGGAGAAGGAGGACAATTGCCTGGACCAAAAGTAAATCCGCAAATTGCCAAAACACGAAACTCTACACCGTATGTAGGACTCATTTCGCCGCCACCGCATCACGATATTTATTCCATAGAAGATTTATCACAATTAATTTATGATGTAAAATCTGCAAATCGTGAAGCGCGTATCAATGTCAAATTAGTTTCTGAGATTGGTGTAGGAACTGTGGCAGCTGGAGTTGCCAAAGCAAAAGCAGACGTCATACTTATATCTGGTTTTGATGGCGGAACAGGAGCTTCTCCATTAACCTCTTTAAAACATGCAGGCTTACCATGGGAATTAGGAATTGCAGAAGCACAACAAACCTTGGTGATGAACGATTTGCGAAATCGTGTCGTATTAGAATGTGATGGACAATTAAAAACGGGTCGCGATGTTGCGATTGCCTGTTTATTAGGTGCAGAAGAATTCGGTTTTGCAACAGCGCCATTAGTAGCTTCTGGTTGTGTAATGATGCGAGTATGTCACTTAAATACTTGTCCAGTTGGAATTGCAACTCAAAATCCTGAATTGCGAAAAAAATTCAAAGGAAAGCCAGAGCATGTTGTTAACTACATGTACTTCTTAGCGCAAGAATTACGAGAAATTATGGCACAACTTGGATTCAAAACGGTTAATGAAATGGTTGGTCAAGTACAAAAACTCAACAGAAACAAAGCGATTGAACATTACAAAGCGTCAGGAATTGACTTAACGCCAATTCTGCACAAAGTAGAAGTTGCTGATGATGTAAAACTCTACAATACAGAAGTACAAGATCATCAACTTGAAACACATTTAGATTTTAATATTATCAAACAAGCACACCAAGCTTTATTTAGAAGACAGCGAACAGACTTAAAATTAGATATCACCAATATTGACAGAGCAGTTGGCGCTATTGTAAGTAATGAAATCTCAAAAATTTACGGGGCTGAAGGTTTGCCAGAAGATACAATAAACATAGACTTTAAAGGTTCTGCAGGACAAAGTTTTGGTGCGTTTGCCACAAAAGGAATTCGTATGACGGTTCATGGAAATACCAATGATTATTTAGGAAAAGGGCTTTCTGGCGGAAAGCTCATCATAAAAGTTCCTGAAGTATCTACAATCATTCCTGAAGATAATATCATTACTGGAAATGTAACGCTTTATGGAGCTACTTCTGGAGAAGTGTATATCAATGGAAAAGCGGGAGAGCGTTTTTGTGTGCGAAACTCAGGCGCAAAGGCAGTGGTAGAAGGTATTGGCGATCATGGATGTGAATATATGACTGGTGGTGTTGCGGTAATTCTTGGAGAAGTAGGACGTAATTTTGGTGCAGGAATGAGTGGTGGAATCGCCTATGTTTTAGCGGAAGACAATACATTTTTCCAAAACTGTAATTCGGATAGTTTAAACATTGATTCAGTAGAATTAAAAGAAGATGAAATGGAATTAAAGCAACTTATACAAAATCATTATCGAGTAACATCAAGTCCGCTAGCAAAACGAATCTTAGAACAATGGGAAGACTATCTTCCGAAATTTATAAAAGTGCTTCCAGAAGAGTATAGAAAAGCATTACTACGATTAGAACAAGAACAACTTCAAACAGCGTAAGACATGGGAAAAACAACAGGATTTATGGAGTACAAACGCCTAGATGAAGCGTATGAAACTCCAGCAGAACGTATCAAAAACTATAAAGAGTTTACAATTGCATTGCAAAAATCAAAGCTCGAAGATCAAGGCGCACGTTGTATGGATTGTGGTATTCCATTTTGTCATAGTGGTTGTCCGCTGGGAAATCTAATTCCAGACTTTAATGACAAAGTCTATCGTGGAAAATGGAAAGCTGCTGCAGAAATTTTACATTCCACCAATAACTTTCCAGAATTTACAGGTCGTTTATGTCCTGCGCCCTGTGAAGAAGCTTGTGTGTTAGGAATCAATGAAGATCCAGTAAGTATCGAAAACATTGAAAAAAACATCATAGAAACAGCTTTTCAAGAAGGTTGGATCAAAGCAAATCCGCCAAAAATAAGAACTGGAAAATCAGTGGCAATTGTAGGTTCAGGACCTGCAGGTTTAGCAGCTGCACAACAACTCAATCGAGCGGGTCATACTGTAACTGTTTTTGAGCGTGATGGAAAAATTGGAGGCTTGTTGCGTTATGGAATTCCAGATTTTAAAATGGAAAAACATGTCATTGACAGGCGTTTAAAAATATTAGAAGAAGAAGGTATTATTTTTAAAACCAACGCGCATGTTGGTGTCAATATTGATGCAAAACAATTGCAAAAGGACTTTGATGCAGTAGTACTCTGTGGTGGGGCAACTGTTCGAAGAACGCTTCCTATTGATGGTGCAGATGCAAAAGGCGTACATCAAGCAATTGATTTTTTAAAACTAAACAATCAATATGTTGATGGTTTGGTAAATTTTGAAAATATCATTTCGGCAAAAGATAAAAAAGTCATTGTGATTGGTGGTGGAGATACAGGTTCTGATTGTATCGGTACGAGCAATCGTCATGGTGCAATTTCGGTGACTAATTTTGAAATATTAAACAAACCGACTGTTGGTCGTCCTGCACATCAGCCGTGGCCGTATTGGCCAATGAAACTTAAAGAAACGTCTTCGCATCAAGAAGGTGTGGAACGTTTTTTTAGTATTGCTACAAAAAAATTCATTAGTGATGCCAACGGAAACTTAACAGGTTTAAAAACGGTAGAAGTGGAATGGATTTTTAAAAAAGGAGAACGTCCGCAACTCAACCAAATTCCAAACACAGAAAAGCATTGGGATTGTGATTTAGTCTTATTGGCTTTAGGATTTACAGGCGCAGAAAAAACACTTGTAGATGAATTTGAATTGGAGATGGATTTCAGAAACAATATAATGGCAACGACTAAAAACTATGCTACCAACAAATCAGGAATTTTTGTTGCAGGTGATATGCGTAGAGGGCAATCGCTCATTGTGTGGGCAATCTCAGAAGGTCGCCAAGCAGCACATCATATAGATGCTTTCTTGATGGGAAGTACTAATTTACCATTAAAAGATGTGAATGATTTACCGCGTGTATAAACTCATTTATTTGATAAAAAAGTAGCTGTTATCATTTAAAATCTAGTGATTAAGGCTTATTAATGCTTCTTTACGTAGCTTACAAGACTTTGATTGAATAATGTTATTGCAATGCTTCAGTATTATATGACAAAAAATCATGTAGTATTGAAGCATTGTTGTTTAGTGTTACTCTCTTATAAAATTACAACCATGCGGAAGTCTGTCTCTTGTATGTATCATTATTTATAAGTTAATAGTAAATAATTATTAAAAACATATTGAAATACTATAAACTAAACAATATATTTGTGGAATTCATTAATGCAACTCAGTTGCATTAATGAATAAATCTTTTACCTAACCATGAATAAAAAAAGAATCAATGAGAGTAAAGAGTAACACTATAGATATTATCGCGCTTACAAGTTCATTAATTTGTGCCATACATTGTGCTGCAATCCCTATTGTATTATCATTTTCTTCCTTAAGTAGTTTACATTTTTTGGAAAATCCTTGGATAGAATGGACGTTCATTCTTATGGGAGTTGTATTTGTTTTTACATCGCTATGGCCTAGCTATAAAAAGATGCATCATCAAAGAAAACCTTTACTGCTCGCAGGAATAGGTTTTGCGTTAATTGCTATTGGAAGATTTGAATTTACAGAATTATGGGAAGTTGTCAATACTGTTTTAGGAGCATTATTTGTGTCATCAGCGCATTATGTTAATTGGAAACTTTTAAGAGTTTCTCGAAAGCATGAGCATTAAAAAGTGAAACATCTTTTAGAGAGTATCTTAGACCACATTTTCCCCTCAAACGTATACAATGATAAAAACAGAAAATCTTACATTTCATTACAAACAAAAAGAACATACATTCCACTTTCCCAATGTTGCCTTAAAACCGCAAGAGAATCTACTTATTTTAGGTAAATCTGGAATAGGAAAAACAACACTCTTGCATCTTTTGGCAGGTTTATTAAAACCTGTTAGTGGTACTATACATATTGATGAAGTTGATATTAGTTCTTTAAGAACAAGAAAGTTAGATGTCTTTAGAGGACAAAATATTGGACTCGTATTTCAAAAAAATCATGCGGTTAGATCTTTAAGTATTTTTGAAAATTTGCAAGCACGTCTTTTCTTTAGCAAAAAAAGCATTCATAACACTGCTATTGATGAATTATTAAAAGAATTAGGTTTAATAGAATATAAAAATCGTAAAGTCAATGCTTTGAGCGAAGGGCAATTGCAACGTTTAGGAATTGCATTGTCTGTTATTCATAATCCGAAAGTTATTTTGGCGGATGAACCGACCTCAAGTTTGGATGATGAAAATTGTGGTATTGTTATTGAACTTCTCAAAAAACAAGCAAAACAATCCAATGCAAATCTAATAGTTATTACCCACGATCATAGAGTGAAATCATCATTTTCAAACACCATAACATTATGATGCTGTGGAAGATTAGCATACAAAATATCAAAATTAAACCGATATACACTTTTTTGAGTGTCTTTATTTTAGGTTTAAGTATTGCCTTGCTCATAGGAATACAGCAATTAAAAACATCTTTCAAGTATCAAATGAAAAACAATTTGGGAGATATTGATTTGGTTATTGGAGCAAAAGGTAGCCCTTTACAATTGGTGCTGTCTTCTGTACTGCACTTGGATAATCCTACAGGAAATATCTCATATGGAGAAGCAAAAAAAATAGCTGAAAATCCTTTTATAAAACAAGCGATTCCAATTTCTTATGGCGACAATTATAAAGGTTATAAAATTGTTGGAACAACAAGCGATTTTCCTACTATTTACAATGCTGAGTTAGAGAAAGGGCGTACTGTAAAAAATGCTATGGAAGTTGTACTAGGGCATTTAGTTGCTGAAAAATTAAAGCTAAAAATAGGAGATACTTTTTTAAGTTCTCACGGCTTAGTAGAAAACAGTATTGATGTACACGAAGAAGAATTAATTGTAGTTGGTATTTACAAACCTACACAAAAAGTTATAGATAGACTGATTATTACTAATCTTGAAAGTGTGTGGGACGTACACGATCATGATCATGTTGATGAAGATCACGAAGAAGATACTCATGAGCATACAGCTGATTCAGATATTCATGAAGATCATGAAGATCATGAAGAAGATACGCATGAACATGAAAATCATGATGAAAAAGAAATTACTTCGTTATTGGTTTCGTTTAGAAATCCAACAGGGTTTTTAACACTTCCAAGAAGAATTAATGAAAACACAAATATGCAGGCAGCTTTGCCTAAATATGAACTAGATAGATTGTACGAATATACAGGTGTAGGGTTTAAAACAATTTCTTGGATTGCGTATATAATTTTAGTGATCTCTAACATTATTATTTTTATAAGTCTCTATAAAATGGTAAGAGAGCGTTCGTTCGATTTAGCATTATTACGTACCTATGGTGCAAATAAAAATCAATTGATAAAAATAATTGCTTACGAAGGGCTAATAATTGTATGCATTGCGTTTGTAGTAGGCTTGATACTCTCAAAAATGGGACTTTACTTTTTAGTGAATAATGTAGATGTAATGAGCAATCAAAAAATACTTCAAAGTATCACATTTGAAGATTTCGCTCAAATAGGAGCATTGATATTTATAATGATAGCCGCAGCTATTTTACTGGCAATATATCCGATTACAAAAATGAATATCTCAACAATTTTAAGTAATGAAAAATAAAATCTTAATAACGTTACTATTTTTAAGTTGTACTGTAGGTTTTGCACAAAAGAAGATTACTTGGCGAAATTTGGCAAAAGTAAAATTTGAAAAAAAATACTTTCCTACTTATGATGAATATTTCTTGTATCCACATTTTTCGTCTTCAGTAAAAGCATTAGAAGGAAAAAAAGTAAGTATTACAGGGTATTTTTTAAATATAGACCCAAGTGGTGGGTTATTTGTGCTTTCCAAAGGACCTATGTCTTCATGTTTTTTCTGCGGAGTTGGCGGACCTGAAACCGCAATAGAAGTAGAATTTACCTCTCCTCCAATCTATAGAACTGATGATATTGTTACCATTACAGGGATCTTAAAACTTAATAGTGAAGATGTAGAGCATTTTAATTATATACTAACAAAAAGTACAGGGAAATTGATAAAATAAACCACACAATTTACTGCAAACACATAAATAGCAACAATATTTTTTAAAATTAAATTAGGATTCTAAAAAAACATTTTCAATCTTTGACCTAACAAATGAAAAAACAAATTATCTATATCATTTCTATTATTGTCATTGTGATTAGTTCACAAGGATAAGGAATGCTATATAATTTCAGTATAAAATTTACAAAGCCTTCCTTTATCGGGAAGGCTTTTTTTATTTTAAAATTGGAAACAAAATTTCGTCAAGCTGAATCAAGTTCAGCTTCACATAAAAGAGATAAATAAAACAACAAGATTCTGAATCAAGTTCAGAATGACATTCAAAAAGCAGAACACAAAAGCGAAAAGTATAAAAAACAATGAATCAAATAACAACAAGCATTATCGTCATCGTCATTATTATTATGAACTCTACCTGAGTTGATACGATTTGCTATATAAAAAATAAAAGCCTGTATCAATTGAGATACAGGCTTTTTTTATGAAAAAAACACTGGTTGAGTGTTGTATTTGAAAACAATTAAACAATTAATAATCAGTGGTTTAAAATAAAAATTTAACAATTGATTTTAGGGAAAAGAACAAAACTGAACACAAAAAAAAGTACAATAAAATTAATTTCGAATCATAATAACAATTACATGTATTATACAAACGACAGTATCATCTATCACAACGGAGCATACATGCATCCTGAAAAGGCTTCGGGAAACATGTACAGTCAAACATTGCACTATGGAAATGGTGTATTTGAAGGAATTAGAGCTTATAAAATAAAATTTGGCGCAAAAATCTTCAAAGCAGAAGAACACTATGAGCGCCTAAAATATGGAGCGCAAGTCATGGGAATTCCATGTAACTATTCCGTAGAAGAATTAGTGGCGATTACATATAAACTATTAGAAAAAAACAATTTAGAAGACGCCTATATTCGTCCATTGCTTACCACAGGAGCAAACATGAGCTTATTAACTGCTAAAGAGTCGTCCCTAACGATTCAATGTTGGGAATGGGGAAAATATATGGGAGATAAACTCCTAAAAGTAAAAACTTCACGTTTTCAAAGACCGAATCCAAAATCGTGCTTTGTAGAAGCAAAAGTAACAGGGCATTATACAAATTCAATCTTATCTACAAACGAGGCTAAAAATGCAGGTTACGATGAAGCTTTACTGTTAGACATGAACGGAAACGTAGCAGAATGTTCTGGTGCAAATGTATTCATGGAAAAAGACGGTAAACTCTACACGCCAAAACGTGGACATATCATGGCAGGAATTACGCGTTCTACAATTCTTGAAATCTGTAAAGAAGAAGGTTTCTCGGTAGAAGAAAAGCATTTTACACTTGACGAACTAAAACAAGCAGACAGTGCATTCTTTACAGGAACCGCTGCTGAAGTAGTTGGTTTGGAATCGTTAGATGATTATAAGTTTCCACTTTCGTGGGAATCGTCTCTAGGTTACAAACTCATGAAGCTTTACAAGCAAGAAGTAGTATGCGAACGCTCTAAAAAACTATCAGAAGCAGTATAAATATGAACAATCTGAATAAATACAGTAAAACAGTCACGCAAGATCCTACGCAACCAGCAGCACAAGCTATGTTGCACGCAATCGGATTAACCAAAGAAGACTTTTACAAACCTATCATTGGAATTGCAAGTACAGGATATGAAGGAAACCCATGTAACATGCACTTAAACGATTTGGCAAAGCTAGCCAAGCAAGGAACCAAAAACGAAGATGTAGTTGGATTAATCTTCAATACCATTGGTGTGAGTGATGGAATCTCGATGGGAACACCAGGAATGCGTTATTCGTTACCATCACGTGATATCATTGCAGACTCTATGGAAACAGTGGTGCAGGCCATGAGTTATGACGGACTTATCACAGTGGTAGGTTGCGACAAAAACATGCCAGGAGCACTCATGGCAATGATTCGTTTAAATCGTCCAAGTATTTTGGTCTATGGAGGAACCATTGATTCAGGTTGTCACAATGGAAAAAAACTCGATGTAGTGTCCGCCTTTGAAGCTTGGGGAAGCAAAGTTGCTGGTACAATGGACGAAACAGAATATCAAAATATCGTTGAAAAAGCATGTCCAGGTGCTGGCGCTTGTGGCGGAATGTACACTGCAAATACCATGGCTTCTGCTATAGAAGCATTGGGAATGACATTGCCGTTCAATTCTTCAAATCCTGCATTGAGTGATGCTAAAAAACAAGAATCAATAGCAGCAGGCGAAGCCATACGTGTATTGCTTGAAAAAGACATCAAACCATCAGATATCACTACGCGCAAATCATTAGAAAATGCAGTGCGTTTGGTAACAATTTTAGGAGGATCAACCAATGCAGTATTGCACTTTTTAGCCATTGCTAGAGCAGCACAAATTGATTTTACCTTACAAGACTTTCAAAGAATCAGCGATACAACACCATTTTTAGCAGACTTAAAACCTAGCGGAAAGTACTTGATGGAAGATGTGCATGCTGTTGGTGGAATTCCAGCCGTATTAAAATATTTACTAAAGAAAGGATTATTACATGGCGATTGTTTAACCGTAACAGGAAAAACCATTGCAGAAAACTTACTAGATGTTGACGACTTAACGGAAGGTCAAGATGTCATCAAACCATTAGAAAATCCTATAAAAATATCAGGACACTTACGCATGCTCTATGGAAACTTAGCAAGCGAAGGAAGTGTGGCAAAAATAACAGGAAAAGAAGGTCTAAAATTCTCTGGGAAAGCCAAAGTGTTTGAAGGTGAATACGAAGCTAATGATGGAATCCGTGATGGAAAAGTCCAAAAAGGAGATGTCGTTGTCATTCGTTATGAAGGACCAAAAGGTGGGCCAGGAATGCCAGAAATGCTCAAACCAACTGCAGCAATTATGGGTGCAGGCTTAGGAAAAGATGTTGCATTAATTACAGATGGACGATTTTCTGGTGGAACACACGGTTTTGTTGTAGGGCACATTACGCCAGAAGCACAAGAAGGAGGAACAATTGCATTGGTGAAAGATGGTGATATCATCACAATTGATGCCGAAACGAACACCATACGATTAGAAGTTAATGAAGAAGAACTTCAAGAACGTAGAAAACAATGGAAAGCACCAGAACTCAAATTTGAACGAGGTGTTTTATATAAATATGCAAAAACAGTTTCATCAGCATCCAAAGGTTGCGTTACTGATGAGTTTTAGAACAAAAAGCGTTGCTATTCCTATATCACATCGAGCGCAGTCGAGATGAAGCAGGAATCCAAAAAAAATAAAATTATGGAGACAAAAACCATACAAAAAACAAAAGAAACACTTCAAAAAACAGAACATCTTACAGGAAGCGAAGCTATCGTTCGTTGTTTACTAGCAGAAGGTGTAAATGTATTATACGGATATCCTGGTGGAGCAATTATGCCAGTATATGACGAATTATACAAGTATCAAGATAAAATTCATCATGTATTAACGCGTCATGAACAAGGTGCTACACATGCAGCACAAGGATATGCGAGAATCTCTGGAGAAGTTGGAGTTGCCATTGCAACTTCTGGTCCAGGAGCAACAAATTTAATTACTGGAATTGCCGATGCACAAATCGATTCCACACCAATGGTATGTATTACCGGGCAAGTAGCTTCTCATTTATTAGGAAGCGATGCCTTTCAAGAAACAGATATTGTGGGTATTTCTACACCAGTCACCAAATGGAATCATCAAATTACCAAAGCTTCTGAAATTCCAGAAGTCATGGCAAAAGCATTTTACATTGCTAGAAGTGGTCGTCCAGGACCAGTTTTAATTGACATTACAAAAGATGCACAATTTGAAGAGTTCGATTTTGCTTATGAAAAGTGCACAGCAGTTCGTAGTTACAAAGCAGTTCCTGAAACGGATGAAGATTCTTTAAAAGCTGCTGCAAAATTGATCAATAGCGCTAAAAAACCTTTGGTAGTTTGGGGACAAGGTGTGATTTTGGGTGAAGCCGAACAAGAATTCAAAAACTTCATTGAAAAAGCAGGAATTCCTTCAACATGGACGATCATGGGAGCTTCTGCAATTCCAACAGAACATCCATTAAATGTAGGAATGGTGGGAATGCACGGAAATTATGCGCCAAATATATTAACAAATGAATGTGATGTGCTGATTGCTATCGGAATGCGTTTCGATGATCGTGTTACAGGAAACCTAGCAACATACGCCAAACAAGCAAAAGTAATTCACTTCGAAATTGATCCTGCGGAAATTGATAAAAATGTAAAAACCGATGTGGCAGTTTTGGGTGATGCCAAAACGAGTTTAGCTGCGATTTTATCATTAATCAACAAAAACGAACATCCAATTAGGAGACGCGCGTTCGACGATTTGTATGCTATAGAATATGAAAAAGTCATCAAAAACGATCTACATCCAACAAAAGAAGGTCTAACGATGGGAGAAGTATTAAAAGAAATTAATATACAAAGTAAAGGTGAAGCTGCCATTGTTTCTGATGTTGGTCAGCATCAAATGATTGCCTGTCGTTATGCAAATTTCAATCAAACTAAAAGTAATATTACTTCGGGCGGATTAGGAACAATGGGATTTGGCTTACCAGCAGCGATTGGAGCAAAAATGGCAGCGCCAGAACGCGAAGTAGTTTGTGTATGTGGTGATGGTGGCTACCAAATGACGATTCAGGAATTAGGAACCATTTTTCAGCAAAGAGCCGCGGTTAAGATAGTGGTATTAAACAACGATTTCTTGGGAATGGTGCGTCAGTGGCAACAATTATTTTTTGACAAACGCTATGCATCTACCGAAATGACAAATCCAGATTTTGTAGCTATTGCCAAAGGATACCATCTAAATGCACGTCGTGTAACCAAACGAGAAGAATTAGCAGAAGCAGTTGCAGAAATGATGCAAAGCAAAGAAGCATACTTCCTTGAAGTATGTGTAGAAAAAGAAGATAACGTATTTCCAATGATTCCAACAGGAGCATCGGTTTCAGACATAAGATTATCGTAGTATGGAAACAACAAGCAAACTATTTACGATTTCGGTATACACCGAAAATAACATCGGATTGTTGAATAGAATTTCAGCGATCTTTCAACGAAGACACATCAATATTGAAAGCATGAACATCTCTGTTTCTGAAATTGAAGGTGTTTCCAGATTTACCATTGTTGTCATGATGACCGAAGAAAAAGTTAAAAAAATCATCGGTCAAATCGAAAAACAAGTCGAAGTCATTAAAGCATACTATCACACTGAAGAAGAAATCATCTATCAAGAATCTTGCATCTTTAAAATGAAGTCAGATTTATTGTTTGATGAACGTCAAATTCAAAACATCATTAAAGATAGTAATGCACGAATCGTCACGGTAAACAAACAATTTTTTGTAATAGAAAAATCAGGACGTAAAGAAGAAATCGAATTGTTGTATAGAGAACTCAGTGTCTTCGGAATCATGCAATTTACACGTTCAGGACGCATTGCAGTTTCCAAAGAAGAAATGAAAATTTCAAGCATACTCAAAGCAATCAATCATTAATCAGGGTAAGAGCCAAGATTTTAGATTGTTTCATATAAAATTGATAGTTAAAAAAGTAAAACAATGAATTCCAATTTTTTGATTCAAGAGGAAACAATCAAAATAAATTCAATTAAAAACAAACAAAAAAACATAAGAGTGAGAAAATCTAGATGCTAAATGTCTTGGTTCTTGCTTCAAAAAAAACAAAGTCATGTCAAATTATTTCAACACTTTATCATTACGAGAACAGTTAGCGCAATTAGCAAAATGTAGATTCATGAATGCTTCTGAATTTACAGATGGTGTCAAGGCATTAAAAGGCAAAAAAATAGTCATCGTAGGTTGCGGTGCACAAGGACTCAACCAAGGGTTAAACATGCGCGATTCAGGATTAGATATTTCGTATGCATTGCGTCAAGCTGCTATTGACGAAGAACGCAATTCATACCAAAGCGCAACATCACATGGTTTTAAAGTTGGAACCTACAAACAATTGATTCCAACGGCTGATTTAGTGTTAAATCTTACACCAGATAAACAACATACAAATGTAGTACAAGCTGTGATGCCGTTAATGAAAAAAGGAGCAACCTTAAGTTATTCGCACGGTTTTAACATTGTGGAAGAAGGGACTCAAATTCGTGAAGACATTACCGTAATCATGGTGGCACCAAAATGTCCAGGAACGGAAGTACGTGAAGAATACAAACGTGGATTTGGTGTGCCAACCTTAATTGCAGTACATCCTGAAAATGATCCAGAAAACAAAGGTTGGGATCAAGCGAAAGCATATGCCGTTGCAACAGGTGGACACAGAGCTGGTGTATTGGCATCGTCATTTATTGCAGAAGTAAAAAGTGATTTAATGGGAGAGCAAACTATTTTATGTGGTGTGTTGCAAACAGGATCTATTTTGGCTTTTGATAAAATGGTCGCTGAAGGAGTTGATGCTAATTATGCTGCAAAATTAATTCAATTAGGTTGGGAAACGATTACGGAAGCGTTGAAACATGGAGGAATTACCAATATGATGGATCGTTTATCGAATCCTGCAAAAATAAAAGCCTTTGAATTGTCTGAACAGTTAAAAGGAATTTTGAAACCATTATTTGAGAAACACATGGATGATATCATTTCAGGATATTTCTCTAAAACGATGATGGAAGACTGGGCAAATGATGATAAAAACCTATTAAAGTGGCGCGAAGCTACTGGTGAAACAGCTTTTGAAAAAACAGCGTTAACCACGGATCATATTTCGGAACAAGAATACTTTGATCATGGTGTGTTATTGGTTGCTTTTGTAAAATCGGGTGTGGAATTGGCGTTTGAAACGATGGTAAATGCTGGAATTATTGAAGATTCTGCGTACTACGAATCATTACATGAATTGCCATTAATCGCTAATACCATTGCCAGAAAGAAGCTTTTTGAAATGAATAGAGTCATTTCTGATACAGCAGAATATGGTTGTTACTTATTTGATCATGCTGCAAAACCATTATTAGAAGAATTCATGAAAACAGTGAACACTTCAGTGATAGGAAAAGAATTTTCAACGTCAAAAGGTGTAGATAACTTAGATTTAATTAAGGTAAACGATGCAATTCGAAATCATCCAATAGAAGCTGTTGGAAAACGACTCAGAGCCGCAATGACAGCAATGAAAACTATTAAAACAGCTGTCAAAAAAGAAAATCCAGTCACAGTATAAAAATGGAACTTACTGCAAAAACATACGCTCCAACGTTAGCAGCTATCAAAAGAGCTGCGAAAACACTCAAAGGCATTGCTTCGGTAACGCCTTTGAGTTATAATGATTACTACTCAAAACAATGGAATTGTAATGTCTACCTAAAACGAGAAGATTTACAACAAGTTCGTTCTTATAAAATTCGTGGTGCTTACAATAAAATAGCATCGTTGACAGCGACACAAATTGAAAACGAAATTGTGTGCGCTAGTGCTGGAAATCATGCGCAAGGTGTTGCCTTGTCGTGTAAACTATTGCAAATAAAAGGTACGATCTTCATGCCAACACCAACACCAAATCAAAAAATTGAGCAAGTCAAAATGTTTGGTGAGGAATATGTTGATGTTGTCTTGGTTGGCGATACGTTTGATGATGCGTATCATGCAGCTATGGAGGAATCAGAACGCTTAAACAAAACATTTATTCATCCGTTCAATGATGAAAAAGTTATTGAAGGGCAAGCTACTACAGGATTGGAAATTTTAAACCAACTAGAAACTCCAATTGATTATGTATTTGTGCCAGTTGGCGGTGGCGGATTGTCGGCAGGATTATCTTCTGTATTCAAAATGTTGTCTCCAAACACAAAAATTATTGGTGTAGAACCGAAAGGTGCGCCTTCGATGTCAACTTCTATTCAAAAAGATAGAAATACCACGTTAAAAAACATTGAAAACTTTGTGGATGGTGCGGCAGTAAAACGTGTCGGCGATTTGAATTTTGCGATTTGCAAAGAAAATTTACATCAGATGATTGCGGTTGATGAAGGCAATGTATGTCAAACAATTTTAGATCTATACAATCGTCAAGCAATTGTAGTAGAGCCTGCTGGAGCTTTAAGTTTAAGTGCATTACCGCAATATCAAAATGAGATAAAAGGAAAAAATGTAGTATGTGTAGTGAGTGGAAGCAATAATGACATTACACGAACTGCGGAAATCAAAGAACGTGCATTGCTCTACGCAAACTTGAAGCATTACTTCATTATCAAATTTCCACAGCGTGCAGGTGCTTTGCGCGAATTTGTAGCTGAAATTTTAGGTCCAACGGATGATATCACACATTTTGAATATACCAAAAAAACCAATCGTGAAAACGGTGCAGCAGTTGTAGGATTGCAGCTAAAAAACGCAGACGATTTAGAAGCATTAATCACAAAAATGAAATTAAGAAACTTTTACGGCGACTACTTAAATGATAAACCCGATTTATTTCAATTCTTAGTTTAAATAAAAAAACAATGAACATTCCCGAACAGTATCAAATTAAAAAAACACTTACTCAAAATACATATTTAGTAGATGGTGAATTAAAAGAATGGTCAGGACAAACCTCTGAAGTCTATTCTACGATTTCTTCCACAGAAAACTATCAACCCACATTACTTGGAACCATTCCAACTTTAGGAGAAACAGAAGCCTTAGAAGCCTTAAATTCTGCGGTTTCTGCTTATAACAAAGGGCAAGGATTGTGGCCAACGTTGAAAGTGGTTGATCGAATTGCGTGTATGGAAAAGTTTGTAGAACAAATGAAAACCAAACGCGATGAAGTTGTGAAATTGCTCATGTGGGAAATAGGTAAAAACTTAGCAGATTCAGAAAAAGAGTTTGACAGAACGGTTCAGTATATCTATGATACTATTGAAGATTATACACAAATGGATCGTGACAGTGCGAAGTTTGAAAAATATGGTGGTGTCAATGCGCATATTCGTCGTGGACCTTTAGGTGTTGTATTATGTCTTGGGCCGTATAATTATCCGCTAAATGAAACATTTGCTTTGTTGATTCCTGCGATAATCATGGGAAATACAACAATTTTCAAACCTGCTAAATTTGGTGTGTTATTACTATCACCATTATTAGAGGCATTTCAAAATAGTTTTCCAAAAGGTGTTGTAAACATCATTTACGGACGTGGAAGAACAGTAGCAACACCAATTATGAAAGATGGTCGTGTAGATGTCTTAGCGTTGATTGGAAATAGTAAATCTGCGTATGCTTTGCAAAATGTACATCCAAAAAGTAACCGTTTGCGTATGGTATTAGGTTTGGAAGCCAAAAATCCTGCGATTGTATTGAAAGATGCTGATTTAGATTTGGCAATCAGTGAGTGTATTGCCGGAACTACTTCGTTTAATGGGCAACGTTGTACGGCATTAAAGGTGTTATATGTACATGAAGACATTGTAGACGAATTCAACAAGCGTTTCTCTGCAAAAGTAGATGCTCTGCAATTTGGAAATCCTTGGGAGGATGGCGCAAAATTAACGCCATTACCTGAGCCAGACAAGCCAGCATATATTCAAGAATTAATTGATGATGCTTCCGAAAAAGGTGCAAACATTATCAATGCAAAAGGTGGAGAAACTACCGATAATTATATATTTCCAGCTGTGTTATATCCTGTGACAAAAGATATGCGAGTGTATGAAGAAGAACAATTTGGTCCAGTCATTCCTGTGATTCCATTTTCAGACATTGAACAACCGTTGGATGATATGGCGGAATCCAATTATGGGCAGCAAGTAAGTTTGTTTGGAAAAGACATCAAAACACTAGCTCCATTAATTGATACGTTGGTAAATTTGGTATGTAGAGTAAATTTAAACAGTTCGTGTCAACGCGGTCCAGATGTGTATCCGTTTACGGGAAGAAAAGATTCTGCAGTAGCGACCTTAAGTGTGCATGATGCTTTGCGTTCGTTCTCAATCAGAACGTTTGTAGCTTCCAAAGACAATGACTATAACAATGAAATCTTAACGGAATTGTTGCAAACCAGAGCTTCTAATTTCGTAAGTACAGATTATATTCTTTAAAGTATAATTAGAATAGCATAAAGTTTCCTTCAAATTCATAAGTTATGAAGGAAACTTTATATATAGTTACTTAGAATTTGTGATTTTAATTATCTGTGATTGTAATGACCATCTGGAAATCTAAGTAATTTTGATCGTCTCCATCTTCTGCCATAATTGTAATTACATTTAGGTTATCGTTTACATCTGTTGTGCTAATATCTAGTTTATCTGATAACATAGTTTTTGATGGATCTTCTTGATGCGTAAAGGTCTACTACATACTTGTCATATTTGCTATTGAAGGATTTGTGCCTGTTGTTATAGTTCCATGCTTTGTGGTACTATTGATCAAGTTAAAATGGTTGGATAAAATTTCTAAATTCGTTTGATGTGCAGACCATTCTTCAAGTGGATGATGATGAGGAGTAGCGGTAGGTTCAGATAAACTCCATTTTCCATTCCATGAACAATAATTCACCCATGCAGCTGTGCCGCTTGTTTTTGGTTGTAAAATTATGTTTGATACATTTGGAGGTAATGTGATAGTACATACTCCGTCTTTTGAGCTTGCTGTTGCGTTTGCCATGATATTTATTGTTAAATGATTCCTATGCTCTATTTATAATGGCTTTTCGGATTTCGCCTGAAATGCAAAAACAAAATTGTAGCTGCTAAATCGAATTGTTTGTCTTTGATTACAAGTCAAAATTGATAAAATATGATACACAATTTTAATAAAATACCATGGAGCAAGAATAAATTGCTATGAAAGCGGTTTTTGAGTGTATGACAATAAATAGTTTATAAAGTGAATTCTGCAAAAAGAATATTTATGTAAATGCCGTTGCTGCTTCAAAGTAGTTCTCGATACTATTTTTCTTCGAAAAATCATTCGAAGTGATGTTTATTAGTTGTCACTTTTGCGTGTCAAATTGAGCACAGTCGAGATTTAGTTGAAAATGATGAGTTTAATTACTCAATGTAACGAAACCAGTCTAACAATCTAAGCGCGAAGCAAATCTAAGAAAGTCTAGAAGCCTACTTCTTAAAAGGAGCATGTTCTTTAAACGACTTAATTCTAATGTTTTTGATAAAAGGCTTCATCAAACTATTAATAAAAGGTCTTTTGTGTCGGATATAGCAAGTTAAATCTTGTGGTTTGGCGCCAAGTGTGCTTTTAATTTCGGAAGCGGTTCTTCCTAAGTTGATACGTTTTGAACCATACAAAATTCCCAAACGCACATAATCGTTTAAGATTCGTGGATAAATAGAATAGTCTTTATTTAGTGCATAATTCAATCCGATAAAATGTGCATCCAAATTGTGTCCATTGCGTATGGCAGATAAGAAACCAACGAGCTTATCTTCTAAAAAATATCCTTTTACAATAAATTGATCGCCATAAGTTCTTTTCAATAGCATATATGTATCTAAATCGAGCACTTGCGCATTAAAATTTGCATTGGCAATGGTGTTTTCATACAAAGCTTGCAATTCATCTTTATATTGTTCAATTTCTTGATAAGTAAATTCTTTTGCAACCAAATGTTCACTTTTGCTATCTGCTCTATTGGCTTTGACTCTGTATTTAGATTTCAACTCATTTTTATAATCATCAAAAGATGTCCATTCAGGTTTGAGCATAATAATCATATTAGGTTCTACCTTCATGGGAGTGTAACCGTAATCTTTCAGTTGATCGGTTAGTTTCAATGATGTTTCTTTAAAATCTTTTACAAAAACTGCATGCAATCGTTTTGTGTCTTTCATGACAACTTTTAATGCAGCAGCCAATTCATGAAATACGGCATTTAAATCTTCTCCATCTTTAATGAAAGTACCGTATTCGCCACTTAAAAAGACATTTCCGCAAAACATAATTTTAGGCGAATCGTTGCAAAACAAACTATTGATTGTTTTTTTGATCCATTCTGCAATTTTAATATTTTGTGTAATGGTTTCTATGGGAATCGTCACTGTCTGTGTAGCGGCAAAACCAACCGCTTTTTTTTGATCGTTGACAATGATAATATACCGAAACACAATGTCGTCATTTGCAAGTTCGTACGCACGAAGAAATTCAGGTGTATAGTACGTATTTTTTCCGCAACCTAACTGCTCCCAATAAGCCGAAGGAATATCGTTGATACTATTATAAAAAATAGGCGGAGCGTAACTCATGTACGTTTTTTGACTTTATTAAGGGTAACCAGATATACTCCAGCAAAAATGAGAATTGCAGCAACAATTTTAACAATATCTAGCGAATCACTACCTACGAGAACCGCAAAAATTCCTGCAATTACAGGTTGAAGATATAAAAATGTTGTAACAGTTGAAGCTTTTAATTCACGCAATGCCAATGGATTTAATAAATACGTCGCAAAAGTAGCACCAACAATTACAAATCCAACTTCAAAAAATATATATGGTGAAAAACTAGCCCAATCTACCACGCTTAATTGTGAATAACCGAATGGTAGTACTAAGAATGTTCCAAACAAAAACAGCCACTTTATAAAAGTCATCGGATGGTACTTATACGTCAGCTTTTTAATGATGATGATATAAATACTGTACGAAACCGCATTGATAAACACAAGAAAGTTTCCAAGTGGAATATTAGTAGAATCTGCTGTAGCTTTTCCATAAATACTAAGAATAACAGCTCCTGAAAGTCCTAAAACAATCCCGATGATTTTGGTGGGAATTATTTTTTCTTTTAAGAAAATGGCAGAGAGTATCAGTACAATAATCGGGACAACCACCATAATCACAGAAGCGTGAATTGGCGTTGTATATTCGAAACCTTTGAAAAAACAAAGCATGTTTATGGTAATTCCAAAGACAGCACCTAAAAAGAAAGTGATATAATCTTTACGATCAATCTTTTCTTTTGGGCCGAAAAAACTGAATAGCCAAAATAAAACACCTGCTGCAGCTACGCGTAATAGTATAAATCCATAAGGTTCAATATGACCGCCTTTTATCACATCGGAAGCAAACGTAAATGTTACACCATAAAAAACTTGCACCATAAAGGCAGCAATAAAGGCAAAGGCTTTTTTAGATAACATTAGGATATTGCTTCTTTAGCTGCGGCAACAGTTTTTGTAGAATTTCCAATAAAAATTTGGTCATCTACAATAATCACAGGACGTTTTAAAAATGTATAATGCTCTAAAATGTATTGCTTGTAATCTTGTTCGCTTAACTCTTGGTTTTTTAAGTCCATTTCTTTGTAAAGCTTTGCGCGCTTGCTAAACAATACTTCATAACTTCCAGAAAGGGCATGCATTTCTTCCAATTGCTTTACAGTAATTACTTCTTCTTTAATTCCTTGTAATACAAAGTCAGGTGTTGGTTGAATCTCTTTAATAATTCGTTGACAAGTATTGCAAGTTTTTAAGTGATATATTTTTTTCACAGGGTTGGAGTTTTAAAAGAAGTTATTTTTTATTAATTGTGATAATTTTTACAAAGAAAATTCATTTCCATCAAAAATGAATACTTTTAATAAAAATATAGCAAATGAATTTTACAAGGACCGTTACTCAAAATAATAGAAATGTCATAAAACGACTTTTAAAAGAGATCAGTTAAGAAGATTTAAATAAATCCCAGAGGGATTTCCAAATATATTTTGGAATATTGCACACATTGTAGTTGCGCAGCAATTGTTAGTATATCGACTGTCAAATTTACCAATGCATGTATCGGATGAAATGGTTTCTAAATACAAAAAAGGAACAGAACCAGAAGCTGATGTTACTCAAGAACAAGTAGATGAAGTCTATGATCAGTTAGATAATTTATTGATAAAAACAGAAGAAGATTTGGCAGCAGGAATATTTAAAAACTATACTGAATATACCCTTAGCTTAGGAACTACCTTAAGCAATGTGTATGAAGCTATTGAATTCAACAATATACACGAAGGGATGCATTACGGATATATTTTGGCGTTAAAAAAGGCGTTGTAAGTAAATTTTGTAAGATTAAATTTTTAACATGATGTTTAGAAAGTATTGATACTTTAATGCGACTCATAACACCTTAAAAAGGTACAATTATCGTATATTTACCACCTATCTGAGTTAGCGACTTTTAGGAAAGCTAACGAAGGACTTAGAGGAAACAATTAATAACATTTCGGCACAATCGTCGGAGGATTTAAATCTCGATTGTCGAGTAGACAGAATGGAAGGCAATACAGCACTCACACATATAAAAAATATCTTAGAGAATATGCCTGATAGTTGGTTGCGACTAACTACGCATCGATTAGATATTTACACGGAAAAACTAGCAAAAGTTGAGTTTTTAGACCAATTTGAAAACTTATATGAAAGTAATACGTATGATAGAGCAACGTTAAATGAATTGCCAACTGCATACGACTATATTCGTTTAGGACATCCATTATCTTGTGTGTTGGAATGGGGAATTGCAAAGTTGAATAATATAAAACCTGAAAATGTCATCAGTTTTCAATCGATCATCATTCCTGTGATGGCAATTTTGAGAAAAAATCTATTAGCTAATAAAAATACAAGAATTGTTTATACAGATACATTGCCAAGTATTTTTGACGAAGCTTTATTGAAGCATGTATATAACTATAATTTTGAATTGCAACAAGTAGAAAATCTGGAAAGCCTTTCTCCGTTTGATGGAAGCACAGTTTTAATAGATCAGCAAGACGAATTAAGTATGGTGAATTTTGCTTCAACAATTGATTTTGTAGTGAATATACATTCAAAATTGGGAAGCATTTTATTGGTAAACAATCAACAAGATGCAAGTTATGTTTCAGAAATTCAGCATGTTCGTAGAAGAGAAACGGTTGCAATGACACCTGTAAATTGTGTTGTAGCTTTAAGTACGATGTTAGGAAATACTTTAGGCAAAAAAATACGTAATGTTGCTAATGACAAAGCCTTGGTAACAAAGACCATTCGGAAAATTACGGACGTCAGCACAAAAGCTTTAGTAGGTTCTAGTGGACTTTCTATTCAATATGCTATTATGATGGGCTTGATTGAGGATGCGTTTGAAAATCATTCTGGAAAAGCAATTAAGTTTATTGTGCCTACAAATTGTTATGGAGGAACAAACGATCAAGCAAGACGTGTAGCTGCTTGTATTGATAATGTTGAAGTTGTCGATTTACATGTAGATGGCGATAGTGATATGGTGCAAAGTATAGATGTAATTTTAGCTAAAGTTGCTCACGAAGATGCCATTCCGTATATCATTGCAGAAATTCCAACGAATCCTAGAGTGGAAGTTCCAGATTTAATGCAACTAAAAGAAACATTAAGCAAAAAACGTATAACTGCAACTGGTGAAACTGCCATAGAGCCTGTATTTATTTTAGATCAAACTTTTTGTCCAAATGTCCACTTTTTAGGAGAAGGAAAAATACTGTCAACAGTTCGTGCTATTTCGTATTCTAGTGGATCAAAATTCCCAAGTGGTGGATTGTGTACAGCTGGATACTGTATTGGAAATGAAAAAGTAGCAAGTGTGTTTGACACTATTGAAAAACACCTAATTCTGTGTGATAACGAAGCAACTGACCTACAGTATGAGATATTAGCGGAGCAAATGCCTTCTATGAATCAACGAATTGCAGCTGCTTATAAAAATACGCGTGAGTTTGTGAATTTTATAAAAACAACATTACCTACTGCAAAAATCAATTTTGTTTCTGAAGAACTTGCTGCGGAAGGATTTACACCTTCGGTATTCTCATTAGATCTTCCTACCAAAGGAGATACCAATGAAGAAAGAGAAGCGTATAAAAGAGCGTTGAATCTGAGATTAATCAACATGATGATTGCCGAAATTCCAAATGAAAGTAAGTATTGTGTAAGTTATGGGCAATTAAAAGGTTGTTATTGGACGATTCCGGCAACATCTACACAAGGAACAACAAAAGAAGGCGACAAAGATTATATTGCACGTGTTGCACTATCTCCAAATATGAATTTACAACGACATGAAGAAGTTTTTATGGACTTTGTAGAAGAAATTTTGACTCCTGCTTAGTTGGTTAATTTTGTCTTTTTGTTATACACATTAAGCATAGTGGAAATGAATAGAGTCGAAATAAAGCAACTAAAAACCTATTCTGTTTCCTTAGCAATCACATAAAAATTAGGATCTACCACAACTTTCGAAACATTGGAAGGCATTTCCTTAGTTTGCCACTTGGTGGTTGGTGAAACTAGCATAATAGTATCGTTAATAGCAACGCGGACTTTCATATCAAAATGGACTACTGCTTTTTCCCAACGATACATGAGCTTTTTACCATCTTTTTTATAATGCAATACAGGAATGTCAGTAGTTCGTAAGTATTGGTCAAACACAGAAGAAAAATCAATCCCTGACTTTTCTATTATATAACGTTCAACCTGTTGTGTCGTTACTGTTTGATGGTAAAAATCTTTATTCAATCCTCGCAAAATACTACGCCATTTTTTGTCATTATCAATCAACTGACGAATTGTATGTAACATGTTGGCACCTTTGTAATACATATCGCCCGAACCTTCATGATTTACATTATAAATGCCAATAATCGGACGGTCATTTTGAACATTTGCACGTGTACCAATCACATATTCTGCACTTGCTTTCTTCCCATAAAAATAATCTAAAAATAAGTTCTCAGAATAGGCTGTGAAACTCTCGTGAATCCACATATCAGCAATATCAATATTGGTAATATTATTGGCAAACCATTCATGCCCTGATTCGTGAATAATGATAAAGTCAAACTTCAATCCCCAACCTGAACCGCTCAAATCAGTGCCTCTGTAACCGTTTTTATATCCATTTCCATACGTTACCGAACTTTGATGTTCCATACCTAAATATGGCGCTTCTACAAGCTTAAAGCTATCTTCATAAAACGGATATGGACCAAACCAATGTTCAAAAGCTTCCAGTGTTCGAGTTGCATCTTTAAACTGTTTTTTGGCTTTGTCTAAATGATCTCGAAGCACATAATAATCCATATCCAACATGCCATTTTCGCCTTTGTACTTTTCGCCAAAATGTACATAATCACCAATATTGATATTTACACCGTAATTATTAATAGGATTCACAACATTCCAATGATAAGTTGTAGTAGTATTATCTTTTTCTTCCACTTTTATGAGTCGTCCGTTAGAAACATTCATTAAATTCTTTGGAACATTCACGCTAATCTTCATGCTGTCTACTTCATCGTACATGTGGTCTTTACAAGGCCACCAAACGCTCGCACCTAGCCCTTGACAAGAAGAAGCTATAAATGGTAAACCATTAGCATCTTTAGACCATGTAATTCCGCCATCCCACGGTGGACGTTTAGCTACTTTTGGCTTTCCTTCATAAAAAACTTTTATATTATATATTTTTCCTTTTTTTTGTCTTTTAGTTAGGTGAATAAAATGTGCATTTCCTTCATGAGTAATCTCTAATTCTTTACCATTTTGAATAGCTTTAATTATTCGTAATGGCGGTTGCAAATCTACCTGAAGCGTCTTTTGTCCTTTTTCCAGTACTTTATATTGAATGGTATTGCTTCCTTTGATGGTTTTTTCGTCAGGATCAACAGTAATATCTAAATGATAATGTGTCAAATCCCACCAAGCACGTTCTGGCGTGATGGAACCCCGTAATGTATCTTGTTTTGTAAAATTCTGTGAAAATGCTTGCAAGCTAGTAAATGCAAATACTAAAAGAAGATATGCGGAGAAGTTGTTATTTTTATGTATCATTTTGATAAAAAAGTTACGTATTGATAAAGGTACAGCTATAATCTGAAAACTAATAAATGAAAAGTTAAATTTGTATACAACTCACAGGAACGAGAATGTAATACAAGCAACAATTCGCGATTTTAAGAATATGTAAGCGTATTGATGATTTCTGAATCTAGTTTTATATTAAAGAAGAATACTTATGAAATTCAACACTAAAACCATTCATGGCGGACAGCAACCAGACAAAGCTTATGGAGCTGTAATGCCACCAATATATCAAACATCTACGTTTGCACAAAGCACGCCCGGTGGTCATAAAGGGTATGAATATGGACGAACACATAATCAAACCAGAACTCCGCTAGAAAACGCATTGGCAAGTCTAGAAAATGGAAACTATGGATTGGCTTTTGGTTCAGGTTTAGCAGCTATTGATGCCATAATTAAATTATTAAAATCGGGTGACGAGGTTATTTCTACCAGTGATTTGTATGGAGGAACGTATCGTTTATTTACAAAGGTTTTTGAAAATTATGGAATTAAATTTCATTTTATCAGAATGGAAAATGCAAGCAATATTGAAGCATATATCAATGAAAACACTAGACTCATTTGGACAGAAACACCAACGAATCCGATGATGAATGTTATTGATATTGAAGTGACTGCTGCAATTGCTAAAAAACATAATATCATATTGGCTGTTGATAATACTTTTGCAACTCCGTTTTTGCAACGTCCGTTAGATTTAGGTGCCGATATTGTGATGCATTCTGCTACCAAATATATTGGCGGACATAGTGATTTGGTAATGGGAGCTTTGGTAGTAAAGGACAAAGAAATTGCAGATAAATTATACTTTATCCAAAATGCAAGTGGTGCTATTTGTGGACCTATGGATAGTTTTTTGGCATTACGAGGGATTAAAACCTTGCATGTGCGTATGCAACGACATTGTGAAAATGGAAAAGCTATTGCTGAATATTTAGCGGCACATCCAAAAGTAGAAAAAGTATACTGGCCAGGACTTGAAGATCATCCAAATCATGATATAGCAAAAAGGCAAATGGATGACTTTGGTGGGATGATTTCGTTTGTAACGAAAGGAGACGATTATGATCAGGCAATAAAAATTGTAGAAAATTTAAAAGTTTTCACCTTAGCAGAATCTTTAGGTGGTGTAGAATCTCTAGCAGGTCATCCCGCAAGTATGACACATGCAAGTATTCCAAAAGCAACGCGAGAAAAAATAGGTGTAGTAGATGCGTTGATTCGTTTAAGTATAGGAATTGAAGATGTTGATGATCTTATTGAAGATTTAGCGCAAGCATTATCCAAATAAAAATTCTAAGTCACAAAAAAAAGCCATTCTCATCAGAATGACTTTTCAAATATGTAATGTATATATTAAAAGTTTAAATAATAAATATATCCTACGCTAATTACAAAACTCCAGTCATTTGCTTTGTTTTCAGGATATAGGTTTTCATCTGGATTTAATCCGTCAACCCAGTTAGAAAAATAGTATCTCCAACGTAAATCAAGCAATAAATCGGATGTTTCTGTAAACTTGTATCGTGTACCAACACTAGCTACAATAGACCAAGTAGAACTAGATTCATTTCTGTAAGCATCTTGATACTTTATAGGTAAAACACCTGGACTAGCTAACGGACCTCGATCTGATTGAACAGTTGGGGTATAATAATGGTATTGCGCTCCTAGAGCTGCGTAAGGTGCTAATAAATAACCACCACTTTCAAACTCTCTAATACTTCTTGGGAAGAATTCTAATTGTGTTCCTAAGTTTAAAACACGCGTACTTCCAGTCATAGCACGAAGCTGATCAGCAGTTATAGAAACTTTATCATCTCCAACAAATCTTCCAAAATGTTCAAGGTTAACAGTTGTGTATGTAAGTTCGTTTCTTACCTTAAAATGGTCATTAAAATATGTGTAACGTGTGAAACAGTTACATTCTGCACGATAAGAGAAGTTTAAATAATGTACGATACCAAACTCGGCACCAACATTTCCAATGTTGGTTTCAAAGTCATTACGTTCTCCATAGTCAGACTGAAATGCATTTGGTCCAACGACAAAGCCAATTTCATGGGAAAACCCAAACTGAGCATATGTTGTACCGACACACATCAGCATGAAAAGTAGGAGGATAGGGCGGATTCTGTTTAACATGTTATAAACCAGTATTTATATGAGGCTATACAGCAAATATATAAAAACCCTCAAAACAAAAAAACAAAAAGTGTAATATCTAACCTTTATTATCTTCAAGATGTCATATGTAATAGATAAAAGGCTCATTCATCTAGTTAAAAGTTGAAATTGCCAAATTGTAAAAAAAAGAATGTTTTTTTTTAATTAAATGTATATTTGCATGGTCAAATAATGATATTAATAAAAATTTGTTAATCAAACTTCGTTTATGGAAGCAAAAGTAAAAGAGTTTTTAGACTTGGTAAAGCAGACGAACGGACACGAATCTGAATTTCTACAAGCAGTTCAGGAAGTTGCGGAAGCTGTAATACCTTACATAAAAGGTAAGGAAAAGTACAAAGGAACTAAGATTCTTGAGAGAATGGTAGAACCTGAGCGCGTAATTATGTTCAGAGTTCCATGGGTTGATGATAATGGTGAAACTCAAGTAAATCGCGGATATAGAATTGAAATGAATTCGGCTATCGGACCTTACAAAGGTGGATTGCGTTTTCATTCAAGTGTAAATTTAAGTATTCTTAAATTTTTAGCATTTGAGCAAGTATTTAAAAATAGTTTAACAACACTTCCAATGGGTGGTGGAAAAGGAGGATCTGATTTTAATCCAAAAGGAAAATCAGATTTAGAAATTATGCGTTTCTGCCAAGCATTCATGTCAGAATTATTCAGACATATTGGACCAAATACTGATGTTCCTGCTGGAGATATCGGTGTGGGAGGTCGTGAGATTGGATACATGTTTGGAATGTATAAGAAACTAAGAAACGAATTCACAGGAGTTCTTACAGGAAAAGGAATTACTTGGGGAGGATCGTTAATTCGTCCAGAAGCTACAGGGTACGGAAATGTGTACTTTGCACAAAGCATGTTAGGTACTAAAGGAACATCTTTTGAAGGAAAGACAGTAACAATCTCTGGTTCTGGAAATGTAGCACAATATGCTGCTGAGAAAGCAACAGAATTAGGTGCAAAAGTTGTGACAATGTCTGATTCTTCAGGATATATTCACGATGCTGATGGAATTGATGCTGAGAAATTAGCCTTCATCATGGAGCTTAAAAATGTAAAGAGAGGAAGAATTCACGAATACGTAGAAAAATACCCTTCTGCAACATTCCACAAAGGTGAAAGACCTTGGAGTGTAGCTTGTGATGTAGCATTGCCATGTGCAACTCAAAACGAATTAAACGGAGACGAAGCACAAGTATTAGTAAATAATGGTTGTATTTGTGTAAGTGAAGGAGCAAACATGCCATCTACGCCTGAAGCAATTGAAATCTTCTTAAAAAACAAGATTTTATTTGCACCTGGAAAAGCATCAAATGCTGGTGGAGTTGCAACTTCTGGTTTAGAAATGACACAAAACTCATTACGTTACAACTGGACTCGTGAAGAAGTTGATGCTAAATTAAAGCAAATCATGAGTGATATTCACCAATCTTGTGAAGAATACGGAAAAGACGAAAATGGATTTATCGACTATGTAAAAGGAGCCAATATTGCTGGTTTTGTTAAGGTAGCAGATGCTATGATTGCACAAGGAGTTGTGTAATTAAAATCCTAAAATCACATATAAAAGCTTTCTGCCCATACGGCAGGAAGCTTTTTTTGTAACAATAATATATGATAACCAATTCATTTACGTTATTATTAAATATATTTGGTAAAATATTCTAACAATAAGAGACTGCAACACATTTAGTTGTGGTTAAGTGTTCAAAAATAAATGCGAAAGTTCTATTTAAAGAGCATAAAATTAAAAATAGACAGATGAAGAAAAGTTTTTTGTATTTGCTACTGCTAATAAGTTATGTTTCGGTACATGGACAATCTGCAAACAATTCTTGGTTAGGACACTATTCCTATAATAATGTAGTTGATATTTCACGAAGTGCGGATAAAATTTATGCCGCTTGTGACAATTCTTTTTTTACATACGACTTACAAACAAATGAATTGGCTAAGTATTCTACGATCAATGGACTTTCTGGTGAAGAAATAAGTACAGCATACTACAGTCAATCAGGCGATAAATATGTCTTAGGATATGGGAATGGACTTTTGGAAGTATTTGATCCTTCTTCAGGTGAAATAAATAAAGTAGTAGATATTGTTGACAAACCGACAATTCCGCCAAATCAAAAAAATATCAATCATATATTAGAATACAACAACATACTATATATAGCTACTGACTTTGGAATCTCGCTATATGATATCAATGCATTAGAATTTGGAGATACCTATTTTATTGGACCTAACGGAAGTCAAATAGAAGTGCGTCAAACAACTATTTTTGGAGAATATATTTATGCAGCTACAGACATAGGTATGTTTAGAGCCATTGTGGATAATGATAATTTGATTGATTTCGAAGAGTGGGAACGTATTAATTCTTCTAATTGGCGAGGAGTTATTGCATTTGGTGAAGAGTTATATGCAATCTCTCTGACAAGAAGAATGTTTCGATTTAATGGTACTGGCTTTTCATTCTTGTCTCAAATACCACAGTATGCCACGTTTACGGAAGACCTGAAAGTGTCAGAAAACTATATGATTGTAGCGCATGATCAAGAAGTACATGTGTATGATACTGAGCTTAACGAAGTTGTAGGAGTTCAGTCTTTAGAAGATTATCCAGATCTTGAATTTAATTCTGCCTTGCTTATAGGGAATACTTTATACATAGGTACAGAAACAGAAGGTATTTTAGAAACTGCATTTCCTATGCCAATGACGGCAAATCAAATATTACCAGATGGTCCTCTATTAAATAACACATTTTCTATTACTGCAATTCCAAATGAATTATGGGTAGTGTATGGTGATTACACTGCTGGATACGATCCATATCCACTTGATGATAGAGGTGTAAGTCACTTGCAAGATATGGCTTGGGTAAATATTCCTTATTCGCCACATTATGATGCAAAAAGTATTGTGCATGCAACAGTAAATCCATCAAACCAAAATGAAGTATTCTTGAGTTCATTTTTTTCTGGAATACTAAAAATTGAAGACAATGTGCCTGTTGAGATTTTAAATCATACGAATAGTGGGCTTGAATCATTAGATATTGGAATTCCAACATATATAGACATTAGAATTGGTGAAACAAAATTTGATGCCAATGGCGATCTTTGGGTACTAAATTCAAAGATTGAAAACGGAATCAAAGTATTGCGAAGTAGTGGGCAATGGGATTCATATTCTGTATCGGAAGCTATCAGTGATCCAGTTTTTGGTGAAAATGGACTTTCTAAAGTAGAAATCAGTAACAACAATATCAAATTCATAGCAACACAATCACATGGAGTGCTAGCCTTTGATGAAACACGTAGTGAAGGTTCTCAATTTGTTGCCATAAGTGAAGAAGAATCAGGAAACTTACCAACAACGGATGTGCGTGCTGTACGTATTGATAAATCGGGAAATCTATGGATTGGAACCGTAAAAGGAATTCGTGTGTACTTTGGTGCAGCAGGTATTTTTGAAGATGATGACCCGCAATCCAACGATATTATTATTGTAGATGAAGATGGTGTGCCAAAAGAATTATTATTTGAACAAACGGTTACTGATATTGAAGTAGATGGTTCTAATAACAAATGGATCGCAACTTCGGCTTCCGGTGTATTTTATATGTCACCAGATGCTACGGAAACACTAGCGCACTTTACAAAAGATAACTCGCCATTACCCACAAACACGGTAAATAATATTGAAATTGATGCAGAGTCTGGAAGAGTGTATATCGCTACGGCGAAAGGACTACTGTCTTTTCAGGGAACTGCAACAGCACCAAAAGAAACTTTAGAAAATGTATATGCATATCCAAATCCTGTACGACCTGGATTTAGTGGAGACTTAACAATTACTGGTTTAACAAATAATGCAAACGTAAAAATAACAGATATTGAAGGAAACCTAGTATATGAAACAACTTCTGAAGGTGGAACCTTGCTTTGGGATTTAACAGCGTTTGGCAGACACAAAGTTGCTACGGGTGTATATCTTGTTCTAATAGCAAGTGCAGATGGTACTGAGACTAAAGTCACGAAAGTGATGATTGTTCGTTAAAATGCTAGTCACAACCAAAGCTATTGTAATCTCAACCATAAAATATGGTGATGCTGGTGTTATAGCAAAATGCTTTACAGCTTCTGATGGAATCAAAAGTTATTTATTACGCGGAATTTTAAAATCAAAAAAAGGCAAGTTAAAAATTGCTTACTTTCAACCATTAATGCAACTAGAAATTGTTGCTAATCATAAAAACAAAGGAAGTTTAGAATACATTAAAGACGTTAAAACAGTATATCCATACACTTCAATTCATACGCAAATAGCTAAAAGTGCCATTGTATTATTCTTATCAGAAATCCTTAACTATTCTATTCAAGAAGAAGAAAAAAATGATGCCTTATTTCAATTTATTGAAAATGCACTACAATGGCTTGATATGAACGATGAAATTGCGAACTTTCACCTCGTATTTTTAACCAACTTAACGAAGTATTTAGGGTTCTATCCAGAAACTAAACATATCCATAAAGAGTATTTTGACTTGCAAGAAGGCCAATTCTTTGATAATAGTACGATGAACGAATGTGTGACAGGTGAAAATTTAACGTTTTTTAAACAGCTATTAGGCATAAAATTTGATGCACAAAATACCATAATGTTATCTTCGTTCAGAAGAAATGAAATTCTTGCAATATTCATTCAATATTTTAAATTACATTTGCAGGGATTTAGGGAACCAAAATCAATGGAAGTGTTACATGAAGTATTCAAATAAAATAAAAGGCATTGTTGGTATAATCTCTTTTATTTTTTCCCAAGCGCTTTTTTGTCAAGAAATTCAAGTAAAAGATATTGTTAACGATAGAAACATCTCTAACGTAAATGTATATAATGCTGATCAATCTAAAGGCGGAATTACCAATGCAAGAGGCAAGATAAATATTTCTATGTTCTCTGAAGATGAAAAAATTACATTTCAGCATATTTCCTATTTGCCAGTTACATTCACAAAACAACAAATTCTCGAAAACAAAAATATTGTCTACTTAGTCAAAAGAACGGCGGAGTTGACTAAAATTGTAATATCTGTTTCTAAGTGGCAACAAAACAAAAAAGAAGTTCCTAAAAAAATTGTGAGTATTGATAGCAAGCAAATCATATACTCAGCACCGCAAACCGCAGCCGATTTGTTAGAAAAAAGTGGAAAAGTGTTTGTTCAAAAGAGTCAATTAGGAGGCGGAAGCCCTATGATTAGAGGTTTTTCTACTAACCGATTGTTGCTTTCTGTAGATGGTGTGCGAATGAACAATGCCATATTTCGAGGCGGAAACGTGCAAAATGTGATTTCAATAGATCCTTTCAATGTTAACAATACAGAGGTTATATTAGGTCCAGGATCTGTTATTTACGGAAGTGATGCTATTGGTGGTGTCATGAATTTTTATACAAAAACACCAAAGCTTTCATGGAATGAAGAAACGCTGATTTCAGGAAATGCAAACATGCGCTACGCATCTGCAAATACTGAAAAAACAGGTCATTTTGATGTCAATATCGGACTAAAAAAATGGGCGTTTTTAACGAGTGTAAGTTATAGTGATTTTGATGATTTACGCATGGGTAAAAATGGTAAAGATGAATATCTTCGATCAGAATTTGTAGCAAACCTTAACGGAGAAGATACTGTTGTAGAAAATGCAAATCCAATAAATCAACGCTTTACAGGATATAGTCAAATCAGCCTAGCTCAACGTATAAAACTAGTTACTGATGATATATGGGAATTTGACTTAGGATTGCATTATTCTGCGACTTCAAACTATCCGCGATACGATCGTTTAATACAGTACAGAGACGGATCGCTTCGATATGGTGATTGGTTTTATGGACCGCAACGTTGGTTTATGGGGAATTTTCAAACTCAGAAAAAAGGAAACAACACCTATTACGATAATGTAAAATTTACCAATGCATATCAAAGATTTGAGGAAAGTAGAAACAAACGTAACTTCCAAGATGATATTCTCAATGTTACAGAGGAAAAAGTAGATGCAATCTCATCAAGTTTGGATTTTGAAAAAAGATTCAACCCGCAAATCAAAACCTTCTATGGTTTAGAGTACGTGTACAACAAAGTACATTCAAACGGATTTAATAGAAATGTCAACACAGGACAAATCACGGATGCACCTTCTCGTTATCCTGATGGAGCTTCTTGGCAGTCTATGGCAGCATATGCAAGTTTAGAGTACAAACCAAATCCTAAATTTACGCTTCAGTCGGGATTGCGCTACAATCATATTTTAATTGATACAGATTATGACACTACTTATTTTCCGTTTCCATATACAGAATCAAGTACTAATACACGTGCGTATACAGGAAGTCTAGGATATAGTTGGTTACCAAAAAACTGGCAAATTACCGCAAACATTGGTACAGCTTTTAGAGCGCCAAACATTGATGATATTGGAAAAGTATTCGATTCTGAACCAGGATCTGTAGTAGTGCCAAATCCAAATTTGACACCAGAACATGCATACAGTGCTGAATTTGGAATTCAAAAAAGGATAGGGAGTAGTTTTGACTTAAGTTTTAATGCTTTTTATACATTATTGGACGATGCGCTCATTCGTAAAGACTTTAATTTGAATGGTGAAACAGAAATCATATACAATGGTGAATTGAGTAATGTGCAAGCCATTCAAAATGCTTCAAAAGTATATACTTATGGTTTCGAATTTGGTTTTTCTGCAAAATTTGATAAAAGGACAAAAATTACAGCCGATTTAACAATTCCTAACGGAGAAGAAGAACAAGTAGATGGAACAAAAGTTCCGTTGCGACATGTATCGCCTATTTTTGGAAACTTTCATTTTATCTACAAAAACGAAAGATGGAATTTAGATTTTTTTACAAACTTCAATAGCTCCATAAGATTTGAAGATTTAGCTCCTTCAGAACGTAGTAAAGCATACTTATATGCAATGGATGAAAATGGAAATCCATATTCGCCATCTTGGGTCACTATAAATGCAAAATCAAATTTTGAAATCACCGAAAAAATTAACTTAACAGCTTCACTTGAAAATATAACAGATAGACGTTATCGAGTATACTCTTCAGGAATTTCTTCGCCAGGAAGAAACCTGATTTTAGCCTTAAATTACAGCTTCTAGCGCTAAAAAACAGCAAGAAATATACTACGGAAAATTACCCTTTTTGAAATTTTATGACTTTTATATCGACAAATTCATAGATTTCATCTAATTTAATGGATTAATATACCAAAGAAATGAATAAAAAAAGTTAAAATTGAAAAAAATTACCTTGCCTTAAAAATGCTTTCACACATGAAAAAAACCTACTCGTTATTAGCTTTATTGCTATCCTTTACTTATGCGAGTGCACAATATTGTACATCTTCAGCGAGTGATCCAACCGCTGAGTATATAAGTAGAGTTCAATTAAATACCTTGGACAATTCTAGCCCATCTACACCAGCAACTGGCTACACAGATTTTACTGGTGATACTCCAACAGATTTGGAGATAAGTACAAACTATACTATAACGATCACAAAATTTTGGCCAGCAGGTTTTGGAGGTCCATACAACGAAGGAATTGGTGTTTGGATTGACTATAATCAAGATGGAGATTTCTTTGATGCTGGAGAGTTTGTGTATAATGATTCGCCCAATACCACAACACCTGTTTCAGGAAACTTCACGGTTCCATTAGGAGCAACTCTTGGAAATACGCGAATGCGTATACAAATGCAAGGGGACAATTCCGTGAACGATCCCTGTGATGTAGTAGGTACTGGATATGATTATGGAGAAGTAGAAGATTATACGGTTAATATTACAAGTTCCTCTTTGCCACCTGATATTTATGTGTCAGGGAACTCAGTTGAAATAGCAGACGGTTCTATAAACGTTCCATCTACTACCGATCATACAGACTTTGAATCTACAACAATATCTAGTGGAACCGTTGTTCGGACCTTCACGATAGAAAACGTAGGAACTACAACAGACTTAACGTTGCCCGCAAGTCCAGTAAGTTTCGGAGTAGGTAGTAATGCGGCTTTTACAATTTTGACTCAACCCACTGATCTTTCGTTATCGCCCGGAGAAACCACAACATTTACGGTGCAATTTGCTCCTACAATAGTAGGTGCTGCTTCTGCTGAAATAATAATTTCCAATAACGATCCTGATGTTGCAGAACAATCGTATACTTTCAATATTGCTGGTACGGGAATTGTACCTGTTCCAAGTCCAGGAAACATATCAACCAACCTGCAATTATGGCTCAAGGCAGATGCAGGAACTTCATTGACAGGAGCAGATGTAGATAGTTGGACAGATCAGTCACCAAATGGATTTACAGCAAATTCAGGAGGAGCTTCAGATGCCCAATTCATAACTAATGCATTAAACTTTAATCCTGTATTGCGCTTTTCAGGAGCTCAATATTTAAGTCTAGGGAATCCTGCTGTATTGGATATTGATCCTTTAACAGAGGAAATGACTATAATGTCTGTAATTATTTCTGGAGGAGGAAGTACAGGAACGGTAATTTCCAAAGCAACAAATAGTATGCGAAATTACCAATTGTGGCTAGGGACTACAGACAGAGTTGTACATTACACTCTGGGGCGACCTAATAATATTGATACTTCGGAAAGATTTGGTACTATTTATGCGTTAAACGAACCAAAAATTACAACAGGAGTTGTTGCTACAAATGTAGATCCTTTTCTGCGATTATCAACAAATGTGAATGGAGTAAATGATCCAGCATTTACTAATAATGGAATTAATAGCGGAAGCAATAATGTTGATGTATTGATTGGAGCACGTAGAAATGAAGATACCTTTGGAAATGCAGGATACAATACAGATTCAGGATATCTATACAATGGAGATATTGCAGAAGTTATTCTGTATGACAGAGCTTTAACTGCGACAGAAGTTCAAAGAGTTGAGTCGTATTTAGCACTAAAATATGGAATTACACTAGGATCTAATGATGAAAACTGGGATAGTAATACAAATACTTCTTCTCCTTTTGGATATGCAGGAACTAGTGAAGATTACATAGATACAAACGGAACTGTTATTTGGGACGGATCTGCCAATGCAGGATTTGGATATAATGTATTTGGAATAGCAAGAGATGATAATTCTGTATTTGAACAAACAGAATCAAGAAGTGTAAATATAGCACCTGCAGATGTATTAACTATACGAAAAGAATCAGGTTCTTTCGCTTCAAACCTAAGTTACCTAGTTATTGGAAACAATGGTTTAACAGAATCAATTCAAACAACTACGTTGCCACAACGTACTGCAGGAATGCTTAATAAAATATGGCATGCCCACGAAAGTGCTACGGATGTAGGAACTGTAGAATTAGAGTTTGATATGAGTAGTAGTGGACTAACGAACCTCGATGACTTAGAATTATATATTGCAGACGATACTAGTTTTGCGGCATACGAAAACTATACAGGAACAAATGTAGGAGGCGTATTAACGTTTGCAGGAGTGAACCTAGAAGATGGTCAATACTTTACTTTAGGAGAACCGCAAACTGTAACAGGAACAAATGCTCTTTTCTTTGATGGAGTTGATGATTATGCAGAAGAAAAATCACCAGTATCAGTAGGTTTAACAGACTACACTGTAATGGGGTGGATTCGTAATCCAGGACAATCAATCCCAACTGCAGATAGAGATATCTTAGGAGTACAAGGTCAGTTTAGGTTTTATTTAAGTGGAGGATTACTTTCTATCCAAGAAGGACAAACAGGTGGGACACCAAGAGCCGGAACAGGATCACTGACTGATTGGGTGCATTTTGCAATCATAACTGATACTAGTACAGGAAGAGCCAACTTCTATCTCAATGGATTCCTTATTGGAGGAGGAGGAATAGATCCATTAGGTTCGAATACAAATCCATTGCGTATGGGAACCTTTGATGATCTAAACTTTTTTACAGGGTTTATAGATGAAGTCAGAGTTTTTGATATTGCACTTACGGAAGATCAACTCCGAGAAATGGTGCATCAAGAAATTGAGCAAAATGGATCAAATGTTCGTGGAAGTGTGATACCTAAAGATATAGAAGATTTTACCAGTGGACATAATGTTGCTTGGTCCTCATTAGTGGCTTATTATGATATGTCTTCAATAACTGGTAACCGTGTTCTCGATCTAACTGGTAATAGCGATAATTTATACATAAAAAACATGTCTACTATTGCTCCGCAAACAGCACCAATGCCTTACATAAGTGTAGCTGATGGTAACTGGACAGACGATGCTACTTGGGAATTTGGAACCGTTTGGGATACACCTTCTGCAAATAGTATTAACTGGTCAATTGTGCAAATACGAAATAACGTAACTGCTAGTGCAAGTTATTCTACATTAGGATTAACGGTCGATAGTGGAGCTAGATTAACATTTACAGGAACTAATCCTGTGGTAACAAGTACAGCTCCGTATACAGTAACTAATGGAACAGGATTTGAACTTATAAACACATGGTATACAGAATTAGACGGAATCATTGATCTTAATGGAGAAAGCCAGTTTCGACAAACAGAACGAAGTGATCTGGCAACTTCTAGTGCTGGTTACGTAGAAAGAGATCAACAAGGAACGGCAAATAGATATACCTATAACTATTGGTCATCGCCAGTAAGTGATATAAATACAACAGCAAACAATCAAGACTTTACACTTGCTGATGTCTTATTAGATGGAACAAACCCAAGCTCTCCAGGAGCAATTACTTGGACAGTTCCTGCAAATGCAGATGGAGCTACATCACCATTTACAATTAGTACACGTTGGATTTACAAATTTGTAAATGGGGCAGATGAAGATTATGACGCATGGCAATTTATCCAGCAAACAGGAAATATATCTCCTGGTGAAGGATATACAATGAAAGGAGTTGCTGCCTTAGATGAACTGGAAGAGCAAAACTATGTCTTTAGAGGTAAACCAAATAATGGAGTAATTACGGTAGGACCTTTAGATGATACAAATATCTATTTAGTTGGAAATCCATACTTATCAGCTTTAGATGCAAATGAATTTATCAATGATAATATTGCAAATGGTGCTACTACAGGAACCTTATTCTTCTGGGAACATTGGGGAGGAGGAACACATACGCTTTTAGAATACCAAGGAGGATATGCAACCTATACACTAAGTGGAGGAGTTTCTGCCTTATCTCACCCAACAGTTGATCAAACAGGTTCAGGTGTAAAAACGCCAAGAAGATTTGTCCCTGTTGGTCAAGGGTTCTACGTGCAAGGAGATTCTAACGCTGGTAATGGATTATCTACTACTGTAGAATTTAATAATTCACAACGTGGAAACTCTGCAGGGTTGGTTATAGAAAACCCAAGTTCTGTACTATCTATCTTCTTAAGAAATGGTGAAGAAGATGAATTAGATGTATCTGGAATCAATCAGAGTGCTGAAAATGCTTCAACAGAAGCTAATAATCTTTTATTTGATACGGAGCCAACACCTGCTAACATTCGTAGAGATAATAGACAAAAAATTCGTTTAGGATACAGAAACACTGAAGGATTCCACCGTCAAATATTACTAACATTCGATAGAAAGGCAACGGATGCAATCGATTTAGGATATGATGGAGAATCTATAGGAGCTACTGAAGATGATATGTATTGGGCATTAGAGGGTGGAAAATATGTAATTCAAGCAGTAGAAAATTATTATGACGATAGAGAAGTATCACTTGGTTTTACTTCAGAATTCTCAGGTGGCGGAACAGTAATGATTGATGCTCTTGAAAATGTAAGTGATAATATAGGTATATATATTAAAAACAACTATACAGGAGCAACATACGACTTAAGAGAAGGTGATTTCCAAATAGACATTCCTTCAGGAGAAACCAATGATAAATATTCATTAGTATTCAAGCCACATAGTTTATTGAGTATTAATAACAATATTCTAGAAAATGGTATTGTACTATACAATGACACAAAAGCTGATGAAATTGTAGTTACTAACAATACAAACTTCAAGCTTGAAAGAATTGATATACATAGTATTCTTGGACAGCAATTAATTTCAATCAATGAGGAAATTGATAAAAAAACCATTCGAATTCCTATTGACAATGCCGCAAGTGGTATTTACGTAGTGAGCATTTATTCTGAAACAGGAAAAATTAGTAAAAAGCTAGTCATCCAATAACACAGAATCACACACAATACAAAGACCACTTGAAAACCAAGTGGTCTTTTTTTATTTAACACATTACAATTCAATGAAATTCATTAATTTCGCAAATTCAATACAGAGCAGAAAAAATGGCTAATAAATTTACAGAGTACAAAGGACTAAACTTACCCGTAGTTGCTGAAGAAATACTCAGCTATTGGGAAGAAAACAACATCTTTGAAAAAAGTGTAACCTCGCGTGAAGGTGCTGAATCATTTGTGTTTTTTGAAGGACCACCTTCAGCAAATGGATTACCAGGTATTCACCACGTATTGGCAAGAGCTATTAAAGATATTTTCTGCCGTTACAAAACTCAAAAAGGATACCAGGTAAAGCGTAAAGCAGGTTGGGATACTCATGGACTTCCGATAGAATTAGGTGTAGAAAAAGAATTGAAAATCACCAAAGAGGACATCGGGAAGAAAATTTCTATCGTAGAATACAACGAAGCTTGTAAAAAAGCGGTAATGCGCTATACGGACATCTGGAACAACATGACCCGTAGAACTGGATATTGGGTAGATATGGAAACACCATACATTACTTATAAATCTAAGTATATGGAAAGTGTTTGGTGGTTGCTAAAGCAAATCTATGATAAAGATTTAATGTACAAAGGTTATACAATCCAGCCATATTCTCCAAAAGCAGGAACAGGATTAAGTTCGCACGAGGTAAATCAGCCTGGAGCGTATCAAGATGTAACTGATACAACAGTAGTTGCGCAGTTTAAAACCATCAAGGAAACCTTGCCAGAAGTATTGCAAAATATAGATGGTGATTTACATTTCTTAGCGTGGACGACAACACCTTGGACATTGCCATCGAACACAGCATTAACGGTTGGACCAAAAATTGAGTATGTTGTTGTAAAATCATACAATCAGTACACGTTTGAACCAATCAATGTAGTATTGGCTAAGAATTTGGTTGGAAAACAATTCGCAGGGAAATTCACGAAAGTGGAAACATCAGAAGAATTAGAAGCATACCAACAAGGAGATAAAAAAATACCATACTTAGTCACAACAGAACACAAAGGAAGTGACTTAGTAGGAATCAAATATGAGCAATTGCTTGACTATGTATTACCTTATCAAAATCCTGAAAATGCATTTAGAGTCATTTCAGGTGATTTTGTAACTACAGAAGATGGAACAGGAATTGTTCACACAGCGCCAACATTTGGAGCAGATGATGCTAAAGTTGCCAAAGAAGCAACACCAGAAGTTCCGCCGCTATTAGTATTGGATGAAGAAGGAAACCCTGCGCCACTTGTAAACTTACAAGGACGCTTTAGACCAGAAATGGGCGAATTTGGAGGAAAATATGTAAAGAATGAATACTATACAGATGGTGAAACTCCAGAAAAATCTATCGATGTTGAATTGGCGATCAAGCTAAAAACTGAAAACAAAGCCTTTAAGGTTGAAAAATATGTCCATAGTTATCCACATTGTTGGCGTACGAACAAACCAATTTTATACTATCCATTAGATTCTTGGTTTATCAAAATTACGGATGTAAAAGACAGAATGCACAGATTGAATCAAACCATTAACTGGAAGCCAAAATCAACAGGAGAAGGACGTTTTGGAAACTGGATTGCTGGCGCAAATGATTGGAACTTATCCAGATCACGTTTCTGGGGAATTCCATTACCAATCTGGCGTACAGAAGACGGAAAAGAAGAGCTCATTGTAGGTTCTCTGGAAGAACTCAAAGCGGAAATTAAAAAAGCAATTGATGCTGGTGTAGAAAATAAAGACGTATATGCCGATTTTGAAGTTGGAAATATGTCTGAAGAAAACTATGAAAAAGTAGACTTACACAAACATGTTGTAGATCAAATTACGTTGGTGTCGCCCTCAGGAAAGCCTATGAAGCGTGAAAGTGACTTAATTGATGTGTGGTTTGACTCAGGTTCTATGCCGTATGCACAATGGCACTATCCATTTGAAAACAAAGAACTCATAGATAAAAACGAAAACTATCCAGCAAACTTTATTGCTGAAGGTGTCGATCAAACACGTGGTTGGTTTTACACACTTCACGCAATAGGAACTATGGTATTTGATTCGGTAGCCTATAAAAATGTAGTATCAAACGGTTTGGTATTAGACAAAAATGGTCAAAAAATGTCTAAGAGTTTAGGAAATACTATAGATCCATTTACAACATTAGACACTTACGGACCAGATGCTACGCGTTGGTACATGATTTCAAACGCAAATCCTTGGGACAACTTAAAATTTGACCTAGAAGGAATTGCCGAAGTACGTCGTAAATTCTTCGGAACATTATATAATACTTACTCATTCTTCTGTTTATATGCAAACATTGACAATTTTACATACAGTGAAGCTGAAATCCCATTAACAGAGCGACCAGAGATTGATCGTTGGATACTTTCAGAATTGCATACACTCATCAAATTTGTAGATGAAAGTTATGCGGATTATGAGCCAACAAAAGCAGCAAGAGCCATCTCAGAATTCGTACAAGAAAACCTAAGTAATTGGTTTGTACGTTTAAGTAGAAGAAGATACTGGAAAGGAGATTATCAGCACGATAAAATATCAGCATATCAAACATTGTATACTTGTATGTTGACAGTTGCCAAGCTTGGTGCACCAATTGCGCCTTTTTATATGGACAGACTTTACAAAGATTTAATCCAAACTACAGGAAAAGAAAACTTTGAAAGTGTACATTTAGCTCAGTTTCCAGTTTATGACAAATCGTTCGTCGATAAGTCATTAGAACGTAAAATGGAAAAAGCGCAAACCATATCCTCGTTAGTATTGTCGTTAAGAGCTAAGGAGAAGATTAAAGTGCGTCAACCGTTACAACGTGTAATGATTCCTGTATTAGATGTAGAAACTAAAGCTGATATTACAGCTGTTGCAGATTTAATTAAATCGGAAGTAAACGTAAAAGAAGTAGAACTTTTAGACGATGCTTCTGGAATATTGGTGAAGCAAATAAAGCCTAATTTCAAGGTCTTAGGTCCAAAATTTGGAAAAGATATGAAGGCGGCTGCAGCAGCAATTATGCAGTTTGGGCAAGAAGAAATTGCCAAAATTGAAAAAACAGGAAAAATCACTATAGAAATTAACGGAAAAAGTAGTACTTTAGGGATTACAGAAGTGGAAATCACTTCACAAGATATAGAAGGTTGGTTAGTAGCCAATTCGGGAGGAATTACCGTAGCGTTAGACGTTACCATAACTGATGAATTACGAAAGGAAGGAATTGCAAGGGAACTCGTAAATAGAATTCAAAATGCACGTAAAGATTCAGGGTTTGAAGTCACGGATAAAATCCATGTAACACTACAAAAAGATGAACATTTAGTCGATGCTATCAATAGTAATTTGGACTATCTGACAACGGAAACGTTAACAGCCAAATTAGAATTTGTAGATCAGCTAGAAAATGGTACAGAAATTACTTTCGATGAAGTGAATACCGTATTGTTTATTAAAAAAATGTAGTATACCATGGAAGATACAAAAATCAGATACTCAGACAAGCAACTTGCAGAGTTCAAACAGATCATACAAGATAAGATAGACCAAGCACAAAAAGACTTAGAATTATTAAAAAGTGCGTATATGAACGACCATAACAATGGAACTGATGATACGTCACCAACATTCAAAGCTTTTGAAGAAGGGTCTACCACGATGTCAAAAGAGAAGAATATGCAATTAGCAATTCGTCAAGAAAAGTTTATTCGCGACCTTAAAAATGCAATTATTCGTATTGAAAACAAAACATACGGAATTTGTCGAGTAACTGGTAAATTGATCAATCCAGAACGTTTAAAACTCGTTCCTCATGCTACGTTAAGCATTGAAGCAAAAAATATGCAGAAGTAAATAACTATATATTTCGCAAAGAGCGCTCTATAGGAGCGCTTTTTTGGTTTATAATTTTGCGTATGAAAGTGTACAAGCTTGTCAAATGTCAAAAATGCTAAAACGAATACAAATATCATTGCTAGTGTTGCTTTTAAGCAGTTATTGTTTTGCGCAAAAAGTAACGAAACAAATGCTAACGATTCATGGTATAGAAGAAATTCGTATCAACACAGCAAAAGTATTTGAACTCAATATCGTAAGTACAAATGCTAATGTTTTGGAGATTGAAACCAAGATGGAAGGCGAATACTATCGTGATGTCAATGTAATTACGGCAACAAAAAACAAACAATTACAACTCTCATGTCAATTGGCAGAAGATTTTGAATTGCCAAATGACAAGCTAAGTGCGCACAAAGTATTTTCAATTACGATGAACATATACATTCCCAAGCATCTCAAAGTGCAGTTTGAAGGCGATGAAACCCAAGTATACATTCAAGGAAGCTACAAAAAACTTTGGGGAATGCTCATCTCAGGAAATTACAAACTCTATGAATTAGAAGGTGAAGCAAAACTTCAGACCAAAAAGGGAAACATTCATTATATCAAACAAAAATTGCCAACTTTTGAAACTCAATCAGATCGAGAACTAGTCTTCTATGAAAAAGGAAAAAAAGTAGAATTAAAAGCAGACAACGGAAAGATTACATATTCTGCGGATAAAGGATAAAATATTAGTATTTTAGCGGGCAATTATTTTCAAAACGAAAATTGTACGACAAATGTCATTAAAAAAAGCTATTGGAATCATTGTTTTGGTCTTATTAATCGACCAAATCAGTAAGATATATATCAAAACCAACTTTGTATTAGGAGAAGAAGTTGAGGTTTTTAGTTGGTTTAAAATTCTTTTTGTAGAAAATAAAGGAATGGCTTGGGGTGCAGAAATTCCAGGAAGCTATGGAAAACTATTCCTTACCTTATTCCGCTTATTTGCCATTACTGCTATTGGATATTGGTTATATGATGCAGTAAAAAAACACAGTACTCGCATTCTTATTATTGCCATTTCGCTCATCTTTGCAGGTGCTTTAGGGAATATCATCGATTCTGTTTTCTATGGAATTATCTTCAACGGAAGCGAAGGACAACTGGCTACATTTATGCCAGAAAGTGGTGGATATGCACCTGTGTTTCATGGACATGTAGTAGATATGCTTCATTTTCCATTAATTGACTCAACTTGGCCAGAATGGGTTCCATGGGTTGGCGGCGATCGCTTACGATTCTTTGCGCCAGTATTCAATATCGCTGATTCTGCCATTACGGTTGGAGTAGCACTATTAATCATCTTCAATAAGAAAGCATTTCCTAAAAAGAAAAAAGAAGATAAAAACCCAGAAACGGAAAGCGAGAAAGCTTCAGCAGAGGAAGAATATACAGGGATTTACTAATTGAAGTATACATTTAGTTATTCTCTAGTTCCCTTATTTAGAAACTCCTGAACGGTGACTTCATTTTCTTTGGTACATTTTAGAATGATGGCTCTTTTCATTCTTGTCATTACAAAATCTCCAGGGGACATTATTTTCAGAATAATCCCATTGTCATTTTCATTGATTAGCATTGTATAGTTTCTGTACCAATCACCAGTAGAAGATAGTCTCATTGAATTATTTGTTAGGTTCTGTTCATCTTCTAAATATGTATAAAAATTCTTGTATCTATAGTTTTGATTGTAAAAGGTATATGTGGTCTGTAAAAATACGTCTAATCTAATGCTGTCTTGCTTATAACTAGAACGTTTATTTAGCAAATAGGCTATATCATCTTTATGTCCTTCATAAGCACATACATATTTTTCCCCAATAGCTCTATAATATTTTCTTTTTGCACTAGTACAACCAAACATGCAAAGAATAATTATGAATATAAAAGGAATTTTTACCTTCATACAGCTTGTTTAAAACTCAAAAATCCGTTCAGGCGTCACACAAAAATCTAAAGGAATATCATTCTGATTAGTTTCAAAATCAGTAGTTTCTGGCGGAAAAAAAGATACCCCAATTTTGACCACATCTTTTTTACACTCTGCTAAAAAACGATCGTAAAAACCTTTGCCATAACCAATACGATTTCCTTCTGTATTATAGGCTAATAAAGGCACAAAAACCACATCAATTTTATTGGAAAAAACTTCAATGCCATCCACAGGTTCAGGAATATTATAGGTGTTTTTTTTAATAACTGTATTGTCTGTAAGTAGAAAATGCGTCAAAGAATAATCATCAAAATTGCTTTTAGACAAAATCACATCTTTATCTTTTCCTAAGAGAATATTCAAAATAAACTCTGTATCAATCTCTTTCTGTTCGGCAATGGTCAAAAACAAATGGTAATAGCGTTTTTCCCAAATAGGAAGCTTCAACAAGTTGTTGGCAATTGCCATGCTAAACGTGTCTAACTGTGCAATAGTCAGTTCATTTCGCAAGGCTTTATACTTCTTCCGTAAAGCAGATTTTGACATTATAAAAAGATTTACAACAAAAATAAAAATTGTAACTTAGATACACCTTTGTTTTTGGAATAATTGCCAGTAACTTTGTGGATGAAACATTGAAATGCTAAATTGGAAATGTTGAGTTTAAAATTCGTAATTAATAGCGGTTCATGTTGCTAAAAAAAACTAGATACGCAAATTAACAAATCCACAAAAACGAATTAATAAAAAGACAAGTCCATAACAAAAAGCGAAGCGACCTAAAACCTAAGAGCCAATACCCAACAATGACGGAAGCCCTACAATTACAACTCAAAACCTTACCAACCAATCCTGGAGTTTATCAATACTATGATAAAGAAGGAAAGTTATTATATGTAGGAAAAGCTAAAAATTTGAAAAAACGAGTTTCCTCCTACTTTACCAAAAATCATGAGTATGGAAAAACACGTGTGCTCGTCAAAAAGATTGCTTCTATAAAACACATTATTGTTGCTACAGAAACAGATGCGTTATTGCTCGAAAACAATCTGATCAAAAAATACCAACCACGTTACAATGTCATGCTAAAAGATGACAAATCGTATCCGTGGATTTGTATCAAAAATGAACGTTTTCCAAGAGTATTTCAAACACGCAGAGTCATCAAAGATGGTTCAGAATACTTTGGGCCATACACTAGCGTGAAAACAGTTCGAACACTATTAGATCTAATCAAAGGACTCTATCCGTTACGAACCTGTAATTACGATTTATCACAAGAAAAAATAAACGCAGGCAAATACAAAGTCTGCCTCGAATATCACTTAGGAAACTGTTTAGGTCCGTGTGAAGGTTATCAAACCGTACAAAGTTATGATGAGCAAATTGTTGCGATTCGAAAAATTCTAAAAGGAAATTTCAAAGACTCTTTGCATCAATTCAAAGCACAAATGAAAGCGTATGCAGAAGCGATGGAATTTGAACAAGCACAAAAAGTCAAGGAAAAAGTCGAAATCTTAGAAAATTATCAAGCAAAATCTACGATTGTAAACCCAAAGATCAACAATGTAGATGTCTTTTCTATCATTTCAGATGAAAGCTTTGGTTACATCAACTTCTTGCAGCTTTCACTTGGTTCTATTGTACGTTCACATACTATGGAAATCAAGAAAAAACTAGATGAAACCGATAAGGAACTTTTAGAGTTGGCAATCACGGAAATTCATCAGCGCTTCAAAACAAATTCCAAAGAACTCTATGTGCCTTTTGAAGTCGAAGTAGGCGAAAAATTTAAAATCACAGTTCCAAAACTAGGAGACAAAAAGCGCATCTTAGAACTGTCGTTACGAAACGCAAAATATCACAGAATGGAGCGTTTCAAACAAATTAAATTGACGGATCCTGACAAACATGTCAATCGTATCATGGCTCAAATGAAAAAAGATTTGCGTCTTTCAGAAGAACCGCGACATATTGAATGTTTTGACAACTCCAATATTCAAGGAACCAATCCTGTAGCAGCTTGCGTAGTATTCAAAAACGGAAAACCGAGCAAAAAAGAATACCGACATTTCAATATAAAAACCGTTGTGGGTCCTGACGATTTTGCTTCTATGGAAGAAGTTGTTTATCGCAGATACAAAAGATTAGTAGAAGAGGAGCAACCTTTACCACAATTAATTGTCATTGATGGTGGAAAAGGGCAACTTTCTTCTGCGTTAAAAAGTTTAGATGTCTTAAATTTACGTGGAAAAATAGCAATTATCGGAATTGCAAAACGTTTGGAAGAAATATACTATCCAGGCGATTCTATTCCGTTATATTTAGATAAAAAAAGTGAATCGCTCAAAATTATTCAGCATTTACGAAATGAAGCACACCGATTCGGAATTACATTCCATCGTAATAAAAGAAGCAATAGTGCGTTAAATTCAGCGTTAGAAACCATTCCGGGAATTGGCGAAAAAACGATTGTAGAACTGCTAAAAAAGTTCAAATCCGTAAAGCGAATTTCGGCAGCTTCACTCGAAGAAATTTCGGCAGTTGTTGGTCATAGTAGAGCAAAAAAAATATACGATAACTTTCATAAAAAATAAGTGCCCAAATTATGAAACGATGGATTTTCATCTGCATATCAATGTTTTGTTTCTTAACAGTTTCTGCTCAGGAAGAATCTGAAAAGCGCGACCTAAAAGTAGGTTTAGTACTCAGTGGTGGTGGTGCAAAAGGATTGGCACACATTGGCGCGTTAAAAATCATTGATAGTTTAGGAATTAGAGTCGATTATGTCGGTGGAACCAGTATGGGAGCAATCATTGGTTCATTATATTCTTCAGGATATACAGGAGAACAAATTGATTCAATCTTCAAAAAAACAGACTTAAACGAACTGATTCAAGATGAATTACCACGTTCTGCAAAAACATTTTACGAAAAAGAAGATGCCGAACGTTATGCAATTACCTTACCGTTTGATAGTTTCAAAGTCACGTTTCCATCGTCTATTTCCAAAGGGCAAAACGTATACAATAAACTAGCAGAATTACTCTTACATGTAGAAAACGTAGATGATTTTAGCAAGCTGCCAATTCCATTTCTTTGCATTGCTTCCGACATAGAAAAAGGCGAGCAAGTAGTGCTAGAAAAAGGATATTTGCCAGATGCCATTACGGCCAGTGGTGCGTTTCCGTCATTATTTGAGCCCATTCCAATGGGCGAGCGTTTACTCATTGATGGTGGCGTAACAAACAACTATCCAATCGACGAAATCAAAGCTAAAAATGTAGATATCATAATTGGTGTCGATGTACAAGATGGTTTGGCGGATAGAGAAAAACTACAGTCAGCACCAAGCATTCTAACGCAAATCAATAACTTCAGAACCATCAATGCTATGAAGGTGAAAAGCAAGCAAACAGATATCTACATTCGCCCAAATATCAAAGGGTTTTCTGTAATTGCTTTTGACAAAGGGCGCGAACTTATTGATAGAGGTGAAGCTGCAGGAAGAGCACAAATAGAAGTTTTAAAGTCAGTTGCGGAACAACAACAACAAAAACGAAACTTGTCACCTGTAAAACGAAAAGACTCTATTGCTATTAATTATATTCACTTACGTGGAACCGACAACTTTACGCGTTCCTATGTGAGAGGGAAACTTCGTTTTAAAACACCTACCAAAATACCATTCAAAAAATTTACAGAAGGGATTGGGAATTTAGCAGCCACAGGAAATTTTACAGGAATTCGGTACCAAAGAATAAAAAGTAGCGATGGTAAAGATGCTATCATCTTAAATTTAAGAGAAAAACCAAATACACTCTTCTTGCGCTTGGCAGCACATTATGATGATGTATACAAAACAGCAGGTTTAATTAATGTAACGAAGAAAAAATTACTATTCAATAATGATGTGGCTTCATTAGATTTTATTGTAGGTGATAACACACGTTATAATTTTGAATACTATATTGATAAAGGATACTACTGGAGTATTGGTCTAAAATCACAGTTCAATAAATTTGAACATGGTGTGAATTATGATCTGATTTCTGATGATACATCCAATCCAGATTTAAATAGAATTGATGTTGAAGTTTCTGATCTAACCAATCGACTCTATATTCAAACGGTTTTACAAGAAGAATTTGTATTTGGTCTTGGGGCAGAACATAAACGCCTAAAAATTGCCTCTGAAACCATCAGCCAGAATAACAGTGATGAGACTATTTTTGAACGAAGTGACTTTGGAAGTGCCTTCGGATTCCTAAAATTAGATACTTATAATAATAAATATTTTCCATCTGATGGATTGTTCTTTTCAGGAGATTTTCATTGGTATCTTCTTTCTTCGAACTTTAATAAAAACTTTGAGCCATTTTCTTTTGCAAGAGCAAAAATTGGCTATGCAGTGACATTAATTGATAACTTTTCATTGAATTTAATTTCAGAAGGAGGCTTTAAATTAGGAGAACCTGGAACAACGTCGTTAGATTTTGTTTTAGGAGGTTTTGGAAATGACTTCATCAACAATTATATTCCTTTTGTTGGGTATGATTTTTTAAGCATTGCTGGTGATAGTTTTGTTAAAGGAACAATTACATTAGATTATAATTTTCTGACTAAACATCACCTAAATTTTACAGCAAATTATGCTAATGCAGGAAACAATATTTTTGATTCAGGTGAATGGTTTACGACACCAAATTTTAATGGATATGCCATTGGCTACGGTTTAGAAACTTTTTTTGGACCATTGCAAGTCAAATATTCTTGGTCACCAGATATTAAAAAAGATACAGTTTTTTTTAGTACCGGTTTTTGGTTTTAAGGTTGAAAATTGCTTGATTTTATGCAGAAAAAAGGTCAAACATGACTTCAATCATAAAAAATCTCCAAATAATTACGATATTTGTGTACAGATGAAGAAAAATCATCTGCTAAATTTATACAAGTGAAACCTTTTTGGAACGACTTATTAGCGCATTTACACTATCTTATCAAGCGAAATCCTGAATAAGAAAGCGTTGTTTTTTTGCTAAATGTGAACTCAATTCATCACATTTTTCTATATCTTTTTACATCAATTTTACGATTACAAAAAAATAACACTATGCCTTTTTACCATAAATTAGGAAATATTCCACCAAAACGTCATACCATTTTTAGAAAGCCAAACGGCGATTTATATTACGAACAATTGTTTGGAACCATCGGTTTTGATGGAATGTCTACCAACAGCTACCACGAACACAGACCAACACAAGTCAAAGAAATACGCAAGCAATACAGTGTAAAACCTACAATTGCTAAAGCAAATAATATGCAATCGTATCGCTTTCGCGGATTTCAAGTGCCACCAGAAGCAGATTATTTAGAAAGTAGAAAAGTAGTATTGACCAATAGTGATTGTAACATCATTTTGGCAGCTCCGCAAGAATCTACTCGTGATTATTTTTATAAAAATACAGACGCTGACGAATTAATATTTATCCATAAAGGAACAGGAAAACTCCGTACAATGCTCGGAAATCTTGATTTTAAATATGGAGATTATCTATTAGTGCCACGCGGAATTATTTACAAAATAGATTTCGATACAGACGATAACCGATTATTCATCGTAGAGTCGTATCGACCAATATATACACCAAAACGCTACCGTAACTGGTTTGGACAATTGTTAGAACATTCGCCATTCTGTGAACGCGATATTAGAAGACCGTACGAACTAGAAACGAATGATGAGAAAGGAGACTTTTTAATCAAAGTAAAAAAACAAGGAGACATTTTTGAAATGGTATACGCTACGCATCCTTTTGATGTAATTGGATACGATGGTTACAACTATCCGTACGCCTTTTCAATCCATGATTTTGAACCTATTACAGGGCGTATTCATCAACCGCCACCAGTGCATCAAACTTTTGAGACAGATGCTTTTGTAGTATGTTCTTTTGTGCCAAGACTCTACGATTATCATCCAGAAAGTATTCCAGCACCATACAATCACAGTAATATTGATAGTGATGAGGTTTTATATTATGTAGATGGTGATTTTATGAGCAGAAATGATATTGATGCTGGTCACATTTCATTACATCCTGCTGGGATTCCTCACGGACCACATCCTGGAGCAGTAGAACGCAGTATTGGTCAAACAGAAACCGAAGAATTAGCAGTGATGGTAGATACTTTCAAGCCATTGCAAGTGACAGAAGAAGCTATGAAAATTGCTGATGAAGATTATTTTAAATCTTGGTTAGAATAAAAAAATAGTACGAATGAGACAACAAACAACTAAAATCGCAACGCATATTCGTGCCATGTGGTAAATACTATTTATCACACTTGATTATTTACAAAATGAATTCGCAAATGCATTAAAAAATTAACAAAATGGCAGCAGAAATAAAAAATTTAAAGGACTTACAAAATACAGAATACGGACTCAAAAAATTATTTGAAGAAGCAGAAGACTTTCTTCCGTTGTTAGGAACTGACTATGTGGAATTATATGTTGGAAACGCAAAACAATCTGCACATTTCTACAAAACTGCTTTTGGTTTTCAATCAGAAGCCTATGCAGGTTTAGAAACAGGAATGAAAGACAGAGTTTCGTATGTATTAAAACAAGATAAAATTAGATTGGTATTGACAACTCCACTGGGAAAAGGAGGTGAAATCAATGAGCATATCGATTTACATGGCGATGGTGTAAAAGTAGTTGCACTTTGGGTAGAAGATGCAACAAAAGCTTTTGAAGAAACTACCAAAAGAGGTGCAAAACCATATATGGAACCTACGAAAGAAGAAGATGAAAACGGATATGTAGTGCGTTCAGGAATTTACACATATGGAGAAACAGTGCATCTTTTTATAGAGCGTAAAAACTATAACGGAATCTTTTTACCAGGCTATCAAAAATGGGAATCTCACTACAATCCAACACCAGTAGGATTAAAATTTATCGATCACATGGTAGGAAATGTAGGTTGGGGAGAAATGCAAGAATGGTGTGAGTTTTATGCGAAAGTAATGGGATTTGCGCAAATCATTTCTTTTACTGACGATGACATTTCTACAGATTACACAGCGTTGATGAGTAAAGTAATGAGTAATGGTAATGGACGTATCAAATTCCCAATCAACGAACCGGCAGAAGGAAAAAAGAAATCGCAAATTGAAGAATATTTAGACTTTTACAATGGTCCAGGTGTGCAGCATATTGCTGTTGCAACAGATAATATTATCGAAACGGTTTCGCAAATGCGCGAACGTGGTGTGGAATTCTTATATGTTCCAGAGACGTACTATGATGACTTATTAGAAAGAGTTGGAGATATTGATGAAGATGTGGAAGAACTAAAAAAGCATGGAATCTTAATTGACCGTGATGAAGAAGGATACTTATTACAGTTGTTTACCAAAACCATTGTAGACCGACCAACGATGTTCTTTGAAATCATTCAACGTAAAGGTGCGCAATCGTTCGGTGTAGGAAACTTTAAAGCACTCTTTGAAGCTATTGAAAGAGAGCAAGCTGCACGCGGAACGTTATAAAAACATAAAAACTATCAAAAACGTACACTGAGCGGAGTCGAAGTGTGCGTTTTTTATTTTCTCTTCAAAACAACAACAACATGACCAGAGAAGAATTACTCGCTGCCATAGACAAAAAATATTTGGATATGGGACAAGATCCTGATGTACACCTTTCAGGATTATTATATGCTGAACCCATGAAATATTGGGACTTTATTCAAGTAGATGCACTCTTAGGATTACAAACGCAACGTACACAATTGCCAGATGAAATGGTATTTATCATGTATCATCAGGTAAATGAATTGGTTTTTAAGATGATTTTGTGGGAAATGAAGCAAATTTCGCATACAGAAAACATTGTACCAGAAAAGTTCGTAATGCATTTAATGCGTATCAGTCGCTATTTTGATTTACTGTCCAATTCTTTTGAAATTATGGGAGATGGAATGGAGGTTGAACAGTACATGAAATTCCGTGATACCTTAACACCTGCCAGTGGGTTTCAATCAGCACAATACCGAAAGATAGAAATTGCTTCTACCGAACTTATCAACTTAATTGATTATAGATTTAGAGCTACCATTGATCGTGAAACACCGTATTTGCATGCATATAACAATATGTACTGGCAAGTCGCAGGACATGATCATAAAACTGGCAAGCGTAGTAAATTGATGGTCAACTTTGATGAAAAATATAAAAAAGAACTCATTTCTTGGATGAAAGAATACAATACCATCAATTTGTGGACAAAATTCAAGCAATTACCAAGAGAATATCAAAATGATACTTCACTCATTAATGCTATGCGTCATTATGATCATACGGTAAATATTAGTTGGGTAATGCATCATTACAATGCAGCAGCAAAGTATATAAACTCAAATCAAGGAAATTCGGAAGCTACAGGCGGAAGCGATTGGCAGAAATATATGCATCCAAAATATCAAAAAAGGATTTTCTTTCCAGCACTTTGGAGCGAAGAAGAACTTGAAAATTGGGGAATTACCAACTTAGAAGGCTATAAAACACTAAAATAACCTAGAAAACCAACGCTTTAAAATCTAAAAAGTTGCACATTTCTTATAAAAAACAAATAATCATTGAATATTCAATAATAATAATCGATGAAATACATGTTTAAATGTAATAATTGTGTTAAAGTCAACTACTGTGATTGCACAATGTAAAGCTCGTTTTATATTTGCAGTGCAAAAGCGAGTGGTTTCCTTTTGCAACTTTAAGAAGAGAGATTTTCATAATTTAAAGTTTTGGTTGGTTAATAAATAAAAAGAGAGCTCGATCGTAAGATCGAGCTTTTTTTATGACCTCTTTTTGTAGAAGTAGGTGTGTTTTTATTGAGAAATCATCAATAAAAACTAAAAAGTGTTGAATATTCAATATTAAAAATCGACAAAATACATCTTTGAATATAAAAATTGTGTTAAAATGAAATACTATGCTAGCATAATAAAATTCTCGTTCTATATTTGCAGTGCAAAAGTGAGTGGTTTCCTTTTGCAACTTTAAGAAGAGAGATTTTCATAATTTAAAGTTTTGGTTGGTTAATAAATAAAGAGCTCGGTCGTAAGATCGAGCTTCTTTATTTTTAAAGTTTTTCTTTTTGATTCTTATTCATAAAAAAGGCTGCCAATATGTTGACAGCCTTCAATAATTATTCAATCGTTGTTAATAAATAAAGCTATGATATACTTATGTGAACCAAGATAATAGTAAAAAGGAAAGCCTAATATGTTGAAACTCCTTGATAACTAGATTTAATTTAATAATTTTCCCTAAAAGTGAGCTAAAAGTGGTTTCTCCTACTTTTCAAGTATTTCTATAATAGAAACAAGTGATAGTTAGATTTAGCGTACCAGTAAGTAAAAAAAATACCAATGAAAGAGGTGACTCATCAAACATTAACAAAAAATTAATTTTTTTTTGGAATAGTAATTGTTTTGCTAACATAAATTAACAGAAAAGTAGTTAGTATTTTACTATTTTTACAAACCTATTATACTGAACATGAAACGTACACTTTCTATAATTTGCCTACTGTTAGCTTGTTTCGCAGGACAAGCACAAAAAAAAGATACCGCGTTTGAAACGGGCGAATGGTTTAAATTTAGAATCCATTACGGATTTATAAATGCTAGCTATGCTACGCTCGAAGTTAAAGACGATTACTTAAACGGAAAAAGCGTATATCACGTTGTTGGAAAAGGAAAAACAACAGGTTTTGCTAGTATTTTTTTCAAAGTAGACGACAATTACGAAAGCTATTTTGATAAAGACACAGGAAAGCCATACAAGTTTATTCGTAAAATTGATGAAGGTGGACATACGAAAGACATTGAAATCGATTTTAACTACAAAAAAGAAAAAGCGCTTGTAAACAATAAAAAGCATAAAACGAAAAGTGAATACGACATTGAAAAAAATGTTCAAGATATGGTTTCAGCTTTTTATTATCTTCGCAACAATTATGATGTGTCAACAATAAAAGAAGGTGACGAAGTAGTGCTAAATATGTTTTTTGATAAAGAAAACTTCAAGTTCAAGTTAAAATTCTTAGGAAGAGAAACAATGCGAACTAAATTTGGAAAAGTTCCTTGTCTAAAATTCAGACCGTATGTACAAGCCGGACGTGTATTTAAAGAAAGTGAAAGCTTAACACTTTGGGTTTCTGATGATGAGAATAAAATTCCAATTCGTATCAAAGCCAAACTTGTGGTAGGCTCACTAAAAGCAGATTTAGATGCCTTCAAAGGATTCAAACATCCTTTTAAAATTATTGTAGATTAGGAGCGTGAAATGAGCCGCAACAATCATTTGTTAATACTCAACTAGGTTGCAAGGCAAATCTCATCTGATACATCCCGAAAATAAAAATAAGCAGATGAAAATTTCCCCAGAAATTGCAGAGCGAATTGAAAAATTAGACAAAAAATATACAAATTCAGGACAGGACTTAGGCTCATATCTCGATGGCTTATTGCACCAGCGATATCTAACATATTGGGAATATATTCACTTAGATACCTTACTAAGTCTACAAATTCCACGTACCTTTTTTCCTGATGAGGAAATCTTTATCATGTATCATCAAATTACAGAACTATACTTTAAGTTGATCATACACGAACAAAAACAAATTATTGACGACAAAGATCAAACAGCAAAGTTTTTTACAGAGCGCATCCATAGAATAAACAATTATTTTAAAGCATTAATTTCCTCTTTTGAAATCATGATTAATGGAATGGAAAGAGAGCAATTCTTAAACTACAGAATGTCTCTGTTGCCAGCAAGTGGATTTCAATCAGCGCAGTACCGAATGATTGAATTGTATGCAACACCTGTGGAAAACTTAGTACATCATACCGTACGTGATCAATTTTCAGCAGACAACTCTTTAGATGATCTTTATGAAAATATCTACTGGAAAAAAGGGGCAACCGATAGCAAAACAGGCGAAAAAACTTTAACACTCAAACAATTTGAGTATCGTTACACACCACGTTTCATGAGAATTGCTGCAGAAGTACAACACAGCACAATATATCACCGCTATTTAGCGTTGCCTGAACAGGTAAAAGAAAATAAGAATTTAATTGAAGCCCTAAAACAGCTAGACCTCAATGCAAATGTCAATTGGCCACTTATGCACATGGGCTCAGCATATCGCTATTTAAGACGCGAAAAAAAGACCATTGAAGCCACTGGAGGAACAAATTGGAGAGAATACTTGCCTCCAAGTTTTCAAAAAGTGATCTTTTTTCCCGAAATTTGGAGCGAAAATGAAAAAGGCGAATGGGGAAAAGAATGGGTAGACCATATCTTCAATACAGAAAGAAAACAATGAAAATAGCTAAAATCACACTGCTTACACTCTTATTAGTAGCTCTTTACGCATGTTCTGGCGAAAAGAAAAACGAAAAAGAAATTGTACAAGTTGAAGCGGCAGCGCCTGATCCGATGGAATTTGGATTCCATCTAAATGACTATGTTGTGGTGCGAGATACGGTACGAAGTGGTGATAGTTTTGGTGAGATATTAGGAAAAAATCATATTGGCTACTCAAAAATCTTTCAAATAGCCGAAAAAACGAAAGACACGTTTGACATTACAAAATTAAAAGCGGGAAAACCCTATACACTTTTATGTACAAAAGGTGATTCGCTTCAACGACCAGAATGTTTCATCTATCAAGAAAATAGTATTGACTATGTCGTTATCAATTTTAAAGACTCTATCAATGCCTATAAGGAAAGCAAACCTGTAAAAATTGTTGAAAAAGAAGCTTCAGGAGTTATTCTAAGTTCTTTGTCAGCTTCGTTAGATGATGCTGGTTTAAGTCAGCTACTGGCGTATAATATGTCTGATATTTATGCGTGGACAATTGACTTTTTTAGACTGCAAAAAGGAGATGAATTTAAGTTAATCTATACTGAAAAATATATAAATGATACCACTTACGTGGGAATTGATAAAATCCATGCGGCGTATTTCAAGCACAATGGAGAACCGTTTTATGCCTTTGAATTTGAAACTGATAGTGTAAAGCAAATTGTGGACTTTTATGATGAAAATGCTAAAAACTTACGTCGTGCTTTCTTAAAAGCGCCTGTGCGTTACAAACATGTTCGTATATCATCGCGTTACAATTTGCGCAGACGTATCAAGCTATACGGAAATCGTATCCGACCACACAAAGGAACTGATTTTGCCGCGCCAATAGGAACGCCAATCATTTCAACAGCAAACGGTGTTGTGGTTGAATCTGCGCGTAGAGGAGGAAACGGAAACTATGTCAAGGTAAAACACAACAGCACGTACACCACACAATATTTGCATATGAGTAAGCGAAAGGCAAAAGTAGGTGAATTTGTAAAACAAGGAGACGTCATTGGTTGGGTTGGAATGACCGGAAACACTTCTGGGCCACACGTATGTTATCGTTTCTGGAAAAATGGACGTCAGGTAGATCCATTCAAACAAAAACTACCAGATGCAGATCCGATAGATTTAAAACTAAAAGAATCTTATTTAGAATTCATTAAGCCATTAAAACAGCAATTAGATGGTATTCAAATAGAGCTTCCAATAGAGGAAGCACCAATAACTGCAATAAACTAACACATCATGTTGACAGACATAAACCCTACAGAAACTGAAGTTTGGAAAAGACTTCAGGAGCACTTCTATGCAACGAAATCGTTTGCGCTAAAAGATTATTTTACAACAGATTCTCAAAGAGCAGATCGTTTCACGATTCAGTGGAAAGACTTTTATGTGGATTATTCGAAAAATAGAATCTCTCAAGAAACTATGGATTTGCTATTAGAATTGGCAGCTGAGGTGAATCTAAAAGAAAACATAGAAAAATACTTTAGCGGCGATATTATTAATGAGACTGAAGGTAGAGCAGTGTTGCATACCGCTCTACGCGAAAAAGAAAGTAGCGAAGTATATGTAGATGGTAAAAATGTAATCCCTGAAGTATACGAAGTAAAGCAAAAAATAAAAGAATTCTCAGAAGCCATTATTTCTGGAAATCAAAAAGGACATACAGAGAAAGCTTTTACTGATATTGTAAATATTGGAATTGGTGGTTCTGATTTAGGGCCTGTCATGGTAACGGAAGCTTTAGAACATTATAAAAATCACTTAAAAGTGCATTTTGTATCCAATGTTGATGGCGATCATGTACAAGAAGTGATTAAAAAAGTAAATCCTGAAACTACTTTATTTGTCATTGTTTCAAAATCATTTACTACGCAAGAAACCTTAACCAATGCGTTGACAATTCGTAAATGGTTCTTAACACAAGCCTCAGAAGAAGCCATTGCTAAACATTTTGTGGCAGTGTCTACAAACTTGGAAAAAATCAACGAATTTGGAATAGCGCCAGAAAATGTATTTCCAATGTGGAATTGGGTTGGTGGACGTTTCTCTTTGTGGAGTGCGGTTGGTTTATCAATTAGTTTAGCTACTGGATATGATAATTTTGACAAACTATTATCGGGAGCACATGAAATGGATACACATTTCAAAACTGCTGCTTTTGATCAAAACATTCCGGTTGTATTGGCATTGATAAGTGTATGGTACAATAACTTCTATGATGCAGAAAGTGAAGCTATCATTCCGTATACACAATACTTACATCGTTTTGCGGCATACTTGCAACAAGGAATCATGGAAAGTAATGGGAAAAGTATAGACAGAAAAGGAAATCGAGTTAACTATGAAACGGGAACCTTAATTTGGGGAGAACCAGGTACCAATTCACAACATGCATTTTTCCAATTAATACACCAAGGAACCAAGCTCATTCCAGCAGACTTTATAGGATATGTACATTCATTATATGGAGATAAAGAGCATCATGAAAAATTAATGGCAAACTTCTTTGCGCAAACGGAAGCATTGTTAAATGGAAAAACAAAAGAAGAAGTCTTAGCAGAACTAACAGCCAAAGGAATGGAGGCTTCTCAAATAGAAAAACTCCTTCCATATAAAATCTTTGAAGGCAACAAACCTACAAACACCATTTTAATAGACAAGCTCACGCCAGAAAGTTTAGGTGCATTGATTGCTTTATACGAACATAAAATATTTGTACAAGGTGTAATTTGGAATATTTTTAGTTATGATCAATGGGGAGTTGAACTTGGAAAACAATTGGCGACAAAAATTTTAACAGACATTAAGAGTTCTGAAATTGCAGAACATGATGCTTCAACTACGAATCTTTTAAGATACTTCAAAAAAAATAGAAAATAAATGTTAATAATTTAGTTTATATCTTAATTCACTGCAAAACAATCAAATAGGTTAAAAATGTAAATTTGGTATAATGTTAAAACATTTAACATTCGCTTAATGTATGCATGCACAATAAATACGATTTTTGCGGCATTAAATAAACTAATAAAACTTATGAAAACGTTTAACAACTTGTTTTTTGTAGTAGCGATGTTCTTAGTAACATCAGTTGCTTTTTCTCAAGGAACAATTACAGGTACTGTAGTAGATGAATCAGGACCGCTTCCAGGAGCTAGTGTAGTTGTGAAAGGGACGACCAATGGAACATCAACCGACTTTGATGGGAAATTCACATTAGACGTGAACTCTGCATCCGGAACTCTTGAAGTATCATATGTAGGATTTGATACAAAATCAGTTACTTTCAATGTTAGTGGAGGAACACAAAATTTAGGAACTATCAAATTAGTTTCAAACAACTCTCTTGATGAGGTGGTTATTGTAGGTAGCGGAATTATCGATTTAGCCGAAGATAGAAAAACTCCTATCGCTGTATCTACAATTAAGAAAAGAGAAATTCAAGAAAGAGCAGTTGGTAATGTTGAATTACCTGAAATTATTAAGTACACTCCTTCTGTATTCGTTTCTAGACAAACAGGATTTGGTGATGGACGGTTATTAGTGAGAGGTTTTGACGACACTAACACTGCTGTACTTTTAAATGGTCAGCCAATCAACGCTCAAGAAGATGGACGTGTATTCTGGAGTAACTGGGCAGGAATGGCAGATATCGCAAACGCTGTTCAGGTACAACGTGGTTTAGGGGCTTCTAAATTAGCAATATCTTCTGTTGGTGGTACAGTGAACATTGTAATGAAAGCTGCAGAAAAGAAACAAGGTGGATCTGTACGTTTCTTAACAGGTAACGATAGTTATTTTAAAGGAACTGCTGAGTACAATACTGGTATAAACGATAAAGGATGGGCTTTTTCTGTATTAATTGACCACTGGCAAGCACATAGAAGATGGGCTGAAGGAACTTTTGGACAAGGACAAAACTATTTCTTCTCTGTTGGATATAAGCCAAATGAAAGACATAACTTCAACTTCTTAATAACAGGAGCACCTCAGTTCCACGGACAAAAATGGTCTCAAAGTGTAGATAGAACACTTAATGATCCTAAGTTTAACCAACACTGGGGATATACCTCAAACTTACAAGGAAATAACTATACTTCTGATATCGATTCAGAAAGAAGAAACTTCTACCACAAGCCAGTAATGAACTTAAACTGGGACTGGACTATTAGTGAAAAATCAGATTTATCTACAGTATTATACGCTTCATGGGGACGTGGAGGTGGAACAGGTCCAAGAGGTGATGGTAGGCTAAGAGACCCAAATGGTCAAATTGATTATTTTGCAATTGAACAGTCAAATCAAGCTATAGGTGTAGCAACAGGAGGAGATGATGGTCCTGGTTATATCCGTAGAGCTTCTATGAACAATCATGCTTGGTATGGAATCGTATCTAACTTTAATCACGAAGTAAATGAAAACTTTGCGTTTAATGTTGGTACAGACTTAAGATATTATGTGGGAGATCACTTCCGTCAAGTAGCCAATTTATATGGATTGACAGCTTGGGAAGAGGATGGTGTATCATATACTACAGAATACAATCCAGATCCATGGGCAGCATTATTTAATTTTGCTGATGAAGGTGATAGATTAGACTATGACTACTCTGAAACAATTACATATCAAGGGTTATTTGCTCAAGGTGAGTACTCTACAGACAGATTCTCTGCATTCTTCCAAGGAGCAGTTTCTAACCAAACATATCAAAGAGAAGGACGCTTTCAGGGAGATTTAGGGAAGTCCGACAACCTAAGCAAAGTTGGTTACAACTTAAAAGCTGGTTTAGGATATGAATTTACAGAAGATCACAAGGTATACCTTAACACTGGTTACTATTCAAGACAACCGTATTTAGATAACGTATTCACAAACATTCGTAGATCTAATGCGTTGGTTCAACCAGAAGTAGAAAACGAAGAAATTACTGGTATTGAAGCTGGTTACCAATTTGAAGTTGAAGGTGTATTCAGAGCTATTTTTAACTTCTACCACACAGATTGGGATAACAGAGTTTTATTATCTGGAGGAACAATCACAAATACAGATGGTTCTGAAACAAACATCAATGTTTTTGAAAGAGGAGTTCGTCAAGTACACAGAGGAGTTGAGTTAGAGTTAGACGCTAGACCAACAGATTGGTTAGACTTAAGAGGATTTGTTTCTGCAGGTAGCTGGCAATATAAAGGAAGTAGTAATGTACAAATATATAATGACGATACAAATGTATTAATCTCTTCAACTGAAGGAGTTGATAGAGATGGTGTAAAAGTTACTACTGCTCCACAATTTACTGCGGGTGCTACGGCGAAAGCAAGAATCATTACTGGTTTATCTGCTGATATAAACTTCAAGCACTTTGGTAATCACTATTCAAATGATAGAGACTTTGATGGAACACCACAAACTAGAAACTTCCCAACTTTGGATAGTTTTGAATTAGTTGACTTAGGTGTTACTTATGACTTCAATATTGGAGAAAATAAGTTAACTTTCAGAGCAAACGTTTTCAACGCATTTGATAAGAGAGGAATTCAAGATACTGATCAGTTTGGATCATTCCCAATTACTGGACGTACATTCAATACTTCTTTAAGATATCATTTTTAAAAGAAGAAAAAATAAAACAGTTCTAAAATAGAATTGTCTCAAAAACTAAAAAAGTCAAACCACATTTTGGTTCGGCTTTTTTAGTGCTTTTAACAGACTCATTGTTAAAAGATTAAATAAATTAAATTATTATATGAAAAAACAGTACAATTTCTTTTTTACAGTAGCGATGATATTGATAACATCGGTAGCTTTTTCTCAAGGTACAGTTACTGGAAAAGTAGTAGATGAAAATGGTCCTTTACCTGGAGCAAGTGTCGTAGTGAAGGGAACAACAAATGGTACATCAGCAGATTTTGATGGAAATTTTAAAATTAATGTCAACAGTACTACGGGTACTATCGAGGTATCGTATGTAGGATTTGGTACAAAATCGATTCCTTTCAGTGTAAACGGAGGAACGCAAAATTTAGGAACAATTACGTTGGCTTCTGATAATTCTTTAGATGAAGTAGTGATTGTAGGTGTTGTTGATATAGCAAAAGAGCGTGAAACGCCAGTAGCTGCATCAACCATTAGAGCTGCAGAAATCGTTGAAAGATTAGGAAACCAAGAACTTCCTGAATTGTTAAATGCAACGCCATCTGTATACGCAACAAAATCTGGTGGTGGTTTTGGAGATTCAAGAATTAATATTCGTGGTTTTGACCAAGTAAACACTGCTGTATTGGTAAATGGTGTGCCAGTAAACGATATGGAAAACGGTCGTGTATTCTGGAGTAACTGGACAGGTTTAGCTGATGTAGCTTCTGCAATTCAGGTTCAAAGAGGTTTAGGTTCTTCTAAATTAGCAATCTCTTCTGTAGGTGGTACATTAAACATTGTTACTAAAACTACTGAAAGAAATGAAGGTGGATTTGTAGGAACAACAGTAGGTAACGATAGCTATTTAAAAACAATTGCTTCGTATTCTACAGGAAGAATGGAAAATGGTTTTGCCTTTACAACATTATTCAGCAGAACAGCAGGAGATGGTTATATTGACGGTACTGCTTTTGAAGGATACAACTACTTCTTAGGATTTGGTTGGTCTAACGAAAAAAGAACACACGATATTCAGTTCACTTTAACGGGAGCACCACAGGTACACAACCAAAGAACAACAAGCTTCTTTAACGCTGCAACAATTGCACAGTACTTACAGTATGGAGACAAGTATAACTTCAACAATGGTACTTTGAATGGTGAAGAATTTAACTGGAGAAGAAACTTTTACCACAAGCCGGTATTATCATTAAACTGGGATTGGAATATTTCTGAAAAAACAAAATTATCATCTGTACTTTATGCTTCTTACGGTCGTGGAGGTGGAACTGGTGATATCGGTAGAGGTAGAACAGGAGCTGGACGATCTGCTTTTGCTTCAAACCTAGCTTTTAGAGATGCAGCTACTGGAATTGTAAAGTTTGATGAAATTGCACAATGGAATGGAGGACAAACAACTTCTTTCACAGGAACTGGAGATAATGATATTACCTTAACACAACCTGATTCTCAAGGAAATCACTTTGTAACTTCAAGAAGTAACGGTATTGTTCGTAGAGCTTCTATTAACTCTCACAACTGGTTTGGTTTATTAGCAAATTTAAACACACAGTTAAATGATAACCTTACGTTTGATATTGGATTTGATGCTAGAACGTACAAAGGTTTCCACTATAGAAGATTAGACAACTTATTAGGAGCTGACGGATATTTAGACAACAGTAATGTAAATAATCCTAATGTTGTATTAACAAACACATATTCTTCTGATTTCTCTTCTATCGTAAATGTATTTAAAGACATTGACAACGAAGATAAAATTAACTACTACAACATCGGATATGTACGTTGGTTAGGAATCTTTGGTCAATTAGAATATAAAAAAGATGACATCTCAGCGTTTGTTCAGTTCTCTGGATCTAACCAAGGATTTAGTAGAGAAGATTTATTCTTATTAACGCCTGCACAAGGGCAACGTACTGATTGGGAAAACATCTTAGGAGGAACAATCAAAGGTGGATTGAATTATAACATCAACGAAAATCACAACATCTTTGGTAATGCAGGATACTACTCAAAACAACCTTTATTTGATGCAGTATACTTAAACAATACCAACGAATTGAATGACGATTACAGAAATGAAAAAGTATTCGGAGTTGAACTAGGATACGGATATCAGTCTGAAAAATTATCGGCAAACGTAAACTTATATAGAACGTCTTGGAAAGACAGATTCCAACGTATTACAGGAACTTTCCCTGATCCAGACGATCCAATGGAAGAAGTGCAAGGACGTACAAATGTTGTAGGAATTGAGCAAATTCACTCTGGACTTGAAATTGAAACTACATACCGTCCATTAGACTTCTTAACATTTAGAGGAATGTTGTCTCTTGGTAATTGGGAATACGGAGGAACTGTAAGCGGACCTGCAATTGATATTAACAGTGATAACCAACGTGTAGTAGGTGAAAATACATTATACTTAGACGATGTAAAAGTTGGAAACGCCGCTCAAACTACAATGCGTTTAGCTGCTATTGTTGAGCCTGTAGAAAATTTAAAGTTTGATATTGCTTGGTTTAGAGCTGACGATTTATATGCAGACATTAGAGCAGAAGACTTTGATACAGCTGATAACAATGGTTCATTACAATTACCAGCATATAACTTATTTGATGGAGGTATCTCGTACAAATGGTTATTTGGTAAAGATGACAACCAAAAAGTTAATTTCAGATTGAACATCAACAACTTGTTCAACACTACATATCTTGCAGAATCGCAAACAAACATCTTTGCGAATCCTGGAGACGATACGTATGACGGAATTAATACAGCAAACAAAGCATTCTTCGGATTTGGAAGAACATGGAACTTTAGTGTGCGTTATTCATTTTAATATGAAGTAACACTATGTTGAAAACATAAAAAAGCCTCGTAAATTTTACGAGGCTTTCTTATATCTTGTAATTGATGTAAATTACAAATCAGGTTTCACGATCACAGTATGAATCACCTCTTGTGTCACAACAAGCACTAGCTTGTGTTGGAGGGCATCCAGCTGTGTAGTTACAAGTACTTACACCGCTTGTACCAATAGCAATGGTACACCAAACTGTCGCTCCACCCTTAACAACTGCCAAGTTGGAGATGGACATTTTTTTAAGATTTAACTTTGATTTACTTTTTTTTATGATTAATATATTAAAAATTATATCTCAAATTTCTCATTTTTTCCATTCAATACGTATTGTAGATTTGTTAAAATTACATAAATTTTCTTCTAAAAAGTTATGAAGTATATTCAAACTATTTTTGTCTTTTTTTATTAATGCACTGATCCATAAGTTTCTAAAGGTTTTGTCTTGAAATTCAGGGTACTTATAGGCACTTAAGTACTTTTCATCTATTAAAAAACGAAAAAGCTTCGTATCATTCCCATAATTCATTTCTATATTCAATTTTTCTGCATAATAAGCAAGCGTACTTTTTAAATATAATATATAATTATAATCGTAAAAAGCATCTTCTGGTGTTGTTTTTTCTATGAATTGATACTTTTGAGAAAGCGAATACATATACAATTTCAAATCTTCATTAGAAACTTCTTTTTTAATCAATGGAGTATCTGAATATACGTGGGCAACTTTTAGAATCTCTGCAATATCACCAAACGGATCGTGCACAATTTTTCCAACAGCATAAATGCGTGCTTCCATCTTTACATTTGAAAAAAACTGGTGATTGAATTTTTGCATAGTTTCTGCCTTACTTCGTCCCATATACGAAAAACAATATTCGTCAATAGTTTCGAGTCCTTTAAAAGATTTCTCAACACTGTATTTAAGAATCAAACGAATATCCACATCCGAATTTTCATTTTGTAATCCCACGGCATAACTTCCCGTTAAAAGAATCCCTCGTAGATTTAGCTGCTGTTTCCAATGTACTACAAATTTTTCTAAAACTTTTTCTATAAACAAAAAATTAGATTAGCATACAGGTTTCCCAATCTGTATTCAGGTTAAACTTCAAAGAAAGGTCTGCAAGTCCAATTCCTGCATATCCTTTCCATAGGCTAGCATCTTTTATATCTTCTGAAGCAAATCGTTCTGTGATGATTTTAAAACTCTCTTGCGCCTTTTCTATGAAGAATGCATCATTAGTTTCATGACTTATCTTTTAATAAATCAACGCAAATTTGCTTAATGAAATACTATACTCATCAGAAAGGTGCTTTGCAGTATGTTATAAAAAACTGTAGTGCTTTAGTTTGAAGCGAATCGTTGTTCAGTTCATTACCAGCTTTCCATAAGCAATATGCCTGATCAATTCGTATATCTTGTACCGCTCCCAATTGATGCAACAGCCAACTACTGGATGCTTTAAGCAAGTGGTAAACATAGAGTATTAAAGCTGTTTGTCTTTGCAATTTCTGTTAGTACTAGCATTAAACCAGAAATATTATCCACTGAGCTCAATTGATAATTTACATGATCCTTTTCAAAAGGATAACCAGAGTGCTTCCAATGCTTGCCATGTGTATCTGTAATACTTCTGTATTCGATATAAAACAGAAAATGGGTAATATACGTTCTGTATGTTTCTTTTATAGCTGGATTTTGTGTCGTTATAAATCCTTTCAAAAAGTAAAAGCAAATACCAGTAGCGCCATAAAAGAAATCATATACATTCGTATTCAATAACTGAATCATATCTTCGTACAAAAGCGTATCTATAGAAGTATCCAAAAAATCTTCTACATCCACATCTGCGATTTCAGCTTCATTTAAATGACAAATAAACCAACCAATGCCTGCTAAGCCATTATAGAAATTGGTGTGTACTTGAGTACTACTCATAATTTACATGACTTGCTGTAGTTTTAAAACTGCAGTATCATACGAAGCATCTTCATCCAATAACTCACTTCTATAAAAATAATACAAGCTTTCACCTGCGAGTCCATTCAAAAGTCCAACATTTCCAATATTAGAATGCTGTTCAAGCTTTTGTAAAATATGTTGAGAGTGGCTGTCTTTAGTTATCATGTATGATAACATATAAAAACTAAAATTACCACAAAAACTGCAAGAATACCTGCGGTTTTTAAACTTTAGCAAAACAATAACACAATATACTATTTTTAAAAAGGCTTTCATTCTAAACTTAATAACCTGTATCTTTGTGAAAATAGTAAGTTAACTTAAAAAACAACATAATTATGAAAGCCCATGTAGCAAGTTTACTAAATGCCATTGTATTAATAGGTTTAGGAAGTTGGGGATATTTTGGTTCTGACAATCCATCCATGACTGCATTAATTCCTGTTATTATAGGTGCAATTTTAATTGTCTTAAATGGAGGTGTAAAAAAAGAAAACAAAATTATAGCGCATATCGCTGTTGTGTTAACCTTAGCCATTCTTATTGGCCTTATAAAACCATTCATGGGAAGAATGGATGCAGCTGATTATGTTGGTGTTGCCAGAGTTTCAATAATGATTCTCTTTACAATGATCGCGATGATTGCATTTGTTAGAAGTTTTATTGATGCACGTAAACAAAGAGAGTTAGAAGAAGGTAATAACTAACGCGGTAAAAATATTTAGACATAAAAAAATCCTTATCAAATACGATAAGGATTTTTTGTTTTCTACAAATCATCTTATATTTCTAAACTAATGTGTCAAAAAATCGAGGAAGTTTCTTAATAAACAAAAAGCAAACTCATGTACGAAATTATAAAAACATTACATTCATATTTTGTGTATTGTGTAGTAGTAATGCTACTAATAGCAATTGGTAATGCTGTTATAGGCTTTCTCACTAATAAAAAGTTTACACTAAAGGATTTACGGATTTCGTTATTTGCAATCGTTTTTTCACACTTACAATTACTAATGGAAATCATTTTATGCTTTACATCTATAAAAGGATTTAAAGCGATTAAGGCGAATGGAACGAGATTGGAAAGTGCAGATCATTTATTGACCATAGAACATCTGATAGTAGGAATCTTAGCAATTGTTTTTATCACTATTGGATGGTCTAAACATAAAAAGCAGGAAACAGGCAAAAGAGCCTACGAGAAAATTATACTTTTCTATAGTACAGGATTGTTGTTGCTTCTTTTAAGACTGCCCTGGAAAACTTGGTTAAATCTTTACTAATAAAGAAAGAAATATTCAGACATAAAAAATCCTTATCAAATACGATAAGGATTTTTTGTTTTTATATGAATTCCACATATCTGCAGAATCTGATTTGCAATGTTCAAATGTCAGTTCACTTCTTTAATCAAGTGTACATATACTGGGAAGTGATCACTATAACCACCCGTATACGAACCACCGGCAAAACTTCTAAACGGATAACCTCTATAGCGTCCTCGTTTATTAGATAAATAGGTTTTATTGTAAATTCCTGCTTTGTAATAACGGTATTCCGAAAAGTCTTTCTTTAATAAAGGAGCAGACATTACAATTTGGTCAAACAAATTCCAACCATCTCTGTATGCCAAGGTTCCATTACCTTCTTTAGCCATACCTTCCATTGGATTGAATAAATCTTTTCCTTTAGCATTTTCACGTTTAGCTTTCGTTTTAAGTACTTCTTTCATACTTACGTTAAAAGGATCATCATTCAAATCGCCTATAGTGAAGATTTTTGCTTTCTTATCAATATCTTGTAAAGAATCGATAATGCGTTTGTTCAACTCAGCAGCTTTTACACGTTTTGGTCTACTTCTGGCTTCTCCACCTCTACGAGATGGCCAGTGATTTACAATAATGTGTACTTCATCACCATCTAACACACCAGAAACCAACAGTTGGTCTCTCGTATAAATACGTCTATCTCCATCATAAATGTACAATGGATGTTTTGAGAAACTGTGTGGTTGAAAGACACCTTGCTTGTACAATAAACCTACATCAATTCCTCTCTTATCAGGAGAATCGAAGTGGATAATACCGTAATCGGAATCTTTTAACTTTGGATGATTTACTAAATCTTCCAAAACTTTTCTGTTTTCAATTTCTGCAACACCTAAAATAGCAGGTGAAGTCTTCGAAATATCATATCCGATATCAGAAATTACACGCGCAAGTTTCGAAATTTTGTCTTCATAAATCTTTGAACGATCACCTTGAATTTCCATAATTGGACTCTTCTCGTCATCTTTCAGCGGATCATTAACAGTGTCAAATAGGTTTTCTACATTGTAAAACGCTATTGTTTGCACTTTATACTGCTTCTTTTTTTGTGCCCAACCATGGGTAAACACTAGTAAAAAAGCCAGTATTACTAGGGATTTAAGGTTTTTCATTTATTGAATGTTATGTTATCTTAAACAATCTATACAAAAGATAGACCAAAAGTAGTTATTAATTATAAATAATGTACATTTGCCCGTCGTTATTAAAGATTTTTTAAACTCGAATAATAATTAATTGCAAATTACAGTATGAAAAAACTTATTTTTTTATTTGGATTGCTATCGGTTTGGTTTGTCAGCGGACAAAATTCAATTACGGGAATCGTACTTGATGCCAATACAGATGATACAATTCAAAATGTTTTAGTTTCGGTTGCGGGTAACAACAAACAAGAAGTTGTTACAGATGCATCTGGAATATTTAAGTTAACAAATGTTGCAGCAGGGGAAGTAGACATCGTGTTTACAAAAGATGGTTACTCAATATTGAGGATGCCTGTAACGGTTGCCGATGGTCAAGCAATTGACTTGGGAACAATTTTGTTAAAAAAGTTCATTCAAGAAGATGTTACCCTTATAACATTGACGGATGATGAATTAAATGACGATTCAACAGCAGCAGACAACATCTCAGGATTATTACAATCGTCAAGAGATGTATTCCTAAGAACTGCAGCTTTTGAATTTGGAGCGACTTTCTTCAGAGTAAGAGGATTGGACTCAGAAAATGGAACAGTACTTATTAACGGTATTGAAATGAACAAGATGTTCAACGGAAGACCACAATGGAGTAATTGGGGAGGATTGAATGATGTTGTAAGAAATCAAGAGCTTACAAATGGTTTAAGTGCTTCAGATTACACATTTGGAGGTGTTTTAGGAACAACAAATATCAATACAAGAGCTTCTCAATACAGAGAAGGAGGTAGAGTAACGTATTCGTCATCAGATAGAAGTTATACCAATAGACTTATGGCAACATATTCTTCTGGTTTACTAGAAAGTGGATGGGCGTACACAGTTTCAGCAGGAAGAAGATGGGGAGATGAAGGTTTTAACGACGGTACTTTCTACGACGCAAATTCTTTATTTCTTTCAGTTGAAAAACAATTAAACGACAATCACAGTATTAACTTTACAGGAATTTACGCGCCAAACAGAAGAGGATTATCTTCTGCAAACACTCAAGAGGTATACGATTTAAAAGGAATTCGTTACAACGAATTTTGGGGATATCAAGACGGTGAAAAGCGTAACTCAAGAGTACGTAGAGTAATTGAGCCAATCTTGATGCTAAATCACTATTGGGACATTTCAGAAAACACGACGTTAAACACAAATGTTGCCTATCAATTTGGTGAGCAAGGAAGAAGTCGTTTAGATTTTGGTGGAACAGATTTAGATGCTAGTGGTTTCCCAATCGGAAACGCAGCAAACCCAAGTCCAACATACTACCAAAACCTACCAAGTTATTTCAGAAGAAACTTCCCAGACAATCCACTGTTAGCTTTCCAAGCGCAAGAAGCGTTTGTAAATGACGGACAAATTGATTGGACAGCTTTATACACAGCAAACCAAAATAACTTAGCTGCTGGTGGAAACGCTATCAATATTGTATATGAAGATAGAGCAGATGACAGACAGTTTACCGCAAATTCAATCTTAAACTCAGTAATCAACGATAATATTACTTTGAACGCAAATGTAAACTTCACTTCATTAGTTTCTGAAAATTTTGCAGAAGTTGTTGATTTATTAGGAGGAACAGGATATTTAGATGTAGATCCTTTTGCTAGCGATTTAGTAACTGATCCAGGTGCAGTTCAAAACGATTTAAACAATCCAAACAGATTGGTAACACAAGGAGATCGTTTCCGTTATAATTTTGAAATCAGATCTAACACTATTGGAGGTTTTGCACAAGCACAATTCAAATACAAAAAAGTAGATTTCTTTGTAGGAGCTAGTGTTAAAAATACAACCTACCAACGTGAAGGATTATACAGAAACGGTGGTTTCCCAGAGAATTCTTTCGGGAAAAGTGAAAAACTATCATTTACTGGTATAGGAGCTAAAGCTGGATTAACATATAAGTTAACAGGTCGTCACTTGTTTGATGTAAATGCAGGGTATATTACTAAAGCTCCATCAATTCGTAATACATTCTCTAACTCAAGAGAAAACAATAATTTTGTTCAAGGTATAACTGAAGAAAAGATTACATCATTGGATGCAAGTTATATCTTCAGATCTCCAATCATCAAAGCG
>NZ_JAKVBC010000012.1 GCF_022447245.1 Kordia sp. | reverse complement strand
GTACAATTATGCAGCTTTTGTAAAAAATGCTTCCAATTGCGCACGATTTGTTACGGATACTTTAATTGCATCAGTGACCAATCCGAAAATAAAAAAACGACTTAAAAAATCGAAACGATTTACGCCAAGTACCGTTAGTAATGTAGTTTTGGCAAGTACCACTAAAAATAGTTACGAGGTTTTGGGTGATAATGTTCAAGTTTTCAATTCAACTTCACGTAAAGAAACGGTGCGTTGTTTTTTAGATCGCTTAAAAGAGCACCAGCCTAATTTGGAAGGAAACATAGAGCCTAAAAAACTTTCTATACTTTCAGAAGATGCGCAATGGCTCTCAGGAGTTGGTTCTGGTGTTTGGTTCGAGATTTCAGTTTTACCTACACAACCTTTTTGTTATAGAATTCGACGAATTTCTCCTTATGGAAATGTGGATGTGGATGGTGTTTTTAAAGTAAATGATCCACGATTTGATGTAGACAAACCGTATCAATTTGTATATGATTCTAACTGTTCACATTGTTCTATACTTCAGGATGAAACTGTGTACTACTTTACTTTTCAATACGATTATTTATTAGATGAGCGTTCAAAATGAAAAGACGTTTTATTCTTTGAGAATGTCCTAAAATAATAGCAACATTAGATTTGTATTGTACATGATTAATGCATAAATCATTGTCTTTACTCAAACCAATCCGAGATTTTTTAATTTTAATGCTGTCAATAAAGTGTGGAATACCTGTAGAAGTTGCTTTTCTATTTTCTAAATACAACATGCTATTTTCTCGTAGTTTGAATGTAAAAATATCTTGTTTTATAAGTGTGCTTTGAATTCGATATGAAAAACGAATTTCTTCTTTTGAAAGTATTTCGATAGCTACTTCTACTTGATCTAAAGGTACTTCATCTGATAAAAGTCCGTTGGTAAGGTTATTTATATCATTATTCTCATAGTTCTTTAGAAGAACAACATCTCTGTCAACATTCAGTTCAAGATAGGAATCATTACTTATCATTGCATGGGTTCCTTCAATGTTTTTAATGTTCTGCTGTGTAAGTGTAATGGTTTTACCTTCTATTATTTTGATGGAAAACGAAGTGCAATTTGATAAAGAAAGTGTTGCAATTACGGTAATAAGTATGTATTGTATTTTTTATATTAAATGTATTAATCAAAAATATTGTATTAATTACAAGTAAAAGCGTGCCAATAACAATTTAGAATATTTATTTTTGTGAAAATCACAAATAGTATGCAAGAGTTTTTTCTATCCAAAATTAAAGAAGTCTTACCTAAAAATAGTTCATTGATTGATACCGTTGCTGAGGTTTTAGATATTAGTTATGATGCTGCTCACAGACGAACAAGTTTGAAAAGTAAATTGTCACTAGAAGAAGCTATCAAATTGTCACGTCATTTTAATATGTCTATTGATAAATTGTATGAAGTGGGATTGCAAAATGTAGTTGCGGTCGAAAAGACTTTGATTATTTCCTCACAAGAAGATTTAGAAATTTACTTCAAAGCTTCGCATGAAAATTTAAAGCAAATTTTGGTAATGAAAGATTCGGAAATCATCTATTCTGCGAAAGATTTGCCAATATTTTATACTTCGTCAGATAATATATTATCGCGTTTTAAAATGTATGTGTGGTTGCAGTTATTGAGTGAAAATCAAAATGCAGTAGCTTTTGAAAACTTTGCGCCATCTGTGTCTTTGGTGACTGCGGCTTCTAGTTTGGGCGAGTTGTATGCAAATTTGAAAGTGACTGAAATTTGGGATGTAACTACGATTAATAGTACGCTAAAACAGATTCACTTTTATTATAAATCTGCTTTGTTAACAGAGACAATGGCATTACAGTTATGCGATGATTTACGGAAATTGGTAGAATCTATAGAAATGAAAGTGATAAATGATCCGCAATATCAGTTGTTTTACAACGAATTGTTATTGATGAATAATACAGTATTAGTAAAAACGCCTGTTATAAAAACGTTGTTTGTTCCATATACCATACTATCATATTACAAAACCAGCGATACGGAAACGCTTGTGCAAGTAGATAAACATTTACAGCGACAAATGCGAAATTCCAAATTACTATCTACAGCAGGAAAAAAGGAGCAGCGTATCTTTTTCAATAAAATGTATAAAAAAATTGATGCTTTGCGATATTTGATTGAAGCAGAAAATGTGCTAGATTTTGAATAATACATGGGCTTAAAATACTTGATTATTGAGTGTTGTCATTTAACTGTAGAAATGTACCCATTGAGTGGAGTCGAAATGCAAAACTAGTTCAGTGCAAAAGGCGCACTTAATTTAAATGTAGGAATAAAAACTCTAAATTTCTTTGTGGTTGTAAAATTTACCATGTTGTAATGACCGCGCATCGCTCCGATTGGAGAAGCAAGCAAACAGCCAGATTGGTATGTGTGTGATTCTCATGGCTTTAATACAGGTTTTTTTCCAATAACACCTTCGCCATCTACAATCTCAATACTATTTAAAGCATCAAATATTTGCCAATGTCTTGAAGTTAATTGAACGGAATCTTTACTTTGGTTTTCAATTGTAATCTTATAACCAAAGGCAAAGTGCATCTTGTAGTTTTTGAAGAATGTACCTTCAAAACTAGTCTCTACGGAAATTTTTATACCTCTGGTTACTTGTTGAATCATTTGTTCTTTTTAGTGTGTTTCAGGTGTTTAATGATAAAAAATCTTTTAATCACAATACAATCAAAAATACGAATTTTATATATATGATCTTAAAAGGCGTTAAAATTTTAACGATTTTTACGGAAAAATAAGCTTTCTAGTTTTTAATTACACTCGAATTTGTAGAGCCAATACCAATAATACGATCGTATATTTCTCCAAATTTTCTAAAATATACAATGACTAAGTAGTCATTTTCAGTCTCAAAATTAGAACCGCTAATCTTTACAGGGTTTACTTCTCCTTTATCATTTACAACAACATATCTATAATTATAAAAACCTTGCTTTAATAAAAGTTGCGCTTCATATAAATCAGTTTCTTCATTGTAGAACAGCTGATTTTCCTCATTAATTGCATAATTGTTAAATCGTCCTTGCACATATATCTTACTACCAGTTAAATCCATATAATTTGCGAGTGAGAAGTGCATCACTACATAATCGGCTTCAATCGAAGGATCATCTCCTTGTATTGTATTAATTAAAAAATCACCGTTAATATCTGGATTAAATGTATATGGTAGTCCAGCACGCGTTTCATTGGTGTGTAAATAGTTGTGGTATAAATCTTTAAGTTCTATTCCTGCAATACTAACATTTCCTCCACGAATCTCTTTATTGTCAAAGTTAAAAAACTCGTTCCCACCAGGAAAGCTTGTTTCAGTATTATAACGATATACAAATCGTGTTCCTAATGTATATTGAGGCTTAATATTGGTAATGGCAGTTTTCCATTGAAAATTCTGTAAAATGGCTACTTTGAGTTCACGTTCAGGATTTCGAAGTCGCATATTGGCAGTGTTAATCTCGAATTGAATCAATTGATCTTGTTGAATTGTGCTTAAATCACGCGTTCTATGAACATTGGCGGCAACACCAACAGAATTCTCAAATACAATAAATTTTCTAGAGAACATTAGTTCATCTTCATCATTATAAATAGAAACCATATAGTTCCCAGAAAGTAGCAAAGTCGTAAAGCGATTTGGTATTATTAATCTATAATTAGAATACAGCTGAAGTGTGTTGAATGAATTTTCATAATTAATGATACGCTGATTATCCATGCCTCGCATGTATTGTGCCTTTGCTAAATTGGAAGGTGTCCAGTCGTAATTACAATGCGCTATTTTGTAATAATAATCGGCTTCATCGCCATTAATATCATCAAAATTTACTATCAAAGGTTCACCTAACTTTAATATAGGAAATTGGTCTCCATCATTAGTTCCTGAGAGTTCAATACTCTTAATGTAGTATGGAGGCTCAACTTCTTCTAGCGGTTCTCTTTGTGCTTGTGTGTAAAAACTTACCAGCGCAAAAAGCGCAAAAATATAGAAAGTGCGAGATGTCATTCGTTTAGATTTTTTACAAAGATACGCAAAATACGTGCCCAAATGCAGGACTCTCACAGGAGCTTTTAAAACAAAGAAGGAAAGCTTTAATTTAGAATCAGTATAAATAAATTTTATAGTTCTCTATTGGCTTTTAGATGAGGGTATAAATGTTTAAATTTGCACGATTTTTAGATAAAAATTCCATAAACTATGTCAAAAGACATTCGCATAAAAAAGGGCTTAGACATTAAGCTTGTGGGCGAAGCAGAGAAAACTACATCGGCTGTGAAGGCAAGTAGTCACTATGCTATCAAGCCCGAAGATTTTCACAATATCATTCCAAAAATGTTGGTGAAAGTTGGTCATAAAGTTAAAGCCGGTCAGGCTTTATTCCATTCAAAAGTAGACGAAACATTACTATTTCCTTCTCCAGTAAGTGGAGAGATCTCAGAGATTGTACGTGGAGCAAAACGAAAAATTTTAGAAATTAGAATTTTAGCAGACGCTACTCAAACACATGAAGATTTCGGAACAAAGGATGTAGCAAAAATGTCTGGTGATGAGGTGAAAACACACTTGCTTACAGCAGGATGTTGGCCTTTCATCAAACAGCGTCCGTATGACGTTATTGCTAACCCGGCGAATTCGCCAAAGGCAATTTTTGTTTCAGGTTATGACAGTTCGCCATTAGCGGCAGATTTGGATTATGTGCTAACTGGTAAAGAAGCCGAGTTAACTGCTGCTTTAATAGCATTATCAAAACTTACTGAAGGAAGTGTGCATGTAGTTACAAAGAAAGGTGGTAACTCGCCATTAGCAAATGTAGCTGGGACAACTTCTCATACAGTTTCTGGACCACATCCAGCAGGAAACGTTGGAACACACATCAACAAAATTGATCCTGTAAACAAAGGAGAAACTGTTTGGACAGTAGCAGCAAAAGATTTGGTAATTATCGGAGAAGTTTTACTTACGGGTAAGTTCAATGCTACCAGAACAATTGCAATTACAGGTTCACAAATCACAAAACCTCAATACGTAACAGGAATCGCAGGAGCAAGTATTAAAGATCTAATTGCAGGTAATGCAAATATAGAAAATACAAGAGTTATTAGTGGTAATGTGTTAACGGGTAGACAAGAAGGTGAAAATGGATCATTAGGTTACTACGATAACCAAATTACTGCAATTCCAGAAGGTGATGATTACGAATTTTTTGGATGGAATAAGCCAATCTTCAATAAAATAAGTGTTTCTAGAGCATTTACTTTTTCATGGTTAAATCCAAATAAAAAATACGATCTAAATACAAATACAAATGGAGAACACCGTGCGTTCGTTATGACTGGAACGTTTGAAAAGGTATTTCCATTAGATATTTATCCAATGCAAACACTAAAGGCATGTATGTATGCTGATTTAGACGAAATGGAAGCTTTAGGGATGTACGAAGTTGCTCCTGAGGATTTTGCATTAACAGAATTTGTATGTGTTTCAAAGCAACCACATCAAAAGATTATTAGAGAAGGTTTAGATTTAATGCTAAAAGAAATAGGATAGTGCTATGAGCTTAAAAAATAAATTACACAATATAAAAGAGAAGTATAAAGGGAAAAAAATGGCGCCTGCATTTAATGCATTGCACACATTTTTATACTTGCCTAACGAAACTACTCACGGTGGAACGCACGTAAAAGCTGCAGATGACTTAAAACGTACTATGAACATTGTGATTATTGCATTAGTTCCATGTTTGATTTTTGGAATATTCAATGCAGGATATCAACATTATTTAGCTACTGGAGCTATAGAAGCTTCAAATGGATTTTTAGGAGGCACTTTTTGGACCTTCGATAACTTAATCCACGGAGCATGGAAAGTATTGCCATTAGTAATAGTTTCCTATGGTGTTGGTTTGGCTGTAGAATTTTTATTTGCAGTTATCAAAGGACACGAAGTAGAAGAAGGATACTTAGTAACAGGAATGTTAGTTCCATTAATTGTTCCGGTTGATATTCCATTATGGATGTTAGCAGTAGCTGTTATTTTCGGTGTTGTTATCGGAAAAGAAGTGTTTGGAGGAACAGGAATGAATATATTAAATCCAGCATTAACTATAAGAGCCTTCTTATTCTTTGCATATCCAACATGGATGTCAGGAGATAAAGTATGGGTAAGTGAAGCTGTAGAAAGAGCAGGAACTGCAGATGCAATTTCAGGAGAAACTTTATTAGGTGCGTATGCGCAAAACAATACCTTACCGGGAGTAGATGTTTGGGATATGTTCTGGGGATTAATTCCAGGTTCTATTGGAGAGACTTCAAAATTCTTAATCATCATTGGAGCTTTATTCTTAATCTTTACAAAAATTGGAAGTTGGAGAATTATGTTGAGTACTGTAATTGGTGCTTTAGTAATGGGATTAATTTTCAACGGAGTTGTTGATGCAGGATGGATTTCTGATTCAAGTAAGTTTTATGGATTAATGAGTGTTCCTTTCTGGCAACATCTAATCATAGGAAGTGTGTTGTTTGGTGCTGTATACATGGCGACTGACCCAGTAACCGCAGCCCAAACCAATAAAGGAAAATGGATTTACGGATTCTTAATAGGTTTTATATCAATTATGATTCGTGTGTTTAATCCAGCATATCCAGAAGGTGTATTCTTAGCGATTCTATTAATGAACGTATTTGCACCAACAATTGATCACTATGTGATTCAAGGAAATGTAAAGAAAAGAATGAAACGTCTAAAAGTAAAAACAGCTTAATGATGGAAAAAAGAACAGATAAAAATTCATACACCATCCTATTTGCTGTTGGAATGGTATTGGTAGTTGGTTCATTATTGGCCTTCTTAGCAGGGTTCCTAAAGCCAACAATCGAAGAAAACAAACGTTTAGAAAAGCAACAGAATATTTTGTACACCATGGGTGTTAACAATAATGAAGCTGGAAGTGCTGTTTTTGTTTCTACTGATGAAGCACCAGCGTTATTCGGAAAATACATCACAAAACAACTTATTATTGAAAACGAAGATGTAAGAGAGGATGATAAAGCATATTTAATTGATGTTAAAAAAGAGCAAACAAGAGCAAAAGATGGTAAAACCAGAAGATTGCCTTTGTTTGTTGGAGAAAAAGACGGAGATACATTCTACATTGCTCCAATACGAGGAAAAGGATTATGGGATGCAATTTGGGGATATGTAGCAATGGATGAAAATATGGTGATTAAAGGAGTGTACTTTGATCATAAAGGTGAAACTCCAGGTCTAGGAGCAAACATCAAACAACGTTATTTTATGGATGATTTTACAGGAGAGCATTTATTGAGAGAATCTGGTGAATTCGTAGGAATCACTGTTTCAAAATCAAATGCAGATCCAGTAAATGAAGACAAAAAGGATTACGAAATTGATGCGATTGCAGGAGCAACCATAACAGGTGACGGAGTTTCAGCCATGATCAAAAAAGATCTAAGGTTGTACGTGCCATATTTTAAAAAATTAAAAAAATAAGAGTAAGCCATGGCAAAAGATAGTAAGTTAATTTTAGATCCGTTAACAGACAATAACCCGATCACAATTCAGGTATTGGGAATCTGTTCGGCATTGGCAATTACAGCAGAATTAGAAGCTTCTATAGTAATGTCTATCTCAGTACTTTTTGTGATGGGTGTTGGTAATGTTGTAATATCATTGATGCGAAATATCATTCCTTCAAAAATTAGAATTATTGCACAGTTAATTGTAGTAGCAACACTTGTAATTATTGTAGATCAAGTTTTAAAAGCCTATGCATATGAATTGAGTAAAACACTTGGAGCATTCGTAGGGTTAATTATTACAAACTGTATTATTATGGGACGTTTTGAAGCCTTCGCTTTAGGAAACGGACCATGGAGATCATTCTTAGACGGAATTGGAAATGCATTAGGATATGCAATTATCTTAATCATTGTAGGGTTCTTTAGAGAATTACTTGGTTCTGGAACATTGCTTGGAATTGAAATATTGGGAGATCCAGTAGCCAAAACAGGTTTATACGCGTACGGATATGAAAACAACGGTTTCATGTTATTGTCACCAATGGCATTAATTGTAGTAGGGATCATCATCTGGGTACAACGTTCAAGAAATAAAGCTTTAATAGAAGACTAAAAGTAGTAGTGAGCTATTAGATATGAGAATTCAAATTTCTCAATACTAACTACTCAAAACTCAATACTAAAACATATGGAACATATAGAATTATTTTCCAAATCAATATTCATAGATAACATGGTATTTGCTACATTCTTAGGAATGTGCTCATACTTAGCTGTATCTAAAAAAGTAACGACGGCTGTTGGACTAGGAGCTGCTGTTATTTTCGTACTAGCTATTACAGTACCGCTAAACTGGTTATTAGATCAATACTTATTACAGCCAGGGGCTTTATCTTGGTTAGGAGAAGAGTATGCTGATTACGACTTAAGTTTCTTATCATTCATCATGTTTATTGCAACCATTGCAACCATGGTACAATTGGTAGAAATTATTGTAGAGAAGTTTTCTCCGTCATTATACAACTCATTAGGTATCTTTTTGCCATTAATTGCTGTAAACTGTGCCATTTTAGGAGGTTCTCTATTCATGCAGTCTAGAGAGATTGCTACTTTAGGATTGGCAACTACTTATGGAGTTGGTTCAGGAATTGGATGGTTTTTAGCAATTTTAGCAATTGCAGCCATTCGCGAAAAAATCAGATACTCTGCAGTACCTGCGCCATTAAGAGGGTTGGGTATTACATTTATCATCACAGGATTAATGGCAATCGGATTTATGAGCTTTGGTGGAATGTTAACTGGAGGAGATGAAGAATCAAAAGATCAAAAAGCATCAGCTCAGATAGAAATTGTACAAGACAATAGTACTACAAATGAAATCGCTAACAATACAAAAGTAATTGAGTAATATGATATTAGCACCAACGACAACGGGAACAATAATAGCAACAGTTGCAGCCTTTTTACTAATTACATTAGTATTGGTTTCATTATTGTTATATGTAAAGCAGAAATTATCACCATCTGGACCCGTAAAAATTACAATTAATGGTGAACGTGAAATTGAAGTAGCATCCGGAAGTACACTTTTAGCTACCTTAGGAGGCGAAAAAATATTTTTACCATCAGCTTGTGGTGGTGGTGGTACTTGTATTCAATGTGAGTGTCACGTACTAGAAGGTGGAGGAGAAGCACTTCCAACGGAAGTTCCTCACTTTACTAGAAAAGAATTACAACACGGAGCGCGTTTAGCTTGCCAAGTAAAGGTAAAGCAGGACATGAATATTACCATTCCAGAAGAAGTATTTGGAATTAAAAAGTGGGAAGCTGTTGTAGTTCGTAATTACAATGTAGCATCGTTCATAAAGGAGTTCGTAGTTGAAATTCCAGAAGATATGGGGTATAAAGCAGGTGGATATATTCAAATTGAAATTCCTCCTTGTGAGATCAAATATCAAGATATGGATATAACTGCGCATCCTGAAGAGCATGAAACTCCAGATAAGTTTCAAGCAGAATGGGATAAGTTTGGATTGTGGCCATTAGTTATGAAAAATACTGAAACGGTAGAACGTGCTTACTCTATGGCTTCTTACCCAGCTGAAGGACGTGAAATCATGTTAAACGTACGTATTGCTACGCCGCCATGGGATAGGGCTAAAAATCAATGGATGAATGTAAATCCAGGTGTCGCTTCATCATACATCTTTGCACAAAAGCCAGGCGATAAAGTAACAATTTCTGGACCTTATGGTGAATTCTTTATCAACGAATCTGAAGCAGAAATGTTATATGTTGGTGGAGGAGCTGGAATGGCACCAATGCGTTCACACTTATATCACTTATTCAAAACGATTAAGACAGGAAGAAAAGTTACGTATTGGTACGGAGGTCGTTCTAAGCGTGAGTTATTCTACATAGAACACTTTAGAGAATTAGAAAGAGATTTTCCAAACTTTAAATTCTACATGGCACTTTCTGAACCATTAGAAGAAGATAACTGGAAGATTAAAAAAGATATCAATGACGAAGCAGGAGATGGTTTCGTAGGTTTCATTCACAACTGTGTAATTGATAACTACTTAAATCTTCATGAAGCGCCAGAAGATATAGAATTATACTTCTGTGGACCACCATTAATGAACCAAGCGGTTCAAAAAATGGGAGAAGACTTTGGTATTCCAGATGAGAACATTCGATTTGATGATTTTGGAGGATAAAATCATTTTTACATCATATACAGAAAAGGATTGCATAGAAGCGATCCTTTTTTCTTTTAAAAAAGAAACAGTCATTGATAACAAGCTATTCTTTTAAGAATAATCTGTGTATCTTTAGAAACTAATATTTACAATACGAATGATTCAAAAACTATTCCTGGTAGTATTCCTCTTCATGGTTGGGGTTTCTACGGCTCAAAAGAAAACGCTTACTCATAACGATTATGATGCATGGAAAGATATTACAAAAACTCAAGTTTCTGCAAATGGAAAATTAGTAGTTGTTACAGTAAAAACAGGCACAGGAAGAGGAGATGGGTATATTCAAATATATAATACCGAAACCCAAAAGAAAGCAAATTACTTTAATGGAAATAACGCTTTTACAACCTATGATGAAAAATTTGTAATCTTTACAAAAAAGATCAAGTATGAAACCACAAGACTAGAGAAAAAAGCGGAAAAGAAAGATGAAAACAAAGAAAAAGAAGTGTTGTACATTTATGATGTAGAAAAAAACACCTTGTATGATTCCATAAAAAGAGTCAAACGTTACAAAGCATCAAAAAAGAATAGTAATTATTTAGTAGTAGAGAAATTTAAAAATAAAAAAGATTCAATCAAAGGTGATAGCTTGCCTGCTTGGAAGAATAATTACGCAGTTGTATATGATTTAAAAAGTAAACAACAAGACACTATTTTTCATATCAAAGATATCGTTCTTCCAGAAGAAGGACATACATTTTACTATTCTAATAAAAGCCAGAGACGTAAAAATAAAGCCAAGGGAGTATATGCCTACAATACTTCTATAAAATCAGTAAAAGTCATTGATACATCGCGATTTGATTATAAAAAATTAAGTGTTAACAAACGTGGGAATCAATTTGCTTTTATCGCGTATAGAGATTCTGTCGAAACTGATTCTGTGCCTTTTAAACTGTACTTATATAAAGATGAACAGTTAAAGCTTTTAGTTGAAAATGAGGAAAACTATTTAAGCAGTAAGGAAACACTGAGTGGAACCAAGCAACCTTACTTTTCAGAAAATAGTGATCGCTTATATTTCTACTCAAAAATAAAAAGTTTGTATAAAAAAGATACTACGCTCTTAACTGATGAAATTCCTAATGTAGATGTTTGGAGTTGGAATGATGGTGTGTTACAGTCTAGACAAAAAGCAAACGAATCTTTATACAAAGAAGATGTGCGATTGCGTTGCTATAATGTCAAAGACGAAAGCTATGTCAAATTGCAAGATGATGATTTGTATTTTATTTATTTGGCAGATAAGCAAGCTAAGAAGTATGTGCTAGGGCTTAGTGATAAACCGTACGAAATAGAAAATGGATGGAATAGACCAGTCAGAAATGATTACTATGCAATTAGTCTAGAAACTGGAAAAAAGAAATTAGCTGTCAAAGCTGCTGGTTCCAGTGTCTTTATGGGGGAAAATGGAGACTATGCTTTCTATTTTGATATGGATCAACAACATTGGTTTTCAGTAGACTTAAATACCTTACAAAAGCGTAATCTTACGAGTAATATCAATGTTTCTTTTGCTGACGAAGATGACGATAATCCGATGTTAAAATATGCATATGGAAATGGAGGCTTTGATAAGGACGGAAACCTATTACTATATGATAAATATGACATTTGGAAAGTTGCCTTAGACGGTTCTATAAAACCAAAAAATATTACCAAAAAAGGAAGACGTAAAAAAATCAGATTTCGAACACAAAAACAAAAAGAAAATAATTGGTTGGCAGAATATGTTGATGAAAAACTTCTTTTATTTGGCTTTCATGAAAAAACAAAATCGAATGCAATTTATTTGTTAAATGGTGGGAAGCTAATAGAAAAAGTAAAACCAAATCATCAACTTCTTTCGAACGTTGTAAAGGCAGAAAAAGAAGATGTTCTTGTGTTTAAAAAAGAATCATTTACAAAATACGGAGACTCATATTTGACCACCGATAATTTTAAAACAGATACCCAACTAACCAACGTCAATCCGCAACAAAAAGAATTCAAATGGGGAACAGCTGAGTTGACTTCCTGGAAAGCATATGATGGAACAAAACTCGAAGGAATTATATATAAGCCTGAAGATTTTGATCCATCAAAAAAATATCCATTGATTGTTTACTTCTATGAAAAAAGTTCGGAGGGACTTTACAAATACCAAATGCCACGTCCAAGTCCTTCTACTATTGATGAGGCGTATTTGGTAAGTAATGATTACATCGTTTTTACTCCAGATATTGTATATAAAACTGGACAGCCTGGTGACGATGCCTACAACTGTGTTGTTTCTGGGACAGAAATGATGGAAAAGAAAGGATATATCGATAGTAGCCGAATGGCAATTCAAGGACAAAGTTGGGGAGGATATCAAGTTGCGTATTTGGTAACAAAAACTAACAAATACAAAGCTGCAATGGCAGGAGCTCCCGTCAGTAATATGACATCTGCCTACGGAGGAATTCGCTGGAGAAGCGGGTTTAGCCGAATGTTTCAATATGAAAGAACGCAAAGTCGTATTGGTAAAAATTTATGGGACGGATTTGATTTATATGTAAAGAATTCACCTTTATTCAGCCTGCCTAATGTAGAAACACCGTTACTGATGATGCACAATGACAATGACGGAGCAGTTCCATACTATCAAGGAATTGAATTATATATGGGAATGAGGCGTTTGCAAAAACCAGCTTGGTTATTAGTTTATAACAATGAAAGTCACAACTTACGTAAAATGAAAAACAGGCAAGATCTTTCAATTCGAATGATGCAGTTTTTTGATCATTATTTAAAAGATGTACCAGCACCAATATGGATGACAAAAGGGATTCCAAGACGACAAAAAGGAATTAACTTAGGATATGACCTTGATGAGAACTAAGTTGTTTTGAATAAACTTAAAAAGGGTGATACAGCAGCAATCCCTTTTCATACAAAAGTATTTGTGTCTTAATATTATATCGTTACAAATTGAAGTATCTTTGTAAAACAAAATTCATTCGTAGATGAAATATGCTTTTTATCGATTGATTATTTAAAAATAACTAAAAAATAGACGTAGCTGTTTGTAAACCAATAATTTCACAGCTGTTTAGACAATCCTATATATTATGGAAAAGCTAACAAAACAAGAATTGCATTACCTTGCGATGAATATCGTAGGGAAGGAGTTAGAAGAAAAAGGGTATGAATTCTTGGCGGTAAATAGTAAACTCAATAAGCATCCACAATTTGTATGTATTGACAAGGATAATAAAAAGAAATTTGTACTTGTGAAAGCAGTCTTATATCCCGAAGATCCAAAAGAATATGATGCGATATGGATGGAAACTTTTAAACAGCATGTAGAGAAGTTTGAAGCCGAACTGTATTTTGCAGGTGTCGGAATCGGAAATGCGGAGAATCCATTAGAAGAAGTTATGAAAAACCAGCCATACATACTCGATTATGATGGTTTAATACAAATACAATAAATAAGAAATGAAAGCAATTACATTACCCCTATACATGTGTATAGCTTTTTTAATAACATCTTGTGTTGAAAAACCGAAAGATGTTATGATGCGTAAAAACTCAGGATACGCACTAGGAACTACGTATAATATTCAATATGAAATTCAGAATGCACAGGAAGATTACCAGCAGGATATTGAAAACGTATTTCATGTAGTTAATCAGTCGATGTCTGCATACATTCCAACATCTGATATTTCCAGAATCAACAGAGGAGAAAAAGATGTAGTCATAGATAAATATTTTAGAGTTGTATATGACTTTTCAAGAGAAGTATATCAAAAAACAGATGGTTTTTTTGATCCAAGTGTAGGTGCTTTAGTGAATGCTTGGGGATTTGGTCCTGAAAAACCAATAAATAATTTAACCAAAGAGCAAGTAGATAGTATTATGACGTTTACTGGCTTTGATAAAGTGCGAATTTCAGAGGAAGGAAAAGTATACAAAGATCATCCTTCTTTGACATTTGATTTTAATTCTTTGGGTAAAGGATATGCAATTGACCTTATCGGTGAAATGTTTGACGAAAAAGGCATTAAAAACTACATTATTGAAGTTGGAGGCGAAATCTTAACCAAAGGAAAAAATACCAAAAAAGTGAAAAGATGGACTGTTGCTATTGATAGTCCTGTGCAAGAATCGGATGAGCGTCAATATATTGAATTCATTGAGCTTGAAAATAAAGCAATGGCGACTTCTGGAAACTATAGAAAGTACAGAATAGATCCAGAAACAGGAGATTATTACGTACATATTCTAAATGCAAAAACTGGCTACCCAATGAAAAACAATGTGTTGAGTGTGTCTGTTATTGCTGATAACTGTATGAAGGCTGATGCGTATGCTACTGCGTTTATGGTAATGCCTTATGAAAAAACAAAAAAGCTTCTAAGCGAATTGAAAGATGTTGATGCTTATGTGGTGAGTAGAGATCAATATGGGAACATTCAAAAATATACAACAAAAGGCTTTCAAGATTTAATTATTACTGAATTCTAACATAATAAATGTTAAATAAGGTTTTAAAGTAGTCTTACTGTGGTTTTATAAAGTCAAAAACTCTGCTTGTTCATGTAACTTTAAAAGATTAACCATAAAATGAAGTATCATGAAAAAAAAGAATTTAAGTCACAAAGGACTAAAACTAAACAAGCACAATATTTCTAGTTTAGAGTCACAAAATATAATGGGAGGAGCTACCAACTCTTGCTTTATCTTTGTAGATACGGCTTGTGCTAACACTGTTGGGTGTAATTATACAAATACATGTCCACCAACAAATGCATGTACGGTAAATTGTCCAACAAATAATTGTCCACCACAGACAGATGGATGTCCTTTCATTTCAGAATCCTGTCCAGTAAATGGAATCTGTTAATTAAAAATTAGTCATAAATATATAAAACGATCATTGGGTAATACTGATGATCGTTTTTTTATACGATTGATTGAACTTGATTAAAAAGAGAATGTTAAATAAGGTTTTAGTGTATAATTAGTGTGGTTTTATAGAGAGGAAAATCTTTTGTAATCAAGTAACTTTAAAGTTTAACCACAAAATACCAAAATCATGAAAAAAAAGAATTTCAAACACAATGGACTGAGTCTAAACAAGAGTATTGTTTCTAGCCTAGCATCAGAAAATGTAAAAGGTGGAGGAACACTATCTTGTTTTGCAGATGCAGATACTAATTGTGGAACTCCGGGAACACTTGGTTGTCTAACAGTAGGATGTCCTCCTGGATCAGTAAACTGCCCAACAAATGGATGTCCTCCTAGTATCTCTTGTCAGCCAGTAGGAATCTGCTAGAAAAGAAAATTAATTTGATTGCACATAAAACGATTATTAGACATGTTCTGATAATCGTTTTTTTTATTTGAAAGTCTTGTTAGAGTTCATTTAAAAGCTAAAATGATGCATTCGGAAACTTTTAAAGTGTCGTCCAAAAAGAATAATGCATTTTGCTACTCAAAATAAGCAAAGTGAAAATCCCCGTAAAAACAATTGTACTTGCAATTATAATCAGTGCTATAAATTATGTGCATAGTCAAAACTTTTCTGAAGAAACCAATACGCCTTTTGTGGGTGTAAATGGTATAAGTTCTATGCAATTAGGAGACTTAGATGGCGATGGCGACTTAGATCTTGTTGGAATATCTGGAGGAACAACCACAAAGCTCTACAAAAACAATGGAGCAGGAATTTATACAGAGGAAACCAATGGATTTATAACAGATACAGTAGAATACCTGCGATTTGTAGACATTGAATAAGATGGAGATATTGATATTGTGCACACATATCAAACAACTGGTGTTGGAATGTATGTTACAAAAATTTATAAAAATAGTTTGGTGACATTGTCAAATGATGAAATTACAACAGAAGAAGTTGCAATCTATCCAAATCCAACAAAATACGTTATACGAATTCAAGCGAATCAAAATGTTGAAAAAGTTGTTTTGTATACGGTATTAGGAGAAGAAATGTTTCAGTCTTCTAAAAATACAATTGATATGTCTGGCATGTCACAAGGGATGTATATGTTGCAAATTGAATTCTCAAATGGAAGTACAATCACTAAAAAAATTATCAAAAAATAAAACTAATCAGTCTACTCTATCTCAATAAGTAATGGTCGAATTGTAAAATGGCTTCAATCCGATCGTTTCTTGAAATCGACATTTTACAAACTCAAATCGACATTTAAAAAAGTCGGTCGCTGTTTATACTAAAAACATATATACTTTTAATCCGAAACAAAAAATAGAAGCTTTTATGAAAATCACAATCATTACCATTAGTTTACTTTCTGTTCTTTCATTTTCAACACTTTCAGAAATAGTTACGGTCGAGACAGAAAAGATCGAAGAAGTCTACGGAAGTAGTTTTTCACTTGTAAACGATACAAAAAGTAAAGTATCCATTTATACAGGAAGTGGATATGTGTCTTTAAACAAAGGAAGTAAAACCAGTATATCTTGTAAAGTTGGTAAAACGGTACATTGGGCAAAAAATGGTAAAAAAGGGGACGTTATTTTTAAAATCACAAGTGATATGTGTGGCGAAACTGTTAAGTTATCGAAAGTTATGGATTGATAGATTGTGATTAACTTGATTGCAAAATATTTAAAATCTAGTTTTTAGTAGAAAAATAGTGACTTTCTTGGTAAAGGTCTCATTGAAAAATGGGATCTTTTTTTATTAAAATTTTAAAGAGTATCTTGGATTAAATGAACAAGTATTTGATAAAAAGATGGAAATAATAATATGTGAAAAACATGGTAGTCAATCGTTTTTTGAAGCATGTGAACATTATCACATTAGAATAGCTTCACATCTTGTCAAGATATTAAATCTAAGAGTTTGTGTGGATTGTTATAAATCATATTCTTTCGATAGGATTGATCAACTTAACATTGATGAAGTTTTAAAATTGCCTAAAATGGAAGGTGATAAAATAGAAAAGCTATTATTTAAAAAGTATAATTCAATAAAACGAAAAGCAATTTGTGTAAAGTATTATGAAAAAACCAAAACCAAAGATCTAAAACCTAAAAGTTTACTTAAAACAAACAGGAATAATTTCTCCTTTCATTAAGCAATACTTTTGTATTTCTTCTTGCGTAAAGTTTTTAGTGTAGTCTTCTTCTTTTACCGTAAAACCTATACTTCGAAGTTTATCAAAATAATCACGACCGTATACGCGTACATGATCGTACTGACCAAAAATCTTTGTACGTTCTTTCGGATCTGTAATAGAGTCGTCTTCAAACGTGACTTCCCGTTTTAAATCTTGCGGAATTTGTAAAATTGCCATTCCGCTGGGTTTCAATACACGATACAATTCTTGCATCGCTTTCGTATCATCAGGAATATGCTCTAATACATGATTGCACAAGATGGTATCAAACGAATTGTCTTCAAAAGGCAAGTCGCAAATATCAGCTTTCACATCTGCTAAAGGAGACAGCAAATCAGTCGTTGTATAGTCTAAGTTCTTTTGGTTTCTAAAACGCTTGTAAAAAGCTTGTTCTGGTGCAAAATGCAATACCTTTTGTGGTTTTGTGAAGAAATCGGTTTCATTCTGTAAATACAACCACAACAATCGGTGACGTTCTAAAGAAAGTGTGCTTGGCGACAAGGCATTTTCACGATTTAAGGCATAGCCATATGATAAAAAACTTCGAAAACTTTTTCCGTCAATCGGATCAGTAAACTTTTTTCCTCTTAAAAATAACGCAATAATTGGACGAACCCAATAACTCATTTTTATCAAAAGAGGTCTAGGGATAGTGTTTAGTATATATTTAAAGAGCTTTTTCAAGAGTAAAAATTATTCAATTTTAATCATAAATCCTTTCCGGAATTTTCCATTTTATGAAGTTTTGCTGTAAAATAAATAGTATCTCCTTTTCTGGCTGTGTACGTTACTTCAATACCTTCATATTTACGAAGTATTTCTTCATTAGGATCTTCTCCCTCTTTTTTAGGATAAGGAAGCATCAAATAAGAACAATTGTTAAGCCATTTTAAACGAGAACTTCGTTCAGAGCCATTTCCTATATATTCTCTTTGAAAATTTTCAGTACGTACAATTTTGGAAGAAAACGGAATATTATCGTCGCTTTGTTTTGTAAATACACCAGTTTGTACATCAGAACAATTTACTTTCTCTTCATTTTGTGCATTCACAGAAAAAGAAATCAAGATAATAAAGATGCAATTAAGCAGTAAATTGTTCAAAATAGTAGTATTTGTGTAAGTTTATGCTTGTCTAAATTCGTCTTCTTCGTTACTTTCAATGCCTAAAGCTTCGTATACATATTTAAACGTAGAAAGTAGTTCTGGTTTTCCATTTACTAAAGCAACATCGTGTTCAAAATGCGCACTTGGTTTTCCATCTTTGGTCAAAACAGTCCAGCCATCACGTAAAAATTTAATTTCTTTTACGCCCATATTGATCATCGGTTCTATGGCAACTACCATTCCTTCAATGAATTTCTTTCCACGCCCACGACGTCCATAATTTGGCATATTTGGATCTTCATGCATCTTTCTTCCTAATCCATGTCCAACCAAGTCACGTACAACGCCATATCCATGTGCTTCGCAATGTTTTTGAATGGCATATCCAACATCGCCTACACGATTTCCTGCTTTGAACTCACGAATACCAACATATAGCGATTCTTTGGTTACTTGTAATAACTTTTCTACTTCAGGATCAATTTCTCCAACAGCAAAAGTATATGCATGATCACCATAAAATTCATTTTTAATAGCGCCACAATCTATTGAAATAATATCGCCTTCTTCTAATGGATTATTATTAGGAATTCCGTGTACCACTTGTGCGTTTGGACTCATGCAAAGTGTGTTAGGGAAATTGTACAATCCTAAAAAGCCAGGAATGGCTCCATGATCGCGGATGAATTCTTCTGCTAATTTATCTAAATATAAAGTTGTTACACCAGGTTTTACTTCACTGGCTAACATTCCTAAAGTTTTGGAAACTATCAATGCACTCTCGCGCATTAATTCAATTTCTTCTCTTGTTTTTGGTATGATCATTTCTTTAGAAAGGAAAATAATCCTTTTTTCTTTTTTTGTGTTATATCTGGCGTTTGATTAGTAAGTAGTTGGTATATTTCTCCCCAACCTATAAATCCGCCAATATTTCTATCGTCAATAAAATAGTCCGCATTAATCTTTCTGCTTACTTTTCCTTCAAAAACTTCTTCTGGATAACTATTATTTACAGCGTAAAAAATGATGTCATTATCTTTGCAAAATGCTACAGCTTCGTCCAATTTCTTTCCGCTTCTGTACGTCCATAAAATCAAACGATGTCCATCTTGTTCTAGTCTCTTTAACGTTTCAAACGCAAAGATTTTCGGAGAACCAATTTTAGGGTATGCATCTTCTACAATAGTGCCATCAAAATCTACTGCAATCAGTAAGCTTTCTTTCACAATCATTCCACTTCCTATTTTGTGCCTGCAAAGCTACAAAGAATTACGCTTTATTCAGCATAGATATGTTTATAGTCTTCACCAGATAAAATACTTAGCATATCTTTTTCTAAAGAAGTCACTGGTGATTCTACAATTCTGTTAATTTCTTTTCCGTCTTTATAAAAAATAAAAGTAGGAACGTTGGTAATATCAAAACCGTCTTCTAAATGATTAGGAGTCATTTTATCTCTATCAACTGTAATCAATTCTACTTTCTGTTCGTTGATTTTCAATACATCTAAAATTCGGTAGAAATGTGGTACTTCTCGTTGACTATCTTCACACCAAGTTCCCATAAATACTTTAATATTAACGTCAGCTAATAAGGGCTGAACTTTTGCACCAGTTTCTTTATCAACTGGATAAGTAGAATAGGTTGGGCCAAACCAGCTATCGTAAGGCGCTGATGAAATTGCTTTTCTTGTTTGAACGCCTGTTAAAATTGGAAGTTCTTTTTCTTCTTCATTAATAACTTCTTTGCTTACAGTAACTTCTTTTTTTTCTGTTTCGTTCGTTTTTTTCTCGTCTTTACAAGCAAAAAAGGCAAGGACAAGCATTGTATAAAGTATCTTTTTCATTAAATAAGTGATTTTTGAGTCATTAATACTGGTTGTGGAATTCCAATCATTTTTAAGATAGTTGGTGCAATATCACCTAAAACACCATCTTTAATTTCTTTAATGTCTTCATCCACTAAAATAATAGGAACTGGATTGGTTGTATGTGCCGTGTTTGGACTTCCGTCAGGATTGATCATCGTATCGCAATTTCCATGATCGGCAATGACAATGGTACTGTAATCGTGTTTTTGTGCCGTTTCAATAATTGCTTTGGCGCATTCGTCCACCACTTCACAGGCTTTTACGGCTGCTTCAAAATCTCCTGTATGTCCAACCATATCTGGATTGGCAAAATTTAAGCATATAAAATCAGTGGTTGCTTTTTCTAATTCAGGGATGATCTTATCGCGAATATCGTATGCGCTCATTTCAGGTTTTAAATCGTAAGTGGCCACTTTTGGAGATGGGCATAACAAGCGTTCTTCTCCTTCAAAAGGTGTTTCTTGTCCTCCATTGAAAAAAAACGTTACATGCGGATATTTTTCTGTTTCTGCGATACGAATTTGTTTCTTACCGTGTTTTGCTAATACTTCTCCTAGTGTATCTTTTATATTTTCTTTGTTGAATACAACCTGAATTCCTTCAAAAGAAGCATCATAATTTGTCATGGTTACATAATAGAGAGGAAGCTTTTTTATTCCAACTTCAGGAAAATCTCTTTGCGATAAGGCTTCTGTCAATTGACGACCACGATCTGTTCTAAAGTTAAAAAAGATCACAACATCATCTGCCTGAATCTTCGCAATAGGATTATTAGCTGCATCTGTCATGACAATCGGCTTGATGAACTCGTCTGTAACATCCGCGTCATAACTATCTTGAATACTTTGTGTTGCATTGATGCTATGTGTTCCTTTTCCATGAACTAAAGCGTCGTACGCTAATTGTACACGTTCCCAACGCTTGTCTCGATCCATAGCATAATAACGACCTGTAACAGTTGCTAACTTGGCATTTGCTTTTTGAGAGAACGCTTCAGTTTGTGCAATAAAATTTTTTCCAGATTTTGGATCAACATCTCTACCATCGGTAAACGCATGTACGAATACCTTCTTTAAGGTGTACGTGTTTGCCAAATCGACCAAGCCTTCTAAATGATTGATATGTGAATGAACACCGCCATCCGAAACCAATCCTAAAAAATGAACGGCTTTATCATTGTCTTTTGCATGTTGTAAAGCATTTTTTAAAACCACTTCATCTTTAAGTGTATCATTTTGAATGGCTAAGTTGATTTTAGCTAAATCTTGATATACAATACGTCCTGCGCCTAAATTCATATGTCCAACTTCGCTATTTCCCATTTGACCTTCTGGCAAACCGACATTCATTCCGTCAGTAAGTAAGTTGGCGTTTGGATACTTTGTATATAGGCTATTGATAAACGGAACATTTGCGTTTGCAATGGCAGAAACTTTAGGGTCTGGTGACTTACCCCATCCATCTAAAATCATTAAAATGACTTTCTTATTCATGCGAGATAATTTTAATAAAAAAATAAAAATAAGTGTATTTGATTACATAACACAACACAAATTCAAAAAACGCGACTTTTTTACAAAGGTTTATCAAATTCGCAGAAAAAGGGTGTTTTTTCTGTAGAAGCATCAAAAAATAGCTATTAAAGAATTCTTAAGAATATCAATATGAAATCTTAAGTCGCTTTTTATTTTTAAGATCGTTTTAACAGATTTGATAGTGAATGGTTAAGAAAGTGTTATAATTGAAATTTTGTTTCAACAATTTCTTCAGGCTGTCGTCTCTTTAGCGTAATCAAATTACAAAAATCAACAATCATCAATTAGAAAAACAACAAACATTATGAGAAAAACAATCTTTATGATCGCTCTTATAGTAGGAGCTTCATTCACTACGGCTAACGCAACAGAGACTAACAACGAATCAGTAACTACAAACAAAGTTACAGTAACAAGCATTACAAAAGTTAATCCTTTTTGTATTGCAATTGCAAAAGGAGACTTTGATACAGTTAAAAAAATGATTCAGTTTGGAGAAAATGTAAATAAAACATCTAACGGAAAAACGCCATTAATGTATGCAGCTCGTTATAACAGAGTTGACATCATTAATCTGTTATTGGAAAATGGTGCAAAAGTAGATGTCAAAGATAATGATGGACGTACTGCAGTAGATTATGCGAAAATTTCGAAAGCATTACAAGCCAGAAAAGTTTTAGAGAACGCTTCAAAATAAATCGATTAGTTCTTGTACTTAGAAAGCCGTTTCTTCACAGAAACGGCTTTTGTTATTATAGGCAGAATGCTAATCCTGATCTGGCCATTTTTGACAATGATTGGCTCCATAACATCTTGTGATATTAATGGTTTCAATAGGACATTGAATTGTAAACATAGGTCTGCCACCTTTAACGGCAGATTGATTTAAGATACTAACTTGCTTTTTGTTTAAACGTAATTGGTTTGTCTTTTTTTTCATGATTGTTTTTATTAAAAAGTTAATAAACAGGAATACAAAGAGAAAAAGAAAAGAGTTAGTACTGTTTTACTGTCATTTGTGGTAATGTTGTTTGGGTATTAGGTGTTGGGTTTTGGGGAGCATATGAAAAATACAGTCAGTATGTTGAACTTTAAATTCAAAGACTATAGTTTTTTAATACTTAGATAAGCTTATGTAGAAGGAATAAGTTTTTAGGTCTAAAATCAAACACCAAAGATCCAATTACCTGTAAGAAACAATCACTTCTTTGATTTTCTGAATTCGGTTTTCAGGATCAGGATGTGTACTTTCAAACTCAGGAACTCTATTAGGTCCAGCAGCAGCTTTTAAGATTTGCATCACTTCAATCATGGCTTCTGGGTTATAACCAGCATACATCATCAGTTCTACACCAAGTTTATCACTTTCAAGCTCGTCGTTACGACCATTTTTTAACAATTTTTGCTGTCCTATGCTACCGACCATATTTCACATGTCAGCACCAACAGAAGCTCCAGTAGTTACCGTTTGCCAAAAATCAGATTCCGCAATACGTTCCGCGGAATGTCTCCCCAAAACATGTCCAATTTCATGCCCAAGTACACCTGCCAATTGCGAATCATTCAATTTGCTATACAATGCATTGGTGATAAAAATTTGTCCGCCAGGTAAGGCAAATGCATTAATGGATCTATTATCTGCGAGCAAGTGAAACTCAAAGCGGTAACCAGATTCTTTTGCCATGCTCATATCTACAAGTTTTTTTCCTATCATATCTACACGAGCTTGTGCACCAGGATCAGGATACAATCCACCATACTGATGTGCCATTGCGTCTCGGTTTTGAAAGCCCAAAGCAATTTCTTCATCGGTAGTCATGCCAATGGTTTGAGAGCGTCCTGTGTATTGATTGGTTTCACGATTAGCGTATTTCTTCAAAAAGGCAAATACCACAATAGCAAGTCCGATCAGCAATCTAATTTTTACATTATTTCCTCTCATGATGTATTCAATATGATGTTTTATAAAAGTATAAAACCTTAGGATAAAAGTTCTGGATTGATATCGAGAATATTTTCTTTAATGTACGAATTGATAAACTCTTCGCTGAAATGCTCACTTCCCATCAACTTTTCTTTTTGCAGCATTTCTTTAATGTTTAGTTTTCGATACTCTTTTAACATAGGAATTGAGATCGGCGCATAAGTATAATGCCAAGGTTCGTATTTGAAACCTTTACGATGTGCATGATCAGTATATACAATATAAAAACCAAACGAATTGGCATGTTCTTCTAACCATTCGCGAAGTTTGCAAAATGGACCATCGCCATGAAACTTTTTTGGAACTAATACATCACCGCTATAGCTTGCATTTTTATCAATAATATCAATATCAGTTGCCCAATGATGTCTGGACGTTCCGGGAATGGTAGAATAGGTGATAATTTTTTTAATCGCTTGAATAGGAGATAAGCCTTGTTTGGTAAAGCGTTTGTATTTACGTTCCCAAATTCTATTTTGATGTGCATATGTACGATAGCTTGATACTACATAAATGTCAAAGCCATCTTTTGCAGCAGCGGCGCACATTTTTACAAAAGCATCATACGCTTCTTTTCGTAAAGAAAATCCTTTTCCATACACGGTTGGCTTTCCTTTACCAATGAGTTCTAAAGCATTGGTTTGCTTCTTACTGAATGCCATGCTTGTAAAACTGTGCAAAGCAACAGCTCCAAGCCCTAGTAGCTTCATGAAGTTTTTTCTATTCAAGCTTAAGTGATTTTAATAATTTATCAAACGAAAGATAGTAAATTTTTGAAGTTCCATTGCTACCTTCATTAATTACTTCTTTTAATTTTTTCATGGACATGTTTTGATGCATCGGTTGTATAGTACTTTTTTCACTTGTGAAGAAAAAATACTGCTTATCAAAACTCACAAACGGACAATAGTCAATTTGATTAGAATTTATTAATTTTCCTAAATGAATTGCTTCTTTCCAGACATCATTTTGGCGAAAGCTGATGTACAAATCGCCACGACCTAAACTACCTTTTCTACCATACGAACCAAAAATAATAAAAGATTCATCTGGACTTACATAAGCATTGTATTCATAAGTTTTAGTATTGACTCCAGCACCTAAACTTACAGGAGTTTGATATGTTCCGTTTTTAAGCTCACTTTTATAAATATCTTCCTTTCCTTTGGCATCAGAGCGTTCTGCGGTAAAATAAATAGTTCCATTATTTGCAACAGAAGGATAATATTCATTTTTATCTGTATTGATCGTTTCTGGTAAACGTATTGGGTTTTTCCACTCACCATTTTCTTTAGTTACCACCCATAAATCATAATCTTTCTTAGGAGTTTTTTTGTTTCCAATAGGTCGTTTAGAAGCAAAAAATAATTGCTTTCCATCGGGAGAAAAAGCAGGCTCAATATCGTGATAGGTTCCAGAAAAAGAAGCTATTGTAAAAGCAGACCATTTTCCATTTATTTTTTTTGATGTCAGAATAGTTCTGAAAGCATTTTTTGGTGCATCCAGTGTGAAGAAAATTTCATCATTCGTTGGTGAAATTGCCATATCACGTACATTGATGTTTTTAAATTCAGGCAACTGCAAAAAAACTTTGGGTGTTGCTACCTCTTTTTCAAAAGTAAAATTTGGCTGTTTTTGAGCAAACAATTGTGTATTCGTCAGTACGAATAAGAAAATAATTTTTTTCATAGGGAATGCCATTCTGATTGATGATTGAAGGCAAAAAATACTCTTTTTACCTTTGGAGCAGCGTTAAAAAGTCGTTAATCTTCTTTTTACAGCGTTTTAATCATCACAAAATGAAGTCCTATTTTAGGAATGGTAAAAGGTTTGCCATGTTTTCGATAGCCTAATTTTTCATAAAAACGAACTGCAATTTCTCGGGCATTCATCCAGATAAAAGTTCCGCCGCGAGCCAAAATCATTTCTTCTGCTTTTTTAACCAAAGCATCACCAATACCACGTTTTTGAAAAGTAGACAAGACAGCCATTCCTCGTAATTGAAAAGCAGTTTCAATGTTTAGTGTTGCGTGCGAATTTTTCATTAAAGTCACAACACCTGTCAATTGTTCACCTATATAATAGCCTAAGTGAAATGTGGTAGGCAAGTCATCACCTTGAAAATGACAAGATTCTATTGGTTTTCCAGTTCGCAACACAGGATGACGAACTTCAAAAGCAGTTTTTGCGGTAATTTCTTTAATCGTAAAATGTGGAGTTTCCATAATCACAAAATTTAGCTTATTCTTCAAAAGTATAACTAATTTGGGAGTTGCTTTTCACTGAAATAAATTATTTTTGGATAAAAAGTCACAGCATGCAAATTACGTTTAAATTACTCCCCAAGGAAGAAGCTCATATCATTTTGCCATATCTTGATGTTATGAACAGTCAAAAAGTTCCAACGGACTTGTTGAAAGCACGATTTGAAGAAATGTTATCTCAAAACTATGATGCGTTTGGAATTTATGATGAAAATGAGTTAATAGGCTGTTTTGGTTTATGGAATATGACACGTCATTATTGCGGGAAAAGTTTAGAGCCCGATCATGTATACATTGAAGATACATATAGGAGCAAAGGAATAGGAGCGCAATTATTTGCTTGGATCGAAGCTTACGGTAAAGAAAAAGGAGTTACTGCTATAGAATTGAATACCTACGTGGAAAATTTTCCGTCACATAAGTTCTATTATAATCAGGGATTTATAGCTAGAGGGTATCATTTTTTGAAAAAAATCTAAAAAAACATTTGGAAATAAAAATCTAAATTCTCTATATTTGCATCCGCTAATGCGAGAGTAGCTCAGTTGGTAGAGCGTCAGCCTTCCAAGCTGAATGTCGCCGGTTCGAACCCGGTCTCTCGCTCATCGAAAAGCCGATTCAGTCCGAATTGGCTTTTTTTATGTTACAACTTTTTTAGTTTGATTGTTATGATAGCTTCTAATGATCAACGTAAACAGAGAGTTCAAAAAGAAAACGGCTGTTTAAAAGATATTAAACAGCCGTTTTTGTATTACACAAATTGAACTCCCGAGCCTGTGGGAAGCTCATAAGATGTTTTACCTTGTTCAAAAATGCGAGCGCTGTGTGGACCTTCTAAGATTATTTGATCACCTTTGACACGAAGCCAGCTTCCTTCACGAATTCCTACTACAGGAAGTGTGTTGAATTTATGAAACTCTTTGATGCGAGTTTCGCGAGTTTCTCCCATGTGTGTACTGCCTTCAATAGGATCTAAATAATGCGGATTTATATTGAAAGGAATCACACCTAAAGTCTTAAAACTCGGTGGATATATAATCGGCATATCATTTGTTGTTTGCATGGTAAGTCCGCAAATATTGCTTCCAGCACTTGTCCCTAAATACGGAGTTCCATCAATAATAGCATCTCGTAACGGTTGCATTACTTCATGTTTGTATAATTGAGAAACCAATAAAAACGTATTTCCGCCACCTGTAAAAATTCCTTCAGCATCAGCTATTGCTTTTACAGGATTTTCAAACTCATGAATACCACGTGCTTTTTTTCCTATTGCTTCAAAAGCTTTCGCAGCGGCATTGGTATATTCTTCATGAGTGATTCCTCCGGGACGTGCATAGGGAATAAATAAAATTTCTTCCGTATCTTTATAAAAGGAAGTCAGTTCGTCAAGAATATAAGCTAAATAACCGCTTCCATGAACTGTAGAGGTACTAGCAACAATGATGTTTTTCATCTGTTTATTTTTTTTAAATTAATTCTGTCAGATGGAATTAGCCAATAATCATATCAATTAGTATCAACAAATTGTAATGGCTCATTTCATAAGCTGTAAACTAAAATTTACAGTGAATTGTAAAAGTAATGATTAAAAGGTTTTAACAAAAGTTTAATGTCTATTGACATTATTTTAAGGACAAAAATCTAGTTCTTTATAACCTAAATAAAACAACACTATTATAACCAACAATACCTATGTATATGAAACTAAAATTACTCCTATTTTCTCTCTTCATTTCTACTCTTATGCTTGCGCAAGATTCGGAACGTATAATCTTACGCGGAGCTGTTATTTACAGAGATGTAAAAGTTGTTGGTGTCAATATTGTAAATAATACAACGAGTAAGGGAGCGACTACCAATCAAAAAGGAGAGTTTGAAATTGCCGTTAAAAAAGATGATATTTTAGTGTTTTCTTCAGTTCAATATAACATCAGGGAAATCGTAATTACAGATAAAATTATCAATAATAATCGCTTGGTTGTTGAGGTTAAAGAAAAAGTAGAAGCATTGGACGAAGTTGTAATTAGTCCAGAAAATGAAGAAAAGTTTTTAGACTTTCAGGAGGAACAAATTATAAAATATAAATACTATCAGTTTGCGGATGACCGTTATTCGGAAGTGAAAAATACAGCATTAGGACAAACTAATTTTCAAGGAGCAAACATTTTTGGATTGGTTGGAATGCTTGTGAATTCTATCTTTAAAGGAAATAAGAAAAAGAAAGAAAAAACAAAGCCAATTCATCTAAGAACAAGCTTTAATGAAATTCGCTACCGCTACAAAGATGAATTTTTTATAAGTAACTTAGGTATTCCAAAAGATAAAATTAGTCAATTCTTGTACTATTGCGATGATCAAATGCCGTCAGAAGATATTTTCTTAGATAAAAATGAATTCTTGATGATTGATTTTATGGTAAAACAAAGCAAAAATTATCTTGAATCTATCAAATCTAAAAATTAAAAAGATCTTACAGTCTAAAATCCTTTATTTGGAATGCTTTTTGGATATCTTTGTGACAGTACCTAAAATCCATATATGTTCATGAAAATTCGCAATATTTTTTTTTTATTTCTAGCAATTCCATTATTCGCATTTACAACCGTGCATAAGTTTTATGTAAGTGTAACTAATATTGAGCATAGCAAAACAGACAAAGCATTACAGATAACAACACGTATTTTTATCGATGATTTTCAACGTGTCCTCAATGAGCGTTATGATTTAAAAGAAGAATTAACTGCTGAAAAAGATCTACAAGTTGTAGAAGGAATGATGCAAAAATATCTAACTAAAAAGATTAAAATTTGGGTTAATGGAGAACAAAAAACATTTAACTTTTTAGGGAAAAAATACGAAGAAGATGTAACGGTGTGTTACTTTGAAATAGAAGGAGTTGATCAAGTGAAATCACTCGAAATTGAAAACGCAATTCTCTACGAAATAGAAGAAGATCAACAGAATTTGGTGCATGTAAAAATCAATAATACACGTAAAAGCTTATTATTAATCAAAGAAAACGATAAAGGTTTGTTAAATTTTTAACAAAAAATTTTTAAAATGGTTACATTTATGACCTAAAAAAACACAAACCTATTTTACAAGCCTAATGAAACGCATACATTTCTACATCCTAGCTTTCGTTTTTATGGGAGCTAATCTTGTTATTGCGCAAGAGAATAAAGAAGACAAGCCTAAGGGACATATTAACAACAATAAGTTTAGACAACTCTATCAAGAGTTTGCGACGCCAAATATGTACAGAACAGCTTCAGGAGCTCCAGGAAAAGCATATTATCAGCAACAAGCTGACTATGAAATGGAGATTGAACTGGATGATAAAAACCAAAAAATATATGGAGTTGAAACAATTACTTACACAAACAATTCTCCTGACGATTTAGAATACCTTTGGGTACAACTTGATCAAAATGTTCGAGCTAAAAATTCACCAGCAAAATTAAAAAATGGAGCCCGTATTCCGCGTTTACAAAGAACATCTACGTTTGTAGGTAGCTATGTAGCAGATCCTTTTGATGGAGGATTCAATATTGATTATGTCAAAAATGCCAAGGGAAAGCCAATGTCATTTACCATCAATCAAACAATGATGCGAATTGATTTACCAAAAGCATTAGAATCGGGTGATAAAGTTTCATTCTCAATCAAATGGTGGTATAACATCAACAATCACGTCAAAAAAAGAGGTCGTTCTGGTTATGAGTTTTTCGAAAAAGATGGAAACCGTGCTTATGTAATAGCACAATTTTTTCCGCGTATGGCGGTTTATAATGATGTTGAAGGTTGGCAAAACTATCAATTTTGGGGTAATGGTGAATTTGCATTGCCATTTGGGAACTATAAAGTAAGTATTACGGTTCCTGCAGATCATATCTTAGATGCAACAGGAAAGTTACAAAATAGAAAAAATGTATACTCTAAAGAAATGATGAAACGTTATCAGCGAGCATTAAACTCGTATGACGAACCAATAATCATTGTAACTCAAGAAGAAGCTGAAGCTGCTGAAAAAGATTTTTCAAATAAAAAGAAAACGTGGAAATTCTATGCTGAAAATGTAAGAGATTTTGCTTTTGCCACTTCACGTAAGTTTATTTGGGATATGCAAGCTGTAGATATCAACGGTAAAAAAGTGATGGCAGTTTCTATGTATCCTAAAGAAGGAAATCCACTTTGGGAAAAATACTCTACAAAAGCTGTTGTGAGTACGTTAAAAACGTTCTCAAATCATACATTCGATTATCCATATCACAAAGCAATTTCTGTACATGCTAAAAATCAAGGAATGGAATATCCTATGATTTGTTGGAATTATGGACGCCCAAGCGAAGACGGTAGTTATTCTGAACGTACAAAATTCGGAATGATCAGTGTAATTATACACGAAGTAGGGCACAACTTTTTTCCTATGATTGTAAACTCAGATGAGCGTCAATGGGGATGGATGGACGAAGGATTAGACACTTTTATGCAATACTTAGCAGAACAAGATTTTGCAAAAGCACATCCTGAATCGGTTGAATCAACAGGTGGAAAATATCCTTCACGAAGAGGAGAGCCTTCTAAAATAGTTCCATATATGAAAGGAGGACAAGATCGTTTGTCACCAATCATGTCAAATCCAGAAAATGTATATCAATTAGGTCCAAATGCTTACGGAAAGCCAGCTACAGGATTAAATATCTTGCGTGAAACTATTATGGGACATGAAGCTTTTGATCATGCATTTAAAACCTATGCACAACGTTGGAAATTTAAACATCCAACACCAGAAGATTTCTTCAGAACAATGGAAGATGCTTCAGGATATGACTTAGATTGGTTCTGGAGAGGTTGGTTCTATACAACAGACTTCGTAGACATCGGAATCGAAAGTGTAAAGAAATTCCAAGTAGGAACACGTAAAACAGGAAGAGGAAGTTTTGTATACTTTGTTCCAGAAGATGATGATCGCTACAAAAAAGAAAACGAAGGAAAATCAGTAGTGAAAAACGATGAAAACTTAAAAGAGTTTTTAATGGATAACTTTTCTGCAGAAGAAAGAGCCACTATGGGCGATCCAAAATATTTCTATGAAGTAGCTTTCAACAAACCAGGAGGTTTGGTAATGCCAATCATTGTAGAGTGTACGTATGAAGACGGATCTAAAGAAATGATGAAATATCCTGTGCAGATTTGGAGAAAGAATGATAATCGTGCTAAGGTAGTGATTGCCTCAGATAAGAAAATCCAAAACTTACAACTAGATCCAAAACTTGAAACTGCTGATATTGATACCTCAAACAATATGTGGCCAAACGAAGAAAGTCAGTCAGACTTTAACAAGTTCAAGGAAAAGAATACTATCAAACAGAAGAAATAACTGTCACAAGACATAAAAAGTAAAAAAAACCAGCTTCATAGCTGGTTTTTTTATATCATACTATTTACTTGATTATATTTGTATAATAATTGAACAAAATATGGCATTATTTATTAGTGGTGGAGAAATATTTGTAATCATGCTAATTGTGGTCATGGTATTTGGTGCAGATAAAATTCCTGAAATTGCAAGAGGTTTAGGAAAAGGAATGCGTCAATTAAAAGATGCAACCAACGAAATAAAGCATGAAATCCAAAAAAGTGCTGAAGATAACGGATTAGATACTGACATTGCAAGCGATGTTCAAAACGAAATAAACAAAGTAAAGGAAGATATCGAAGACATGTCAGGACCTATCAAAAGGCAATTTTAATGCTCGATAGTTTATTGACATACGATAAAGAACTACTCATTTACCTAAACAATTTAGGTGATATGAAATTTGAGACCTTTTGGCTTTTCACAACAAAATTCATCTATTGGATTCCGCTCATAATTTTCATATTCTATAAAATCCACAAGAAATTTACCAAAGAGCAAGCAAAATATATTATAGGTTGCGGTATTGTTATATTACTTTTTTCTTTACTCATTGTAGAAGCTGTTAAGATTGGCGTAGAACGTATGCGTCCGTGTAACGATCCTACGGTAGCACCATTTCTCAACATCATAATTCAACCGAAAAATTATAGTTTCTTTTCAGGACATGCCACTGTTTCTGTAGCCTTAACTATTTTTTTAGTCTTAACATTGCGACATGTATTCTCATGGATACGCTTGTTATATATCTGGCCAATTCTCTTCATATATAGCCGATTATATTTTGGTGTACACTACCCTTCAGATATCTTTACTGGAATTATAGTAGGAATTATTATTGGAGTTGCATTTCATCGAATTTGCAATGCATGCATAGTAAAATTGTGAATTTATTAATATATTGGTTGAAATTTTAACCAATCAATAATAAATTATGAAAAACCTTAACCTGAAGTTAGCCTTACTTATGGCTGCTTTCGGCGTGATTTCTTGTTCTGAAGATGTAAACACCCAAATCGTAGAAGAAGAAAGTAATGTTGTTTCTTTACAACGTACGCCACTTACTCCAACTCAAATTAATGCTAAAATCAATGAAACTGTTTCCAGTCGTGAACGATTTGAGTGGACTAAAATGGATGCACATACTATATGGAGTGCAACTACACATGGAGATCAAATCCTAACAATAGGATATGGAAATGATGAAAATGATTTTAACAAAGAGAACTCAAATGCTGATGGAATTAAAAACCGACTCATTCAACGCATTGCTGCATTAGAAGGAGATGGACAAAAGAAAACAAGCGATTTTTTAATTGATGAAGATAACAAACTAAACATCATTGATGTAAAAGTAGAAGATTTAGAAACCGTTACTGATTTATTGTCTCAAAAAGGAATTCGTTATATAGAACCAACAGGTTACCGATATTTAGACCATGAAGTAACCGCTAAATCTGGCGCTGGTTGCGGATACGATACAGAAACACTAAATTCAGCAGATTATACAACAGTTGCACCAGGAGCAAAAGTCCCTTGGACTTTTTATGAACACAACATTCCTTCTGCATGGAATTATAGTACAGGAGCAGGTGTTGGAATTGGTGTTATTGATACAGGTTTAACACCAAACAATTCTTTAATGAATGGAAGCTTTAATGATGGCTACTCCTCTGGAAGATATGTTCAAAAATATGGAACTTATGTAGATTCTTGGTGGCCTTGGTCATCCAATACTGATGGTCCAAATGATCGTTGTGGACATGGAACAAGTATGACAGCAGTAGCGACTGCGCCAAGAAATAACAACGGAATGCCAGTTGGAGTTGCATATAATGCAAATTTAATTAGTTATCGTGGAACAAAAAACGTACTTTTAGACGGTTATCATGAACAAAAAGGTGTAGCTAATGCGTTAAAAGCTTTAGGAAATAGAAGTGATGTAAAAGTAATTTCTATGTCTATTGGACACATTTTTTCTGTAGGTAGAATCAAGGATGCGGTACGATATGCAAATAATCGGGGAAAATTAATCTTCGCAGCTGGTGGAACTTCAACAAGTTTCACTAACTTTGTAGGTGTAATATTTCCAGCATGGATGGATGAAACAGTTGCTGTAACAGGAGTAACTGATGCAAATTACTATGAAGAATGCGATATTTGTCACAAAGGAAACGAAATTGACTTTACAATAGTAATGCAGCGTGATGGTAACGGAAGTAGAACAACGCCAGTATTAAGTTACTATAATAACCAAACTGACTATGTTGGAGGTTCATCAGTAGCAACGGCAACAACAGCAGGAATTGCGGCTCTAGTATGGTCAAGACATCCTGGCTGGTCAAAAACACAGGTATTAAACAGATTGAAACAATCTGGAGATTTCTATCCAAACAAAAACTCACAGTACGGATATGGAAATATAGACGCATTGCAGGCAGTTCAATAGAACAGTTGGCATATTTAGTTTAGTAAATAGGGAGAAACTCTCGTCGTAATGGCGAGAGTTTTTTTTGGTCTACACTGAACTGTAGTATAACTTTTTTTGATGTAATTGTTTTAAAATAAACATTATATGCAGTTTTTGTTACGTTTTGACCTTACTTTTAGTACAAAAAAAACCGTGTCACTTGCCAAAAAAAACATCTAATTTAGAAAGCCATAAAATAGCCCTACAAATTAACCATAACCAAAAATCAACCTAATGTTTATGAAAACAAACTATTTTTTATTGTTGTTTTTGTTGAGTGTGTTTAGTGTTCAAGCACAAAAACCAGGCTCTTTAAAAGCATCATCAACAGCTAAAGCTGCTTACATGGTAGAAGTTCCGGCATTATCCAAAATGGATAATATCATTGCAGCAAAAGGACAAGAACATGTAGCTCCTCCTAAACGAAGAGGAAGTAACATTGTAATTGAAGGCAAAGGTCTTCCCGTTGGACGAGATCCACTACTTCAACAACAAGCAAGTGTACCAAAGTCAGCAGGTAGAGCACCTGTAGTTGATTTTCCTGCTCATACAGGAACAGTACTTAATGATCCTACGGGAGCAATAGGTCCCAACCATTATGTATATGCATTTAATTCTGGGTTCGGAATTTTAGACAGATCAGGAAATGTATTAGTTCCTGAAGCTTCTTTAGCAACTTTATTTCCTAATGAAGATTTGGGAGACCCTGTAGTAGTTTATGATCGTTATGCAGATCGTTTTATTATCATGCAGTTTAGTAATACACCAAATGGAATCCTAATTGCGGTTTGTCAAGGACCAGATCCTGTGAATGACGGATGGTATACGTATCGTTTTAATACTGGATCATTTCCAGACTACGAAAAAATGTCTGTATGGAGTGATGGCTATTATATTACCGCAAATAAAGATTCTGGTAATGTCAACAGTAGAGATGTTGTTTATGCATTAGAAAGAGATGAAATGTTAGTAGGGAATTCAAATGCTCAAATTGTAGGGTTTCCACTTCCAAATGCTGCGACTAGCGGTTTTTACAGTCCAGGAGGATTCAACTGTATTGGACCAAATTTACCGCCAGTGGGAACGCCACAGCCTATCATTTATCTACAAGATGATGCTTGGTCAGGGATTTCTCAAGATCATTTAAAAGTATGGAATGTGAGCGTCAATTGGAATAATCCAAGTAGTTCTTCAATCTCATCTCCACAAATAATTAATACAACACCTTTCGATTCAGTATTTGATAATGGATCATTCCAAAATCTAGATGAACCAGGGAACGGACCAGATATCGATGCATTGCAGGCTACTATGATGTATATGACGAATTACAGACGATTTGGCACCTACAATTCCGCAGTATTAAACTTTGCAGTTGATATCAGTGGAAATGATAGCAAAGCAGGTATCAGATGGTATGAATTGAGACAATCTAGTGATGGACAACCTTGGACAATTTATCAAGAAGGAACGTACTCGCAACCAAACTATAGTACTTTCTGTGGAAGTATCAGTATGGATGCTCAAGGAAATATAGGTTTAGCTTATACAATTGTAAGTAGTACTGTATACACATCTTTACGTTACACCGGACGTCAAGTGTCGGATCCCTTAGGAACAATGACTATTGCAGAACAAAATATTGTAGATGGTGATGCGCAAAATAACAGATTTGATGGTCGTTATGGAGATTATGCGCAAATGACTGTAGATCCAGTGGATGATATGACTTTCTGGCATATTGCTGAGTATATGAAAGGTCCTGGGAATCAAGTTCGAAAAAGTCACGTAGCAGCATTCAAAATTGAGGCTGGACCGCCGGATACAGAAGTTCCATCAACTCCAACAAATTTATCTGCTTCTAATACAACAGATACAACAACAGACTTGTCATGGACAGCTTCAACAGATAATGTAGCAGTTAACGGATATGATGTATATCAGGATGGTAATTTAATTGGTACAGCTTCTGGAAATTCATACACAGTAACTGGCTTAACAGCATTAACAAGTTATGATTTCTATGTAGTAGCCAGAGATGGTGCAGGAAATACTTCAGGGAATAGTAATACGGTGACTGTAACAACATTAGATGTACAAATATCATATTGTGATTCAGCTAGTACCAATATTAGTGATGAGTTCATTGGACGAGTACAGTTAAATACGATTGACAATGCTTCTGGAGGTCAGTTTTATACTGATTTTACAGGGATTTCAACAACACTTGATAAAAACTCTCAATATACAATTACGGTCACTCCAACTTGGACAGGAACCATTTATAGTGAAGGATATTCAGTATGGATTGATTACAATCAAGATGGTGATTTTGAAGATGCAGGTGAGCAAGTTTGGACACAATCACCAACAACAAATACGCCTGTAAGCGGAAACTTTACAGTGCCAAGTGCTGCTACAAATGGAGCAACAAGAATGCGAGTGTCTATGAAGTACAATGGTATTCCAACCTCATGTGAAACATTTACCTATGGTGAAGTAGAAGATTATACGGTTGTAATACAAGATGGAACAGGAGGACCAACTTGCGATGATGGTATTCAAAATGGAGATGAAGAAGGCATAGATTGTGGAGGTTCGTTCTGTGATCCTTGTTCTACAGGGAGTGTAGTACTTACACAAGGTTTCTTTGAAACTGGATGGGATAATTGGGTTGATGGCGGAAGTGATAGTTTCCGTTACCAAGGAACACGCTCGTATGAAGGATTGTATTCTATCAGATTAAGAGACAATACCAACAGTTCTACAATGACATCTCAGGCTTTTGATTTGACAAGTTTCCAAACAGTTGATGTTGAATTCTTCTTCTTCCCAAATAGTATGGAAAATGGTGAAGATTTCTGGCTTCAATACAATGATGGTTCGGGATGGCAAACAGTCGCTACCTATGCTAGTGGATCAGAATTCCAAAATAACCAATTCTACACATCTACAGTAACACTTGATACAGCACAATTAAACTTTAGTTCTAATGCTCAATTTAGATTTAGATGTGATGCAAGTGGTAACGGAGACCGCATATATATTGATGCTGTGACTATTACAGGAAATACAGGACGTAGCAGAGTTGTCAATGGTACTAGACCAGTAGACAAACCAACACCTGAACCACAAGCTATCACTACACATGAGTTAAGTGATGAAGATGGAGAAGGAATTACGTTTTATCCAAACCCAGCACAAGATATCCTTAAAGTAGATACTTTAGACATGCCAATAGATAATATCAAAATATTCTCTGCTTTTGGAATGTTAGTAAAAGAAATGTCTAAACTAGAAAATGGATCGAGTATTAATGTTTCTAATTTCACATCAGGAACTTACTTCGTACGATTTGTTTCTGGAGAAAACATCATTACTAAGAAGTTTGTTAAGAAATAATAAACTTTAAAGAGTAACTATAAGCAAATATAAAGCCGTTTCAATATACGTTGAAACGGCTTTTTTATATTTTAAATAGGCAGGTTAAAACTTTAAAAAGTAAACTAGAAGTACCTAAAAGCATAGCGACCTATTACCTAAAACCCAAAAACTATAAAACTCTACTAATCGTCAATCCATCTCTAATAGGCAATACAACAGTTTCTACACGCGGATCTTCTTTTAAAAGTGTATTATATTCCAAAAGCGCTTTTGTAGAAATATCATTCTTCTGCAAATCTTGAATTACTTTGCCACTCCACAATACATTATCGGATAAAATCACGCCATTTGGATTCATCTTTTCAATAATGGCATGAAAATAGGCTGGATAATTTGGTTTATCTGCATCAATAAATACCAAATCGAAAGTAGTGTCCATTTCAGGAATAATCTCTAAAGCATTTCCTGTATATTGATGAATGTTATTAGCATAATCAGAAGCGTCAAAATATTTACGCTGAAAATCGTGTAACTCTTCATTGATGTCAATCGTGTGTAATTCGCCTTCAGTTTGCATTCCTTCTGCCAAACACAAGGCAGAATATCCTGTATAGGTTCCAATCTCTAAAATGGTTTTTGGATGAATCAACTTAGACAATATGCTTAAGACTCTTCCTTGGTAATGTCCGCTCAGCATTCGAGGTTGTAAAACCTTTTGATAGGTTTCACGTGTCAACGCTTTCAACAAATCAGGTTCGTTCTCAGAATGAGCAACCACATACTCATCTAAAGCTTCTGGAATAAAATGCATAACTCTTGAATTTGTGCAAAAATATTAATTAATAATAAAAATTTAAAAGATGATTGCAACTACTACTTCAGTAAGAAGGTAAAACTACATATGTAGATTTAAAATAACGCTTATGGGTTTATTTTTGTCTTGAAAGAAAAAGGACTTACTTTAGCAGATATAAGAAAATTTTGATAAAATATATGACAAAAGTATACTGGCTAATTGTATTAGCATTTTTTATCTCTCTAAATTGTATAGCACAAAAACAAGAAAAAGAATATTGGGAAGCTCTTTTGCAAAATAACCGTATAAAAGCTCTAGAAGAATTTAAAAAACAAAAATCTTTAGAGGATTTTGAGATGCTTGCAACGGAACAAATCCTAAATGTTGAAAATGGAAAGCTTTCCCGCGACGAAGAATTTATCAAAAAAGTAATTAATGATAAAGATTTTGAAATGTATTTGTATGCATTGTGGAATGAAACATACTTTTTTGATAGATACCAAGAAATAGGCTTTAATCCTAGTAATGTACAAAATGTCAAAGAAGCAAGTCAAGCTAATTTTAACAACCAGACTGTTAAAGATGCTATGATGTATATTAATGCTATCGTAAACAGGCATTTTAATGATTTTGATGGATATTATAAAAATATCGAGAAGATGGACTTCATTTATAATTGGCAATATTGCGGAGTTTTTGAAAATTTAAATGAAAGCGGTTTAGATATTATATATGAACCAGAAGGGCATGCTGTATCCAAAAACGGATTTAATGCAAATAGCAATGGTATTGTAAATTGGTATGTGCCAAAAGAACAAAGCAAAGACGGCTATATATTTTTTACAAATCATAATGAATATGGAAGTGGAGTCAACTATGCGCAAACATTTGTTACCTCAAAAGAAACCAGAAAAGTAGTATTGCGTTTAGGAAATTCAGGTGCTTTTAAGGTTTGGGTGAATGATGAGCGATTACTCATGAATTCCGATAATGTAAAAACGGATTTAGACGCGTATGCAGTTGCATTTACACTACCAAAAGGCACAAGTCGTTTGTTAATAAAAAATGCAGACAAAAACGCAACAAGTTATTTCATAGCCAGACTAACAGATACTGACGGATTACCTATAAAAAATCTAACTTACAGCAATACCACAAAAAGCTATAAAAAAGGAGCAAAACTAAATGCCGAGCCAGTTGAAAATATTTTTGAAAAATTCTTTAATTCTAAAAAAGAAGCACATCCAAACAACTTTTTCTATGATTATTGTTTGATCAATTTGTACCTGAGAAATGAAAATTTTAAAAAAGCTAGAAAAATTATAAATCCATTACTTAAAAAGTATCCGAAAAGTTCAATACTTCGCAAATTAAACATGCTAATCCTTACGTTGGAAGAAGATTTTACGACCGTTGAAAAAATTCAAGAAAATTTCTCTTTAGACGATCCAGATTACTATGTGTCACTTATGTACAAGTTTCAAAACGCTAATGAATTATTTCGTATGGATATAAACGAAATGGAAAAATTATTGAAGCGTTTTGCTAAATCTACCGACCTAGAAATATTCAAAGTATCAGCTGATGTTATGTTACAACTGCGCAATTCCGATCAGCAAGGATTGGTACTTAACATGGAAAAATTAATAGACATTGCTAAAGGATATCCAAAACTTTTAAACACCTATGCGCCACTTTATGCTTCTATTTTAAAAGACGAAGAAAAAACTATCAAAATTTTAGAAGATTTAACAAGAGATCATTTCGATTTTACGGCATTAAATCAGCTTGCTTATTACTATGAAAAACAAAATAAAAAGGACAAGGTTTTAAAGTTATACAAAAGAGTAGATGAAAACCTAAAAAGCAGTAATCTAATTATTCGTGAAATTATTGAAAAGCTTCACAAGTATGATCGTTATGAAGAGTCGTTACCTTACATAAAAAAACTAAAAGAAAACTTTCCTTATTCGTTTGTAGCAGATCGTTATGAAGGTGATGTTTATATGAAACTTGGAAAAAAGCAAAAGGCACTTAAAGCATATAAGGCTTCATTATTGCATAATATGGAGAATTCAAAATTGCGTAAAAAAATCCAAGACCTTCAGAACCAAAAAGACTTTCTAGAGGAATTGCATGAGCCTGAAATATATAGTTACATACAAAAAGAACGCGGAAAAATCAAAACCAGTAGTTATGGGTATACCATCTTGTTAGATGATAAAGATGTTGTGTTATTTAAAGAAGGTGGAGGAAAAGAGCGTATAACTATTATTTATGAAATTCTAACAGAAGAAGGTATCAATTCATTTAAGGAGTACAACTTAGGACTTTCAGGAAGTTATAATATTATCAAATCGGAAATAGTACAAAAAAGTGGCTCTGTAGTGCCAGCAGATAAACAAAATTCGAATTTGGTATTTAGCGGATTGGCAGTTGGAGATGTTATTCACATAGATTATGAAATCAACTTTAGTGGAAATGGAAGATTTTATAAAGATTATACGGATGTATTTCAAATTGATTCCTATGTGCCATGCGTACAGACCAACTATAGTATTATGATTCCAAAAGAGCAGAAAAACTTCTACTACAAAGTTGTCAATGGAGAATTAAAGCATGAGAAAACAAGTAGTGGTGATTATGATACATATACTTGGAAAATCATTTTGCCGGAAGTATTACCTAAACCAGAATACTACATGCCAAGAGATGTAGATGTAGCACGTTTTTTACACATAAGCACAATTGACTCTTGGAATGAAATAGCAAAATGGTACTCAGATTTAGTACGTACACAAATTGATCTTAATACTACTGTTGAAGAAGTTTTTGCAAAACTATTTCCAGAAAAAGATATTACTACACTGTCTGAAGAAGAACGCGCAAAGCGCATCTATTACTACATCACCAACAATTTCAATTATAGTTATGTAAGTTTTAGACAAAGTGGGTTCATTCCGCAAAAACCTTCAAAAACCATTATAACAAAACTTGGTGATTGTAAAGATTTCTCAACGTTATTTGTAGCATTAGGGAAAAAAGCAAAACTTGATACCAATCTTGTCTTGATTTTAACTTCAGATAATGGACAAAACTCATTGGTATTACCAACTCAAGATTTTAATCATTGTATTGCTGAAGTGAAGCTGAACGGCGAAACTCAATTCTTAGAATTGACAGATAAAGATTTACCTTTTAAAGCATTACCAGTAAGCTTACAAGGTGCTACAGCCTTAAAAATTCCATTTGACTCAAAGACAAAAAATACGTCCGATTTAATAAAATTAAAAAATGTCAAACGCACACCAAGTGTTTACAAAAACAAAGCGAAAATTACCATACATGATGAAAAACAAGTGTTTGATATAACAACTTCCTTGGAGGGAGAAATTGTTTCATACTATTCTTCAATACTTAGAAATCGTGATTATAAACTAATGAAAAACGATCTTCAAGATAACTTAATAGGACGAGTAGGAGGAAATATTACTATTGATACCATTATGGATGTCACAGCTAAAAGAGAAAGCTCTGTATTTAAATATAGAACGGTAGCGAGTAGGCAAGAAAAAAGTAAAAAAATAGGATCCATCTCCGTATTCCAGTTGCCACCAATTGCAAATGCATACAATAGCAGTATTATTAATTTTGAAACTAGAAACTATCCAATTGAATATATTCAATATGAAAATGTGGATAATTACATAACTGAATACGAATTAATTATTCCTGAAGGAAAGAAATTTATTGAGTATCCAGAAAATATTGAAATAACATTCAAACAACATTCCTACAAAATAGTTTATGATTTAAAAAAGGACAATCAGTTAAATGTAAAAATAGAGGCAAAAGTTGATAAAGAAAATATAATACTTCCAAAAGAATATGAGGATTTTAAAAAGTATGTAGTAGCAGCACTTGAAGGAAAAGAAGGATTTATAGGCTACAAATAAAAAAAACTCAAATGCGAATAAAGTGACTGTTAAATTACTTTATTCGCATTTGAGTTTTTTTAGAAAAATGGAATACGTATTTTTGAGAAAAATAGCATTCATCATGTTTCAAAATACATTGGCGTTCGCACAAGAACAAGACGCAAAAGATCCTCTTAAAAATTACCGTACTAAATTCCATATACCCAAAGATGCTGACGGAAACGAATGGTTATATTTTTGTGGAAATTCACTCGGGTTACAACCTAAAATTACGCAAGAGTATATTCAGCAAGAATTAAATGACTGGGCAAATTTAGGCGTAGAAGGACATTTTGACGCGAAGAATCCTTGGATGCCATACCATGAATTTCTTACCGAAAACATGGCAAAAATAGTAGGTGCAAAGCCTATTGAAGTTGTCATCATGAATACATTAACAACAAACTTACACTTGTTGATGGTTTCATTTTATCAACCGACCAAAACAAAATTTAAAATTGTCATTGAAAGTGATGCATTTCCATCCGATCGTTATGCGGTAGAATCGCAATTAAAATTTCAAGGATTCGACCCAAAAGAAGGATTGTTAGAATGGAAACCTAGAGCAGGAGAAGAATTACTTCGTATGGAAGATTTGGAAACCATGCTAGAAGAACAAGGGGACGAAATTGCTTTATTGATGATTGGCGGTGTCAACTATTACACAGGTCAATATTTAGACATTAAAAAGATTGCAGCACTCGGACATGCAAAAGGAGCAATGGTCGGAATTGATTTGGCACACGGAGCGGGGAACATTCAACCGAATCTGCATGATTCTAATGTAGATTTTGCAGCTTGGTGTACATATAAATATTTGAATTCTGGACCAGGAAGTTTGGCAGGATTATTTGTTCATGAAAAACATGCGCATAACAAAGATCTAAATCGTTTTGCAGGTTGGTGGGGACACGATAAGGAAACACGTTTTAACATGCGATATGACTTCAATCCAATTCCTGGAGCTGAAAGTTGGCAATTAAGTAATCCACCAATATTATCTATGGCAGCCATCAAAGCTTCACTAGATATGTTTAACGAAGTTGGAATGGACACTTTGCGTAAAAAATCGGAAACCTTGACGGCGTATTTTGAATACTTAATCAATGAGGTAGATACTGATCGCATTAAAATTATTACACCTTCAAATCCAGCAGAAAGAGGTTGTCAATTATCGATTCAAGTTAAAAATGCTGACAAATCATTACATCAAAAACTGATGGACAAACATATTATCTCTGATTGGCGCGAACCAGATGTAATTCGTTGTGCGCCAGTTCCATTATACAATACCTTTGAAGATGTTTATAAAATGGTATACGAACTTAAAAAATGTTTATAATATGAACACGAAAGAAAATATACTTATTGTTGGCGCAGGTTTGTGCGGCTCCTTATTAGCATTACGCTTGGGACAACGTGGTTATAAAGTAACCGTAATGGAAAGTCGTCCCGATTTACGAAAAGTAGATATTTCTGCAGGAAGATCAATCAATTTAGCATTTTCAGACAGAGGAATTAAAGCCATGAACATGGTTGGAATTGTAGATAAAGTAATGCCTTTATGTATTCCGATGCACGGACGCTTGGTACACGATATAGAAGGAAATACATTTATGTCTAACTATTCAGGGAGAGATGATGAGTATATAAATTCTATTTCTCGTGGTGATTTGAATGCACTTTTACTAACGGAAGCAGAAGAACATAAAGCTGTTGATATTTCGTTCAACAAAAAATGTACAGCTATCGATATTGAAGAAAATAGCGTAACATTTTATTGTTATGAGACTAAAAAAGAATTTACACTGCAAGCCGATGTAATTATCGGAACAGATGGAGCAGGTTCTGTTTTACGTAAAAGTTATTATCTAGAACGTAAATTCTTGTTTAGTTACTCACAAAATTATCTCAATCACGGATATAAAGAATTGAGTATTCCGCCATCAGCAACAGGAGGTTTTCGTACCGAAAAAAATGCATTACACATTTGGCCACGCGGCGAATATATGGTAATTGCTTTACCAAACTTGGACGGAAGCTTTACGGTAACACTGTTTTTATCGTATGATGAAGGAGAATACAATTTCAACAATTTAACAACAGATGAACGTGTACAAGAATTCTTTGAAACACAGTTTCCTGATTTAGTGCCGTTGATTCCTGAGTTGACTAAAGAATACTTTGAAAATCCAACAGGAGCATTGGGAACAGTAAAATGTTCTCCTTGGTCATATAAAAATAACACTTTACTCATGGGAGATGCAGCACACGCCATTGTTCCGTTTTACGGACAAGGGATGAATGCTTCTTTTGAAGATGTAGTTGTTTTTAATGAAATTTTAGATCAGCATGAAGGTGATTGGCAAGCCGTTTTTAAAGCCTACGAAAAAGCACGTAAAAAAGATACAGATGCCATTGCCGATTTGGCCATTGACAATTATTATGAAATGCGTGATCATGTGGCAAATCCAATTTTTAAAGAAAAGCGAAAGTTAGAAATGGACTTGGAGAAATCATTTCCTGAGCAATACTTTTCTAAATACTCCATGGTAACATTTAATGAAGACATTCCATACAGTAAAGCTATGGAAATTGGGCGGGCACAAGACAAAGCCCTATTGAATATGATTGCGGATGACGAAATTGATACCACAGCAGATTTACAAGAAATCCTCAAAAAAGTACAGGAAGAAACCAACGAAATCTTAGATGAAGATCATGTTGCTAAAACGATGAAACATTAAAAAAATATTGGAATAATGAGTAAAAGGAGCGTATAATTAATATATGCTCTTTTTTTATGAATCTAGCTCTTTAATAATCGCTTTGATACCTTTTTCAAAGCCATTATAAAAATCGTTTTTCTTAAACTCAGGAACAATGATTTTATTAATAATATTCATGGTTTCATCGTCCGTTAATTTTTGCATGATACCAACGCCATTGTTAATCCATATACGACGATCTTTCATATAAAGCGCAATCAAGACGCCATTGTCTTTATCTTTTTGTCCAATGCCCCAATGATTTGCTAAATCCAATGAATATTCTACTAAACCTGTATAATCTAGAAGAGAAGTCACCGTAACAATAACAATTTCATTATTAGTTTCCGTCTTATACTTTTTGATAAGGTCTAAAAGTTTAGCTTCTTGTTCGTCAGATAATATATTGTCATAATCATTGATGAGTCCAACAGGGATAGGAAAGTCAGCTTTGGCAGCATGATGACCAATGAAAGATTTTGTGTGCATTCTATGCGTAGCTTCGCAGCTAAAACAAAGCGCAGTTAGCATACAAATCAGTAGACTTTTGAGTTTCATAGTGGGCTATTAAGATCGATTGGGTTCTTGCAATATAAGAAATTCCAGTATATGTTCTTAAAAATTAACAGCTTAAAATGATTTTTTTTGATGAAAAAGTGACGATTCTTTTGATTTTATCTTAAAAATCTAGTTTTCATCTTCTTTAGTTAACTCTTTAATAATTGCCTCAATACCTCTAGAAATTCCTTTGTAATAACTATTTCTTTTAAATTCAGGAATAATTTTCGATTGAATAATATAGGCTGTTTCGCCATCTGTTAATTTCGTAACCAAACCATCTCCATTTTGAATCCAAATCTTGCGAGCTTTTTTGTGAATCGTTATTAAACTACCATTGTTTTTATATTTTTGACCAACGCCCCAATAATTTACTAAGTCTAAAGAATATTTTTCGATATCATCATAACCTTTCAAATCATTGATAGTAACAACAGCAATTTGATTGGAGGTTTTGGCTTCATGTTCTTTAACTAGTCTAAACAAGCTAGCTTCTTCTGTATCAGAAAAAATACTATCAAAATCATTTATAAAACCAACAGGTTTAGGAAAAGTAGTGTTGGTGTAGTGTTCACTAGGAAAAGGGAATGATTCTTTTTCAGTCTGTTTACAAGAAAAGCAAAAAACTAAAAGGCTAAGGATCAAAAGGTTTTTATAATTCGTAATCATAGCAATATCAACAAGTATAAAAGATGAAATATAAGAAAAACTCTAAAATAATTAGTAAAATTCTACATTAGATAATGAAAGCTGTTGCTCATTTATAAATCCTTCAAATTCATTGGAATATGCTTTTCCTAGTCGCAATCGTAGTTTCGTTTTAAAATTTCCTTTAAAAATAGTTGTTGCGGTAATAATCGTATCTTTTTCGGGAAGCACAAAAAGTGCTCTACCTGTACGGCAAAGTATGAGTTCAAGACTTTCAATTCGCTTCCATTCATTTTGTCTATTTTTTGCTTCCAGTAAAGCATCGATATTGCTGTCGTATCCTAAAATCACAGTATCTTTTAAAGACGTATTGATGATATATGTAGGATATGCTTTGTGTCTTGTAAATAAATGACTAAATCTCTTATATTTTACTTTACTGATTGTAGTAGTGGTATCTACAATAACTTTTATATTTTCATCGGTAGCTCCCGTAACATTATCAACAATAATATTAATTCGATGATAATGCATATATTTTTGAATTTCATGCTTAGTCTTAGTGCGTCTTATATCTTGATCAAGGATGTAATTCACAATAATTGTATCTAAATTTCTAGTATAGGTAATAGGTTTATAGTTCGATTTTTGAGTAAAGTTTGTTTCTAAATATATGGCTGAATCTTCAAAAGCATCTATCAATAGAGGAAATGCTGGTTTTTTCTTTTGTGTAGCTTGTTGTGTTTTGAGGTCTACTGAAAAACATGCACTCACGAGAATGATAAGAGCTATGGATGTTATGATAGATCTAAAACTCATAGACCTAAATTTTTAGAATATTCTAACCATTGCAATGACTCAGCAAGCTGCTTAGAGCTAAATTCTAAATGTAAAACACGTCGTTGTTTGCCATTGGTAGTTCGGTTGGAAGCATGAAGCGTTAAGGGTTTCATCAACATTATACCACCTTTTTTTACTTCGTAAATATGTTCGGTTTCTATTGTCCAATCAATGGTTTCAGGTCTGTATATTCCTTTAGAGTGTGATTTAGGAATCACTTTTAAAGCACCATTTTCTCTTTCAGTTGTGTCTAGGTGAATTCGGATGGTAACAATATCTTCTAAAATATCAAGAGGTGGTTGTACACCATATTGTCCCTTTTTAAACGTCCAATTTTGATAATCTGAAACTTCTTCTTTTCGATCTACAGAAATACTCAAATCTTGATGATATGCCACAAACCAATTGGATTCGCTAGGTTTGTCAAAATAAATTGCCTTGGTCAAAAAACATGATTCATTAAACAAAGAAGCTAGTAAAGTTTGAAGGTTTTCTGTAAACACTAGCGACTTTAATGTTGGAATTTTATGAATAACTTGTCGTATAGCAAATAAGTGTTTTGAACTTTCAGCCAATTCATGCTCGTTAGAAGCATCTTCAATACATGCTATAATTTGTGCTATTTCTATGTTTGAATACATGCGGTCTAGCACTGCAAAACCGTTTTTTTAAAGTCTGATAAAATTGACGTTTCGTTATTCATTGATTGATAGCTTCCAACTGTTTCTCAATTTTAGCATGTAAGATGCTTAATTCCGTATTGTATTTATCGGTACTTTCGCTTAATGCCTTTTTTAAGAGTTCAAAAGTTTCTATTCGTAATTCATAATAGCTAAGTAACTTTTTATTCTGTTCAATTAACTCAGAAGGAAGGTTCTTTATTGCATTGGCTTGTTTTATAATTTCGATATTTTCTTTCCATTTAGGAATTACTTTTTTGTTTAGCCCTAGAATCAGTCCAAAATTACTTTCTGTCTCTTTATGATTGTAAAAAGTCAAAGATTCTTGCTTGTTTTTCATGAACTGTTGCATTTTATCAGTGTATAGCTGCTCAGTTTTAAAATCGGAAGACGTGTAGATATACCCAAAAATACCAATACCCATTAATAACAGAGACACGACACCAACTCCAACAGCATGCCAAATAGAATGGAAACTATAATTGGATTCTTCATGTTGTTTAAAAATAGCTCCAAAGGTATGTTCTACCCAAAAAATAATAGCAGATGTGTAGACCACAGGAATAACTATGTTTGGAATTTTTTCGATAATATTTTCTGGAAGTGAAAATGTAAGCACAAAAATAGCAACGGTCGCAATAATAGAAGTGATAAGTATATTGTTACCTTTCTCTGTTTTTTTCGATGGCTTTAACGTTTTCTCTAATGAGATAACCTGCGGCAATTGGTCCGCCAATAAATGCAGCTATACCGATAGCTTGTTTTGTTAAAATTTACGATGTTCAGTATTGATTTCTTTTCGCATATTTAACTTTCATGGAAATTGTATAAAGATTACAATCAATCGTTACGCTAATTACTATTTGAATATAGTCAATATCAAGTGCTAGTAATAGCTATTAGTACGCTTCACATGATCTGAATAATAACCATCTTTATCAATAGTGGTACGCTGCGTCCAATTTCCTTTCTTATCGTACTTATACCAATATTTCGTAGTGGACTCGGAGCGTCTAGTTTTTGAGTTTTCTGCATAAAATATAGTGTACTCTTTTACATCATTGTATTGGTTATACGTTTCTGTGATTCGCTGTGCAAGTACATTATTCTCATCATATTCTTCGTATGTTAATCGGTTATCATTTGCGTCATAGGTATTTACCATTCGCTTTTCTTGCTTTCCGTTGTAATCATAGGAAATCTTTTCTAGCACATTTCCGCTGGCATCTTTGGTTTCTTCAAACTGTTTTACATACGAATCATCACGTTTATCTTTTTCTACATATGTGAGACCATTGTTACTATATTCATACGTACGAACGTCGTATTCTACACCAGCTTTATTAAACTCACCTTTGTAGATGCACTTTCCGCTTGCATTGTATTTACAGACTGTTTTTTTTACGGTATGCTACCAAAACCTTCGGCGTCTAAATTTTCGTAAATTTCTTCAGATACCAAGCCTTGCGTATTATATTTGTACGAAGTGACAATGTGTAGTTTTTTGTTTTCATATTCTTTTTTAAACATCACTTTACCAGTTAAGTAATAGATATATACTTTCTTTTCTACATCTTCCCCATCATCTTCCACAACACTTACAATTCTATTACCTTCATATTCATACGTTGTGGTACTTAGTAAAGTATTCTCTTCATAGGTTTTTAACGAAACCAAATTTCCATTTTTATCATACTTTTCTTTGTATGTCTGTTCACAGTCTTCAAATTTAAAAGGAGGTTTCTCTTGATCTATATAACAGTCAGAATCTTCTTTGATACTTTTAATCTTTGTTTTTTGTATTCGCTTTGAATCAATTTCTATGTAGCCAATTGCTTTAAAATCAAAATCTTGTGCTTGTACTTTTGTAATGCATATAGCAGCCAATAGGCTTAACTTGAGGAGAGATTTCATTTGCTAACTACTAATTTTAGGGTTCAATCTTACTTGAATGGTAGAATAATAAACACTAAAAATAGTGTTTTTTCAATTTATATATGTTGTTTATTGGTTCAATCTAATCAAAGTTTATATTCTTCTGAGATAACGTGCATATATAAAAATAGTAGCCAGTATATATGACCCGCAATAAACAGCAATTATGTTTGTGTGGCTATCGTGCATAATAATATCATAAATAAGTCCTAAAAGCATTATTAAAATAGGAAACAAATAGGCTACGGAATGTAGTTTTTTACATGGAACAACAATAAATTGAATAAAATTCACAATGATTATAAACACCATAAAATATAAACCGCCAATTAAGACTAAAATCGTAGCATTTGGAGAAGCACTATTGTTTTTAAACCATACTTCCGCAAAAACGAAAACTCAAATGATCATTTGTACGAAGTATAATAAAATACTACTTATGTAAAGCTCTAAAACACGGTTAAAAGAATTTTGTTTCTCCATTGATTATGTATCTAGCTTGTATTTTATCATTTCTGTTCTAATTTACTTTACAATATATTCTCGTCGTTTTGCTAACTTGAAATATTCAGGAATGTGAAACAATGACGCTGAAAATTCACTTTGAAATTCATCTCTGTTTTTTGAATCAATATAATTGGCAATCGCATTTGCATGTGCAACAGACCAAGCCCATAAAATCTTTTTATGAATAGAAAACTTCCAAAAAGCATCTTCAGGCCAACTAATAAGTGTTTCTGTATTCAAACCACAAAGAAATACAGGTTATTCTGCTTTTAAAAATACCGTCCGTATGTTCTTTGTAATTAGATACAATTTCATTGTTATTTTTCATAACAGGAATTTCAGAATATTGACTTTCATTACCCCAATTTGGACATGTAACAGAGAACGTATCTGGAAATTGAAACCATTAATTGATGTAGGTCATTTTAAAATGAATTGAATCGAAAATCTAAATTACAACATTTCTTTAGTTCCATCATGAAGCAAACGATACATAGTATGATTTTTAATGTATAAACCTTCAGATTCTGTGTGAGGCCAACTTTTGCTATAATCTTTTGGATGTTTTACATCAATTCCAATTACTTTCCCCTCAAAGAGTGCAGTTACGCGTGATTGAACGGTGTGTCCAACAACTACTGATTTTGCATTAAAAGTTTTTAGTTGTACATCTATTTCTTCTTGTGATATATTACCTCTAAAATATCCGCGATACCATGAAATTCCTTTACGTGTTGATGTGATGGTTTCAACAGGTGTTTTTTGTGGTTTTGGAAAATACGCTTTGTAATAATGATCTTTGGAAATTTGATTGATTTCTTCTAAAGACAAACCTAATTCCGCAACTTCTGGATGAATGCCGCCATGTACAAAAATATGCCCGTTAATTTTTTCAATCGCATTTTTGCTTGCCAACCATTTTCCTAAAAATGATGCTTGACTGTACAAATCGTTTTGTTGCTTATCTAAAATTGCAGAAACTGCTAAGTACTTTTGAGAAGCTGCACCAAACTTAGCTTGCATATTTTTTAACTCTTGATTTCCAATAATAAAATGTACCAATCCACCATGTTTTTTGGCTTCTTGTTCAAGTTTGTATACAAACCATAAAACTTGTGTGGTAGAAAATCCACGATCTACAAAATCGCCTACCAATACCAAATGGCCTTTGCCAAATGTCCAATCTAAATTTTGATCAATTACATTTTGTGCAATCAGGAAATCGCGAAAGGTTTTATAGCCACTTTCAATATCTGAAATTGCTACAATTGGATAGTCATCATTGTAAACAACTTGAGGTGTTTCAATTGTAGTATTAATGGTAAAATCAAATGAAGAGTCTTCTAAAGGAAAATAACAACTGCCTAGAATTTCACTTTGCATTGCATACTTTTTTGTTGAGGTATAAAAACCTTCGTTCTTGTTTCCTCTGAGGTAATTCACGCTAAGTGTAGAATCATTTTCATAAAACACATACGGACCTTCTTTGTCCAAATTCATTCGTGATGGATGATCGCTATAATGAAGTGATGCGCCGTGATACAATCCAAATAAAATGGCGCTAATTGCTAAAACTAAAATGGTAACTGTGATATGCTTTACATATCGTAAAATTCGTTTTTTCATGATGTTTTTGTGTGAATTATTGCTGCAAACCTACTTAGCGAAACATGCTCTAAAAAAACTTTTGGGATCAACAATACTTCATGAGTGATACATTGTTGATTTTTGAATTTGAAAGTCGTTCATCACAGATTTTGATTAAAACAACATCGATTTAAAGTCGTTTATCAACTTCTTTTGACATCGAACACTTTTCGGTTACATTTGTGTCATGTCATTCAAAAAATACTACAAAAAAACATTCATCTTCATCGGAGTTGCGATACTCTTGTATCCGTTAATTATTACGATGTACGAAGTATTGACGACTGAAAAACATTCGGTAGTCTTTCTGGAAAACTATCATCCTTCCGTCAGTATTGGCGTGTTTACTACATACATCATTTTGTTTATATTCATGGTCGGACTCGGCTTTTATTGGCTCTTTAAACAAATTAGTGCAACGCTAACACTAAAAAAAGAACAGCAAAAAATGGAAGTGCTGCATTTACAAAGTCAGGTGAATCCTCATTTTTTCTTTAACATGTTGAATAATTTATATGGTTTGGTAGCTAAAGATTCTCAAAAGGCGCAAGCATTAATTTTGAAACTGTCTGACATGATGCGCTACAGTATTTATGACGGGCAAAAAAGTAGTGTTACCATTGCAGAAGAAGTGGCGTATTTAAAGAACTATATTGAATTGCATAAAATGCGCTATCACAAAGAAATCAATGTGAAATTCAATACAAATATTTATGATGAGAACGTTGAAATTGTCCCCTTGTTATTTATAAACTTGTTAGAAAATGCGTTTAAACATGGTGTAGAAAATTTATATGATAATGCTTTTGTAGCTATTGATTTAACTACCAATAAAAATGAAATTATCTTTACTGTAGAGAATAACTTTGATCCAGAATCAATCTCTGAAACTAAAGGAATCGGTTTGAAGAACCTGAAAAGAAGATTGGAATTAATCTACCCAAAAAAACATTCTTTATCTTTTAAAAGTATGGACGAAATATATACATCCCAACTAACGCTTCAATTATCATGATTAGTTATTTAATTATTGACGACGAACCTATTGCACATGATATTATAAAAGGATATTGTGATTTATTGCCAAACATGGAATTAAAAAAACATTGTTACAATGCGCTAGAAGCCATGCAATATTTAAACGAGCATGCGGTTGATTTAATTTTCCTTGATTTAAATATGCCCAAACTTAAAGGATTTGATTTTTTAAAAACCTTATCACATCCGCCAAAAGTAATTGTAACAACAGCGTATCAAGAATATGCTTTGGAAGGTTATGAATTGAATATTTCAGATTATTTGCTAAAACCATTTTCCTTTGAACGCTTTCTCAAAGCTATCAACAAAACCGTCAGTGTAGCTTCAAAACCTGCAGTAACTATTGTGGAGAAAAGGAAGGAAACTTCTAAAAGTATTTTTCTGCGTTCGCAAAACAAGTATGTACAAGTTTTTACAGATACAATTCATTATATAGAAGCTTCTGGAAATTATACTAAAGTTGTCACAGATGCAGAAACAATTACCATTCGTGAAAAAATCTCAGATATCATTGCTTTGTTACCAAGCCATGATTTTTTACAAGTACATAAATCGTTTGCGGTTGCTGTAAAACATATTAAAAGCATTGAAGGCAATCGTATGCTAATTGGCGAACATATAATTCCGATTGGGAAAATGTATAAAGCAGATGTGAATGCATTGTTGCGCTAGATATACTTTTTAAAAGATAAAGAGAATTTGAAAGTACCTGTAACTAATTTTTATGCTCAATAATACTTTTAATTCTATTATTGATGATTTCTGATAAGTTCCAATTATAAAGTTTCGGATCTGTTGTGTTGTAAAATTCAACAATTACAGCATCAATATCTTTGTAGTATTTAGCAAAACTTTGATATCCAGGAACCCAACCAGCATGTTCATATTTATACAAGGAAGCATATATTTCCGCTTCTCCTGGCTCAAAGACCGATCCGTCATTCAATGCTCTTAGGAATGTGCCAACATCTTGTGCAGTTGCAAGCATGCCGTGTTCATCTTCTTTTAAATCTAAAGAATATCCTACGTGATAACCACTCATGACATCATCCATGTTTACTTCGTTTAGTGAGCTGAAAGTATTATTAAGATTCAATGGAATTAAAACTTTTTCTTTAATGAATTGAAAATTATGATATCCAAGTGCATTATCCATGATCTTATTAAGTAAAAGATAATTAGTGTTACAATATTCATAATCTTCATCAGGTTCAAAATTAGCAGATTTGTCCAAAATCAAACCAAGACTTTCTTCATACGTCTTCGTTGGATTTTCCCAAAAATTAGGTGCATCCGTAAAATTAGGAATACCACTTCTATGCTGTATCAGTAACTTCAAGGTTATTTTTTCAGCATTTTCAATTCTACCCACAAGTGCTGGTAAATAATCAGCGATTGTTTTATCTAAAGAAAGTTTGCCTTCATGAACCAGTTTAGTAATTGCAACCGCATCATACAGTTTGCTAATACTCGCAATCTTAAATAAGGCATCTGGTTTGGCAGGAATCTTAGTTTCTCTATTATGCCAACCGGAAGCGTAAAACTGAGCGGGTTTGTTTGCTTGGTCTACATACACAATCATGCCATCAAACCCATGGCCAATAGCTTCATCTAATTGTTTCTGAACCGTATCTGGAAGTGGTAGTATCCATGCTTTTACCAATAACCAAGGCACAAAAAACAATGAAGTTACGGTTCCGACTAATAAAAGTATTCTAATTATGATGGTTTTCTTTTTGCTCATGATGTTCTTTACTTAAGGTGTGTTAGATAATACACTTGCAAAATTCTAGTTATATTTTAAGAATTGAAATTTTTACTTTCTGAATTGTTGAATCTTATTGATGGAATGTAATAATATTTCGAAAGTTTACATTGTAAGTTACTCCAAAATAGTAAGCAACTCATTAAAATTTGAAATACAATGTTTAGCGTATATTGACCTTTCTTGTCCAAATTTAGCCACTTGAATGGTATTCAAACCAAGTTCAAAACCTGCTTTTAATTCAGAAGTTGGATTGTCTCCAATAATGTATACGCGAGTTGGATCTATTTTTCTTTTTAGAAGAATATTTTGAAAAATACCTTTCTTAAAAATTCGAGTTGGACTCAGAATATCGTCAATATAAATCTCACTAAACTGTTCTTTGATGCCTAGAAAATGGATTTTAGCATGTTGCAATTTTGAAAAACCTGTGGTCACAAGTATTTTTTCTTGTGATAAATCTTCAATCACATTACAATCTTCAAAAGTTTGAATGTTCAATTCATAATTGTGAACATTTATCAAACGCGCAAATTCAGCATTTTGATGCGTGTCAAAACCGTATTTCTGTGAAACAAAGTCAAAAGGATACTTCCACAATTCAGGAACAATTTTCGCAGTCATTTCCTTTCCAAATTTTGCAATCAATAAAGGATCAAACTGATCAAAAATAGGTTTCACAGCTTTCTTACCAATAGATTTGGTTTCAAATAGCGTGTCGTCTAAATCAAAAATTAATAGTTGGTTCATATATTTTAGATAAAACTAACCTCAAACAACAAATTATAAAGTTAGTATTTAAAAATAGAAAAGCCGGAAGAAAACCTTCCGACTTTACCTGAACCAAAGTTCAAACTTTACATGTCTTAACAAAAATCAGTCGTTTATAAATCTGATGTGATTTCACAATCATATCTTGAATGTGGGAAACAATCATTATTATAAGTAAAACGTAAGCATAACATATCATACGTAAACTTAAGTGTACATTCTGGAGTAATGGTCTTGGGACCTTGTCCTAAAATCACATTAGAAGAAAAGTTAGAAATAGATTTTTTGTTAAGATTTAAAGACTTTTAAGTTCTTTTTTTCATAATATATGTTTTAAAATTAGGAGAGGTAAAACAAGCCCTTTTTTAAAGTGCAAAAAAGAAAAGGCATTGATGAACCATAAATCATCAATGCCTTTTTCATATAGTCTAAAATCAAGATGTTTATTGAACGCTTGATTGATCACATAAAACATATTCTGATGGAGGAGGAGTTTTATAGTACCACTATTTGTAACACAGTCCGTAAAATCACAGCTTTCATATTTGGTTTGACAAATTTGTACGATTGTCAAATCATCGGTTCTTATTGTTGGTTCTGTATCAAGGTCAGAATTTGGACCTCCTCCAATATTTTTGTGAAGAAGTGTTAGGTCAGAAATTTTGCGTGTGTGCAATGTTAAGTTTTTAAGGTTTTTTTCTTCATGGAATTTGTTTTGTAATTAGTAGTAATAAAGCTAAAAACAATAAATTAAAATGAAATATATGCCATTGATGATTCATAAATCATCAATGGATGAGCTATTTTTTGTAAGATTTTTTTAAGAATTGAGAAGGATATATGCCCGTATGTGCTTTAAAAGCCTTCGAAAATGTTTCCTGTATTTTAAAACCAAACGTTTCTGCTATGGCTGTCATATTATTTGATTGTAAGATTTTATCGTTTTTCAATTTGATTAAAGCAGCATTAATTCGCAATTCATTAATATAAGCTGCATATGGTTTTCCTCTATATTTATTAATTGTTTTAGATAAAACAAAGTGTTTGTTCCTAATTTTTCTGCCATAAAACCTAAACTACAGTCTACTGATAAATAATGTTTCATTCTTTTCAAAATCAATGATCTTGTCTAAAATGATATTAGCTTTATCGTCAAGTATTTTTTCCTTTTTGGAAGCAATTTTTTTCTTCTTTTATTCTAGCAAGGTTACTTTTCTTAATAATTCCTGAAACTTTTTTTTCGTATGCTTTTCTCTTATTTTGTAATAAACAATGCTAAAGACAAAGAGTAAAATGGAGCTGATAGATATAATAAACAACCATTTTTTATTTTTTGACTGTGTAGTAAACTGTTTCCCTAAAGAATCTATTTCGGTGTTTAATGGAGCAACGTCAATTAATTTATGGGTTTCATTATTGATTTTTAAATCGTCAGCACTCTGTTTTTTTCTCTAATACGGAATAACGCTCAAAATGAAATGACATTTTTTAAGAATTTCCGATCTTATTATAAGCTAAGGCAAGAAATTCATGCAATTCCTTTTCATTAATATTTACATTATCTGAAGTATTTGTAAGCGCCAAAGCTTTTTCTAAATACGTTAAGGATTCTTGATACACGTTTAATTTATAAGAGCTTTTTCCTATATAAAATATAGCAGTAAGATATAAATCTTGATTATTGTCAACCTTAGTAATATCTTTAAGTTGTTTAGACAACGAAATACAGTCATTATACTGTCTTCTTTGGTAATGAATAATAGCTTTGTTCATTAAAAAAGGATAGTATAACCATGATAAATTCTTAGGACTACATTTTGTTAATCCAGCTTCATTATATAACTCGGCTTCATCGGTATTTTTCAGCCAAAGATAAGTATCAGCAATATTCAAGAGTGCTATGAGTTTATATACTGTACTGTCCATTTTATTTTTTAAAGTATCCGAAAGTTTCAGCACTTCTTTATATTAGTCAATAGCTTTTTCAAAATCTTTATGTAGTTTATTTATAAAAGCAATATTAGATAAAAGAGGAATTTTATGAGAAGCTCCTTAACCTTGCGTATATTCCATGGCTTTCGAATATGCCACAAGTGCATTGGAATCTTGACCTAAATCATTATAAATATTGCCTTTTAAGGAAAAGCATTTATATAAAAAGTAATTCATATTTGAGGGACATACTTTTTGATAAAGCTAATTCCACATGTGTTAAAGCATCTTTATTGTTTTGTAACTCATGATAATATTTGGAGATATAATAAATGGTTTCTGCTTTTTGTTTCTCACTAATTTCAATAATGCTTTTGGCTCTGATAGCATATTTCAAATGCTGTTGAAAGATCTTTATGAATAGATTCAGAATACAATGCTATCAACTCATCAAATGATTTGTCATTTGATAAATCAGTCAGGGCATGGATATGGCTTATAAAAGCAAAAATAAATAGTAATGTCAACTGTCTCATGAACAAGCTCTTTTTATAAGACTATAAAACTAGGATAAAAAAATGTGTTCAAAAGATTAGTTTATTCAGAATTATCAAAAAGAATAATTGTGTTGTCTTATTTCAAGAATATCTTTATTGATGAAGAAACTTTAATCCTTGATACATAGCAATCAATACAATAGAACGATGATGTTCATTTTCAAAATATTCAATTTTTGCATCTAACGTTTCTTTAGCTTTTTGTGTAAGACCTTTATAAAAAGCATCGTGTCTTTTTTTATTGCGTCCACGATTTCGTTCCCCTTGATTAGCCGTTGCAATGTATAATTTCTTCTGTAATGAAACAGGTTGTGCAGTAGCTATCTTTTGTTGCATCATTTTTTCGTCCCACCAAAGACTAGGATCAATGGCAATATAGGCATCAAAAAGACTGTTTTTATCTAAATACGCGTTAATTGTTAAAAGTCCTCCTAACGAATGTCCAATAAGAGTACGAAATGGTTTCGTTTTATAATTTTTATCAATATATGGAATCAACTCTTTTTCTATAAACCTTAGAAAATTTCTTCCGCCACCCATGGTGTTTTTACGCTTGGTTTTTATTTTAGTTAGTGTAAAATCACGTTCACGATCTACATTTTCAATAGCAACCACAATACTTTCTGGCATCAAACCATTTCTATTGCTGCCAGAACTCATAAAATGTACCGTGCTTGCCGCAGTTTTAAAATACGTAGATCCATCCAACAAAATAATAACGGGATAACTATCAGTTTCATCTGCATATTCATAAGAATCAGGGAGATTTACAATACAAGTTCTATTTTCACCTAGAATATCAGAATGAATGCTAAATGTACTGCCTACAACAATATCGGAACTTTGGTTGTTTTGACTAAAAATGGTTTGAATTCCTAAAAGAAATATAATAATGGAAAGTAATGAGTTTTTCATTATGGAATGTAGTTAGGTATATGGTTAAAATGTTTCATAAAAGTAACTAAAGATTCGAAACGAGCAATATACTTTAAGTAATAATTAGGTTTTTTAATATTGACGTTAGCAAGTTCTAACTAGTCCACAAAAAAAGCAATCAACAAAGAGAGGAATAAGGTTACCAAAAGCGATAGGAAAACAATTAAATAATTATCTCAAAAAATGTATCTTTGAAACGCACACAACCAACCAACATGATATACATTGCCATCTTACGTGGAATCAACGTTTCAGGAAGTAAAAAACTGCCTATGGTAGAACTTCGTGCTTTGCTTTCTAAGTTAAATTTTACAGACGTACAAACCTATATTCAAAGTGGAAATGTGGTTTTTAAATCCGATGAAAAAGATCAAGAAAAATTAGGAAGCCAAATCTCGGAAGCAATCAAAAAACAATATGATTATGATGTGCCTGTTTTGGTAAAAACAATCGAGCAATGGAAAAAAGCCATAGCTAACAATCCATTTACTGAAGAAGATATTTCAAAACAAGCAATTACATTTTTAGCAATAGTTCCTAAAGAAGAAATGAAGATAGAAGTTGATAGTAAAAACGATCGATTTAAAATTATTGATTCAGAAGTATATCTTTACTGTCCAAATGGTTTTGGGAGAAGCAAATTGACGAACAATCTCTTTGAGCGTAAACTCAAAACGCAAGCCACAACTAGAAACTGGAAAACCATTATTAAGTTGCTGGAAATGGCAGAAGTACTTTGAAATTATAAATGGAAAAACTGCTAGATGTAAAATGTAAAAGTTTTTTGAGTAACAAAGTCAAATCAAATTAACAAATCAACGAATTAATAAAAAACATACTTTTTAAGAGCCAAGAGCCAAGAGCCAAGAGCCAAGAGCCAAGAGCCAAGAGCCAAATTAATAAATAACACCCAACAAAAATGCAAGAAAAAAAAGTAACTCCAAGAGGCGCATATCCACACACCAAACGTGTTGGAGATTTTATATTTGTATCAGGAACAAGTTCACGAAGACCTGACAATTCCATTGCCGGAGTTGATATCATTGACGAAATGGGAACGAAGCATTTAAATATTCGTACACAAACCCGTGAAGTATTAAAAAACATTGACAAAAACTTACAAAGCGTTGGTGCAAGTTTGGCAGATGTTGTAGATGTGACTTCATTTTTGGTAAATATGAATGATTTTGCAGGATACAATGAGGCTTACGGAGAATTCTTTGATAAAGAAACTGGACCAACACGTACCACAGTTGCGGTACATCAATTGCCACATCCTGATTTGGTAGTGGAGATTAAAGTTGTTGCGTATAAAAAACAATAGTTTATCGTATGAAAAAGATTCTCAACTATATCAACGGAAGTTATGTAGCGCCCAAAAGTAACGCGTGGATTGATAATTACAATCCTTCCAATGGAGAAGTGTACGGGCACATTCCAAATTCGTCAGCAGAAGATGTCGAAGCAGCATATCAAGCTGCCAAAGCTGCTTTTCCAAGTTGGTCGCAAACAACACTTGAAGAACGAAGCAATATTCTCAATAAAATTGCAGAACTCATAGAAGAAAGCTTAACAGAGTTAGCACATGCAGAATCTTTAGACAATGGAAAACCATTAAGTCTAGCTTCGCGAATTGACATTCCGAGAGCTACAAGTAACTTCAAATTCTTTGCACAAGCCATTACGCAATTTTCAAGTGAAGCACATGAAAGTATTGGACTCAATGCTATGAATTTTACCTTGCGTCAACCAATAGGAGTTGTAGGTTGCATTTCACCATGGAATTTACCATTATATCTTTTTACGTGGAAAATTGCGCCTGCATTAGCCACAGGAAATACGGTTGTAGCTAAGCCAAGTGAAGTCACGCCCATGACAGCATATTTACTAGGTGAAATCTGTACCAAAGCAGGTTTGCCAAACGGTGTATTAAACATTGTGCACGGTTTGGGACATACTACTGGACAAGCAATTACAGAGCATCCAAACATAAAAGCGATATCATTTACGGGTGGAACGGCAACCGGAGCGCATATTGCAAGAACTGCAGCACCAATGTTTAAAAAGCTCTCGCTAGAATTAGGAGGAAAAAATCCAAATATCATCTTTACAGATTGTGATTATGACGAAATGTTGAAAGTTACGGTGCGATCTTCCTTTGCAAATCAAGGACAAATCTGTTTGTGTGGATCGCGAATTTTTGTAGAAAGAAGCATCTATGACAAATTCAAAACGGACTTTGTGGCACGCGTGAAACAACTCAAAGTAGGGAATCCATTTGATGAAACTACAAAAGTTGGTGCTTTAGTATCAAAACCACACTTAGAAAAAGTAAAATCATATATAGACATCGCCAAAGAAGAAGGCGGAACCATTCTATGCGGTGGAAATGGGGTTGTAGTTGAAGGATTTGAAAATGGATACTACTTACAGCCAACAGTCATTGAAGTACCAACCGATCAATGTCGTGTAAATCAAGAAGAAATATTTGGTCCAATTGTAACTATCATGCCATTTGATACAGAAGAGGAAGTCTTAGCTATGGCAAATGGAGTACGATATGGATTGTCATCTACATTATGGACAAACAATTTAAACCGTACCATGCGTATGTCTAAACAACTCGAAGCAGGAATTGTTTGGGTAAATACATGGTTATTGCGTGATTTACGTACACCTTTTGGTGGAATGAAAAACTCAGGAGTAGGTCGTGAAGGTGGATTAGAAGCTTTACGTTTCTTCACAGAACCTAAAAATATATGTATTAAATATTCGTAGTATAAAATTATAAATGTTGAGTTTTAAGTTGAACAGTATTTTAAACTAACAAATCAACAAATCAACAAATCAACGAAAAGAGAAAATAACAAACAACATATGAACCTAAACTTACAACATAAAAACGCACTTGTTTGTGGAAGTACACAAGGAATTGGAAAAGCAACTGCACAAGAGCTAGCAATGCTAGGAGCTAATGTAACTTTGACTGCTAGAAATGAAGAAAAATTACAAAATGTACTTTCAGAATTAGATACTTCAAAAGGACAGAAACACAATTATATCGTTGCTGACTTTCAAAATCCAGATGGATTGAGAGCAAAAATTGAAGCACATGTTTCAGAAAATGATTCCTTTCATATCTTAATCAATAACACAGGCGGACCAGCTGGCGGACCAGTATTTAACGCGAAAATTGATGAGTTTGAACGTGCCTTTACTCAACACTTAAAATGCAATCATGTATTAGCACAAACTGTAGTAGGAGGTATGAAAGAAGCTGGTTATGGACGAATCATCAATGTAATATCTACTTCGGTAAAACAACCTTTAGACGGTTTGGGCGTTTCAAACACTATTCGTGGAGCTGTAGCCAACTGGTCAAAAACATTAGCAAACGAATTAGGACAATTTGGAATCACAGTAAACAACGTATTGCCAGGTGCAACAGCTACTGAACGTTTATCAGAAATTATAAAAAACAAGGCAGCTAAAACAGGAAAATCAATTGATGAGGTAAGCGAAGCTATGAAAAGTGCGGTGCCGGCCAAACGTTTTGCACAACCACAAGAAATTGCAAACGCTGTAGCCTTCTTAGCTAGTGAAGCTGCTTCGTATATAAATGGAATTAATGTGCCTGTAGATGGAGGACGTACAAAATCTTTGTAATATTCTTAAAATAAACATTTCTGATTTTGGACTGTATAATTTATAAACGATGGATTAAAAATCTTATAATTATAAAAGTGAAACTAACTGAAATTAATATTTTTCATTGAATCTTTCAAAAAAGTGTTAAAAAATCCTTAAATTGATTAACAGTAAACCACTTTTGCGATGTACATTGCATTGCTAACTAATAAACTAACCATAATATGAATAGAAGAAACTTTATTGCATCTAGTATCATGGGCGCAGGCGCGCTATCAATGTTCCCTAGTTCTGCACTAGCAAGTAATCAGAATGTTTCACTTACCAGCATCGGAGAAGGATTTAACCGTTTGCTAAGTACTGTGAACCACATTTCTATTTCTAATTTATCTGCAAATGTAGCTAACACGCATGGACGTTTAGTAAGAGCATTAGATAAAGAAGGGTATATGTACAATGCGTCTCAAGTTGTACAACTCAACAGTAGTTGCTTTGCAATTCCATTACACAAAAAACCAATGCTAGGATTTCATAGTAAAGAATTAGCATTAATCGTAAAGCAAAATGGAGGAAGCAAATTCTACATTTTAAACGAAAAATTAGCTACAGAGTTTGCTGGACTTATTGAAAGTTACAGCGATAATGCAGCATCTCACGAGCTGGATTTGGACGCAGCATCATTTGTATTTCCAGTTAAAGTTGTGGCACAAAAACAAGGGAAAGAAACTACTTTTGCCTATCAAAATAAGTTTAACAATACAATTACATTAAAAAGCGCTCGAAAAGTAGCCGCAGCTTTTGTAAGTTAAGCAAATAACCAACCGACCATATTTTAAGAGTCTTTACGCTTTTTGAGAAATTGAAAAGTTTAAAGGCTTTTTTTTAACTTAAATATTTTAAAACGTTAAATACATCACAAATTTCATAATAAATACTATTTTTATAGAATTAATTTGCGTAAAGGATAGAAATAGTATCTTACTAGTTTTTATTCAATAAGATATAGTCGAAATGCACTTTTGAACACGCTTAAAACAACACAACCTTGAAACGAAAACTGCGAATAAACGGCCACTCACATTTGTTACCTTACCCTGAACAAATTCCTGCTTTTATGAAAGAAAAAAAGGTGTTTTGGGTAGATGATGAACGTAAATATATGCTACAAGAAGGTTGGAAACGACCTGTAACAGATTCTAGTTTTTTCTTAAATGAAAAACTGGAATGGATGGAGAAAAACAAAATTGATCATGCGGTAATTTTAAATCTTTCGCAGTTGTATGGAAATGGATTGCGCTTAGAAGTCATGAAACATGCGCTACGTTTTCAGAATGATTTTAATGCAGAAGTTCAACGAAATCATCCTTCAAAATTTACCTGCGGATTTGTAGTGCATCCAGGTTTTATACATGGTGCTTTGTGGGAAATAGAACGTTGTGTAGAAGACTTAGGCTTACGTGTACTGTGTTTACCAACGCATTTTATGGACTCAATAGGGCAGTGGCGATCGGTTTTTGATGAAGAAAATAATCCAATTTTTGAATTGGCTGATAAATACAAACTCGCTATTGAAATTCATCCCTACGATGGCGATAAAATGATTAAACTACAAAATGTAAACTGGCGTTTTCACTTAATTTGGATGTTGGCACAATGTGGTGATGCGTATCATTTTTATACTCTGAATGGAATGCAAGAGCGTTTCCCAAATATTAGAACCTGTTTTGCACATGGTGGACAATTGGCACAAATGAACTTGGGAAGAAGAATTCAAGGATTTGATGGACGTCCAGATTTGTTTGAAGGAAAAGTACATCCACGAAAAGCCGTAGGGCATCCTAATATTTACTTTGATACATTAGTACACGATACAGATTCGTTTAAATTGATGGTAGAACGCCAAGGGAACAATCAAATTATCATGGGATTAGACGATCCGTATCCGTTAGGAGAAATGGAAAGTGATGCACAATCTTCGTATCCTGGCAAATTACTAGACTTAGCTATAGAACGAGACATTATCAACCAAGAACAATACGATGACATCTGGGAAGACAATGTACTTCGTTGGTTATTTGGTGATGATGAAACTGCTAAAAAAGACTTGGTTCGTAAGATATTGGGAGAATAGCAGATGACTAATGTAGAACAGTTTCATAACCTAGCGCATATTTTTATATCCTTTGTTGGAGCTATTCTACTATTAGCAATTTACTCAAACATACGGAAGCGTTTTCGTCAAATTTTAGAAGAAGATGCCTCACAAAAGCGTGTAGATAGTGGATTATTATATTTGAGCTTGGCAATGTTTGTATGGGTAGGCTCAGGAATTTGGGCATACATCGCAAAGCATTTTGAATTTTCAGAACAAATGACGTATCAAGTTGGTGTCAACTTATTATCGATTGTCAATAATTTATTCCTATTGATGGCGCTTTTTTACTTTTACTATGCGCCAAAATTTATCTATAACAATATAAAAAATGTAAAGATTATCATCGGAATGATTCTCGCAGTTGCTACAATTACCTTAGTGATGGCAGGTGTTTTTGGAGGAGATAATGTGCATTTTGGTGTCAAATGGAATGCAGTACCCGATTTGATTTTATCAGGCTTCTTATGTTTTTTGTTACTGATTTCGTTTTACAAAACTTTTTTATATCGTGGATTGCACTTAGTTGCTATGATTTCGGCAGTCATTATGGTATTGATTTTTATCTCGCAATTGCCAGAAGTATTTTTAGGAATGAACGATACGTTTCCAACATTATTAATTAAAATAATAGCCAAAACATCGTTGATTTCTTTATTCTTGGTATTGGCAACAAGTTGGGTAATTCAATTGGCAAATACACCGCGACCAAACGAAATGCGTATTCAATTTTTAGATTGGTCTTTGATTCAACTAAGCATTCCATCTAAAAATATCAACAATGCAGAAGTCGATTTTCGATCGAAAACCACACAATATAAAAATCTATTAAAATTTGCAATTCGTCGTGCAAATGGTACAGGTGATGTACAAAGTATTTTGGTGAGTTCTGGAGGCGAAATTAAAAATCAAACCTACCTTACGCGTATCATAGAAAATGTAAACGAAATACTACAACTCGATAGCGAACAACAGCTGGAACGAAGAGACTTGTTTACGTTTTTAGGAGAAGGGAAATACCGATTGCGCATGATTCCTGAAAACATAACCATAGATGAAGGTTTGCTACACGAATTTGTGCAAAGTAATGAAAACAGTGCATATGCTGAGATTTGTAATTAATTGTGCTTCACTCACAATTGCACACAAGGAGTTATTTTTTACTATACTTTACTACACGACTTTCTTTTAAAATATCAGTGAAACACATTTGTGTATTGCTAATTTTAAAAACAAACACAGATGGAATCATCTACCGTTTCCGAAACTCGCTTCGGACATCCTAAGGGACTTTTTTATTTATTTTTTGCAGAGCTCTGGGAACGATTTTCGTTCTATGGAATGAAAGCCTTATTGATCTTATACATGACCAAACAATTGCTGTTTGGTGACGATATGTCTATTGGAATTTTTGCAGCATATATGTCTTTAGTATATGTAACACCAGTATTGGGAGGAATCATTGCCGATCATTATATTGGTTACCGAAGAGCCATATTTTTAGGAGGAATTCTCATGGCGTTAGGACACTTTTTCTTAACCATAGAACAACCTCTATTTTTCTATGGCTCGTTGGCGTTAATTATTGTTGGTAACGGATTTTTTAAACCCAATATTTCCACATTTGTAGGCGCATTATATACAGAAGGCGACAAACGACGCGATTCTGGGTTTACAATATTTTACATGGGGATCAACATTGGTGGCGCTGTAGCTCCGTTATTGTGTGCGTGGTTTGCAGAAGTTTATGGATGGCATTATGGTTTTATGTTAGCAGGTTTGGGAATGTTATTAGGCTTGTTTTATTTTTACAGAGGAACCAATAAAAATGTATTTCAAGACAAAGGAAGAATTCCTGATGAAAAAGTATATCATGAGAAGTTTTTAGGTTTAAACAAAGGACAATTAGTTACGATTGGGGCTTTTTTGGCCGTTCCTGTGTTTGCGTTAATTGTACGATTCAATCAATACGAACATTACATTGTTTGGGTTGCTACGTTTGGCATTACGGCAATGTTGATTTACATCTATCGTTCTGTCGGAAGCATCGCGCGAAAGCGATTATTGGTTACAGCCTATTTTACCATTTTGATGTCTTTATTTTGGGCAATTTTTGAACAAGCGGGAAGTTCTCTAACCTTATTTGCCGATCGAAATATCAACCTTGTCGGATTGAATGCAGCACAAACCAATAGTATCAATTCTGGATTTATCATTCTCTTAGCAATTCCGTTTTCATGGTTGTGGGCAGTATTAATTCGTAAAAAGAAAAATCCGAACTCAGCTATCAAAGCAGGTTTAGGCTTATTATTATTAGGACTTGGATTTATCGTATTTGCCATGTCGGCAAATTCAGCAGATACATCAGCCAAAACATCTATGTGGTATCTATTTGTTGGATATTTTATTTTAACGGTAGGCGAGTTGTGCATTTCTCCAATTGGTTTGTCAAAAATGACGGAGTTATCTCCTAAAAAGTATTTGGCTTTTATTATGGGTGTTTTCTTTGCAGCATCTTTTTATGGGCACTTTTTTGCTGGAAAAATAGCCAAGCTTACCACAGTTTCAGATGTTGAGAATATGTTTGCGAGTGGAATTTTCGGAGAAATTACAGAAATGGTCACTGGATTAACGGCTACATTCTCTGGGCCGAATCAAACAGCTTTCGAACAATTATATCAATATGTCTCTGTATATGCCGTTTTTGGTGTATTAACAGCTGTAATAGGATTGATTGTTATTATGATATCACCTTTCATCAAAAAGTTGATGAGCGGCGTTCATTAATCAAAAAGCAAAAGCCTCGCAATTGCAAGGCTTTTCATTTTTAGCACTATTACTTTGATCTGAATTACTTCTTCACAATAAGTTTCGTATATGTGTTTCCAGCAGCATCTTGCAGATTTACAAAATAACTTCCTGTTTTTAATTCACTAATATCAATAGCTTTTTGATCGTTTTGCATTCCAAACGTTTTTACTTGCTGTCCCACTAAATTGTATACGTTTACTTTTGAAATTGGAGTAGTAGATTCAATCTGTAATTTTCCAGTAGTTGGATTCGGGTACATAGCAAAAACAGCTTCTTCAAAATCGTTTGTACTCAACGTATTTGTGATCGTCATACTTGTAGACGTTTCATATAAATTACAATCACCAACAGTATGTGTAATCGTATACACTCCCATCGTAGAAGCTGATAAATCAATTTCCCCTGTAGTTGTATTGATCACTAATCCAGCAGGCGTTGCTGTAAATACACCAGTTACACCCGTTGTACGTGTTGGTGTTGGATCTGTATCGTCCATTGCATACGTATTATTTGCATACATAAAGTTTGCAAAGTCATTGTAATGTAAATCAATATAGTTTTTGATTACTGTTGCATAATCATCAGCAAAAGGCACTAAAGTTTGTGGTCTTGTATCATATACATTTCCATTATACGTTCCTAAGTCACGTACACGACGGTTAACTTCGGTCATAATTCCATCAATAGTTCCACCGCCGCCAACACCATCACTAGCAGCTGGACCAGAACCGTGACGTCTGTTGTTGTAGAAATCTCCATCAAAATAAGCATTGCCAAATGGACGTGTATCATCACAGCTATTAGAAGCGCCACTATCAAAATCACTAGGAATGGTACGATAACCAGAAGTTACACCGCAACCAGAATATCCTTGTGCGTTGTAGAATGCTCCACCAGTATCTTTAAAAAGTCCACCTAAACTGCTTGGGCCACGAACCAACTCTTCTTGAGTCAGGTTTCCTAAATTATTACTTACAAGATTTGTAATTGTTGAGTTTGATACTGAATTTAAATAGTTAGGAGTTGCATTATTTAAGTCAGAAGCCGAAATATTATAACCTGCTTCAATTCTAGGGACACTATGACTTTGTCCATGTAAATCTATAAACAATCCTTTTCCCCATTTGTTCATTACATCTGCGCTTGCTTGATCAATGAAGTTATGGAAAGTGTTCCAATAGAATAAGGCATCAGCATCTCCGCAAGTAGCTTCGTTTTGTTCTCTATTTGGATCTAATTTACTTCTGTGTAAGTTGTTTATAATCACATACGGATAACAACCAGTTTGTTCAAAAACGGATTGTTGAATTTCACGAACCAGAATATCAGTGTTATCATCTCTTTCATTGGTACCACAACCTCTATCTGGTAAAGCACCATCATTATCAGCATAAAATGTTCCTCCAATAGTTTGCCCAGATTGCTTTACTCCACCATGTGGTGCGGCAATAATAATTGGCATATTTCCAGGAATATACTCTATGTATTCGTTTCCGCTGGTATCAAATTGTGAAACTCCAGGGAAAGGAGGCGGAGGCGCAGGAGCTTCCTCTAAAGCAAAATAGAATGTTTGAGAAATCTGAACAGGATTTCCTGAAGTAACATTATTGGAAAAATCTCCATTAAAAGTGTATGCAGTTTGTCCATCTGCAGTAATTGTCAAACTTCCACTGCCATTCCAATCATCTCCATAAAAGTCATATACAGTAACATAATAACCAGTTCCTGCTGGCATATTGTCGTCAATTGGGTAACTTACAGCGGTTGTTGTTTCATTATAAGGAGCATTTCCGCTACCATCAAAGCCATTATCTACAGTTTGTAATAAAGTGCCGCTAGGACTGTATAACTCTACTCGGTTTTCAGAAGACCATTGCGGCCAATCGACGGTAATAATTACATCAACATTTTGAGCATACGTTGTAAAACTCATCAACAAGCATAAAAGGAAAATACTTTTAAATAGTGAAAAAGTAGTTTTTTTCATATATAAATTAATTTAAGTAAGATTATTTCAGGTACGATTTAGAATTTTTTCCTTACAATTGTACATAAGGAGGAAAATCATAAACAATAATACGATAAAAGCCATAAAAATCCGACAAAATGAATGATAATTATTTTAAAACTAATAAAGAGACTTGGAATAAGAAAGTAGCAGTTCACGCAAAAAGTGAAATGTATGCAATGGAAGATTTTAAAAAAGGGAAATCTTCACTGATGAAATATGAACTGAATAGTCTCCCAAATATTGCTGGAAAATCATTATTACACTTGCAATGTCATTTTGGACAAGATACCTTAAGTTTTGCTCGAATGGGGGCAAAATGCACAGGAATTGATTTGTCTGATGAAGCAATTAAATTAGCAAAATCCTTGAACGAAGAGCTGAATTTAGACGCTACTTTTCATTGTTGTAATGTATTTGATGTAAATGACCATGTAACCGATACATTTGATATTGTATTTACAAGCTATGGGACTATTGGTTGGTTGCCAGACTTAACAAAGTGGGCAACGATTATTGCATCGCGTTTAAAAGATGATGGAACATTTTACATGGCAGAATTTCATCCCATTGTATGGATGTTTGATTATTTACAGACACCGCCAGTGTTAAGATATGCATACAGTCAAGATGAAGTAATTTATGAAGAATATGAAGGAACGTATGCAGAAGATGGAAAAACTAAAATAATAAGTAAAGAATATGCGTGGAACCATGGATTGGGAGACGTTATCAGCGCTTTAATTAATGCAGGTTTGACAATTGAATTCCTTACGGAACACGATGCATCACCATACGATGTATTGCCTGATTTAGTGAAAAATGAAGAAGGAATGTATGAAACAAAAGATAAACTCTATCCAATGATATACGAATTAAAAGCCACAAAAAAACCTCGCAAGTAGCGAGGTTTTTTTATAAGTGTTTATTTAAATTAAAACTTTGCGAAAAGTTTTTCCATTTTTTCTTTTTCTTCATCTGCTAATGCAGGATCAACTAAGATACGACCACTGTGCTCATCTGTGATGATTTTCTTTCTAGAAGCAATTTCTACCTGAACCTGTGGTGGAATTGTAAAATACGAACCTCCGGAAGCTCCTCTTTCAATCTTTACAACAGCTAAACCGTTACGAACATTTCTACGGATTCTTTTATATGCTGCTAACAATCTGTCTTCGATTAATTTTTCGAACTCTTCAGATTTCTGTAAAAGGAATTCTTCTTCTCTTTTCGTTTCTTCAAGAATATCATTCAACTCAGCTTTCTTGTGCTTTAGATGTGATACTCTTTCTTCCAAACGTTCTTTGGTTTGACCAATAACAGCTTTCTTTTGCTCAATAGAAACTTTAAATTCTTTGATGTGCTTCTCAGCCAACTGCATTTCTAGCTCTTGGAATTCAACTTCTTTAGATAAAGCGTTGTACTCTCTGTTGTTACGAACATTCTTTTGTTGCTCTGTATACTTCTTGATTAAGCTTTTTGCTTCCTCAATGATATTCTTTTTGTTTTTAATGTCTTCATCAATCTGATCAAGATCACCGTGAAACTTTTCAAGTCTCGTGTTTAATCCAGCTACTTCGTCTTCTAAATCTTCTACTTCTAAAGGAAGCTCTCCACGAACGTTCTTGATCTCGTCTACGCGAGAGTCAATTAATTGTAAATCAAAAAGCGCGCGTAATTTTTCTTCGACCGTAACTTCTTTCTTCTTTGCCATATTTATGAATACTTGATTGGATTTGTATTTTCTGCTGATAAAATGATCGCAAAATTAGGAATTTTTTTCGTAAGATACTCAAATAAAAGATTTTTTGTATACTGTTCACTTTCATAATGCCCAATATCAGCTAAAATTATTTGTCCTTCCGCTTGGTAAAAATCGTGGTATTTCAAGTCTGCCGTGACATACGCGTCGGCACCTGCTCGTTTGGCAGCACTGATGGCAAAGCTTCCACTTCCACCTAAAACAGCTACTTTTTGTATCATTTTTCCGGATAAAGCCGAATGTCGTACCACCGGAACGTTCATTTTTGTCTTCAACAACGTCATAAAATGCATTTCGGTGATGGGTTTTTTAAACTCACCAACCATGCCCATTCCTATATGTTGATTCATATTTTCCAAAGTTGTAATCTCATAGGCAACTTCTTCATACGGATGTGTTGCATGCAATGTTTTTATGATTTTTCCTTCTAAATGTTTGGCAAAGGTGATTCCAATTCGAATTTCTTCTTCAAAATGTGTTTCTCCTTTTTGTCCAATGGTTGGATTAGAAGCTTCATTTCCTTGAAAACTCCCCAAGCCTTCTATATTAAAACTACAATTTTCATAATTTCCAATACTTCCTGCACCAACAGCAAATAATGCATTGCGAAGTCTCTCCGCGGCTGTCTTTGGTACAAAAGTCACCAATTTTTTAATTGTTCCTTTTTGTGGAATTAGGATAGATTTATTGGTTAAGCCTAATTCGTCACATATACGATCACTTACGCCAGTCCATGAATTATCCAAAGCTGTATGCATTGCATAAATAGCAATATCGTGTTTGATAGCTTTTAGTACAACACGTTCCACATAGGTTTTTCCTGTAATCTTTTTTAAGCCAGAAAATATTATAGGATGAAAGCTTACAATCATATTGCATTTTTTTTCAATGGCTTCATCAACTACATTTTCCAGTGTATCTAACGAAATTAATACACCAGAAACTTCTTGTTGGCTATCTCCAACCAACAATCCTACATTGTCAAAATCTTCCGCATACGCAAGCGGACATAATGCTTCAATGTGCGACATAATATCTTGGACTTTCATCTTTTTTCCTTTTGGATCAAATATAAAAATAAGCAGTAGAAAAATGACAATTAAAACGAAAAACAGCACAATTTAGAACGTTCATAAATTTTTTACGACGTTTACAAAATAATTTCAAGCTTGTATTGAAAGATGCTGTATCTTCAAATTAATAACTAAAATTATAATATGAATTATGAAGAAAAATTTGACTGCGATCCTGCTTTGTTTGATTCCCTTTTGTCTGTTTTCACAATCGCGAAGTGGAATTATTCCTATTGAAGACAATCGTTTATTTAAAGTGCTTTTAGAAATGAATGAGCATAACATGTTTTCTAGGAGCAACGAACATTTTAGAATGCAAGCCATAAAAGTTGCCAGTGATGAACGTGTGAGTGATGATGAAGATATTCAAGCGTTTAAAAGCTTTTATTACATAGTGATTGCAGACTTTGAAGAATCACCACGAGGAAAATTGTATAAAACGACCAATCTAATTTCCCCACAAATTTCTGTATATCCAGATAGTTATAAGTTTTTTAAAATCTTAATCTCACATGGCAAACAGCAGGAACATCAACTGGTACTTTTTGCTTCTAATGAAAAGATCTATGTGAAAAAATAGTGAACGAATTGAATTTACGTTTTTCAGAATAGAAAGAGGTTTTATTTTTTTGAGCTAACCTCAGATTCTAAATAAATTCTTTGTCCAACTTTAAAAACCACAATGCTTTTTAATTCTAAATCAGAAAGTTTGTCGCAGCAAATTTCATATTTCTTTTTGTTCTTATATATTTCAGCGTATGCTTTGCTTAGTTCAACTATGATATCTTTTTTACTGAAACCATTTTCGCTAGTTATTTCGTAACCAATTATTTTCTTTGAAGGAAAATTAATAATTAAAATCGCTTTTGTGCTATCTGTAACGCTAGAGTTGCCACAATACAATTTATCGAGTTCAGGAGTGGCAAGGTTAATTCCTCCTAGACCTCCTTTCTCACGAATATATCTTGTCCTATATTCTCCTTCTATTTGAAATGGAATAGCCGAAACAATCATTCCTCCATACATGATATCTTTTTTTTCTATTTCAAAACTTCTTTGAAGAATTGTTTTTTCGCTACAACTCAGAAGACTTGTAAGATAATAATGAATAAAAAACTTTTTTTCATAATGATCATACTAATCGGTTATGGGATAAATATAGGATACTTCAATGATTAAGTAAATATTCAAAAATAAAGAATCCAAGAGTTTTTACGTTTTCAAATTAATCTACACATTTATAGAGTAATTTGAATATTCAGCATTTCATTTTCATTACTAACTTAAAAAATTATACTTTCGTTGTATGCGAAGACTTCGATTGATCTTATTACCTTTTTCTGTGCTCTATGGCGCTATTGTGTTTATCCGCAATTGGCTATTTGATAAAGGTTTTTTAAAATCGACTTCCTATGATTTTCCTGTGATTTGTGTTGGAAATCTGAGTGTTGGTGGCACAGGAAAGTCACCGATGATAGAATACTTGATTCGTTTGTTGAAAGATCAATACAAAGTAGCTACATTGAGTAGAGGTTATAAACGAAAGACGAAAGGGTTTTTATTAGCAAATTCAACTACTACAGCTTCAGATATTGGTGATGAACCATTGCAGTTTTATCATAAATTTAAAAATGATATTCAAGTTGCGGTAGAAGCAGAACGTACCGTTGGAATTGAAACCTTACGGAACTTGGAAGATTCGCCAGAAGTGATTTTGTTAGATGATGCATTTCAACATCGGAAAGTAACCGCAGGATTCCATATTTTATTGACGCCTTTTTATGATTTGTATGCCAACGATTTTATGCTGCCCGCAGGAAATTTACGAGAACCAAATTCAGGAGCCAAACGTGCAGATGTGATTATTGTGACCAAATGTCCCACAGAAGTTTCAGTAGTACAACAAACAAAAATTAGAAAGAAGCTGCGTCCAAAAGCACATCAAAGAGTGTTTTTTACGACGATTGCGTATTCCGAAACTGTTCAAAACGAACAAGAAGAAGTTGCATTAACAGATTTAAGGGATTCCGAATTTGTATTGATTACAGGAATTGCCAATCCGACACCTTTGTTGCAATATTTAAACGATCAACAGTTACAATATACACACTTAAAATACGCTGATCATTATCATTTCAGCGAAAGCGATATTACTACAATAAAACAAAAAGCAGGAAACAAACGTATTTTAACAACCGAAAAGGATTTTATGCGTTTGCAAGGCAGTTTGGAACATCTTTATTATTTACCAATTCAAGTACAGTTTTTGTCAGATGAACAGAAGTTTCAACAAAAAGTTGGAAAGTTTTTAGAATCGTAAATTTCGCTTCAAAGTAAATCTCAATACAAAATCTTTCGATTTTCGTTGCTCTAACGAATTCCCAATTAAGCAAACAGCTAGTATCGAAATCAAATCAACGAATAACGAAGTCAAAATACTAGATGGTGAATATTGAGTTTTAAATGATATTACCAAAACCCAATACTCAAAAACCTGATGAAATTTTCATGGTAGTCATGAACGAAGATGTTTCCTTCTAATTTACAAACTTTTGGGAAAAACACCCATTTGCCGTCCTGATTCCTTTAGTTTCAATAATCTGGGACATCCAAAAGCGCAGTTCGTAATATGTTTGTATCGTTGTTAATTATAAAATACTACGACTATGAAAAGAATTACTTTTTTATGCATGCTATTTGTTCTTTTAGCTTTTGAGGTGCAAGCACAAATTAGCTATGTTACGCCAACAGGAGCGGGAAGTTTTGATGGTTCAAGTTGGGCAAATGCATTTCCAGGAACTTCCTTACAAACGGCTATTGATGCAGCCAATGTAGGAGATGAAGTTTGGGTTGCTGCTGGAACCTATTTTACTACTACAACTATAAACCGAAATATAGCATTTAGCATGCGAAATGGAGTCACTATTTATGGAAGTTTTAGTGGAACCGAAACGCTATTGTCACAAAGAGATTTGACGAATGGTTTAATGAGTATTTTAAGTGGTGAAATTGGCGCTGCTGGCATCAATGATAATAGTTACAATGTAGTATATAACCAACTGTTAGACGCAACTGCTATTATTGATGGTTTTATTATCGAATATGGTAATGATGATAGAAATCCCACAAGTTCTGGAAATGGATTAGGTGGCGGAATCTATAATCATGGATATAATGTTGGTGGAAGTTGCCATCCTACGATTCGAAATATTCTCTTTAGACATAATACCGCTTCATGGGGCGCAGGTGCGTTTAATAATGGTTTTGGTGGCGGAAATACGCAACCTACATATATAAATTGTGTGTTTACACAAAATCACGCATTAATTGAAGCAGGAGGAATGGACAGTTATGGTGTAGGAGGAACGGCGAGTCCTACCGTAATTAATACTATATTTTATGAAAACACTGCTGCCACTAATGTAGGGGCAATGTATGCGTGGGGCGGCAATGGCGGAAATTGTCATCCCGTATTGATCAATTGTGCTTTTATAAACAATATGGCATTAAACGGATATGGAGGTGCTTTTATTGCAGATAACCTTGATCCAAGTGGCGGAACATCGTCAGGTTCATGTACGGTGACATTGCAAAATTGTATTGTTTGGAACAATTCGGCAACAGGAGTTGCTCCACAATTTTATATAAGAGGAACTGGTGCACAAGTCTTTGCAACACATTCAGATATAGACCTTACAGGACAAATTGCTCCGCATGTGATTTCAGGAGTAGGAACAGGAAACATTGATGTAAATCCGATGTTTTTAGATATGGCTTCTGGAGCAGGAATGGATGGAATTTGGATGACTAATGATGACGGATTGCAATTGCAGAATGCTTCTCCATGTATTGATGTTGGAGATAATACAGGCGTACAAGCAACAGATATTTTAGGGAATGCGAGAATATACAATACTACGGTAGATATGGGCGCGTATGAATTTGATGGAACAACTTTAAGTATTGAAAATAATATTCCTGAATTGGATTTTGTTATATATCCGAATCCGACGAGCGAAACGGTTTATTTGACTTTTACAGCTTCTGGAGAAAATACTGTTAGTGTGACATTGTATGATAGTACAGGAAGACTGATACAAACCATAGTTGAAGAAGAAAAAACGAGTGGAATTGTGAACCGAGAAATTGATGTATCTACACAAAAATCAGGAATTTATTTTCTGGAGATTCAAACCTTACAAGGAAAATCTGTACGTAAGATTATTAGAAATTAAATTTATGATGTTGCGTTGTACTTTAATCGCTTCTTAAAAATTAAAATAGTTAAAACAATCATAACAACGAATAGTATGTGCCAAATCACATTAGAACTTGCAGCAATAGAAATGGTACTCTCATCGCCATATAAAATAAAGCCTGTCCAATAGAATGGTTGCTCTAGTTTAGTTCCTTTGTGCTTTCTTAAGTAGTTAAGTTTGGCATTTTTCAATGCAGCTGATTTGGTATATCCATCTTTTAAATATGTGTAGAAACTTTCCATAATCTTGCTAGTTGATTGATCGGGCACTTCCCACAAACTTACAACGGTTGCAGGAACGCCAGAGAACGTAAATGCGCGTTGAAAAGATTCTAAGTTTCTACCAGCACTTTCTTTCCCTAAACCTGTGTTACATGCACTGAGTACGGCTAAATCGGCTTGTAATTGTAATGCGTAGAGTTCTTCCAAGTACAAATCGTCGTCGGTTTGATTGTTTTTGTTGAATAATAATCTGCTTAGTCCAGGTTCTTCATTGTTGATAACAGCATGCATTGCCAAATGTAAAACTCCAGCTTTTGGTGCGGTGTCAAGGAAATATTTCTTAGAAATATTATCGCCAATATACGTTTCCGAAGGAAAGAGTTTGCTAATGATTTCTGCTTCTTTTTTAGCGCCTTTTAGAAAAGAAGCATCGCTTCGTGTTGCTACCATTGCTTCAGTTTCAGGGTAATTAGGAGCATAAATTGCTAAAAGTCCTTTTGTAGTTGGTTGCGAATTATTTTCAAAATGTGTAAAACCCAAATTTGATGTATATCGAATTTCATGGGTTTCTATAAAAAACTTATTTTCTAGTTGTAAAATTTCAAAAGGGATACGATACAATTCGCCATCAGGGTTGATGATGATTTTTGTGAACTCTGGATCTATTGTTGGTAACAATTTTTCGCCTAAAAGTGCGGCAGTTTTTGCATCGTATTTACGGTCTCGAATACTATTGATTAAAGTTTCTCCTAATTCGATTTCATCTGCTGTCCATGACTTGATTTCCCAATGAATATCATTCGCCGAAATAGAAAAGATGGCTATTTTAGTATTGAGAATAAAATATTTTAAAACGAGTTCATTGTCACGTAAATTTCTTTGTAATGTTTCAATGTCAAACTTTTTACTACTTAATAATTCTAAGTTTGGAAACTTTTTATTTGTAAAAATTAAATGGTTATTGATAAGTTCTTGAAGCGAATCTACTTTTCGAATTGAATTCTCTTTTTTTGCAGCTGTAAGTAAGGTGCGTAAGTTTAAATGTCTAAACTTTAACGAATCTAATTCAGGAAGTTTATTAGTGAATCTGTTTTGATAAAAACGCTGCCAAGTCATTTGATTCATGATGGTTTCAGTACGACCAAGTAACTGGTTTATAGAAAGATGTTCTTCGTCAAATCCCTCTTTTTGGGCGAGTAAGGATCCATTCAATATTTCCCTTAAAACATCATTCTGATTCGGATTGAATTTGGTTTTTGCGTAACTATTTTCAAACTGAATAAAGGCAATGCGATACAATCGGGCAATTGTTTTTTTGACTTCAGGATCATCATTGTAAAATTCTTCTAATTTTTCCGCCACTCTGCGTATTAATCGCGATTCGCCATAGGTTTTACTTGGTTTAAAGTTGCTGTAATCTTTGGCAAGTGTTGTAGAATCTGAATGAATTCGTTCAATAACATTATGAAAAATACGTAAGGCGCTATCTTTTTGTTTGAGTTTGGCTTTGATGAGCCCTTTTTGTGCTAGAAAAAATGATCTTCTGTAATCGTTTTTGTTCATAGAATCTAGCAAATACTCCATCAAGCTTTCTGCTTTTTGTAAATCGTTCGCAAGCGTTAAGGCTTTACATTTATTATATTTAAAAGAGATTAAATCGCCTGTGTAATTTTTATTTTCAACCAGATCGATCGATTTGTCTAAATAATAAGAACCAGTTTCTAATTTTTTTGAAGTGATTAAAGAATCATGTTTGTAACTAATGTACCAATCGCCAATATGATTCAACGCAGTACTGTAATAAATGTACTCATGCTTGTTGAATTTAGGTGAAGCTTGCAAAGTATTCAGTTTGTTGACTACGTTTACGATTTCCAGACTATCTTCTTTTGTAGTAGCTAGTTTATACAGTAAATATGCTTCTCTATATGCCAAAACTACTTCATATCGATCGCGGCGTGCTTCATCGAGGTGTTTTCGATGCTTATCATAAGTTTTATTTGCCATGCGAATATTGCGTTTTGCATCGGGTAAATTTCCATGATAAGCAGCCTGACTTGAAAGAAATACATAAGCATCTACCAAATAATCCAAACTTGATTCGTCATCTTCAGATAAATATTCAAGTGCTGTTTTCATACTTAATTGCGCACGTTTAGCAAAGTCCATTCCAGCTTCTCCATACGCTCTTTTGTAATATAAAACACCTTTGTTGTGTTTGGCTCTTTTACTTGTTGCTTTTCCGCAATACGGCATTCCTTTGTTAGCACTTTTAATACTTTCCAAATACTTGCCAGTATAGAAATTTCCTTGAAATTGATTGTAATACAAGTCCGCAACATCCAAACTGTCTTTCTGGTTTTTAGGTTGTATGTTTTTTAGATGTTTTTCAAGAAATGCTAGCAATTCATCATATTGTTTTGTGTTGTGCAACGCATTCGATTTTCCCCATAAGAAAGCAATGGTTGGTTTGGTAACGGTATCTTGTGTTTCTTGGAATTTGAAGTTTCCTGCTTTTAAATCTAAACTAATTATGAGTACGCATAGTATTTTACATATGCGTACTCTTAAAAAAAAATAAGATATAGATTGAAGCTTTTGCATTTGAAAAATGGATCTTTAATTTTCTAAAAATACAATTTTTTAAAAAAGATTCATTCGTTTTGCTATTTCAAGGGCAATTTTTTTGTAATCTCTATTTTTTTCTAATTCCTCTTTGTTAAAGGGTGATCCAGGTGTTAAAATTGTAACAATATATCCATCCATTTTTATAGAAAGTTCCCTGTTTGCTTCTTTCCAAATGGCAGCCATTCCTAAATTAGGTACAAATGAAGACGATTTGGACATCTTCTTTTTGAGTTCCCAAGTTTCTATCCAATTTTCACCTTCGGCGACTTTATCTTCAACGGCAGTAATGATTCCTGTTAAAAAGCCAAATTTAGCCTCTGTATCTTCATTGATGTACACTAGAAAACGACAACTTTTTGAAGCAAATGTTTGTCCGTCGTCAAATAAAATTTTAGTAGCATCGGGATACAATTCTCGGATGTCGGCCTCGTTAACATATGTGCATAGATTTTTGGGAATTTCAGAAAATGCTACTTTATTTTTTGTAAAGTTTGTATTTACAAAATCGGTATTGCCAAGATCTTGTCCAACAAGTGTATTTTTATCGCCAAAGCATCCGATAATTATTAAAGATATAAGCACAGTTACGGTAATACGGTGTAAGTTTTTCATTGTGATTTTAATTGAGAATTAATTTTTTGAGTGTTTTTGTGTTTTCTGTTTTGAATTCAACCATATACATTCCACTAGAAAGTTGCGAAACATCTAATGTTTGTGAATTGTTCGTAAAGTTTTCATGCTTTAAGATTAATTTTCCAGACATGTCATAAATCGTAATACCTTCCAACAGCATTGGAGCAATTACATTTAATAGGTTCTTTGCAGGATTTGGAAACATGCGAATTTGATTAGTTAGTCCTTCCACATCATCTGTACTCAATGTTGAGGTATCTTGAACACTTAAAATAAAACCACCGCTACTACTGTTCATGCTTTCCAAAGCAGTTTGCGTTCTATTCATGGTGTCTGCTTCAAGCCATACTTGAAGGTAATAGGTTGCATTTGGTGTTAAACCTGTAATTGCCAATTCGCCTTCTTGACACACTATTGGACTCGCATCAGCACAAGATTCATACAATGCAATTTTTCCAACCAATGGTGGCGCATTGATGGTCATGGTGACATTACCAGAAGCTGGAGAAGTAAATTCATACCAAATGTCTAAAATTGTAATGCCAGAAGACTCACAACCAGGCGTATTTGTACTATTAGAAGCATTTATGGTAGTTGCGGAAGCTGGTTGTACTAACGTAATTGGCGTTGCTTGTGCACAATCGTCATTTGACGGAGAACAGTTTAGACTAAAACCAGTAAAATAGTTTGTTGGAAATCCCCAATAGGTATTGCTCCAAGCTACATCGTCTACTTCTACACATGTTAAAGCAGGGTTGTCTTTTACTCTAAAAGTTTGCCCTATATTGGTATTGTTGCCACTTTTAATATAAATAGTTTCTAATGCAGCATTGTCTTCTGCTCTCACACTATTCAATGCGGTATTTGCAGATAAATCTATGTATGGTAGAAGTAAATTATCATCAAACTCTATACTTTCTAATAATGTATTTTGAGTAACATTTAAATTGATTAATGTTTGATTTTGATTGACTAATAATATTTTCAATGCAGTACAACTAGAAAAATCTAATTCTTGTACATTGACAAAATTGAAATAAGCATCTTCTAGCAAAGGGTTGTTTCCAAAAATGATAGCTTCCATATCATTTGTCATATCTTCGATAGAAACTTCTGTAAGATTGATATTATTGGTAAAATCTAGTGTTGTAAAAGTAGATCTAGAAACACCCACATAGGAAAGATTAACTAAAGCACTTAAGTCAACAGTAGTGTCTAAGACATCTCGAATAACCAATTCTTCTAGCGCAGTTAAATTTTCAATAGGAGATAAGTCTGCCACAGCGTCATCAATTCTTAAATCTTTTAAAGCTACAAAATCTTGCAAGCCTGTAATATCTGTTACAGTAAAGTTTCCAAAGTCAAAATCTTCTAAATCATCAATATTTCCTGTAAGAACTAAGTTATCAATTGGACCAGAATCCAGTCCTAATTGTTGAAGTCTATACTCAAAACCATTATCTGGAATATAAGTAGTTTGTGCTTGAACAGTTATACCAAAGCAGATTGCAATAAGTAATAGTAATTTTCTTTTCATTTTTTTGTATTATTCATTAGTGAGTTAAATAAAAACATCCATATCAGCTTATACATCCAATCACTCATATGGAAGTTGTTTAGTAAGAGATTTAGAACATTTTTTTGTATTCCTTAGGGTTGATAGTTTTGTTGATATTGTTTTTGATGGCAATCGTTGTACTTGTCATAGTTTCTTTATTTGATTGTATTGTATACTCCATAATATAGCCATCTAAACTACTATGATCTTGTATAAACCAGTTTGATAGTTTGATGCTTGGTGCTACCCAAAAGTTAACTTTTGTCGAGCTGTCTGCCATGGCATACTCGTAACAAGTCGCACCTAGAATTGTTTTGGTGTTACCTGTTTTTTTAAGTTTTGTGTAATCGTATTGTGCCATCTGATCAGTAAGATTACTCATATTTTCTTGTCCCATCATGCCGTTAGACATGCGCATTTTCATACCATTTGATTCTACAAATACATGTGTGTTTCCTTGATCCATCACTATGATCGATTCTCCTTCCATTTCTTCATCTGAGTAGGCGCCTAAGTCTGCTTTGATCGCAATGTATTTTGCCTTAGGATGTAGGAGATAGGATATTTTATGGCTTCTATTTTCTTTTGGAGACCTAATTTCAGTAACGACTTCACTACTAAATAAGTATGTTCCTGGCGCAGGTGCTGGGATATTTTCGTCAGTCATCGTATCTGAGTAGCTCTTTGATTTTTTGTCACCATCTTGCTTGACTATGGTTTCTTGATTCTGAAATAGAGGTGTTTTACTGTCAATATTTCCGGAAATAGTTGCGTCGTAAAAGGTTTTATCTGGAAACTCACTATTGGGATTTTTGGTGCGTTTCGTAAGAGAAGCAGTTCCAGAAAAGCTAATTTTTATGTTTTCATCAGAAAGTACATCAATGGTTACTTCTCCTTTCGCGATCTCATATTTTTGATAGTCATCTGTAACCGCACGACTAAAACCGTCTACCGATTGTTGTTTAAATGGTAACTCTGGATCGTACCCAAGTTTAAGAGTTGCTTCTTCTGGGATTTTGAAAGTTTGTTTTCCTGTGTTGGAATCCTTTAAATTTTGAGTGGTTGATATCACTATCATAAATCCATCATATATGTCTGCTTTATGTGACCACCAATTTCCGTAAATAGTGTATCCTGAGTTGGTTTTATCTACTTTTATTTGGCGTGTTTCCGTTAGAGTAACACTTCCATAGGTTTTTGAGTGATTAATAGTAACATCACCAAAATCTTTTTCTTTAGTAGCAGTTGGATCTTCTCTTCTAGAAGTTTCCTTTTTAGAATCTTCTTTCTCTTCTATGGCATCATCAATAGTTTTCTCAACTTTGTTGTCGATTTTATTAATGACTTTATTTTCAATGTTTTTCGCTTTTTGCTTTGCTTTTTCTTTCAATCTTTTAAACAATTGTGCATCAGCACTTTGATAAGATATTAAACATGCAATGAAAAAGAGTATGTGTAATTTTGATTTCATGATAAATACATTTGTTTATCCTTTTGTATATTTAGCAAGCTTAATATTAACAGCTACACAAATTTTTTTTCATTTCATTGTTAATATTTTAAATTTTAAAACCACTAATGAGTAGAAATAGCACAGATGCTGAATTACAAGATTTGTTACGATCTGATGATAAAAAGGCGCTTGAGACTATTTATATAGCATACAAAGAAGAGTTTTTGAATTATGCAAAAAAGTATGGCTTGGATGCGTACAATGCTACCGACATTTACCAGGATGCTATTATAGCCATGCGTCATAATTTTGTGAATTCGAAATTGATATTGACCTCAAGTTCTGTAAAAACGTATCTGTTTGGCATAGGAAAATTTAAAATTTTAAAAAAATTAAAAGAAGCAAATACACTTTTAAACGTTGAAACAAAAGAAGAAGATTATACAGAAATTAGGATAGAAGAATCAACTCCTTCAGAGCGTTCAATTATATTGAGTAAGTATTTAGACTCAATTTCTGAAAGTTGCAGGAAGGTTTTGGAACTATTTTATTATAGAAATTTAACAGTGGAAGAAATTGTACAGGTCACAGAATATAAAGATGGAAATACGGTGCGAAGTCATAAATCGAGATGTTTAAAACGTTTAAAGTCTTTGTTTAAAAAAGTATAATGAATAAAGAAGAATTCATACAAGATTATATTGCAGATCGTTTGTCTGATGAGGACAAGGTACGCGCAGAGGAACTACTGAAAACCGATGTTGAACTTCAAGAGTTATATGAATCACATTTGGAGTTAACAGCGGCTTTTCAAATTTCCAACGATAAGGCTTTAAAAAAGCATTTGCAGGAATTAGATGCAAATACTATAGAAGCTACAGATAACGGTACAAAGAAATCTAATTTTGGCATGTTGAAACGCATTGCGATTGCTGCGATTTTTATCATAGGAGCATTTTTTGCTATCAATCAGTTTTCTGCAAATGGTGATATCTTTGATTCCTATTTTGAAGTGTGTCCAAATACGTATTTGCCAATTACCAGAGGAACTTCTTCCCCTGATGCTACATTTGAAGCTTTTAAGTCGTATGAAAGCGGTAATTATTTAAAAGCAGAAAAGGCATTTAAAGACTTATTATCTTCTGATGATAACCCAAATATTCGATTTTATTATGCGATGTCATTATTGAATCAAGAGAAGTCTGGACTAGCTTTGAAAGAATTGAATATTTTAACTCGGAATACGAATGCTAATTTTGATTATCAATTAGAATCATTTTGGTATGTTGCTTTGATTCAGTTTCAACAAGATAAATTGGAAGATGCCGTAAAAAATCTTCAAGTAATTCAACGAGTACATCCAAATTTCAAAGCAGAAGAAATCAAATCGATTTTAGAGAAGTTGTAGTAAAAAAGTAAAGGTGAGTAATAAACTTTATGAATAGCTATTTTACAAATAGTATTGACTTAAAAAACTAGGGTTTCCTTTTTCCTTTGGGTAATAATAAATTCCAATTAATAATTTGCTGTTTTCAGGAACTGTATCTTTTACTCCTTTGTCAAAACTTGTCCATTCCGTTTTTTTGATTATTTCAATTAACTCTTGGTCGATTGAATTTTTAAACCCGCTGATTTCTATTACGTTTCTAATAGACAAATTTGATTCAAATATTATCTCATAAATTCCAAAGTTTTTTTCAAGTTCAATTCCATTGAATTTTTTTAATTCTTGATGAAGTTTTGCTTTTTCTCGATAATTTATTTTGTCGGTGAATTTTATATTTTTTGACTTAAAAATCTTTAGGATTTCCAGTTCTCTTATTTGTCTTTTAAGTTCTTTTTTATTTTTTGAAGTTTTTTTCTTGTATATAGCTGAATAATCAAGATACATTATGCCTGAACACATTCCGATTCCAAACTTTCCACTGTCGTTTTTTCTGGCATAAGCAATAAGTTTGGTGTTGGCAGGAATATGAATATCACAAGAACTTCCAATTCCATTATCACTTCTACCATAAACATAGATGGATTTTAGTGGTTTTCCTTTAAAAAGCTCATTTATTTTAATATCTGCTCTGTATCCTTGTTCATTCTCTTGATTTGGATAGATTTTGAGAATAGTCACATTAGCAACAAAATCAGATTGAGTATATTTTTCTGTTATATTCAGAGGATCGCAGTCGCAAGCAAAAGCTTGAATTGAAAACAGTAGAAATGTTATTTGAAGTATTTTTTTTATAATTGGAGGATACGGTTTCATATAATCATCAGTTAACAGATATGAAGTTAACATTTTAACTTATTTAAAGATGTAAAATCACCCATGGGTTTCTCTGTTAAAAGTTTCGTTGTATTAGCAGTTATACATTCTTGTGCAATATTTTTAATTTTCCTCTATTCAATTCATCAAAAACAAATCCGAATGGATAATCTCCAAAATGCCATTTGTTTTTTTCAAACTTAAAAACCATGTGATTTTCAAAGTATGCTCTGGAGTATCCATTTATTTCAGTATATATACAGTGTTCCCAAACTTCTATACGGTCTTTTTCTTGAGGAACATAATCAAAGTCAAAAACATTTCCTCCATTTAGTTTGTCTAAAACATATTCAAATTTAATTTCTTCTTTCAATTTATTTAAGGGAATGATAACTCGACCAATTACAAATCCTGTTCTATCGGCTTTAAACCTTTTAAGTTCCCAGTATAATTCTGTATCATAATATTTACCCTCTTTAATTGCTTCTTTTGATTTTTCAAATTCTTCTTTTGAAACGTATTTAGAACCAGTATCAAAAAAGTTTTGAGCTTCTTTAGCTTTTAAATCATAAAACTCTTGAACTTTATCATTTGATTTTCCAGAATCAGAAAGTTCTTTTTTTAAGCAAGTACAAAATTGAAGATTAAATTTGTTTCACACATAATGATTTTAATGTTGTACAACACCCAAAATAAAGCATTGTGATTAATTTCTTTGAACTATGATAGTTACCCAAATATACTGTAAATAGTGTATTTGTCTTGTTTAATGATTGAATTAAATTAAAAAAGTAAAGGCGAGTAACCAACTCGCCTTGTCCTTTAACTAACCAATCCAAAATTTATGTGAAATGAAAACAAAGCGTGATCGCTTTTTTTGATTTCAATTAATTAACAGCAAACCGCGTGCCAAAAAATAAACTTGATTGCTTTTTGGGTGTTAAGTGTTTGTTAATGAGTTGTTTTTAGAAATGTATGACGATTTCCTTAGGTAAGAATATTAGAAATTTTCTGGTAAAATACTTCTGGATTAAAAGGTTTGGAAATTACTTCATTGAATCCATCTTTCAAGAAATCTCCTTTATTATCATCAAGTGAAATCGCAGTTAAGGCAATGATTGGAGTAGAAACATCAAACTTTCTAATTTCTTTGGTCGCTTCAATTCCACTAATACCTGGCATGTGAATATCCATCAAAATAAAGTCATAACGATTGCTACGTGCATAATCAATGGCTTGGTAACCGTCATCGGCAATATCACAAGTCATATTTTGTTTCGCTATAATCTTCTTTGTAATTACTTGATTGATTTTGTTATCTTCTACCAATAGTACTTTAAACTTTCTGCTTTTGAGATCGGTTTTTTCTTCTGCTTTGGCATCAATATTAGTAACTTCAGGAGCAAGTTTGTCTAAGAGCAATGCAAATCGGAAGGTTGATCCTTCTCCTAATTTACTTTTTAGTTGAATATCGCTTTCTAATAGTTCTAATAAACTTTTTACAATGGTCAATCCCAAACCTGTACCACCATATTTGCGGTTAATTTGCACAGAACCTTGTGAGAAACTGTCAAAGATATTTTCTTGCATCTCTTTAGAAATCCCAATCCCATTATCTTTTATCTCGAATTGAATATTTTGTTGTTTCTCATCTTCTTCTAAAATTCTAGCAGAAATTTGAACAACACCATCTTTGGTAAATTTTAAAGCATTACTTATAAGATTAATAAATACCTGAGACATTTTTAAGTAATCGCCAACGAGTTTTTCAGGAATACCTTTATCAATAATTAAGATGATTTTATTATTGTTCTCTTTAGATGTTTGTGTAAGCGAATTCACAACATCGTTTAAAACCTTCTTAAGATTCAACGGCGCTTTTTCTACGGCCAATTTCTTTGCTTCAATTTTATTTACTTGAAGAATATCGTTGATAAATGTCAATAAATAATCTCCAGAAAACTTCAATGATTTTAAATGTTCTTTTTGGCTGTCGCTTGGGTTTTCTTCCATCAGTAAGTGTGTCAAACCAGTTACAGCATATAGTGGTGTTCGTAGTTCGTGAGTTACTGTAGATAGGAATTGAGCTTTGGCTTTCATTGCTTTTTCAGCATTGTCTTTAGCCAGTTGCAATTCAGAATTTTTCTTTAATAATAAGTTATTCGTTTTTACCTTAATTTGATTATTTCGGTAGAGAGAAATGGTTAGTAATGAAATAATAATAAGCAAGGCTGAACTTAAAATTGATGTAAGCTTATTACGTTTCCCTTTTTGTATGGAATCATCTTTTTCACGTTCTAATTCGACTATATGACGTTGTTTAAATTCATTGTCGAAAAATGCATCAGCCTGAGCAGCACTTTGTAAACTGGCTTGATCAAAAATGGAGTCTTTGATTTTTACATATACCTTATGATACTTAAATGCGTTTTCTAGGTCGCCTAAACCATCATAGGTATCGCTGATAATTTTAGAACTTTGAAGCCTAACTACAGGGAAATTATAGGAATTTGCAATTTTGAAAGCTGTTTCTGCATTCAATTTAGCATTTTGATATTGTTTTATATTCTTATAAGCTTTCGCTAAATTCAGGTGTGCTTTGGCTCTTAAATAATTGGGCTGGTACAAATCATTGATGGGCAATGAATTTTCAAAACGTTCAATGGCTCTACCGTTAATTCCTTGACTCAAATAAAATAGACCTCTGTAGTACTTTAACTTATTGATATCATCTCTGGATTGATATTTATCAAAAATAGCTTCGGCTTTTGTAAAGTAATTATCAGCATTGCTATAAGAAGTATTGCGAGTAGCAATAAGTGCTTGTAATACAAAATTATATCCGAGCCCAAGTGAGTCATTAATCTCTTCTTGAATTTCTTTGGCTCTGTTTAAGTAGCTTTCTATCTCAGAAGGTTTAAAATTGTTATAGTTTTCTTCTACACCAATTTCTGCACGTAACATGTATGCGCGTGCTTTACTTCTTTTATCACTAATAATATCGGCTAAGTCTAAAATGTATGTCAGCTTTTCAAAAGCATTATTCATTTTAGCTTTTTTTTTGTACTCGTATACATCAACAAAGGCACGCTCTATACTATCCTTAATATTTTCGTTAGATTGAGCTTGGGACAATACAGAGAATAAAGCAAACAATAAATAAAAAATGTGTCTTACTTTACACACCATGAAGTGATGAATTTATTCAAAAATACTTATTTATTTGAAATATATAGCATTAAATCAATTAATCTGTGTGAATAACCTATTTCATTATCGTACCAACCCACTACTTTTACCATCTTTCCAATGACTGAAGTCATCAAAGAATCAAAGGTGCATGAATAAGGGTTATCTATGACATCGACTGATACGATAGGATCTTCGGTATATGATAAAATTCCCTTCAAATTGGATTCAGAAGCTTTTTTAAATGCAGCGTTTATCTCATGTATAGTAGTTTCTTTTTTTACATTAAATGTAATATCTGTCAAAGAGCCGTCAGGAACTGGAACTCGAATTCCACAACCACCTATAACATCGGAAAGTTCAGAAAATATTTTAGTCAATGCTTTGGCAGCTCCTGTAGTTGTAGGTACAATACTCTGACTTGCACCACGTGCACGACGTAAATCACGATGTGGTTGATCGTGTAAGCTTTGATCTGTTGTGTAAGAATGAATGGTAGTAATATAGGCTTGTTCAATACCGCACAACTCATTAATAACTTTTATCATTGGAGGAGGATTATTGGTAGTACAAGAAGCGTTTGATACAATAGTTTCCGAACCGTCTAAAATATGTTCGTTTACACCTAAAACAACCATTTTGATTGCATCATCTTGCGGAGGAACTGATAATATCACTTTGCTAGCTCCGTTTGTAATATGATGATCTAAAAGCGCTTTTGTTTTAAATTTTCCAGTAGCTTCTATTACAAAATCTACATTGTGGGCTTTCCAATCAAGTTGGGAGATATCTGCTATATTGATTACGGGAAACGATTTTTTATCTACCGTAATTTCATTTGCTGTATGTGTTACGTGATTTGGTAATACACCGTGAATACTGTCATATTTTAGTAAGTGACTCAACGTGCGTGTATCTGCTAAATCATTAATAACGACTACTTCAATACCAGGATGGTTGAGTAACAAACGGAATAAATTTCGACCAATGCGTCCAAATCCATTAATGGCAATTCGTATCATGTAAATGCTTTATGTTAAGAAAGTCAAATTTACAGCTTTTTGTTTGGACTTTTTTTAAATCTTGAAAATTCTCGCTAAGTATAAAGCACAATTCCGAACGGTGTAAAGATTGCGCTCGTATGGTTGAAAAGAATTTAGTTTAGGAATAGTATTTATATGTTTACGTAATAAATTTTTTTTTCATTAAGTTAGTATTTTCAGATTCCTCTCCTGGAATGATGTCTAAAATTATATTTAAAATGCTATAATTTGATTCACTACCTATATCATTTAATAAATCTCTCACGATAATTCTATTTTATAATTCCTACACTTTAGTATTCGGTTTTTTAAATACATACATCAACAATAGAATTGTAGTTACGAGTAATTGTGTTTTTTTGTGATTGATTTCAATATAAAATTAAATAATTTAATGTAGGGTTTAACGGTTTTCTTTCGCTAGTTGTGAAATCAGTAGGTTGTCTGGATTTTTTGAGTTACTGTGTAATTTTACATTGTCTTAGATTTGGGTAAAATTACGTGTGAGATTTCATATTGATCTTTGTATATTTGGATTGTTCAGTTAGTATCCTTTATTAGATCTTGAAAACACGAATTTTTGAGAAAACATGAACATTGTATAAATTAGATAATTATTATCTTATTTATTATAAAACTTTAAAATATCAACTTGCTTACCAATAATATAGGAAAGCTTTAAAAAAACTATGGTATTATGAATAAAAAAACTATGACCCCATCAATGACCAATATCGATAGATGGAATTCACTTATTAATGGAAACGATGAAAATCGTTTACAAAAAGTTAAAGATATTTTTGCTAAAGCAGGAAACTATTTTATACTTGATACAGGGAATATAAGTGCTGATTCACATTATAATTATTTTCATGTTTATTTTGGACTTGACGATGCGGATACATTAAAATTGTATGTGCTTCCTAAGGAAGATGATAAAGATATTGATATTTATACGTTGAATTTAATTCCTATTCCTCCATTTGGAACGGATGACAAAGTTGTAGATCCTTTTGCAAATAGACAAGACTTGATTCAAGACATTAACGCTTGGCAAAATTTAGAAAGTAGGAATTCATGGTTAGATGTAAATCATAATGCGTTGCCATGGGCCTTTTGTATTGATGCTTCAGACTTTAATCCTGGTGATGTGCATGCGTGTTACTTTGCAATTAGAAATAATAAAGAATATGGTAAACTTATGGATTTAGTCATTGCAAATACAGGGGCTAAGGATATTCCATCACTTATAAAAGAAAAAAAACCTTATGATAAATCATCTGTATTTAAGGATATGGCAAGACCTGTTCCTCCATTCGGAAATAATTATGGAATTTTAATTGCTTTAGGCATTATGGTTCCTTAAAATCAATCTAAATAGTATTTAAACAATGAAATAGTTTTACATAGGTATCGATTAAAAGGATTTGCAAAAAAACTAACTGCAATTAATATTTTCAAAACAATTAATATTGTTAAATTTAAGAAAATAACTAATTTAAAAACTTAAACATTATGGCTGAATTTGTAAACCCTATTATTAGTATAGAAAATTGGAGTTCATTTGCTCATGGCGCACCCAACGATGGAATTATTTCTCTATTTGAAAAAAGTGGAAATAATTTTCCGTTAACATTAGATGCTGAAATGAAAGAATCAGAAAAATTGCATATTTATTTTGGTTTAAATACTTCTGGAGAAATTCAATTTTATGTAATACCAGCTAACTTAGACGAAATTTCGAATAAAAGTATTCTAAATTGTGGAGAGTTAGTTGCGATTGATGAAAAGTAAAAAAAGGTAAGTAGTAAATCAAGTCCAGAATTTGTAAGTTGGATTAATAATTGGTGTGATGAATCATTGCGAAACGGTTGGTTAATGAAAGTAAGTAGTGCACCTCAAGTATTAGTGATTCCTACGAGCGATTTTGAAGTGAATCATTTACATGAATGTTTTTTTGCATTACGAACAAATTCTAACCCAACAATACCAACTAAATACAGGATGGATTTAGTTGTCAAAAATACGGTAACAAATACGTTTTTAAATTCAAAACTAGAATTAGACACTACAGATGGCAGTGGATCTGAATTTGAAGATATGGCACGACCTGTTCCTCCATTTGGACAAGATGGATATCCTTCAACTGATAAGAAGAACTTTGGAGTTTTCCTATTGTCAGGAATTCAATAATGGATTTTAAAACATTTTCAGAAATCATTACAAATGCTTCTCCACTCGTACTGTTTATCGGTACGAGTATTGGACTCTATTATTATAAACGTTTAGATAAAATAGCGAAACTACTATTCTATTTTTTGATAGGAAGTTTGTTAATTGACTTATCTTCTAGATTGTTGGGTGCGATTATAAATAATAATTTGTTTTTGTTTTTTGTCTTAACATGGTTAGAGCTTTTTGTATTTATGAAAGTATATTATTATTTAACAGGGAAGAAGAAATTACTTATAGGAATTACTGCTTTTGGTATTTTGTACACTTTAATAGAGTCAATTTATATTAATACTGTTGAAGTAAATGTATTTCAACCCTATGCAAAAGCATTAGGCCCTTTGTTTATTGTTATAATGGCTCTGATTTTTTTCTTTGAATTGATTCGTGATGAAGAAAATTTATATAAGAACGAAGGGGATTATTTTATATTGAACAGTACCATTCTCTGCTTTTTTTCCTTGCAATTTTTGATTTTTCTTCCATTGAACTTTTTGGTGAACCAAGCAGTGTATTTGGCAGGTTATATATTTATCGGAAATGTAGTATTTCTGATTTTGTTTTATGTATACTTAACTTATTTTATATGGAAACGTGGCAGAAACCGGAAACAATAATTCTTTGGATCATTATTGTGGCATTGTTTGTCATTATCTTATTGACAGTGATCATTTTCTTAATTCGTGCTATTTTTAAGAAAATCATCAAGGCAAAAGAAAAAGAAGCGGCTATTCAGTTAAATCATCAAAAGAATTTGTTGGAAACTACGATAAAAATCCAAGAAATTGAAAGACATCGCATTGCGGCTGATATTCATGATGGATTAATAGGACGATTGACTGCACTAAAAATGCAACAGGAAATTACAAGTAAAGATCAAAAAACGATTGAGGCTTTGCATGAAAGTATCACTATTGCACGCAGAATCTCGCATGATTTAAGTCCACCTTTGGTAGAGTTTACCAAACTTCCAGAGTTGATCAAAGAATTGCTAGATCCTTGGGAACAGCATTTATTGATTACAACACTATTTGATCTCAGAACAGAAGTAAACGACACTGAAGAATTTAAAGTGCAAATCACACGTTTAATTCAAGAAATCATTACAAATACCATAAAACATGCCAATGCCACACAGCTATTTTTACACTTAAAACAAACAAAAAACTATATGACTTTGTATATTAGCGATAATGGAAAAGGGTATGATGTAGCAAAAAACAGTAAAGGCTTAGGAACCAAAAACATAGAAACTAGAGTGCAATTCTTAAAAGGAATGCACAAAGTAAAATCAACAATTGGCAAAGGAACTTCAAACTTGTTTCTTTTTAAAAACTAAAAAACATGGAAGACATAATCACAATAGCACTAGTAGATGACGATGCGTTAATTGTATCATTGTTAAAAGATTTTTTAGGGAATCAAGAAAACATGGAAGTTTGTTATACGGCAGATAGCGGCGAAATACTGAAAGAAAAATTGGCAACCGATAGTGCTTTGCCAGATGTCATGGTACTCGATTTAAACATGCCTGGTATCAATGGAGTAGAAGTAACCGAGTTTCTAAAACAAAACTATCCAAGCATCCGCGTGATATTGATGACATCACATTACAAACGATCCTTCATGGGATTTATGTTAAAAACAGGTGTGTCTGCCTTCTTGCCAAAAGGAATTTCGCCCGTACAATTGGTAGAAATCATCAATGAAGTGTACGACAAAGGATTCTACTTTATGGACGATCAACTAGGTGTGTTGCGCGAACAAATTTCCCACAAAAGTCCCAAACCAACCTTAATTGAAAAAAATAAATTGACCGAACGAGAAGTTGAGGTCCTAAAGTTGATTTGCTTCCAAAAAACCGCCAAAGAAATTGCAGAAAAACTTTTCATCGCACCACGTACGGTAGAAGGTCATAAAAACAACTTATTCATTAAAACGGAGGCAAGAAACATTGCAGGTTTAGTGATTTATGCGATTCAAAATAACTATATTGAACCGAATGAGATTCCATTGATTTAGACTTGTTCCCGCGTAGGCGGGAATCTCTTAGATTTGCTACGCTCTTAGATTGTTAGACTTGTTAGATTCGTCTTTGTGAGACGTAGTCACGGAAATCTGTCACTTAAAACGAAAATGTTCTCTGATAAACAGATTACTTCGTCATACTTCCTCGTAATGACGTAATGTACACAATCGTCACTTCGAGTGATTCGCTCAAGCGAATTGTATCAAGAAGTGCTAAGAAACTATTTATATCAAAATATTTCTAGATACTTATTTATTACACAAATTCACTCGAAATGACTTTTAGCATAAATATGATTCGTCTTTGCGAGACACAGTCGCGGTAATCTGTTTCTCAGTAAATTCTGAATATTCTTAGAATATGACTGCCATGTTATACTTCCTCGTAGTGACGTTTTGCTTTTTGAATTAATACAAAGTAATTTGTAGGATTCCTGGCTACACAGGAAATCAAAGATTCGGCGAAGCCAATGACAAAAAAGTTATAAAAAAATAAAAAGGATTGGATACTGAGTCAATACCCAATAAAGTTCAGCACATGGCTTATTATGACGTACTAACGTCAAAAGAAAAGGCTAGCCGCAAAACACCACTAGCCCAATTTATCATTTAATATTTTAAATTTTACATTTAAAGAGATACTGAATCGAGTTCAGCATGACGCCAAGCGTCAATCAATATGTTTATGCGCCTTATAAGAAGAACGCACCAACGCACCACTTTCGACATGACGGAAACCTAAGTCCAATCCGATTTCACGATAACGGTCAAATTCCGCAGGTGTTACAAAACGTTGCACAGGCAAATGCTTCTTACTTGGTTGTAAATACTGTCCGATAGTTACCACATCTACATTCGCTGCACTTAAATCATGTAGGGTTTCAATCACTTCTTCTTCTGTTTCTCCCAAACCTAACATAATTCCCGATTTGGTTCTGTTGATTCCTTCATCTTTCAAATACTTCAACACTGCCAAGCTACGATCGTACTTTGCTTGAATTCGTACTTCACGTGTCAAACGACGAACTGTTTCCATGTTATGAGAAACTACTTCAGGAGACACTTCTACAATACGATCCAAATGACGTTCAATACCTTGAAAATCTGGGATCAAGGTTTCTAGTGTAGTCGTAGGATTCATTCGTCGTACGGCCTTTACCGTTTCTGCCCAAATGATACTTCCCATATCTTTTAAATCATCACGATCTACAGAAGTTAAAACCGCATGTTTAATTTTCATGATTTTAATAGAACGTGCTACTTTCTCAGGTTCATCCCAAGCAACCGTTTCTGGTCGTCCTGTTTTTACACCACAAAATCCACACGAACGTGTACAGACATTTCCAAGAATCATAAACGTTGCCGTTCCTTCGCCCCAACATTCACCCATGTTTGGACAACTTCCAGACGTACAAATCGTATTCAATTTGTACTTGTCAACCAATCCGCGAAGTTCAGTATATTTTTTACCTGTTGGAAGCTTAACACGAAGCCATTTCGGTTTTCCTTTTGGAGGTAATACACTTGCTTTTGTTTCTACACTCATAGCAGTTATTCTAATCATTCAAAATATGAGCAGCAAAGATACAAAGAATCTCTTTGAAAAAAATGTTTCATTAATATAGCTGTTTGTAGATTTTTGTGATTTTAAATTGTATCGGTGTATTCAATGCAAATAGAGCTTCTAAATTCGGAAGCTTAAATCATCTAATTTGGTGATGTGACACGAAAAAGTATGAGTTTTTGAAAATATATTCGCATTGATTATTCATTTTTTAAAACACTTTATTATGTAAAAAAGAATTATAAAATCATTTCATTTGAACAAAAATCCATTTCAAATTTACATCAATCTTGTTTGCAAGGAGGAGTGTTTACATATACCTGCCTTCCAACGGTTTCTTGTCTTGTAACGTGTGGTGTGCCAAATTCAATAACTGTTTGTGATAGAACAGAGCAAATTTCGGTTTGTTTTCAACATTGCCAGGATAAATAGAAATGATAGTAAATAAAGCGCACTTCGGTTCGCTTTAGAGTTTTATAAAGTCGTTAAGTACCAAATAGAAAATCCCGTTAAAAACAATATTCCTAACCAACTTAAAATACGCAATCCTAATTTTGGTTGCCATTCTTTTGGAGTATGTTTACTGGTGATAAGAATATAGTTTGAGATCGCATAAAATGGCGCAGTTATGAAAGATAGAACCGTAGCAATTTTAATAAGCGCAGACATTTCTGACAGAAACTGCGTTAGAATCAAAATAGTTCCTGCTACCAGAATCAACATCCAAAAAATATAACTGTGCTTGATGTATTTTCCAAACAACAATTGACTCGTTTTTGCCATGGCTCTTGGAGAAGCATCCAAGGTTGTCAAAGTCGTACTAAACATGGTTGTAAAAGCAGCAATGGCAATAATGATATAGGCACCACTTCCTAAGTTTGTCGTATATAAATCAATCAATTGAGAAGCAAATACGCCTCCTTTTGGTGAAAACTCAATTCCAGATCCAAACATCACATACGCGCCCAAAGCAATAAAGCATGCGCCCAAGATAATGGTGACGATGTACCCAAAATCAAAATCAAACAATGCAGTTTTTGGCGTAAACTCTTTGGTTTCTTGACGTTTTTCAATCGCCCAAAGTGAGTGCCAAATCGAAATGTCTAGCGGGGCAGGCATCCAACCCATAAACACAATTAACAATGTATGTCCAGCTCCTTCAGGAAAAATTTGCCCTATTGTCAAAGCTTCGTTTCCATTGGTAATTGCAAAAGTGACAGCAACAATAGTACTAATTGTCAATGTAATAATGATGACTTTCATCAATTTGTCTAGAAAGGAATAACGTCCCATCGCTAAAATTCCCAAACAAATAAGTGTGATGATGGTACTCCAAACTTCCATGTCAAAATCAATCCCAAATAATTGTTTTGCCAAACCAGCGGTAACAATTGTAACGGCTGTTTGGATGGTAAACATGGTGGCAAATGTCAGAATGAAATATACGATGAGTAAGCCTTTGCTGAGTTTTTTATACCCATCAAGCAAGCTTTCACCAGTGGCAGCAGCATATCGTGGACCAAATTGAAAGAATGGATACTTAAATAAGTTTACGAGCAACAATGCCCATAACAATCCGAAGCCGAATTCTGCGCCAACTTTGGTTGAATTGACCAAATGTGATACACCAATGGCAGCTCCAGCAAATAATAATCCTGGACCTAGTTTTTTAAGAAAAGATGCATTCATTGTTTTTGATTAATTTCTGCAAGTAGCTTTTTAGCACGCAATAATTTCACCTTTACATTATTCATCGGTTCTTGCAATTGTTCTGAAATTTCTTTGTAACTCAACTCTTGAAAGTAGCGTAAGTTGATAATTTCTTGGTAATGTGGTTTTAGCTTTTTGATATCACGTAACAGTTTCGCTAAGTTTTGTTCGGTGATAATTTTATCTTCTGGCGTTGGTCCATCATCTATGATTCTGTATACTTCTTCCTCTTGTTCAGGAGTTGTTTCAATATGCGTTTTTTTCTTGCGAAGAAAGTCAATATGGACATTCTTAGAAATGGTAATCAGCCACGTTTTAAACTTGTACTTTTCGTCAAATGTATCAATTTTGTCAAAAGCTTTAGAAAAAGTTTGAATGGTAATATCTTCCGCATCGTTTTCATTTTGAACGCGTTTTAGTTGAAATCCATACACGTCGTTCCAAAAAGAATTGAGTAGAAAGTTGAACGCAACTTGATTACCCAGTTTGGCTTTTTGTATGTATGCTTTCAGAATCGTTTCTGCTATTTCCAATGCGTAGGTTTTGAAATCTTGTTTGCTATAAAGATACCAAAATGAATGATAACTAAAAAGACTTCCAAGATTGGGAGTAGGTACAAGGTGTCTTGTTCTTTGAGTTTACTTGCCGAAAATCCAACAATGAAATACTGTACTAATATACGGATTCCAATGATTCCGAAAGTTACTATCCACAAGTTTGTACATAGTAAGAAAATGGCAAGTGCCCAAAATAATATTTGTGTAGTGTAAAATGTGCCGAGTAAGATTTTATGAATAAACTTATAGTGTGATGAAGTACTTACATGTCTTCTTTTTTGACGAAACCATGATCCGAAACTCGTTTTTGGCTGCGAAATGGTAAAGCTATTTTTGGAATAACAAATTGCTGTATTTTTTCCTGTTGTCGCATCTTTGATAAATACATCGTCATCGCCAGAGCGTATTTTGATATGATTTACAAAGCCATTGACTTTATAAAATTCGCTTCTGTGATAGGCTAAATTTCGCCCAACGGCAGTGTAAGGAATGCCCAGTTTTGCATAACTGAACGCTTGGATGGCTGCCATTAAGGTTTCAAAACGTATCAGAAGATTCAAGAAGGAATGTTTCTTTCTCGAATAAGCACCATACCCAATAATAATTGTTTTCGTACTTGAAAAATGTTGCGTGATTTCTGCCAACCAACTTCTAGAGGCTGGCACACAATCAGCATCTGTAAACACTAAATAGTCATTCGTAGCTGCTTTAATTCCAAGAGTTAGGGCATATTTTTTATTACCCCAAAAGGCTTCATTATTCTCAACATTTACAAGCTTGATATTTTTATACATTTTTTGAAATTCCTCAATAATGTCTCTTGTATCATCTGAAGAAGCATCATTGATTAACACAATTTCGTAATTGTTGTAGGCTTGCTGTAAAAGTTGAGGAATTAAAACTTTAAGATTTTTGGACTCATTTTTTGCACAGACAATGACAGAAACAGGAACATTTTGAAGTTTGTTTCGTTTGGTTTTCTCAAAAGCAAACGCGCCAAAAAATAAAAAATAAATGACTTGAATAGCAGCAAGAGCTATCAAAGCATACAAAAGATAGGTAATCATAAATAGGAGAGGAGCTGACTATTTATTGGTGTTTTGATTCAGTACAGCTGTCAAATTGATCTGGAGTTTTTCCACAAAATCCACATGCTTCTCCATCTTTGTTTAACATTGGGTTTTGACTTGCGCAAGTTCCTGCAAACTTTCCATCCTTCTTTGCCCAAATTTTAATTGCAATTCCTGCAACACTTAGTAATAATAAACCAATTGTTAATAATGCAAGTTTCATACGACGTGAATTTTTTTGTCTTGATAAATCTGCGCAAAGATACGGTTTTTTGCAAAATTGCTATGTGTGAAAATTCAAATTATATATCAACAATTGCAAAAAGATAAAAATAAGGCTTCGAAAGTGATAAATAAAGGGAAGACGTTTATGGATGGTGTTTTAATCGTTTAATTGTTAGTAAGTTAAAAAGTGTTTTTAAATCATTTTTTTCTAAATTGAAGATACTAATCAATAAAACATATACATTATGAAGAAGTATTTCGCAGAGATTTTTGGAACTTTCTGGCTAGTATTTGGCGGTTGTGGAAGCGCCATTTTTGCCGCAGGATATCCTAACGTAGGTATTGGCTTTGTAGGAGTTTCATTAGCTTTTGGTCTTACTGTGTTAACTATGGCGTATGCCGTGGGACATATTTCGGGAGGACATTTTAATCCTGCTGTTTCCTTAGGACTTTGGGCTGGAGGAAAGTTTTCGGGGAAAGATTTACCCAGCTACATTATTTCTCAATTGGTAGGAGCTATTCTTGCCGCAGGAGCTTTGTATTTAATCGTTACAGGTTCTGATAAAGAAATAGTAGGTTTTGCCGCCAATGGATACGATAATTTGTCGCCAGATAATTATTCCATGATGTCAGCTTTTATTGCTGAATTTTTACTCACAGCATTTTTCTTATTAGTCATTTTGGGAAGCACCAATGAAAGAGCGCCAAAAGGATTTGCACCTATTGCTATAGGTTTGTGTTTAACATTGATTCACTTAATTAGTATTCCTATTACAAATACTTCGGTGAATCCTGCACGTTCTACAAGTCAGGCATTGTTTGCAGGTGGTGAATATTTGCCACAAACTTGGCTGTTTTGGGTAGCACCAATTTTAGGAGCCATTGTCGCTGGATTTATTCACAAAGCATTATTTGATAAAGAATAAATAAAAAATTATAAGATTACGTTAAAGTCCTGTTTTTCCCATGAAACAGGATTTTTTATGGAATAATATTTCCTATATCGTAAAGGATTATTCCCTAAAAAACAACGCCATGAAATATTTAGGAACACTTTGCCTTTTACTCTTATTTGTGTAAATACACAACATAATAATAAATGTAGGATGTATCTATTTTATAAAAAACCTCTTAGCAATAGGAGGTTTTTTATGTTGAATAGTAGTATAAAATGTATGCAAAAAACTAACTAGGTAGTTCAGCCTGATTTTTTAAAACAGGCTCATTCCCTCTAACGAAAAAAAGCAGTTTTGTGGAGATTTGTATAAGATTAAATTATTACCATCGATTGAGTAGCTACAGGTAATTTTTGAGTCTGAAGGTGGAACCGAAAAACCTTTTTAAAATAGAGTAGGACATTAACCTTTTAAAAAATAAAATTATGTCAACGTATAAATTAGATTTTAGAGCAAGACCAATTTGGAACAACAAAGAAGCACTAGCAATTGCAGTTTCTTATGTAGGTGAATTTATTGGACAATGGAAAACCATTAAAAATGGAGTGATGAGTGTAATTCAAGTACGATTCAAATATTAATTTCTAGTAATATCTAGTAACTTACTAAACAGAAAAGAAGCATCACGTGGAGAGGTGCTTTTTTTAATTAAGAATGAATAGCGAAATTAAAATGTAAAACGCTAAGTGTAAAATGAAAAAGTAATTTCAAACACTAAACTTAATGCAGTAATTTGATAATTAGTTTATAAGAACGATTCGAAAAAATCTAAAAGTGCTTGCACTGAGTGAACTCTAAGAGAAACGAGTCTAACCAATCACATTCACTTCAGCCTCAATTGCAATATTGAATTTCTCTAAAACAGTTTCTTGTATTTTTTTTGCTAAAGCTAGAATTTCTTCACCTTTAGCATTTCCATAATTCACTAATACCAAGGCTTGATTTTTATGAACACCAGCATCACCAAAACGTTTGCCTTTGAAACCACATTGTTCAATGAGCCAACCAGCAGGAACTTTAATTTCAGTGTCAGAAACTACATAATGTGGCGCGTTTGGAAACTTTTCTTGTAAAAGCGCAAACTCAGCTTTTGGAATTACAGGGTTTTTAAAGAAACTTCCACTATTGCCAATTTCCATTGGATCTGGTAATTTTCGTTGGCGAATAGCAATCACGGCATTACTTACATCTTCAATAGTAGGTTCCGTAATATTATTATTTGCCAATTCTTGTTGAATAGCTCCGTAGGAAGTATTCAATTTGTGTGATTTAGAAGTTAATTGGAATGCTACTGAAGTGATAATATATTTTCCTTTTGCTTCATTCTTGAAGATTGAATTTCGATAGCCAAAATTACAATCTTCAAGAGAGAATATTTTTTCTTCTTGGGTTTCTATGTCAATGGCTCTACAGTCTACAAAAACATCTTTCAACTCCACGCCATAAGCACCAATATTTTGAATAGGTGAAGTACCAACATTCCCAGGAATGAGCGATAAATTTTCAACACCTCCATAATCATTTTCAATGCACCAAAGGACAAACTCATGCCAATTTTCACCAGCTTGAATGCTAACAATAATTTCGCCTTGTAAATTTGTAGGCCCAATTACTTTTCCTTTAAAATCAATATGCAATACAGGAATATCAATATCTTTAGTTATGAGCATATTACTTCCGCCACCAAGTACAAAATATTCTGAAAATTGTGGTAATTTTAAGGCTTCAATCAATTCCTGCTTGTTTGAAACTGAAATAAAGTATTTTGCCTTGGCATCAATGCCAAAGGTGTTGTATTCCTTTAAAGAAACATTATGTTGTATTGAAATCAAATACTATTTTTTTTTATAATTATGCGTTGTAAACTTTCAAAGCTTCTTTTAAAATAGTGACTGCTGTGATTAAATCTTCTTTATTTAATACATACGCAATACGAACCTGATTCAATCCAATACCTGGCGTAGAATAAAATCCTGCTGCTGGTGCTACCATAATAGTTTTACCATTTAAATCGAATTTTTCTAATAACCATTGCGCAAAATCATCAGCACTTTCTACAGGCAATTCTGCTATACAATAAAAAGCTCCTTTTGGATTTGCAACACGAACACCATCAATCCTTTGCAATTCTGAAACAAGTGTATTTCTGCGTTCTACATATTCTTCAATCACATCATCAAAATAGCTTTGCGGAGTTTCTAAAGCCGCTTCACTAGCAATTTGTGCATAGGTTGGAGGCGATAAACGTGCCTGTGCAAATTTTAAGGCTGTAGCCATAAAATCTTTGTTCTTTGATACAATGCAACCAATTCGTGCACCACACATGCTATAACGCTTCGATACTGAATCAATTACAATTGCATTTTCTTCTAATCCAGCTTCTTGCATTACCGAATAATGAGTCAAACCATCATAAGCAAACTCACGGTACACTTCATCAGCAATCAAAAACAAATCATGTTTCTTAACAATCGCTGCTAATTTTTGAATTTCTTCTTTTGAATATAAATATCCTGTTGGATTTCCAGGATTACAGATTAGGATTGCTTTCGTTTTTGGTGAAATTAACTTTTCAAACTCTTCAATAGGAGGCAGTGCAAAATTGTCTTCCATTTTAGAAATGACAGGTACTACTTTTACACCTGAAGCCGTTGAAAAACCGTTGTAATTTGCATAAAAAGGTTCTGGGATAATCACTTCATCACCAGCATCCATAATGCTACCAAAAGTAAACAACAACGCTTCACTTCCTCCAGTAGTTACAATAATGTCAGTTGCAGATACGTGAATGTCGTTTTTAGCATAATACGCTGCAATTTTAGTTCTGTATTCTTCCGAACCTTCAGAGCGACTATACGCCAATACTTCAATATCATTATTTTTAATAGCATCAAGTGCTACTTTTGGAGTTTTAATATCTGGCTGACCTATATTAAGGTGAAATACTTTTGTGCCACGTTTTTTAGCATCTTCTGCATACGGAACCAATTTACGAATTGGTGATTGTGGCATGGCAATTCCTTTGTTTGAAATAGTTGGCATAGTCTTACATTTTTATGAGTACAAAAATGCAAAATATATTTTATAATTATAAGTGATTTTGCATATTTTCAACAACGTTAAAAAAGACATAAATTTCGTTAAAAAATACTATTTTTTGTATATTAGTATGTTACCAATTTCCCTCTATTAGTTTGCAAACACTGAAAAAACATATCATTCTATTTTTATTTTGCCTAGCCACATTTGCACAGGCACAAGGAAAGTTTAATATCATGGGCGGCAAGGAAAAGGCTTCTGTTGGTTTTAAATTGATTAATAATCTAATTATTATTCCTGTTGAAATCAACGGTGTAGAAATGTCATTTCTGTTAGATTCTGGAGTGAACAAACCTATCATGTTTAGTTTAAACCCAGGCGATTCACTTTCTATAGAACAGCAAGAACGCATTCACCTTCGCGGATTGGGTTCAGGAGCAGCTATAGAAGCTGTAAAAGCACGTTCAGATACGTTTAAGATTAACGATCTTTTGAAGCTTAATTTAGAATTGTATATCATTCTAGATCAAGAGATAAATATGTCTACACGTTTAGGTGTTCCTATACATGGAATTATTGGCTATGATGTATTTAAAGATTTTATTGTAGAAGTGAATTATAGTTCGCAAAAAATTAAGTTTTACGACCCAAAAACTTATAAATATCGAAAGTGCAGGAAATGTACAGATTTACCCTTGACATTTCGGAATAACAAACCATACATCGATGTTTCCGTTGCCATAGAAGAAAATACAGAACCTGACATTCCAGTAAAGTTATTGATAGATTCTGGAGGAAGTGATGCTTTATGGCTGTTTGAAGAAAAAGAAAAACGAATCACCATTCCTGAAAAGAAATTTGATGATTTTTTAGGAAGAGGTCTCAGTGGGAGTATTTACGGAATGCGATCGCGAGTGAAAAAGTTTAATATAGGGAAATTCTCGTTTGAAAATGCTAAAGTAGCCTTCCCAGATTCTACGGCAATTACGTATGTGAAAAACTTTAAAGAACGTAATGGAAGCATTGGTGGCGAAATTTTAAAGCGTTTCAAAGTCATATTCGATTATGGTAGCAAACGTATCAGACTTCGAAAGAGTCGCTATTTCTCAGATCCGTTTAAGTACAATATGAGCGGAATAGAACTCCAACACAATGGAATGCGAGTTATTCAAGAAGTAAAACAACGAAATAGTACCTTACAAACCAATTATGGACGTCAAACGGGCGCAAGTGATATCAATGTTGTATTTGAACATTATAATTCCTTTAGTTTGGTAAAAGCTTATGAAATTGCAGAAATTCGTAAAGATTCTCCAGCAGAAAAAGTAGGACTTAGAGAAGGAGATGTTATTGTATCTATCAATGGAAAAGTAGTGGATAAAATGTCGCTAAGTAAAGTTTCTGGAATTCTACAAGGAAAAGAAAACAAACGAATGCGTTTAAAAGTATTGCGAGGTGAAACAGTTTTGAAATTTGAATTCCGATTGAAAGAAGTGCTTTGATTGGTTAGTTGCCTCGTTTCACCAAGTAAATATGCTTTTACATTGTTAGTATTGACTTTTGCGACTCATCATTGCGAATACTGAGAAGCAATCATTTATTTCATAAAACAAATGTGGTTTACAAGAAAAAGACTGCCGCGTCATTCTTCCTCGCACTGACGAGTCATATGTTATTCACAAGCTAGTTTGATTCGTCATTACGAGGAAATATGACAAAGTAATCTGTTTTTGATAATATTAAAACTGTTCTTAGTAAGCCATTATCAAATTACTACATTTTCAAATTATCAAATCGAATACAAAAAAAAAAGCCTCATCAAATTGACAAGGCATCTTCACTTTTATTTTTCTTTACTATGATTCAATCTCTGATTTATCTTTCATCATAATACTTTTTGATTTGCTAGGATCAACAATTTTTCCTTTAATCTTGATCGCTTTTGTTGGCTCATCTGCATTAGAATAAACTGTAATTGTTTTTCTAATTGGACCAACACGCTTTGTGTCATACTTTACTTCAATAACTCCACTTTCACCAGGTAAAATTGGCTTTTCTGGTTTTTTTGGAATCGTGCATCCACAACTTGAATATACTCTAGTGATTACTAAAGGTGCAGTTCCTGTATTCTCAAATTCAAAAACACGTACACCATCAGCTCCTTTTTCAATGGTTCCGTAGTCTATCGTTTCTGACTTAAATTTAATCTTAGCGGTCTTTTCTTGTGCTTGTATAGCCATTGTAAAAAGACTAACAAATAATATCGTAAATATTTTTTTCATCATTCTTGTATTTAGTATTACCGTAAAATTAGTTGCTTATTTATAATTTTACAAAATTTATTTCACAAAAAACAAAGTAACTAGTATCAATTGCACATATTTAACAATTAAATGCAAAAGTGATAAAACACTTTTTAAATAGTACAGATATAAGTACTTTTGTCAACTTAAATATTACAAAAACAATACCAAAATGAGTATTCAGAAAAAGTATGATCCAAGTCAGATCGAAGACAAGTGGTACCAATATTGGATGGAAAACAACTATTTCCATTCAGAACCGGACGAGCGTGAAGCGTATACAATAGTAATTCCGCCACCAAACGTCACAGGAGTCTTGCACATGGGACACATGCTTAATAATACCATTCAAGATGTATTGATACGTCGTGCGCGTTTGCAAGGGTACAACGCTTGCTGGGTTCCAGGAACAGATCACGCTTCTATTGCAACAGAAGCAAAGGTGGTAAATAAGTTGAAGCAAGAAGGTATAAATAAGTCTGATCTAACACGTGAAGAATTTTTAGAGCATGCTTGGGAATGGACACACAAACACGGTGGAATCATTTTAGAGCAATTAAAAAAGTTAGGAGCTTCATGTGATTGGGATAGAACGAAATTTACTATGGACGACGATATGTCAGCAGCTGTCATCAAGACATTTGTTGATTTGTATAATAAAGGCTTGATTTACCGTGGATATCGTATGGTAAATTGGGATCCTGAAGCCAAAACGACGCTTTCTGATGAAGCAGTAATTTATGAAGAAAAACAAGGAAACTTATACTATCTATCGTATGCTATTGAAGGAAGTGACGAAAAAGTAACCATTGCGACTACACGTCCAGAAACGATTTTGGGAGATACTGCAATTTGTATCAATCCAAATGATGAACGTTACACACATTTAAAAGGTAAAAAAGCTATTGTTCCTTTGGCAAATAGAGTGATTCCTATTATCGAAGATGAATATGTAGATATCGAATTTGGTACAGGTTGTTTAAAAGTGACACCTGCGCACGATGAAAATGATAAAGTACTAGGAGACAAGCACAATTTGGAAGTAATTGATATTTTCAATGAAGATGCTACGTTGAATAGTTTCGGATTACACTATGAAGGAAAAGATCGTTTTGTAGTTCGTAAAGAAATCTCTAAAGAGTTAGAAGAAAAAGGATTCTTAATCAAAACGGAACAACATATCAATAAAGTAGGAACGTCTGAAAGAACCAAAGCTGTTATTGAACCAAGATTGTCAGATCAGTGGTTTTTGAAAATGGAAGATTTGGTAAAACCTGCATTAAAAGCAGTATTGGAAGACGAAGAAATCAAGTTATTCCCTAAAAAGTTTGAAAATACCTATCGTCATTGGATGGAAAACATTCGCGATTGGAATATTTCACGTCAGCTTTGGTGGGGACAACAAATTCCTGCGTATTATTTTGGTGATGGAAAAGAAGATTTTGCCGTTGCTGAAACCAAAGAAGCTGCCTTAGCTTTAGCAAAAGCAGCAACAGGAAATGAAAACTTAACTTTGGACGATTTACGCAGAGATGAAGATGCCTTAGATACGTGGTTTTCTTCTTGGTTATGGCCAATCAGTGTTTTTGATGGAATTCGTAACCCTGAAAACGAAGAAATTCAATATTACTATCCAACAAATGATTTGGTAACTGGTCCAGATATTCTATTTTTCTGGGTTGCTAGAATGATAATTGCTGGATATGAATATCGCGATATGAAACCATTTACCAATGTATATTTAACTGGTTTGGTTCGTGATGAACAAGGACGCAAAATGTCGAAGCAATTAGGAAATTCGCCAGATGCTTTGAAATTGATAGAAGATTACGGAGCCGATGGTGTTCGTGTTGGATTGTTATTAAGTTCAGCAGCTGGAAACGATTTATTGTTTGACGTTGCTTTGTGTGATCAAGGGAAGAAGTTTGCGAACAAAATCTTTCAAGCATACAACTTAACGCAGATTTGGGAAGTAAGCGAAGATGCAGCACAACCAGAAGTTGCAAAAATTGCTATTGAATGGTACAAATCGAAATTCCAAAAGGCATTATTAGAATTGGAAGATCAGTATAGCAAATACAGAATCTCTGATGCATTGATGATTACCTACAGACTTGTTTGGGATGATTTCTGTTCATGGTTCTTAGAAATGGTAAAACCAACGTACGGTTCGCCAATTGACAAGAAAACCTATGATGAGGTAATTTCTATATTTGAAGACAACTTAAAGATATTACATCCATTTATGCCATTCCTTACGGAAGATATCTGGCAGCGTATGGCAGAACGTTCTAAAGAAGAAGCATTGGTAGTTTCTAGTTGGCCAAAAAGTGCTGAAATTAAGTCAGAGTTGATAGCAGATTTTGCACTTATTCAAGACGTGGTTTCTGGAATTCGTAAGATTCGTAAAGAGAAAAACATTGCAAACAAAGATGCTATTTCACTAACGATTGTAAATAATGAAAAATCTACAACGGACTTAGATGCCGTAATTGCAAAACTAGCCAATGTAGAAAACATTAGTTACAGCGATGAAAAGCTGGAAGGTGCGTTATCATTCCGTGTAAAATCAAATGAATATTTTATTCCGATGGAAGGAAATATTGATGTGGAAGCAGAAATTGAAAAGTTGACCAAAGAGCTGGAATATGTTGAAGGTTCTTTAAAAATCGTTCGTAAAAAGCTATCTAATGAGCGTTTTGTAAACAATGCGCCTGAGAAAGTTGTTGCTAGCGAAAAGAAGAAAGAAGCAGATGCTATTGCCAAGATTGAAACTTTAAAAGCGAGTTTGGCTTCTTTGAAGTAATGTATCAATATAGCAATGTACTAGTTTGAAAATGGGCGTTCGCGGTAGCTCACTTTATGTGAAATTCGCTAGCGCTCATTTTTTGTTAATTTGTTTTTTACTTAGGCAAACTGTCTTTCGCCATGCTGAGCTAGATTCAGCATCTCATCTAGTCACTTAATTTGGTAGTTTGGAGATTGATTATAGTGACTGTAGTAAAATCTCAACACTAATTCTCATACTGTTTAAATTCCCAACAAACGTTACTTAGAGAGACAAATTTTCGCTTTATTGTATCGAGAAATACTATGAAATACTGCAATTGCCAAATAGATTTCGATACAATTTTTTGTCTCTCAAAATCACTCGACCTCAAGACAGGTATCTTTGAAAATAATTTTTCAAATCATTAATAAAAGCTAAAAATCCTCGTAAATTTAGAAATTATTAAAAGTGAAAGTAAAGCAGATATGGCTGTCAAAGTAAAAAAATATAACAGGTAAAGCCTATTCTAAAAGCAAAGTGTATCTAAAAATCTAAGATTAATAGCGAATCTAATCTCCAAAATACGAATTCACCAATTGAATATATTCTTGTTTAGCCTGTTCAGGGGAAATATCTTGAGTTTGTAACAATGCGTTCATTTTAAAAGCATTGATAATTGGACGACTACTACTAGGTTTACCATCATTATTGGTAGCACGTTTATAGTAGGCGTACAATCGCAACAAAAAATCTGCAGGAAAAGAATCCGAGCAGTTATTGACGCGTTCTACAGCTTCAAAAAATTCTATGTCTAGTTGAGAAGTACCCATTATTTCATAGCAATTACATCGACGCCGCCTTTTACGGTTTGATTTAGTTGTACGTTAATATTTGTATCTAAAGGTAAAAACAAATCTACACGTGATCCAAATTTGATAAATCCTGCATCCTCGCCTTGTATAGCTTGATCGCCTTCTTCAGCATAGTTTATAATTCTTCTCGCCAATGCACCAGCAATTTGTCTGTATAAAATTGGTCCGTACGTATCATTTTCTACCACAATTGTTGTGCGTTCGTTTTCTTCAGACGATTTTGGATGCCAAGCCACTAAATATTTACCAGGATGGTATTTGCTATATTTTACAGTTCCACCAATGGCATAACGAGTAACATGTACATTGATTGGAGACATGAAAATTGATACTTGCAAGCGCTTCTCATTAAAGTATTCTTTTTCAAAAACTTCTTCAATTACAACCACTTTTCCGTCAACAGGAGCAATGACATGTGCATCATTTTGAGGTGTAACACGTTTTGGGTTTCTAAAAAATTGTAGAATTAAAATTAAAAATACTACTGCAATACCTTGCAATAGATATTTCATCCAAGCAATATCAATTTTATCTGCTGTAAGCACCACAGCAGCCACAATAATAAATGTTACAATGATAATTTTATAGCCTTCTTTATGAAACATAATGTAATATCTTTAAAAACAAATAAATAAATGGTGCTGAAAATATCATGCTATCCAATCGGTCATAAATTCCGCCGTGTCCAGGCATTATAGAACCGCTATCTTTTACGTTTGCTTGTCTTTTAAACTTTGATTGAATCAAATCACCAATGGTTCCGATAGAACTGATGATGATTGCCATGATGAGCCAGCTGCTAAAACTCAGAGTTTCTGTAAATTTAGCTATAAAATAACTAGCAATACAAGAAAAAAGCAAACCGCCTAAAAATCCTTCTACTGTTTTCTTTGGCGAAATGCGCGCAAATAGTTTTTGCCTTCCGAAATTTTTTCCTGTTAAGTATGCAAAAGAATCATTCACCCAAACCAGAATAAAACTACCTAAAATGATGTATGGTTCGTAGGTTTCTGTAGCATTAGGTATTAGTAATAAAAATGCAAAACTACTACTCATATAAAACGTAGCAAGCAAGTATTTTTTATATTCAAACTGAGGAATTATTTTTTTACTAAATAAATCTCGAATGAGAAATAATGACACAAACATAGAAAACACTAAAAGAATGAGTGTTGCTTCCTCGATTTTTATTTCGGGTTGTAATTGTTTCCAAAATACAAAAACGCTAAGCGTTACTAAAAAGATGATATATTGAACAAAGCCTTTTAAGTCAATGAGTTTGCTAAATTCATACATACACAATAAACCAAAAATGGTAAATACAGCAAAAATAGCTGATTGTGAGTAATATACTGAACAAATTAATAGGGTTACAAAAATTAATCCAGTTAAAGATCGAGTTAAAAATTCTTTCATTCTACAGGTCTTCCAAGAGCAGCAAATATAAGTTTTTTGAGCTACTTCCATACGATAAAAAGTCCTTTTCTTGCTGTACTTGAAAATGCTTGATCGTAGTAATGTTACTTGGAATATTAGATTTGTATTTATTTTTAATACCGCGTAATCCTTCACCAATAGTAGTAACCAATTGGCTTGTTGTAGCCAGAATGACAAAATTGTCAGGTAAGTCGTTGAGCTTTTTTTCTTTAATTTGTTTAGAACAAACTAAAATGGAACCGTTATCAGCAATTAAATATTCGCAAGCAGACAAATAAAAGCTCGCATTCATGTTAATGCGAGAAAATTTCATGTCAAAATTGTCAAATCGCTCTTGTAGTTCATTATCAAAACACAATACATCTTTTTCTTCCCAGTTGTTTTCTAAAAGAATACTTTCTAAGCTATCGTATACATCGGTATAAGAGTCACAGTATAGAAATTTCCCACCGTTTTTACGAAAATTGATCGTAAAACGCTCGTCAATAGGAAGTTCAATTTGTGGCATATATTTTCCGCGCTCTTCTGCAGGATTCGTATCCTGTTGAGGTTTGGATTTGGAGCCGAAAATTTTTTTGAAAAGACTCATAGAGTCAATTGTAATTTATGATTTGGAAAAATTAATGTAAAGATAAAAAATCTCGAATTATACTAAAGATAATTCGAGACTTTTTAAAGAGAAATATTTCGTGAGTTCAGAATTTACTCTTCTGAATCATCTGCACTGTCAGATTTTGAAAACGGTCTCTCGCCGAAAATTCCCTCCAAGTCATCTTTAAAAATAACTTCTTTTTCTAAAAGTAATTCCGCAAGCTTTGTTAACTTATCTTTATTTTGCTCTAATATTTGAAGTGCTCTATCGTATTGATTTTCTACAATTTTAGAGATTTCTTCGTCTATGGTCTTTGCGGTTTCTTCACTATATGGTTTAGAGAAACCGTTGTCGTTGCCACTTGAATCGTAGTACGTCAAGTTTCCAATTTTTTCATTCAAACCATATACAGTTACCATGGCGCGGGCTTGTTTGGTTACTTTTTCCAAATCGCTTAACGCTCCAGTAGAAATCTTGTTAAATATTACTTTTTCGGCAGCACGTCCTCCTAAAGTAGCACACATTTCATCTAGCATTTGTTCTGTACGTACCAACATACGTTCTTCTGGTAAATACCAAGCAGCTCCTAAGGACTGACCTCTAGGGACAATGGTAACTTTTACCAACGGAGCAGCATATTGCAATAACCAACTTACTGTAGCGTGTCCTGCTTCATGGAAGGCAACTGTTTTCTTTTCTTGTGGTGTAATGATTTTATTTTTCTTCTCTAGTCCACCTACAATTCTATCAACAGCATCTAAGAAATCTTGCTTTTCAACCGCTTTCTTTCCTTTTCTAGCAGCAATTAAAGCAGCTTCGTTACAAACATTGGCGATATCTGCTCCAGAGAAACCTGGTGTTTGTTTTGATAAAAAGTCAGTATCTAAGTTATCAGCTTTTTTAAGTGGCTTTAAATGTACTTCAAAGATTTCTTTACGCTCTCTAATGTCTGGTAAATCTACATAAATCTGTCTGTCAAAACGACCAGCACGCATCAAGGCTTTATCTAAAATGTCTGCACGGTTGGTTGCTGCCATTACAATAACGTTTGTATTGGTACCAAAACCATCCATTTCAGTTAATAACTGGTTTAATGTATTTTCACGTTCGTCGTTAGAACCTGTAAAATTATTTTTTCCACGTGCACGGCCAATTGCGTCAATTTCATCAATAAAGATAATTGCAGGCGATTTTTCTTTGGCTTGTTTAAACAAGTCACGTACTCTCGAAGCACCAACTCCTACAAACATTTCTACGAAATCAGAACCTGAAAGGGAGAAAAAAGGTACCTTTGCTTCTCCAGCTACTGCTTTTGCTAATAATGTTTTACCGGTTCCTGGAGGTCCTACTAATAAAGCTCCTTTTGGAATTTTTCCACCTAGAGAAGTATATTTTTCAGGATTCTTTAAGAAGTCAACAATTTCTTGTACTTCTTCTTTTGCTCCTTCCAATCCAGCTACATCTTTAAACGATGTTTTCATATCTGTTTTTTCATCAAATAGTTTTGCTTTCGATTTTCCAATATTGAATATCTGTCCGCCTCCACCGCCAGCGGCTCCACCAGACATTCTACGCATAATGAAAATCCAAACTCCAATGATTAATACAAAGGGTAAAATGCTAAAAATAAAGCTAGAAATGGTATTGTCTTGCTGATCGGAAGCAATTTCAAAGTCTAACTTCTCTTTTTCTTTTACTTGGTTTAGAAAATTTTCAAAATTTTCAAGGTTTAAGTATCTGATTGAAAAATCAGGATTATCACCCATCATGAAAATACCGGATCTTCTATTGAGAATTCCTTTGTAAATATCTTTATCATCTGCGCCATCTTTTAAATAGATGCGCGCTTCTTTTGTATTTGTTACAACCTCAATTTTCTTAATATCATTGTACTGAACAAGTTCTTTAAATTTTGAAAAACTTACTTTATCAGCAGATCCAGAATCATTAGAAAGTATTAAGAAAAGGAGAAAAACTCCGATTAAACCATAAATCCAATATGGACTAAACTTCGGTTTTTTTGTCATGTTATTGTTGTCTCTTGCCATTAAATTAAAATGTAATTTTTAATAATTTGCTTGAATAGAAGTTACTTTAGCATCTCCCCAAAGTCCTTCGATGTCATAAAACTCTCGTATGTGCTTTTGGAATACATGTACTACCACGTTTACATAATCCATTAGTACCCATTCAGCATTTTCTGCACCTTCTATGTGCCAAGGTTTGTCCTTAAGTTCTTTACTAACCATTTTTTGAACTGAACCTACAATGGCATTTACTTGAGTATTAGAGGTACCATTGCATATGATAAAGTAGTCACAAACTGTATTGTCTATTTCGCGTAAGTCTAAGATGGTGATATCATTTCCTTTTACTTCTTCTATCCCTTTTATGATGCCTGTAATCAATTGATCAGTGCTTACCTTAGTTTTTGTCATTCAATTATTTATATTTTATACAAAAGTATTACTTTTAAATGTTATTTGTAACTCCTTTATCATAAGAATATCTAAAGTTTTTTAAATATACGATGAAAATAATCAAACTTGATGCCATTGATTCAACAAACACTTACTTACGACAGCTTAGTTTGGATGAAAAATTAGATGATTTTACAATAGTCACTGCTGCAACTCAAACTTCTGGGAAAGGTCAAATGGGGACGAAGTGGATTTCCGAAAAAGGTAAAAACCTTACGTTTAGTGTGTTTAAAAAGGTTTCTTGTTTGGAAAATGAAGAACAATTCTACATCAGTATGGCCACTTCATTGGCAATTTATAACGCATTAAAGCATTTTCAAATTCCTAAATTGGCGATTAAATGGCCAAACGACATTTTGTCAGAGAATCAAAAAATATGTGGAATTTTAATTGAAAATGTCATACAAAATAGCAAAATGACAGCAGCTATTATCGGAATTGGCTTGAATGTGAATCAGACAGATTTTGATATAAATTTAAACGCTTCTTCCTTAAAAGAAATTACAGGAATTCATTTTGACTTAGATGAAGTGATGTTTCATATTGCTACACAATTAAAAAAATATGCAGCTTTGATTACAGAACGTTTTCTTGAAACACTTAAGTTAGAATATGAATCTTTGTTATTTAGAAAAAATAAACCTTCTACTTTTCAAAATATCAATGGTGAGTTTTTTATGGGCTTTATTCAGGGTGTTGCCGAAGATGGAAAACTCAATGTGCTCCTAGAAGATGAGATTGTGGCAGCTTATGATTTGAAAGAAATTAAGTTGATGTATTAGTTAGACTTGCTTTGCTTTTAGACATGTTAGATAGGTCTTTGCTAGAAGCAAAAAGACGTAGCAATTTGTTTGTCGTACTACGTATTCGTTCTTTGAAGCATGATATTTTCACGATTGTGTTTCGCAAAGACGAATCATGACAACATCGTTATAATAAGGGAATGTATCCTGATACCTTAGCAACGAATTTATCCTAAAGAAATATAAAATTGATAAAACAAAAAAGCTGAATAAGATTTCACTCATTCAGCTTTTAAAAGGATACTATATCTTATTAAATTATAATTTACTCATATTCTCAGCGAGTGTATTCACGAATTTGCTAATTGGTCCTTTGATCATCATAGACATCATTGGATTAAATTTCCCTTCAAACACTAATTGTGCGTCACTTTTTCCTTCTCCAGTTTCCTGAATGTTTCCAATAAGTGTAAAAGGTAATTTATCAGAAGCGGCACCTAAAACAACTTTGCTATTTGGTGTGCTTTCTTTTAATTTTAATATAATTTCTGGCATTCCTTTTAGGGCAAAAAGGAATTTTCCTTCTGCTAAAACTTCAAATTTACTAATGTTTTCAGGCATTAATTTTTCAAAATTTTCAACATTCGTCAAAAAATCGTAAAGCTCTTGAGGAGATTTGTTTACGCTTACTTTTGGGCTTTCTATGTTCATTGTTGTTATATTTCAGTAATTAATCAATTAGCATTCCAATTTGCAGGATCTTTTCGCCAATTTTGCAAGGTCTCTAGTTCTGCGGAAGTAATATAATTGGTGTCTAAGGCTTGTTCTAAAAGATTTTCGTAGTTGCTTAAGGTATGTAAATTGACACTAGCATTTTCAAAATTTTCTTTAGAAATATCAAAATTATACGAAAAAATGGCAACCATTCCTTTTACATTTACCTCAGCCGCATCTAATGCTTTAACGGCATTTAAACTACTTTTTCCTGTGCTAATCAAATCTTCTACCACGACAACATTTTGTCCTTTTTGAATTAATCCTTCAATTTGATTTTGTCGCCCGTGCTTTTTAGCTTCTGGTCTTACATACACAAAAGGAACTCCTAAATATTCAGCTACTAAAATTCCAATTCCAATAGCGCCAGTAGCCACACCAGCAATAACATCAGGCTTTCCGTATTCTTTATCAATGTGTTTTGCAAACTGTTCTCTCAGGTAATTTCGTATCGGTGGGAACGATAAAGTAATTCTATTGTCACAGTATATTGGCGATTTCCAACCTGATGCCCATGTAAAAGGTTCTTGTGGTTGTAATTTAATTGCGTTAATTTGCAACAATAATTCGGCAGTCTTTTTAGCTGTATTCTTATCAAAAATCATAATGCAAATGTATAAAGTTTTTATCAATGAGAAGCTTATTATTCTATCAAATGAAGTTCAAAAGAGTGAAATTTCCGACATTTATTTATTAAAAGATGTTGATTTAGAGTGGCTTATAGGAAGATTGAACGCTGGGAAAATAGATAAAGCGATACTTTATGACGATAATGGGGAAGAATTACTTCCTTTACTATGTACGAAGCTGCCTTTGGTAGAAGCGGCGGGAGGTTTGGTGAAAAATGATAAAGGCGAAACCTTGTTTATTTTTAGAAATGGAAAGTGGGATTTGCCAAAAGGAAAAACCGAAAAAGGTGAAAAAATTGAAGAAACTGCCATTAGAGAAGTGGAAGAAGAAACAGGAGTGAAAAATTTGGAGATTACAGATTTTTTAATGCAAACCTATCATATTTTCAGACGAAATGGTGAATATCGCTTAAAACTCACACATTGGTATCAAATGAAAACTGCGTATGATGGTGAGCTACTTCCTCAATTTGAAGAGGATATTATGGAAGTTGTTTGGAAAAATGATGCAGATGCTAAAATAGCACTTGAAAATTCTTATGAAAATATAAAGTTGTTATTCTAATCTGTACACTTCGGATCCGTTCAGTGTACAAATCAAAAAATATATACACAGAACAAATTATTTAAGAATTCTAAAAATAGGATAGCGTAAATGTGCTTTTTCGTAATGATTTGATTTTTTGTAAATCCATCGTAATTGCTGTGAAGCACTCTTTGCAAATTCTTTATCTCTAGCTTTTAATGTTTCAAACTCAGACTTCCAATCAGGATTTTTTTCCAATAATTCTTTGGCTTCATCTTCAAATACATAGGCAGAAAAACCTTCTTTTTGTTGTAAAATAGTATCAAAGAAATTCCAATTAAAAAACGAGTCAACAGCTTCAGGTTCTAGTGTTTCTAGCAAATAACGGAATGCAACTTGGTCTGTGTTTACGATGAAGTCACCTTGTTTGAAACCTATTTTTTGCAAGTTCTTAGTTACTTCTGTGTTGTAATGTGTATAATGTCCTTCAAACGGATTTGTATAAGTTTCAAAATCTTTGATATGGTAGACTTCTACATCAATAAGAGTATCGTTTTGAATTGTATTTAGGGTAACATTGTTTAGTTGTAAAAGCTCTATGATGTTGTGCCACCCTTGCGGAATTACATATGCCTTTGGAACAACAACTTCTTTGGTGGTCTTGAAAAAATTAAAATAATCAACCTCTTTTGTAAAAGGTTTTGTTTTGTCATATTTCAATCGCTTTTGACCAGTGACTTCACTTTCCACAAATGCACCTTCATACCCTTTAAAATTTAACACAGACTTTTGATCGCGGTCTAATGTCCATTGCACAGGATATGTTTTGGAGTTTAAAAAAGATTCGTGTGTTTTTTTACGAATGGATTTAATGTTTGCGTGCTGTTTGGTTTCTATGTTTTCAATCAATGCTTCCATTAATGCATAAGTTCCTTCTACACGCGGTTTATAGGGCTTTAGCATGTGGGTTTCAACCATTAAACCTAAAGTGTTAAATAAGGTAGTGTATCCCGTAGAATAACGCGGTGAATCCATAAATTGAGAAAATCCACTATCAGGCGTACGTCCATAAACATTTACATATGGCGTAATGTCCCAATTATTTTTTAACAATGTAGTTTCCAAATCGGGCATCATAGTATTATGAAGAAATTCGCCTGCTTCATGACCTAATTTGTTATGTTGTGTAAATAAGTGTGTCAAAGTATATTGGTAATCGGCACCATTACTCACATGATTATCTACAAAAACATCGGGTTGTACTTTGTGGAAAATTTCAGCAAAAGCTTTGGCGTTTCGGGTATCTGACTTTATAAAATCACGATTCAAGTCATAATTTTGGGCATTTCCACGAAAACCATACGCTTCTGGACCATTTTGATTGGCTCTTGTCCCTGAGTTTCGGTTCAAACTTCCACCAATATTATACACCGGAATCGTTGCAATAACTACATTTTTAGGCGCTTCTTTTTTTCCGCTAGCCAAATCGCGCATTAGCATCATTGTTGCATCAATTCCATCACTTTCTCCTGGATGAATTCCATTATTGACTAATAAAATGGTCTTCTCGTTTCGAATCGCATCAAAATCAAATTTGCCATCAGGGCTAAAGGTAACTAAATGCAAAGGTTTACCAGCATCTGTATTTCCGATCGCTTCTAAATTAATTTCATCATATTGTTCCGCTAAATTTTTATAAAAAGTAATCACTTCAGGATAGGTTGGTGTTTGTGTTCCTCCTGATTTTTCAAAAATAGTAGTGAAATCGTAGGTAGTTTTTATTTCTTTCTTTTCAGAATTGCATGAAATATAAATAGAAATACAAAAAATGAATAGCAGTTTTTTCATGAAAATGATTTTTGGCTTTTCAAACTTAGGTAAAAAAATAGAATAAATACCTCTGTAATGCGATGCATCATTTCCATTTAAAGAAAACTTTACAAATTCAACAATACATATTGTAATTGTTATGAAAAGCTTGTGATTCCTTATTTGATATTCTTAAAAACTTGCAGGACAAAATAATAGCTGTATTTTTGCCGCTTCTTATTTTTAGAAGAATCATAATAGCAAATTAGTATGACTGAGTTTATTAGAAAACGTGCGGCAAATGCCAAGAATGATATTTTAAGTGGATTGACGGTTGCTTTGGCTTTAGTGCCTGAAGCTGTTGCCTTTGCCTTTGTGGCAGGTGTTCCGCCAATGGTTGGTTTGTATGGAGCTTTTATGATGGGATTGATCACGGCAATTTTCGGTGGACGACCGGGAATGATTTCTGGAGCTACAGGAGCTATGGCAGTTGTAATGGTTGCTTTGGTAGCAAAAGGAAATGAATTAGGTTTGGAAACTGGAATTGAAGATCAAGGATTGATGTTTTTATTCATTACCTTATTGATGGTTGGTGTGATTCAAGCAGCAGCCGGCGCTTTTAAACTTGGAAAATTTGTTCGTTTGATTCCGCATCCTGTGATGATGGGATTTGTGAATGGTCTGGCGATTGTAATTTTTATGTCGCAACTAGAAATGTTTCCAACTATAGCACCTGAGGAAATTTCTTTTTGGTCAAATACGGGAGAATGGTTGAATTCATTATTCAATAATACTAGTTTTTTACTTATGCTTGGTTTGGTTGGATTGACCATGTTAATCATGTGGGGATTGCCAAAATTAACAAAGAAATTGCCAGAAGCTTTAATTGCTATTATTGTGGTTTCTGCGATTGTGATTTTAGGGAATATTGACGATGTAGCTACCGTAAAATCCTTTATTGTTGAAGGTAGTAATGGAGAGTCTACAGGACTAAAGGGAGGTTTGCCAACATTTCAATCAGGCATATTTTCTGCTGAATTGTGGTCATGGAGTAACTTATGGATTATGATGCCTTACGCGTTTATATTAGCAGCGATTGGATTGATAGAATCATTAATGACCTTAAACTTAGTGGACGAATTGACCGAAACACGTGGATATGGAAACCGCGAATGTTTGGCACAAGGTGGCGCTAATATTTTAAATGGACTTTTTGGAGGAATGGGAGGTTGTGCTATGATTGGACAATCAATTATCAATATAAAAGGTGGTGGACGTGGAAGACTTTCTGGAATTGTAGCGGCTGTTGCTTTATTGTGTTTTATTCTTTTTGCTTCTGGACTGATAGAACAAGTTCCTATTGCAGCATTAGTAGGCGTAATGTTTATGGTAGTAATTGGAACGTTTGCTTGGAGTAGTTTTAGAATTTTGAATAAAATACCTATTAGTGATGCTATTGTATTAATTGCGGTTTCATTAATTACGGTTTGGAAAGATTTAGCCGTAGCTGTTATTGCAGGTGTGATTATTTCTGCCTTGGTATTTTCTTGGGAAAACGCTAAACGTATTCGTGCACGTAAAAAAGTTTTGGAAGATGGAACAAAAGTATACGAGATTTTTGGACCATTATTCTTTGGAAGTATCCAAGCATTCAATAGTAAATTTGATGTAAAAAATGATCCGGATATAGTGGTGATTGATTTTATGGAATCGAGAGTTTCAGATCATTCTGCATTGGAAGCTATTTTTAACTTAACACAAAAATATGAAGCAGCTGGAAAACAATTACGCATCAAACATTTAAGTGAAGACTGTAAAGCCCTAATGATAAAAGCTTCACCTAAATTAGCAAATGTGATTGAAGATGCAGTTGATGATCCAAGATATTATGTAATGATGGATTTACAAAAATAATCTTATGTAAGTACCACTAAAAAGTAAAAAAGATAGCTAAATTTTGTATCTTTTGCCCTGATTATAGCCTACTTACTAAAACATGACTACCATACGAGTGTTATTACTGCTTATTGTCTTTGCTTCAACAATGCATGGACAGACTGAGAGCACCCAAAGCATAAGTAAGGATAGCATCATCAAACTTCAAATAGCAGCAAAAGAACTTTCCGTTAAGCGAAAATTCAGCAAAGCAATTACATATAGTGAACGTGCGTTAAAACAAGCAACACTTGTTGCAAACGACAGTTTAATAGCTGAAAGTTATCGAACATTTGGGATTGTCTATATTCGAATGAGTTTGGGTGATTTAGCAATTGAAAACTATAAAAATGCAGCATCGTATTACAAGCGTACAAACAATGAAAAAGGGTTGATGAAAATATATAATAACATAGGTTATTATCTATTTAGAAATGATCAGCCAGAAAAAGCAGAGGAACAGTTACGACTTAGTTTAGAACTCTCAAAAAAGTTTCCAAATGATGTTAGTTCTGTCTATCCAAAATATAATATTGGACAACTTTATTTAAGTCAAAAAGAATTCGAAAAAGCAGAAGATTGTTTTAATAAAGTAATTGCATTTTGTACAACAAACACAAACAATCTTTCAGAATCTAGAATCCTACCAACAGCTCATTATTTTATTGGACAAGCTTTATTTGGGCAAGAAAAAACAAGTGAGGCTGAAGCGCATTACAAAGAAGTAATTTCCATGAGTGATGTATCTAATAAACAACACTTGGAATTACTAGCATTAACTCATAAAGATTTAGCTGAAATCTATGCCAAGCAAGGACAAATGGAAGAAGAACTGGCAGCGCTAACAAAACATATTGAATCTTACGAGTTGTACAATTTGCACAAAAAAGAAGAGTTGCTTTCAGAAATTGTTTTGAAGTACGGAATTGATGAATATGAAGATCGTTTAGAGACTATTGAGAAAGATCAAGAAACAAAAGAAATTTATATTGAAAATTATCAAAAGTTGACAACCATTTTTGTTGTGATCTTGGTGATTTTGGTATTGTTAACAGGTGTTTTTTATCTGAATCAACGCGCAAGAGTTCGAACAAATGCATTGTTAAGTGGACAAAATAGGCAGTTGATTGAAGCAAAAAAGCAAATCGAAAATGTATCCAAAATTCGTGCAAACTTCTTTTCCTTAATCAGTCATGAGTTGCGTACACCTCTGTATGCTATCATTGGAATGACCAATTTATTGTTGTTAGAAAAACCAGAAAAATTTCAAGAACGGTATTTAAAATCGTTAAAATTTTCAGGAGAACATTTATTAGCTATTATCAATAATATTCTTCAAATGAATAAGATTGAAGCCAGTAAAATGGAAGCTATAGAAGAAAATATTGACTTGCAAAAAAATGTAAAAAATGTCATTACTTCAGTCAACTTTCTGGTAAAAGAAAACCGCAATAACATTGATGTCAAAATAGACGAAAGTATCCCAACGCAATTACTTGGTGATAGTTTAAAAATTTCTCAAATCTTATTCAATCTACTAGACAATGCGGTTCGTTATAATATGGAATCTAATATTCGATTAAAAATTAGTCAAATAGGAGAAACCAATGAAACCATTCGATTAAAATTTTCTGTAAAAGACAATGGTTTGGGCATTCCACAACAAAAAAAGCATGTTGTTTTCGAAAATCTTGAAAAAGGAATTGTATTGAGCGAAAACAATGGATATATAGACTTAGGTTTGGGATTAACAACGGTAAATAATCTATTAAAAGTATTAAAGTCAAAACTCCATTTGCGAAGTGTTTTAGATAGAGGGACAGAATTTTATTTCGAACTGGAATTGAAAAAAGTTTCGGTATCTGAAACAGAAGATGAAATTGTATTTGAAAATAAAACGTACAATTTTGAAGGCTTGAGTATTTTAATTGTAGACGATAATGCTGTAAATGGACTGTTGACACAAAAGATTTTGGAACGTCAACAAATAAATACTAAAGTTGTGCTAAGTGGGTTTTCTGCACTTGATATTATAGAAAAACAAGATTTTGATCTCATTCTAATGGACATGTTTATGCCGAAACTAAACGGTTTGGAAACTATTCAGAAAATTAGAGAAAACAATAACAATATTCCGATCATTCTATTGACAGCCATGGAAATTTCGGATGCCTATTCAAAAGTAGTTGATACAAAAATCAGTGGTGTCATCAGTAAGCCTTTTGAGCCTGAAATGTTGTACGATAAAATAGATTACGTAATACACAAAACAAGTGAATAAAAATTGTATACTAAATATTGTCATTTATATGTTTACTTGTATTCAATTGAACGCTCAAGAAGTATCCACAGATAGCATCTTTGCATTGAATAATACAGCATTTCATTTGGCGCGCGATTTTAGTTTTGGGAAAGCACTTTCATATAATTATATCGCCATACAACACTCAACAAATAATGAAGATGATATTGCATTGGCTAATTCTTATTACACGTTGGCTTTTACGTATAAACGAATGAAATATTTGGCTAAGGCTGAAAAATACTATGAAAAATCTCTAAAACTTCTTAAACAACTTGGTAACAAACACAAGATATCATTGGTATATCATGACTTAGTTCGGATGATGATACAACAAGAGAAATATAGAGAATGTCATCAATACTTAAAAAAAGGATATGCTATTGCTAAAACTACGCAAAAGGTAGAAGATATTTTATTATTAGATTGGGCTAAGATAGCTGTACTACAAGCGGAAAAGCGATATGGAAGCGTACTTAAGTTAGTTGCTGAGATGGAAGCACGAGTGAAAGCTTCTACTGATGATAAAGTCTTTTTTACAGCTCGAATGAACTATTTAGAGTTTACCAAAGGAGATGCGTATTATCACCTGGATGATTTTGATAATGCCCAAAAATTTCTAGAAAAACATATTTTAAACGAATATGTACATGTAAACGATCTAGCAACTTCGTACAAAATATTAGCTGAAATCTATAAGGTTAAAGGTGAAATTGATAAAGAAAAAGAAGCCTTATTGAGTTATCAAAAGAACTTAAAAAAAGGGTTAGATAAAGATCTAAATAGTTTAGAAGAAGAATTGTTAACAAATTATAGTTTAAGTAAAGATCAAATTAAGCTCGATGTTTTAGAAGAAAAAAACTACCAAAAAAGCATTATTGTTAACCGATTTAAAGTAGTAATAGTCATTATTGTCTTGTTGCTTTTGGGCTGCCTTTTCTTAGGTGCATTGATCATCAAAGCTATTTATAAAAAGATAAAAAGTAACAAGCTTTTAAGGATCAAGTACAATAAATTAGAAGAAGCAAAGTTGAAAGCAGAAATGACTTCAAAAACGAAGTCAAACTTTTTCTCCATAATGAGTCATGAATTGCGAACACCTTTGTATGCGGTTACTGGAATTACACATTTGTTGTTGGAGGAAAATCCAAGAGATTCACAACAGCAATATTTGAAGTCGCTAAAATTTTCGGGTGATCATTTGCTTTCATTAGTAAATAATATTCTACAAGCAAATAAATTGGAAGATAATACCATTACTATTGGTGCTTCTACATTTAACTTAAAGGCAAATATTGACAATATCATTAAATCATTTGACTTGTTGATAAAAGATCGTGAAAACGAACTTAATATCGCGTATGATACTGAAATTCCAGAATTATTAGTAGGTGATAGTTTGAAAATTTCTCAAATACTCATCAACCTTATTAGTAATGCCATTAAGTTTACGAAAAAAGGAACTATTCGTTTAAGTGTTGAAAAAGTTGACGAAACAGAGGAAGATGTACAATTACATTTTTGTGTGCAAGATACTGGAATCGGAATTCCGAAAGAAAAACAAGAAAAGGTGTTTGAAATGTTTTCGCAAAATCATGATGCGGTTAATGAAGAATATCAAGGTTCTGGTTTAGGATTGTCCATTGTAAAAAAGCTTTTAGAAGTTTATAACAGTGACATTCATTTACAAAGTAAAGAAAATGTAGGGACTACATTTACATTTGACATTCGTTTCCCAAAAGCAACTGAAAATATTGATTCAAATATCGAAATTCATATTGATGATATAGACTTTAGTCATCTAAAAATGTTGGTAGTTGATGATAATAAAATCAACCAGATGTTGACACAAAAGATTCTTTCTACTAAAAAGATCACTGCTGATATTGTTGCGAGTGGAGCAGAAGCAATAGAAGCTGTAAAGAACAATTATTACGATTTAATTTTGATGGATATTCACATGCCAGAAATGGACGGTTACGAAGCAACAACAGTCATTAGAAAATTCAATAAAAAAGTGCCAATTATAGCTTTTACGGCAGTTTCTTTGGATGATAGCTTGCCAAAAATTGTAAATTCGGGAATGAATGATATGATTATTAAACCTTTTGAAGCTCCACAATTATTTGCTTTGATTCAGAAATATATGTAGTTTAACAACTCTTAGTAGTTTTTTGCTGAGTATCATTTATTTAATTGAGTCAACATGAAATGGAACTATCTGAATAAAATATCAGTATTTTGGACTTTGTTTTTGCTTTTTACCGTGGCTGCCTCAGCACAAACTGATAAAAAAAAGCTGAGAGATAGTAGTGTTTTATTATTAGAAAAATCTTTTACTTTAGGTGAAAAATATCAACTGTCCGCTTCTCTCGATTATGCTCTCATTGCCCTAAAAAATGCCAAAGAACTACAAAATGATTCCTTAATAGCTAGAGGATATAATACGCTTGGTGTTACCTATGCAAGATTATTAGAAAGAGATAAGGCGTATGAATACATGCTCAAAGCGTCTAAAATTCAAGCCAAAATAAGCGACTCAATTCAGTTAGGGAGAACACTCAATAATTTGGGAATTCTTCATTACTACAAAAAAGAATATTCGGCGGCTTTACAACTGTTTGAAAGAGCATTAGCCATAGCTGATTTGAAAAATGATATTACTGTAGCAGCAGACCCATTATTCAATACTGGTAGGGTATATTTAGATCAACATAATGAAGAAAAAGCCATTTCCTTTTTTAATAAAAGTATTGAAATAAGTAAACAAATTCCACAACGCAAACGTAATTTAGCATACGGTCATTTACTATTGGGAAAAGCATTTTATAGACAAAAGCGATATAAAGAAGCTATTGAAAGTTTACAAAGAGCAGTTCGTATAAATGATGAAGAAGAATATTATGATTTGAATTCAAAATCATACGAGATATACTATAATATTCATAATGAACAAAATGATTTAGTCAAAGCTAATGACGCTCTTTTACAACATATATTTTATGAAAAGAAGAGTTATGAAGTGGAAAAAAATACCACTGCTGAACGCTTAAAGTTAGTCTATAAAATACAAGAAGGGGAGGAAAAAATGTCTATTGTTGAAAACGAAAAAAAACAACAGGCACGAACCATTCAAAAATTTAAAATACTAACATTCGTCATCATCGCATTATTGATTTCAGTACTTATCATAGTATATCAGTTGTATAAAAAGAAAAATGAACTTGCTTTAGCAAAACAAAAAACGGAGCAAGCTTCTCAGATCAAAGCAAACTTTTTTTCTATAATATCGCATGAGTTACGAACTCCATTGTATGCAGTTATTGGATTGTCAGATATTCTATTAAAAGAAAATCCTAGGGTAGATCAAGAAGAGTATTTAACATCATTAAACTTTTCAGGAAAACACCTATTAGCTTTGATTAATAATGTATTACATATCAATAAAATTGATGCTAAAAAAATAGAAATTGAATCTGTTTCATTTGATTTAAGAACTTTAATTAGTGATATTGTTGATTCCTTGCGGACTTCGATTAACGATAACGGAAATAAGATAGTCATCACTTTAGATGAAAGCATTCCTAAAAAAGTAAAAGGAGATTCTTTAAAAATATCTCAAATACTCATCAACCTCATTGGAAATGCTATAAAATTTACAAAAAACGGAGACATTACAATTTCAGTAAAAAACGTAAAGGAAACGAGCGATGCTATGGAATTGTTTTTCAGTGTAGTTGATAATGGAATAGGAGTTTCCAAAGAAAAACAAAAAATAATTTTTGATGACTTTTCACAAGAATCCATGCAAGTAAATCGTAAATATGGTGGTACGGGATTAGGATTGGCAATCGTAAAAAAACTATTAACGATTTTGGATAGTGATATAAAAATTGAAAGTGAAGAGGGAAAAGGTTCTATATTTTATTTCTATTTAACATTGAAAAAAGACTTTGCGGAACCAGAAATTGAGAAGAAAGAAAATCATGATATTTTAAAAGGGCTCAAGATATTAATCGTTGATGACAATAAAATCAATCAATTACTAACACAAAAAATACTTACCAAAAAGGAAGCCGTTTGTAGGATTACAAATAATGGCTTTGATGCAATTAAAAAACTACAAGAAGAGATATTTGATGTGATACTGATGGATATTCACATGCCTGAAATGGACGGATATGCAACGACACGAGAAATACGACGATTCAATTCAAAAATTCCAATTGTTGCTTTAACAGCAACTACTTTAGAAGATACCGCAGAGAAAATAAAATCTGCAGGAATGAACGATTATATTTCAAAACCATTCGTCACAGAAGAATTTTACGCAAAAATATCTGAAGTCGCTTCCAGTTAAACACGAACGGTATCTGGAACTAACAATGTATAGTCTCCATTGTGGCGAATAACTTCACGAACAATAGAAGATGAAATATAAGAAGTGCTAGCAGCAGTTAGTAAAAAAATAGTTTCTATCGGAGCTAAATCACGATTGGTATGCGCAATGGCTTTCTCAAACTCAAAATCAGCAGGATTTCGCAATCCACGTAAAATAAAATCTACATTGTGTTTTAGGCAAAAATCTACAGTTAAACCTTCATAGGTAACTACTTTCACTTTCGGTTCATCCTCAAAAGAATCTTCAATAAATTTCTTTCGCTGCTCCAACGTAAACATATACTTCTTTGCAGAATTGACACCAATAGCAACAATAACCTCATCAAATAATGTGATGCCGCGTTTTATAATATCGTAATGTCCTAACGTAATGGGATCAAAAGATCCTGGGAAAATAGCTCGTTTCATTTTATATAGATCTGTGTAAAAACAATGACAAGGTACTACTTTTTAGCTAAAGCCAGCGCAACAGCATTACCAAATAAATCTTCAAGAGAAATTCCAGCTTCTATGGCTTGCTGCGGTAAAATACTTTCTTCGGTCATTCCAGGAACTGTATTTACTTCTAACAAATAAGGTTCGTCATCTTTAAAAATAAATTCACTTCGCGAAAAGCCTTCCATTTTTAGAATTTTATAAATGCTTTTCGCTACTTTAGAGACTTTCTCTGTGAGTTCCGGAGAAATTCGAGCAGGTGTAATTTCTTGTGATTGTCCTAAATACTTAGCTTCATAATCAAAGAAATCATTTTCAGAAACAATCTCTGTAACAGGCAATACAGTAACAGTTCCTCTATAATTAATAACACCAACAGAAACTTCTACACCATCCAAAAATGATTCAATAATAATTTCATCATCTTCCTTAAAAGCGACATCAATTGCATTTTGTAACATTGAAATTTCATGTACTTTAGAAACTCCAAAACTACTTCCAGCTTTATTTGCTTTTACAAAACAAGGCAAGCCAACTGTATCAACAATCGCAGTTTCATCAACAGTATCACCAGTATTCAAATAATAGGAAGTGGCACATTTGATTCCGTAGGGTTTCAAAGTAGACAATAAATCACGTTTATTAAAAGTCAAGGCAGCTTGGTACATTCCACAACTCGTGTGCGGAATTCCTAAAAGTTCCAAATATCCTTGCATATATCCATCTTCGCCTGGCGTTCCATGAATAGCATTAAAAACACAATCAAAAGTAATTTTGGTGCCGTCAATAATTAGAGAAAAATCATTTTTATCTATTGGGAATTCTTTGTTATCAGTAGTAACACATACCCATTTTTCTCGAAAAATATGTACTTTATATGGATTGTACAGTGTTTTATTTAAATGTGTGTACACAACATTTCCAGTTTTTAATGAAATGGCGTATTCACTGGAATAACCGCCCATAATGATCGCTATATTTTTCTTCATTTTTATAAGAAATAACTCAAATAAACGTTATAAAAACGAAAGTAAATGTATTTGAGGACAAATCAAAGTAGAATATTAGTAATAATAGTATGTATATTTGTCCCATAAAAACGTAGTAGAGATGAATTTTTTAAAAAAGCTTCTAGGAGCAATCAAAGTCTTTTTTGAGCGAGTTCCATTAATGAAAGTAATTTTAAAACAACTAGGAATTGCTGTTGTAATTATTATCATTTTGGTTTTTCTAATCACAAAATGGTTAAATGTTTCAACTAATCATGGAGAATTTAAAACCGTTCCTGATTTGGCGAAGCTTTCTTTTGAAGATGCCAAGGCTAAACTAGAAGAGAATGAATTAAATTATTTCATACAAGATACGATTAACTATAATCCTGATTACCCTGCGTTTTCTATTATTGAACAGCATCCAAAAGCAGGAAAAAAAGTAAAAGAAGGACGTAAAATCTATTTAAAAATTAATCCTTCTAAGTATAGAGAAGTGTCGGTTCCGCACGTAATTCAAATTACAAGAAGAACTGCTGAATCTACCTTGAAGGCTGTTGGATTTAAAGTAGAAAAAGTTACCTACAAAGATAATATTGGAAAAGACATGGTTTTGGGAATGAAATACAAAGGTAAAGACATTAAGCCTAATGATAGACTTCCAAAAATGTCGAAAATAGAATTGATACTTGGAAATGGAAAAAGACCAGATCAAAGTAGTACTGATGAAAACGATAACGATGCAGGAGAATAATTTTCCACAACCACAAGAAGAATCCGAAGACTTATACGAACACTATTCTTTTACTGCCGAAAAGGGACAACAACCTTTACGTGTAGATAAGTATTTGATGAATTTTATAGAAGGTGCTACGCGAAATAAGATTCAGCAAGCTGCCAAAGATGGCAATATTTATGTAAATGATAAACCTGTAAAATCTAATTACAAAGTCAAAGGAAACGATGTTATTAAGGTTTTATTTGCATATCCACCATACGAGAATTTATTGGTAGGAGAAAACATTCCGATTGATGTAGTCTATGAAGATGATGATTTATTAGTTGTAAACAAACCTGCAGGAATGGTAGTACATCCAGGTCATGGAAACTACTCAGGAACCTTGATTAATGCACTCATATATCATTTTGACAATCTTCCAAAGAACTCAAATGAACGTCCAGGCTTGGTCCACAGAATTGATAAAGATACGAGTGGACTTTTGGTAGTTGCGAAAACAGAAGAAGCAATGACGCATTTGGCAAAGCAGTTCTTTGATAAAACTTCGGAACGAATCTATTATGCACTTGTTTGGGGAAATGTGGAAGAAGATGAAGGTACGGTAGAAGGGAATATTGGTCGTCATCCAAAAAACAGACTGCAAAATACGGTATATATAGGCGATGATGCCGAGAAAGGAAAACCAGCTGTAACACATTACAAAGTCATTGAACGATTTGGTTATGTAACTTTAATTTCATGTCAACTAGAAACTGGTCGTACACATCAAATTCGTGTTCACATGAAACATATTGGTCATACACTTTTCAATGATGAACGCTATGGAGGCGAACGTATATTAAAAGGAACTACCTTTTCAAAATACAAACAATTCGTAGAAAATTGCTTCAAGATTTTACCACGACAGGCATTGCATGCAAAAACACTTGGTTTTATTCATCCAACCACAGGAGAGAAGATGAGTTTTAACTCGGAAGTACCACAAGATATCACAGATTGTGTTGAGAAATGGCGTAACTATGCCAAGCACATAGATATGTAATGTTTTTGGGTGCTTGGTATTGGTTTTTCGGATAATAATATAGCGGTGTTTTACTGTAGCGAAAACAATTTAACTAAGTTGTCTAAGAGATTCTTGCAATCTAAAAAAGTAGATTGTGAGCGAAGTTAAAATCACTTTTTTACCTCAAACATCAAGGATTTCTTCTTAAAATCAAGTTGAATTTGATTGTATTTTTTTCGTTTGATATAATTCAAATCTTTCTTCGAGATTTCAAAACTAATCTGAGTCAACCAACGATTGAAAAGATCAGAGAATTCAGAGTTTACTTCTTTGTTGTCAGATTCTAAAGTCAATTCAGTATCACCTAAAAACGTTAAACTAACTCCTTTAAAGGTTTTAATCTTAGTGGTATCTAAAACGATCAATTCCATAAACACATAACCATTCAATTCTTGAATTCCAGCCCACATTCCACCAGCTTCAGAAGCAGCAAGTTGCTCACCTGGAATTTGTTTTATTTTTTCAGCAGTTAAAGGCTCATTATAAGCTCGGTCAGTTGCTTTTGAACTTCCCATACGAGCCAATACTTTATCAACGGATTTGAATAGTTTCATCTGTCTAAATTTTAGGCGCGCAAGATAGTATTTTTTATGAAGTTGAGAAGCTTTTAATAAGCTAATGTGGTAATTTTGAATACTAAATTATGGCTTCGGTAAGCTTAGTGTAAACAAATTGACAAAGTTGTGAAATTCAAGAGTTAATGTTTTTAGATTATGAGATCTCTTTAGAAGTCAACATAAACAAAGCTTATTTTAATATAAAATATAACTTTTTAAATCACGCTAAAAAACACGTCAAAAACCGTAATTTTAACCTATGAAAATTAGCGAATTAACTCTTTTTACAACGAATTTAGAAGCACAAAAGCATTTCTACACACAAGTGCTTGAATTGCCTTTGGTAGCTTCAGATGCGGAAAAATTTACTGTAAAAATGGGCGTTTCTTCTTTAAGTTTTGTAAAATCAGAACGCATACATCCTGCACATTTTGCTATTAATATTTCTTCGTATAAAATTCAACAAGCATTGCAATGGATTCAAAAGCGTACCAATATTTTATTGTGCGAAGGTGAAGCTATTGCAGATTTCTCTAATTGGAATGCTGAAGCCTTATATTTTTATGATAAAGATGGAAATATTGTCGAATTTATAGCAAGAAAAGATTTGGACATAATCAATACGCATCTTTTTTCGACTGCAGATATCTTGAATATAAGCGAAATTGCAATTGTATCTACTGATAATGAAGCCATCTATCATCAGTTATATGAGATGCGACCAATTGAAGTGTACGATGGTAACTTTGAACGATTCTGTGCACTTGGGAATGCAGAAGGATTGTTCATTCTTGTCAATAACACAAAGAAAAAATGGTATCCAACCTCAGAAGAAGCTTATCCAGCTGATTTTTATATAAAAGGCGATTATAATTTTGCTTTTATAAACGGAGCAATAATCACAGAAAAAGTGTAAATTTAACATCCTAAAAACGAAAAAGATAAAATGAAGATTGTTATCTCACCAGCAAAGTCCCTAGACTTAGAAAGTAGTATTCCAACAGAAAAATATACAGAAGCTTGTTTTTTAAAAGAAGCAGAGCGTTTGAGTAAAATTTTAAAGAAAAAATCTCGAACAAGTTTATCAAAATTGATGCATATTTCTGATGCTTTGGCAGATTTAAATTACCAACGAAATCAGGAATGGGCATTGCCATTTACACCAGAAAATTCGCGACCAAGTATCTATACATTTAGCGGAGCTGTTTTTCAAGGTTTAGATGCGTTTTCGCTTCCTGAAGATAAAATTGATACACTACAAGGTACGTTGAGAATTTTATCAGGACAATACGGATTGCTAAAACCATTAGACTTAATGCAACCGTACCGTTTGGAAATGGGAACCAAACTTCCTGTCGGAAAAAACAAAAACTTATATGAATTTTGGAAAAAGAAAATCACCACGCAACTAAATAATGAATTGGAAGATGGTGAATTGTTTGTAAACTTAGCTAGTAACGAATATTACAAAGCCGTAGATGAAAAAGCACTCAAAGTACATGTAATTACGCCAATTTTTAAGGATTACAAGAACGGCGAAAACAAAACCATTATGACGTATGCGAAATTAGCTAGAGGATACATGACACGTTACATTATTGACACTGATGCCAAAACTATTGATGATTTAAAAGGATTTAACCTAGAAGGATATGGCTTTAGTGAAGAACTATCTAATGGTAATGAATTAGTGTTTACGCGCTAGGATATGTTTTTTCATAAACATCCATACAAACCTTTTATTCAACCTGATACAGAAAAATTAATGGTAGGCACCTTACCGCCACCACGTTTTTCTATGGGAGAATTACTCGAAAAAGATGTCAATTTCTGTTACGGAAGTTATTACAATTCGTTGTGGTTATTTATTGATAAAATATACAATTTGAAGTTGCGGTATGACAATTCGCAAGAAGCAATTGATCAGCGAAAAGAATTCTTCATACAACATAAAATTGGCGTGTGTGATATTGTAGATAGTTGCGAACGCCAAAAAATTGATGCTTCCGACTTGGGTATGGAAAACATACAATTGCGAAATCTTATTGGATATTTACAGCAATACCCGAGCATTCATACCATTCTCTTTATTGGAGGAAATTCTAAAAACGGACCAGAATACTTTTTTCGTAAACATATCAAACGATACAATTTAAAACTAGAAGTGGTTTCTAATACTGTACCTAGAATTCATCAATTTGATTTAAATTTAGTAGAAAATAAATATAATTCAGAATTTGCATTGAGCGGAGTCGAAATGCAATCTAGATGGATCAAAACTGTTTCTTTGACTTCTTCTTCAGGAGCAGCCAATCGTGCTATAGGAAGCATTCCTCTGTATAAAAAACACAAAAAAGAAAACCCGAAATTCACAACATTTGATTTTCGGGTCTTACAATATAAAGAGTTTTTTTAGGATGCTATAGTTTTGACTGTAAGTGCTTTTCTAGCTTTCCTTTTTTCTTTAATTTTTTATAACGCTCTATAGTCTTTATTTTTCCTGTCGTCTTTTTGTTGGCATTATAAAATGCAATCACACTTTCTATTCCACGAATATTTCCTTGCAACTCGTTTTTATAATCATTGTTTTCAATACAATAAGAAGCCCAACCAGCTAAGTAAATCATAAATGATTCAGGCGATTCTTCTATAAATGTAACAATGTCTGCATTAATATTAAATGTAATACTTGGCGTTCCTTCAAACCATTTAAGTAAAAATGCATTTCCTTTTGCACGTTTATCTGCTTCAGTATTGATAGGTGTTTCAATAAGCCATTTTGTTGCCGCAACGACATCTTGTTCATACTTAGCATAATCTTCTGCTTTTTCAAGTACGTAATTTTGAACTTTGAATTCTTGTGCTTGAATAGTAGTAAAAGAAAAGTAGTACTGCTAGAGTAAATATTTTTTTATCATAATAAAGTTTTAATGTACTCAAGTATATGAAAACTATCTGATTAAAAAATAGGTGCAAAAATCACATTTTATTTGATCGATTTTCAAGCGTCAAAAAAAACTTGAAAATGCAAGAGTCCCTGTGTTTCCTGTAGTTGCAGCGTGTTTGATGCCAAATTTTTCATCACACGAAAGCGATAAATTATCTTTGTAAGAGATAAAAATAAAATATAAAAATGATGAAAAAAACACTTAAATTTTTATTGTTAGCGTTTAGTTTTTTATGCTTTAATAGCGTATTGGCAAATGCAACAATGACACACAAAATGGAATCTGTAACGAATGAGTATGCAGTCCTTCCATCTAATTTTGATTGGTCGGAGGCAGCTTCTTTCTCTCCTAATATTGTATGGGTGATTCGTTCTGATTTTGACTTAGGAGGAATTACAGTAAATATGCCTGTAAACGTGACACTTCAATTTGAAGGTGGTACACTTTCAAATGGTACTTTACGAGGAAATAATACCAAAATTGAAGCGCCATTAGTTCAAATTTTTGAAACTTCCATACTATTATCTAGTACGTTTGTATATGATACATTTTATCCAGAATGGTATGGAGCTAAAGGAGATCTTTCTGTAGATGATTATGCGGCAATCAATGCAGCGTGTCAAAATGCAAATCATGTGACATTATCTCAAGAATATTTAATGGCAACAGATCAACGAGTTCTTGTAGATAGAACAGGAGATTTTACTTTACTTGGTTATGGAAGCTTAATTACAAATACTACGACTCAGCATATTGATGTTGAAATATTTCAATTTTTGAATTTAGACACTTTGACAATCAAGGTAATTACTATTAATGGTCAGCAGAAGATGGCAAATGCTATTCGAGTTGATAATATTGATGCAGTAACTTTTAAAGATATTACTATTTCAAATTTGTTAAATATTAATAGTAGTTACAGAGCTACAGGAATACAAGTGTTTGTTAGAGATGGTAGCGTTGTATATGGTGATAATTTATATATCTCTGAAATTGGTGGTGGACAAAATGATTCTATTAATGTAGGTGTAGGAATTGCACGTGCTTTGTATTATAATATCAATCATCCAGATACGATTGTAGCTCCAAGAAAAACAAAAATTACGATGACCAATTCAGTTTTTGAGTGGGTATATGGAGATGATGGTGATGTAATTGATATTATAGATGAAGATTATATTTCGGATGCAGCACATCGCTTTATTTTTGATAATTGTACGATTCGTTATGCTTCTCGTAGATTGGTCAAAGGTTCTGCAAGTGGAATTCAATACTACAACTGTAAGTTTGATAGTGCTAGTGAAGCAGAATTACTTGCTAAAATGGGTGGCGTTATAGGACCAGAACCTTCAGGAGGTGTAAACTTTAGAAATGCAAGTCCATTAACGCAGCCTAATTTTAGGAACATGCACGGTAAAATGATCAATTGTGAATATCGAAACTCTGGGAACTTTAATATTGATTCAGGTACTATCTTGATTGCTGCTTATACAGACGGTGTGGAAATCAGAGGCAACCAATTTTATGATACATACCTGAGATTTCAAGATACGGCTACTAATTTTAAAGTTATAGGGAATAGCTTTTACAATGCTAATATAGAATTAAATGTACCTGATTGGGATATCGATTTAACTCATATCGATTCAGAAAATGAAGGAGAAAGAGAGTCAATTGAATGGAAAAGATCTTATATTACAGATAATTATGGACGTTATGATAACTTAACTGGAGCATATCCAGCATTGATTAACTCTAAAAATAATATTGTAGCATTGACAGTCAGAAACAACAAAGTTTTTTCAGATGAAAATGTGGGAACAACAGTGAACTTTTTTGGACTTATTCGTCATGTGACAGATGGAACTGCAACTCAGGTATACGTTTCAAATAATGAAATAGTTCGTATGGATACTCCTAGAAATGAATTTATGATAAGCTTAAGGGAGTGGGATGAAACTTGTAAAATTTTTGACAATTTTAATAATAGAATTGGGAATGAAAGCGCAGGTTTTCTAGGAACATATCCTAATGCAGGGTATAATTTTTCTCCAGCAACAAATTTCAACGGAGTATCGTGGGGTAACGTGAACGGAAACGGAGATCCAACTTCAAACACTAATTAAATTCGAATAAAAAAAACCTCCAAAAAATGATTTTGGAGGTTTCTATTTTTATCATCGATTTCCTTTTTTAAAAGGAGGTTTCCAATTCTTGGTTTTCATGATTGCTTTGACTTCTTCGTAGGATAACGGATAAAAGTCGTGACAATCTACACCAATGTCAAAAGACAAATAAGCGTCAATATCTGGCAATGTTCCATGTGAGTGTCCGTATAAATGATAACTTCCCCAATGTGAAGCATTCCATTCCCTCAACGCATAATGGAATAATACGATTAGTTGTTCTCCGCGTTCAAATTCGTCATCTTTTACAACCAATTCAAAATAGTCTTTAATCCATTCAAATCGTGAGTGGCAGGCTTGTGCAGATTTCTCATGATTTCCATTGATGAGGTAAATTTTACCATTCAATCGATCTAAAATCTTTCTCAATTTACCAGAAGAAGAAAGTCCCACATCTCCTAAATGATATACTTCGTCTTCGGGTTGTACTTTTTCATTCCATCGTTGGATCAATATTTCGTCCATTTCATCAACATCTGCAAACGGACGCTCTGAAAATTTTAGAATGTTTTTATGTCCAAAGTGATGGTCTGAAGTAAAAATATATTTTTCATTTTTAATAATTTTTAATTCATAATTGTTTTTAAATTTCGCTTGTTATTGAAACGAATGTTTCAACTTTGGACGCATCGAATTACATTTTTCTAGTTTTAAAAGTTTTCATCATTTTTAATATTAAGTGGCAAA